>CAVPQS010000001.1:0-33626 GCA_963707485.1 uncultured bacterium
GGCGCTGGCGGAAGCGGTTATCGAATTTGTCGCCGTGTCGGGGGCGAAGTGCATTGTGACGACGCACTATTCGGCGCTCAAGGCGATAGCGGAAACGAACAAGAAGGTGGAGAACGCCTCGATGGAATTCAACCGCGAGACGTTTCAACCGACATACAAGTTCCGGACCGGGCTGCCGGGATCGAGCTATGCGCTGGAAGTGGCATCACGACTGGGAATGCCGCCGGAGATTTTGGCGCGCGCCGGCGAACTTGTGGGGACGCAGGAACGGTCGCTGGCGGATTTGATTTCGCGGTTGGAAGCGGAGCTGATGGCAACGGATGCCGCGCGGGAGCAATTGCGGGTGAAGCTGCAAAGGGCCGAAGAGGAGGACATCGCGCGCAAATCGCAGCAGTCGGAAATCGATAAGAAGGAAAAGCAACTTCTGCGCGAAGGATTGGAAGAAGCGAACAAGCTGGTGGAAGAAACGCGGCGGAAGATGGAAGCGCTGATGGTGGAAATGCGCGAGCCGCAAGCGACGAAGGGCGACGTCAAGCGGGCGCGCAAGACGATCGAAGAATTTCGCAGCGAGCTGGCCGAACGGGCGGACGCACTTGTGCCAAAGCAACCGGCGGGAGCGCCTCCGGTTGAAGGCGACAAGGTATTTATCGAGAGACTGCGAACCGATGGCGAATTGCTGGAGATTTTTCCGGACGGCAAGCGCGGAAAGGTGAGAATCGGGCGGATTGTCTACACAATGGATCTGGCGGATTTGCGCAAGATCGGGGAGAATGAAGCGAAGCCGGAAATACCGCAGGGCGTGAATTATCAGCCGTACAAGGATGACGTGCAGATGGAGATTTCGTTGCGCGGGTTGACGGTTGAAGAAGCACGCGACGTGTTGGACAAATATTTCGATGAGATCGCTCTGACGCATTTGCCGTCGGTACGAATCGTACACGGCAAAGGGACGGGAGCGCTGCGACGCATGGTGCGCGAATATCTGGCGAAGAACAAGATGGTAGAGTCGTTCCAATTGGGCGAATGGAACGAAGGGAGTTGGGGCGTCACGGTAGTGAAGCTGAAACCGTAGGGAGCATCAAACCTCCTGGCGCAGTTGCTTAATCTCATTCATGTAGAAATTAATTTGATCGGCGTCGTTGTCTTTCTCGGCATCGCTGAGCAAGCGCCTGAGTTCGTTCATCCGTTTGAGCCGGTGGCGTCTGTGGAAACCGTTGACGAGATCGGTGTAGACCGTATTGAGGTCGCTGCCATGGAAGTCGTGAGCGGCAAGCGCGGCGATCGTTTCTTTCCGGCTGGCGCCATCGACTTTGTCAATTAATTGTGAGGGAGACAGTGATTGCTCTTCCTCCCGCAAAAGCAGAATCAGACTGTAGATGTCAGCAAGGTCCGGTTCATCGAAATCGGTCGGCGAGACTTTTTCGGCGGCGGAGTCGATCAACTCGGGGCGTTGCAGCAAAAGCGCCAAGAGATCGCGGTCGAGCGGGGAGCCGGTGGTTCCACGCGGTTTGACGGCGGGAAGGCGCGATTCGATACGCACGCCGCGGCGGACGAGATCGATGCCGATGTTGTACCACTTGGAGATTTCTTGCAGGAAAAGCTCGCGGCGGATTTCATCTTCGATGCGGCCGGCAAGAGTTGCCAGGCGTTTGATGGCGCGGTCCTTGTCGTTGAGCGAGAGTTTTTCGAAGCGATCGGGCAGGGTTGAGATTGAATATTCGACATAGGACTTGGCTTTGGCGAGCTGGGCGTCGACGGCTTCTTTGCCGCCTTTACGCGCCAGCGAGTCGGGGTCCTCGCCAGCAGGGAGTTTGACGACTTTGACATCGAGGCCGGCTTCAAAGAGATAGTCAAGAGAACGAATGGCAGCCTGCTGACCGGCGGAGTCGGCATCGAACATCAGGATAATGCTGCCGGCGGAGCGGCCGAGTAGGCGCGCTTGATCGGGAGTAAATGCCGTTCCGGAACTGGCGACGACGTTGGTGATGCCGACTTGGTAGAGCGAAAGGAAATCGAAGTAGCCTTCGACGACGACGGCTTCCTCAGCGCGGCGGATATCTCCACGCGAATGCGACAGGCCGTAGAGGACGCCGGCTTTGTGATAGAGCGGCGTTTCGGGGGAGTTGATATACTTGGCCTGGTCGGTCGGGTTGAAAGTGCGCGCGCCAAAGGCAATCGGTTTTTGCGCGGTGTTGAAAATCGTGAAAGTCAGGCGGTCGCGAAAGCGGTCATAATAGCCGCCGTTGTCTTTTTTGATAACCAATCCGGCTTTTTCGAGATCCTGTTCGGTCAACGATTTGGTTTTGGCGTAGGTGAGGAAAGCCTCCCACGAATCGGGTGCGTAACCGATTTTGAATTTGTCGATAGTGGCTTCGGTTAGTTTGCGCGACTTGAGATACTCGAGTGATTTTTTTGACTCGCGCAGGTGTTCCTGGAAAAACTTCATCGCGATTTCGTGGGCGAAATAGATTTGGTCGAACTCGCGGGATTCGCGCTGCTCGTTTTTTTCCGGCAAAGTGATGTTGGCTTTGGCGGCGAGCATTTTGAGAGCTTCGGGGAAAGGGAGCTTTTCGTATTCGATGATGAAGGAAAAGACGTTGCCGCCCTTGTGGCAACCGAAGCAGTGGAAGATTTGCTTGTCGGGCGAGACGGAGAACGAAGCGGTTTTTTCCTGATGAAAGGGGCAACGCGCCCAGTAGTTGCGGCCCTTGCGTTTGAGCGGGAGGTAGCCGGAAATTATGTCGACAATGTCGGATGCCTCGCGGACGCGCTCGACGATGTCGTCACCGTAAAATGCCATGCGCACAAGATACGCAAAGAATGGCGGCGACGGCAAGGTCTATCGGAGGGAAGAGGCGGGCGCACATTTTTGCGGCAAAATTCACAATCGGATCAAACAAGGCAGCGCAATTTCGTATCTTGGGTGGCGAGGAAAGCGAGCAAACTCGCGGTCCGAGCGACTTGGCACGGATGTTGCGTAGGGTGAAGCGTCTGTGATGGAAATAGAGGAGTCTGGGATTTGAGGAAGATAGCAGTTTTCGCATTGGCGGCATTGTCATTCATTTTTGCATTTTCAAATACTGCGAATGCGGCGGCGATCAGCGGGCGGATATTCGATAAGGAAACGGGCGAGGCGATTGCTTTTGCGACGGTGCAGGTAGTCGGGACGGGCAAGTCGACATCGGCGAATAGCGACGGCAGTTTTCGGATCGTCTGCGGCAACGGGCAGCAGATCGTAAAGGTCAGTCATATCGGATATTTCTCGACGATTGATACGGTCGATGTGGTCGACGGCGTTGCGACGCGGGACATGCGGCTGTTGAAGTCGGTTATCATCGGGCAGACGCAAGTGGTGTACGACCGGCAATATGATCGCGCGCAGGAGATAATTATCGAAGCAATTGCGCGGAAGAAAGAGATTCTCGAACGGCTGGGCGATTACAAATATAATTCCTATACCAAAATGGTGGTGCGCGATTTGAGCAAGGAAGACAGCTCGAAAATCATGGTAATAACCGAGACGCAGGCGCAGTCATTTTGGGAACGACCGGACAACTACAAAGAAATCATCACGGCGCGCAAACAGTCGGCGAATATGGAGTCGGCGGACAATCTCGTTTCGATCGGCGAGCTGTTGAATTTCAACAAGAACCGGCTTGAGATCGGGAGCTATTCGGTGGTGTCGCCGGTTGCGGAAGATGCGCTGGGGTACTACAATTACTATCTGCTGGATTCGACATCGATGGACAATCACAAGGTATACAAGCTGGAAGCGGAGCCAAAAAACCAGGCGGATGCGCTGGTTGCGGGATATGTTTTTATCGCGGATTCGAGTTTCGATGTTGTCGATGTTGACCTGGGATTTAACAAGGGCGTGCGGTTGCCGTTTGTGAAGAATCTGCGGTACCGACAGCGAGTGGCGCAATTCGAAAATCAATATTGGATGCCGATAGAGTTGCGATTTACGGCGGATGTGGAAGTTAAGTTTCCGGGATTTCCAGACAAGATCGGTTTCGAGGTGGCGGCATCGCTATTTGATTACTCGTTTGAGACGGGGCATAAGGAGGGCACGTTCGACGAATATCTGTTCGAGGTAGCGCCGACTGCGGACAAATTTGACTCGACGACCTGGGTAGCGGGACAGACGATTCCATTGTCATTGCAGGAACTGCGCGGATACCAGCGGCTGGATTCGCTGAAACGCGCGCCAAAATCGCTGGGGAAGCGGGCTTTGAATGTGGGAGTCGGTGTAGCGGCGTTGCTTAGTCCGCAAGCTTATAATTTGTTCCACTTCAATAGGGTGGAAGGAGCGTACGCCGGATTTGCGGGCGACATTGGGGCCACGAATCACGGATTGTTGTTGCAGGCGAAGGCTGGGTATGCATTCGATGCGGAGATCGCCCAATATCGATTCGGGCTGCGCTATCAAGTTCCGGGCAAGGCGAAGTTGGCGGTCAAAGGCGAGTATATGCGCGAGGTCAGCCAGCGGCCGATCGCAAACCAGGGCATTTATAATTCGACATTCGAGAGTTTGTTTTTCAAGTACGACCCGGTGTCATACTTCTATCAGCGCGGCGGCAAGGTCGGGCTGGAGTTTGTGCCGATTAAGCATTTTCAAGTTGAGGCGAGTGTCAGCGATGTAAAACAGGGGTCGCTGGCGAATTCGACGGATTTCAGTTTCTTCAACGGAGAAGATGATTATCTGGTGAACGCGTCGATTGATGCCGGGCGGTTGCGCTTGCTGACGGGTTCGCTGGAATATGATTCGCGGATGCTGTGGCGGAACCAGAAGCGCGACGAGCGCGTGTGGGCGCCGGGTTACACGACGATCAAATTAACGGCGGAATTGAGTTCGCCGGATGTGCTGTCGAGCGATTTTGATTATCGCAGGTACTATGCGAAGATCGAACGGAGGCAGCGGACGTTGGGGCTGGGAATGACGGCGATTCACCTGTTTGCGGGGGCATCGACGCGCAATGTGTCGGCGCAGGCGCTGTACAGTGTGGCGGACTATGACGGAGTCGTTGCGGGAAACGGTGCGGCGTTTATGACGCTGGGCGATGAACGGATCATCGGGGACCGCGCAGCGTATGTTTATGTCAATCACGAATTCAGGCAGTATCTGTTCAAGAAGAGCGGGATTCCGCTTGTCAAGTTGTTGCCGTTTACGCTGGGTGTTCATGGCGGCGCGCTGTGGGCGAGTTTTCATAATAGCACAGGGCCTGATGACGGGCGCGATTTTTTTGAAGCCAAGCGGCCATACAGCGAATTGGGATTCAGTCTCGGGAATTTGACGCCGTTTTTGTCGCTGCTGAATTTCGGGGTGTATTTCACTTGGCAGTTGTCGGATTACGATACGCACAGTTTCGTGGCGGGGTTGGGGATAAAGTTTTAGGGGGGGCGAAAGACACACCCAGGCTCATCCGCTCGTTCCTCGCGTCTGAGCCACGCCTCTCGAAGGACTGGTGAAGAAGTTGAAGTCAAGGAAAGCGCAGACGATTCTTTAGTTAAGCCTTGCTGGGTTCCCGCCTTCGCGGGAACGACTTAACGAGACGACGGTGCATGATTGGAAAGTTATCCTAATGATCAACTCGACTTATTCAACAGACCCTCGAGAGGGGAATTAAAGGAAATAGTACAATCACCGCATTGTTGTAAATAATCACTTCATCAGGATCATTTTCTTTGATTTGATGAAGTCGGCGCCGGAAATTTGGAGTTTGTAAAAGTAGACTCCGGAAGCGACGGCGTTGCCGGAATTGTCGAAGCCATCCCAGTAAGCAACTTGGCGCCCGGGCAATTGGGGTTGATTGACGAGAGTTCTGACTTCCTGGCCAAGCGAATTGTATATGATCAATCTCACCTCGGCCGGTTGGGCGCCGATGTTGGGAAGACTATAGACGATAGCGGTGTTTGCATTGAAAGGGTTGGGAAAGTTCTGTTCCAGTTCAAAGTTCTCGGGTAGTGGCGTGACTTCGTCGTCATTTATATCAGTGCCGACGAAGTAGACCTCGGCGGATGGTGACGAAATCAGTCCATTGCTGTCGACGGCAACGATTGTGTAACGAGCGCCGACGGCGGGGACGAAGGTTGAATCGGAGAATGACAGAAAGCTTGAGTCATTTGGTGCATTGCTAAGAAGAGAATCACCGCCCTGGATGAAGTATGCCAAAACGCGACTCGAATCAAGGACAATGACTCCGGTTGTTGACTTGAAGAGCGCGTAGTACCAAAGATCTGATTCACTGTTTTTCAGCCACTGTAAGGTCGCACTACTCGATTGGGCAGTACCGGCGAAGCCCTGAGGCGCTTGGGGGGGAAAGTCTTGATAGCTGTAGAATTGTCCCTCTGGACCGCCGAAGGGACCGATGTCTGATCGGGTACCGTCAAGGTCGAGAATGCTCGGGCGACCGGCGTCGATTAGGGGAGAACCGGCTTGGAGGAGGTAATTGATCGTATCAACGAACATGGGGTCGCGGCAGAGTCCGCTATCGATGAGAATCGAGCTTGTGTCGGTGAGCTTCTGATAACTCTGGCAGAAGAGCGAATCGTAGTTGCTGGGAAAACCGATAGCCCCTTCTCGGAGGATTATCGATGGATAGGGAGAATCAAGCCAAAAGGCATTGTGGTCAACGGTAATACTGTACGGGGTGCCAAAGTAGGCGTGTTGCCAAATTTGAATACCCGGCTCAACCCCAAGAAAGATATTATTGTAAATTTCGGCGTCGGTGTACGCCCGAACATCAAGACACACTAGGTCCCCACCAACCACTTCCGCCTGACAATTGCCTTCAAAAAGATTGTTGCGGACAGAGATGAGAGGAGTACCGAGGTAGAGGTAGCGAGCCGATACGTTTGGACTTGGAATAAGATTATTTAGAAAAATGTTATTCTCAATCGTGATGATGCCCGGCGACAGCGTAACATTGACACCCTCCTGATAACCGAGAAAAAGATTATTAGAGACATCAAAGTTGCCTTTGCCGAAGGTATAGAAGAACATATAGATTGATGTCTGTTGTCCATAGCTCTCGCGGTTGTTAATGAAGGAGCAATTGCTGATTGTGCCGTTTCCCGATCCGAGGCCAATATAGATGATTACAGCGGATGATGAATTTGCACATTCGCGAAATTGACAATTATGAATTTCAAGGAATTGACCCCAACTTCCAATTGCCTCTTCATAATTATCAAACAAGCAGTTGTTTACCCGAAGCGTATCATTACCCGTTGATTCGAAATGAATGGCAATTGGATACGGTGATGCTGGCCCCGATGAGAACCCAATGTCAGATACGGTGAGATTGCCCGTCTCCGTTTTGAATTGGATTGTCGGAGTTCCAGTGTTCCTTATCTCGGTGGAATCGCTTCCGGCTCCAATTACAGAAAGCCCTCCATTCAAGAGAACTTCCTCCGGCTCAATGTATGTTCCACTGGCAATGCGAATTGTGTCGCCGGGTAGGCAATATTGCGCGGCAAAAGAAATTCGCGGCGTCGCTGTCTCCCACGATGAGTACGGGGCAAGATTCGAACCGCTGATTGATACGTAGTGTGTTGCACTCTGGAGATGACTGGAAGCAATGAGAAATTGAATTGAGCCAACAAACAAACAGAGGAGGAGATTTTTTAAGCCGCCCATACAGGCCCCGTTGCAATAAATCTAAATATAAGAAAACAGGATTGTCCATTTTTGTCAAGGGATTTGGTGTTTGGTGCGGTGAGATCAATGGCGGTTAGTGTGGAAGATGTCAAAACCCAGCAAGCGGAAGAGGTCGGTTTGAGGGAGTGGAATTGGGGGGCTGACTTACGAAGCTGGATTCCGACGAAAGGGACTGTTGAAGAACCCAAGCTGTGCGCGTCCGCCGTCCACGTCGGGCACGTCCAGACGCGGCAGGTATGGAGAGGCTGTCCCAGAAGTTCAATTCAGTGGGCGCCGAAGACTATATGTTGTGGTCGAGATGCAACAATCCCCCCGCACGCGGTGGGGCACCTGAGTCGGTCTTGACTTGTGAGGCAGCCTTTATACGACAACCGCGCACACATGGCTGGTAGCGACTTTTTCAACAGTCGCTTTCGTCGGAATGACACGCGACGACAAAGAAGGATGTTCGACTGAAGTCGAACCCACATTGGAATGTGAATTTGACAACGGAATGTGTATTTGACAACCCGTGCGAGGGGACCTCGCCCCAAGGCAACGCAGAATTAGAGATCATTTAATTTCGAAGCGGTTGATTTTCCAGCCGTGGTCTTCGATGAGGTAGAGATAAGAGAAGTTGGAATCGGTGGGGTCTGAGGAACGGGTGAAGCTGACGGTGGCGGTTTTGCCGTCGATGCTGAATTTGCGATTGTTCATTGCGAACGTTGAGTCGGTTGCGAGCAGGGCGATGAGACGATTGGGATCGGTTTCGGGCGGAGTTGGTTGGACGAAGTACCTGTTGAGCGTGCCGAGGTCGCCGGAGTTAATGGCGGTGGTGATGACGCCGAGTGCGTCTTTGATTTGGTTGCGGTCAACGTTGGGGTCTCTTTCTTTCACGCAGGCAGCGAATGCCACGAAGAGTCCAAGCAAAACGAACACACCCTTAAGTTGCCATAACTTTGTCAGCATTATTCTCTCCTACACGACGATACGAAATGTCGTCGGTTCGCCTTCCATTAGCTCGATAGTGCCGCCGTGATCGGCAAGGATGCGGCGACAAATTGCCAAACCCAGACCGGTTCCGTCCGGACGGGTCGTAAAATAGGGTTGGAAAATTCGGTCCCTGTCTTCGCGAGAAATGGGAGCGCCCGAATTCTCGACATCTATTTGTACACGCCCGAGGGCAGATTGTCCGGCCTTAATTCGGATTTCGCCGCGACCCGTGATCGCCTGGCTTGCGTTTTGGACGAGATTGAGAAAGACTTTCTTCATCTCGTTCTTGTCAATATTTGCCGAGAGACCCGGCGCGATATTAGTGATGATGGCGATACCATTCTTCTCAGTCTCCAATTTCGCCAACGCGATTATTTCGTCGAAATAGGCGTTCAAATCAACTAAAACTTTGTTGAGCTTGCCGCCGCGCGCGAGCGACAGAAAGTCCTTGATGATGGAGTTGAGGCGCTCGATTTCGCTCGCGATAGTTTTGAGAAACGCGCGATACTCTTCGATATTATCAGCGGGCGTAAATTCGAGTTGCAGGCGCTGGGCGGCGATGGCGATTGAGTTGAGAGGGTTGCGAATTTCGTGAGCGACGCCGGCGGCCAAAGTACCTAACTCAGATAATCTTTCGGCAGAACGGGCGCTTTCCTCGAGCCGTTTCATCTCGGTGAGGTCATAAACCAGCGAAACACCGCCGTTGAAGGCGCCGGAGCGATCATAGAGGGGCGACGTTGAGACGAGCAGGTGCAGGCGTTCGGAGTCGGAATGGGGAAGGACGATTTCACCGCGAAATACCTGGGCGGGATCGGACTTGATGCGCTGCAGCGCGATTTCGTCGGCGGGGAACAACTCTTTGTAGCTGCGGCCCAGCAAAGCGCGGGCGGATTTGGCGAAGATGCGTTCAGCCTGCGGATTGAAGATTGTCAGGTTGCCGGATCTGTCGGTGGCGACGACGGCGGCCTCGAGGGATTGGACGATTTCATCGGTCATGGAGCGGAGCTGTTCGAGGCTGCCTTCGGTGACATGGAGCTTTTTGATCTTGGTTGTGGCGTAGGCGCCGACGATGCCGAGCGCGAATAGGACGAGGGAGAGAATTCCCAGTTGCTTGAGCGAGTCGATGTAGAGCTGGTGGTAGACATCGAGCGACATGCCGAGACGGAAGACACCGGAAGGCATGACGTCGGTTTTGAACGAGCGGACGACTTCGAGGACTTCTTTCCCTTCGAAATCGTGGAGCCGGGTGACGGTTTGTTCGTGGCCCAGGGCGGCGGAGACAAAGGGGTCGTCCTCGATGGCGACCATCGGGGCGATGGCGCGGGAGGCAAGGACGATGCCGGAGTCGGTTTGAAGCACGACGTAGCTAATGGCGTCCTGGCCGCCCATTTGGCGGACGACGTAGCCAATGCCGAGTGATTCCTGATAGTCAGTCAGTCTGCGGGCAGGAGCTTCGAGGAGCAAGACGCCGGAGCGCGTGGCGACGGCGAGGTAGACGAGGTCTTCGATGGGGAGCGCGGACGGCAAGGGCGCGGCGATAGCGACGGAATTGCCGCCGGAAATGACGGAATCGAGAACGGCCATGCGGTCGGGTTCGAAGACGAGGGGTTTGCCGGCGGTTTCGCTCCATGAAGAGGCGGCGACGATTGAGTCGTCACGAATTACATCGATGCGGTTGAGTTGGTAGCGTCGCTCCCAATATTCGAGCGTATCAATTAAGCGTGGATTGGAATCGAGCAAACGTCCGAGCAGGGAACCAATTTCGAGCAATCGCTGGGCGCCGGCTTCCTCGACGATGGCGGAGGCGGCGAGATTGTTTCCGGCGGAAGTGACGAGGGCCTGCATCATCGATTCGCCGCCTTGTTTGATTAACTGCAGCATGTTGTCGCGGCTGGATTCGATGCCGGAATAGGCGAGAATCAGGATGATGAGACCGACTAAGAGAGTCAGAGCGAGAAGGACGCGGCGGCGCATCATAGGCTAAACCACTCGCAGTTTTCGATTGTATCCATCCTGAGAATATTATACCTTTGTTGCTCATCGAACAAACGATTATGCGAGTAGGATTTCTTCAATTCAGAGTAGTCTTCGGCGAGCCGGAGACTAATCGCCGCAAGGTGCAGGAGCTGATCGGCAACAATCATTTTGATTTGTTGGCGCTGCCGGAGCTGTGCTTTTCAGGATATTTTATGCCGTCGCGGCAGCGGACTTTTGAGTTGTCGGAGAAATTCGAGACGGGTGAGAGCTTTGAGTTTGTCAAGCGTCTGGCGAGAGAGCATGACGGGGCGATCGTATTTGGTTTTCCGGAGCGGGACGAGGACAAGGTCTACAATTCGGCCGCGATGGTTTGCCCGGATGGGAAGTGTCATTTGTACCGCAAAACGCATTTGTTCAATCTGGAGAAACACTGGTTTGATCCGGGCAACTCGGGATTTCAGGTGCACGAGTTTCGCGGCGTCAAGATCGGGCTGATGATTTGTTTTGACTGGCGATTTCCGGAAGCGGCGCGGACGCTGATGCTAAAGGGAGCTGATATTATTTGTCATCCGTCGAATCTGGTGATGCCGCATTGCCAAGATGCGATGGTGACGCGGTGTCTGGAGAACGGGGTTTTCGCGATTACTTGCAATCGGACCGGCGCAGACCGTCAGGGTACGGAGGAGATCGGGTTCACGGGCAGAAGCCAAATCACTTCGTGCCGGGCCGAGGTATTGGCGCGGGCTGGTGTGGGGGATGATGTCCTGACAATCGTGGAGATTGATCCGTTGCGGGCGCGGGACAAGGCCGTAAACGCTTTGAATGATATGGTTTTCGACCGCAAGATAGAGTACTACTTTAACTGACCGGCAGTTGCTTCCGGACCCATTCGTGATAACTTACCGTCCATTATTCATTTATAACGACGAATCCGCTAAAGTACACGTTTGGGGTTCCGATAACTTAAGGGAACCGTTTTCAAATTGGAAGTGCGGATATGGCATTAAGAAAAGCGAAAATTCTTGTCGTCGATGATGAGCCCGAAATCACCGACATCCTTGAGGCGTTCCTGAGCAATGCCGGACACACGGTCGTTGCCGAGAACTCTGCCGTGATGGGTTTGGAGAGGGCGAAGACGTTTCGTCCCGACATGATTTTCCTCGACATCATGATGCCGCAAATGGACGGCTACGAGATTTGCAATGAGCTGAAGAGGGACACGCAAACGGAGAACATTCCCGTGATCTTTTTGACCGGCAAGGACACCTCGGACGATCAGGGCCGGGGATTCAAAGCAGGCGGCGACATGTTCATCAAGAAGCCATTTGTCTGCGAGCGTCTGCTCGAAATTGTCAATGTAGTGCTCCTTAGTTTTGCTAAGGTATAGCTGATATACCTTAATAGTTGCTGTAGGATGGCTGTGGTGGCAGCCATCCTTTTTTTTGCGAAATTTATTGTGCGCCGCACAATAAATCAGCGTATAATTGGTGAAGATGAAGACGATTAAGCGATATCCGAACCGGTTGCTGTATGACGCCGATGAAAGCCGATTTGTGACAGGCGCGGATCTGCGGCAGTACATTCGGCGCGATGAAGCGTTTGCGATTGTCGACAGCCGCAGCGGCGCGGATATGACGGTGACGGTTTTGGGGCAATTATTCGTTGAAGAGATTTCCGGTAAACGGAATAAGCAGTCAATAATCGAGACATTGCGGGGCTTCGTCGCCCTGGGAGGAGAGTTTAAGATGGATATTCTGAAGAAGACGGTGTTGGCCTCGATCGGAGTGTTCGAAGTGACAAAGAGCAAGGCAGAAGAGATCGTGGACACTTTGATTAAGGAAGGCGAGATCGCCAAAACGAAACGCTCGGAGGCGATACTTGAGTTGTTGGACAAGGCAGAAACATCGACCAAGGATCTCAAGGACCGGATTTCGAAAGACGTCGAGGCGACGATTGAGAACCTGAAGGTGGCGCGGAAGAAGGATCTGGAGGAGTTGAATCGCAAAGTCGATGAGTTAGCAGAGCAAGTGCGGAAGATCGCGGAAAAATTGAGCTAAACGAAAAATGGGGAGATGAGTCTATCATCCTGACTGAAGCGACGAGAAAGATTCCGGATTAGTTTTACGAGACAGATCGTGAAAACCGTGCTTAGGCAGTCGCTAAAAGTCAGGCGAGGTCGTAAATTGTGATCGTGGAATCGGACGAGCCGGCCGTGATCGGCTTAATTATGGGAGGTGGCCGGGAAAATGGGATTAGCGAGAATTGCGGCAATCGTTGCCCTTTTGGTAGTTACGATTTGGTCTACTTCTTCGGGGCTCTATAATCAACAAAATGTCAATTCTGCACGTTCTGCCCAAGTCAGTCAACGAATAATCAAGCAGGAATAGCTGGAGTCTCAACACATACAAAATTGATGGCGCTGAAGATATGGCCGACTGAATCTTAAACGGGCGCTGGAAAACACGCCAAAGATCAGGGCGGTGATCCACGCACCGGCTGAAGGCGCGATACTGTCCGGAGAAGTTTGTGTGTGGGGCAGCGCAATTGCGCAGGCAGGCGCGGCAGATCAAACCGCGTAACGGAAAAAGGAGAGCGACAATTGGAACTTGATAGATGACGCGGCAGCTCGAGTCAACAACGGAATATTGGCCGGGTGGAACACAAGGCAGCTTAATGGCGCTTAGGAATTGTGCTTAACGGTTGGCGCTGCAAATGAGGTTGTGCCGAAGAAGCTGGATGTTTTGCAGGCGCGGGCGGAATCTATCGGTTCAGAGAGTTAAAGCCTTTAATTCGTCCTGCGCAAGTGTGCCCGGATGGCCGCCGGATGTTGGACCGCACGGACAAGAATATTTGTCGAAGGCAAACATACCGGTTTATGGGGATATCGATCGCGACGGAATTCTGGATATGATGATCATAACTTCGGCGAATGAGTTGGTGTTTGCTTCGTTTAGCGGGATTGCGTAAGACGAACAAAATGCGGTTTGCCCGCAGTGGCGTCATACCGCCGGATGAACAACATTGTGACGAGCGGACGGGAGGTTTCGACAGCCGTCTATGATGATGCCGATTTGCTGCCGCGAGCGTTCCTGACTACGCAGAATTTTCCGAATCCGTTCAATTCGTCGACGGTGATAGAGCACAATTTGCCTGCAACAAGCGCAGTGGATGTTGATATTTACAACGAGCTGGGGCAGACGGCTGAAAGCTACAGATTGCCGACCCAATTACCCGGAAAGCACAGTATTGAATGGAAGGCAAGTTCTCATGACGGACGAGCATTGCCTTCGGGAGCATATTTCTACAAGATCAAATCAAAAACCGCTGAAGTGTCGGGCAAGATGCTGTTGCTGAAGTGAGATTTTTTGCGAGCGCCACTCTGCTGCGAATCTTGAGTTATCGAATTGGCGCAAAACAAAACAGGGATCCGAGTTGGATCCCTGAAATTGTTTCTATCGTTAATTGCGTGGTTACGGGCAAAGAGCCGGAGGGTTACCACCGCCAAAGATGTAATTAATTAAATAGACAGCGTCGGTGATAGTTATGATGGAGTTGCAGTCGGCGTCGCCCGATGCGGTTGGGATGGGAGTCGGACCGCCGGAGAAAATGTAATTAATGAGAAAGACGGCATCAGAAATGGTGATGATGCCAGTGGCGTCGGCGTCTCCGGGAACAAAGGTCGGGGGATCGAACGAGAAGTTGAGAGCTTCCCATGTGTTGATAATTCCCCAGCCGTAGTTGTTATTCGGGCTCGCGTTATTGGATGCGGTCGTCATGAGTGCTTCGCGCACTTGCATATTTGTCCAAGTTGGATTTGCTCCCCAGACGATGGCGGCGGCGCCGGCGGTCAGCGGGCAAGAAAATGATGTGCCGCTTGAACTGCCGTAGACGCCATCACCGGCTGAACTGGCGACAGAAACGCCGGAACCCTGGGCACAGACCTCGGGTTTGATGCGTCCATCAGCAGTGGGACCACGCGACGAGAAGCTCACGATTGTGCCTGTGGAGCTGACGGCGCCGACGGTGATAATGCTGTCGGCGTCGGCGGGAGCGCCGAGTGTTTGCGGAGCAGAGCCGGCGTTACCGGCAGAATTCACAACAAGGATACCAACAGATGCGGCAACATCGGCGGCAATGGTCGTAACGCAGAAGTCGCCGTTGTAGTTGGCGGTGACGTACCAGTCGGTATAACCAAGGGAAGAGCTGACGATGTCGGTGCCGATAGAGTCGGACCATTCGATGGCAGCCTCCCAATTGTATTCTTCCTGAATTGTTTCCGAGCGAACATCTTCGGTCTTGCACAGGATGAATGAAGCGAGATAAGCCGGGCCGTAGTGGACGCCGGGATTGGCGCCGCCACTGGTTGACCAGGTGCTGGTGCCGTGGCTCCAAGCGTCGGACTGGTCGATCGGTTCATTGGAGACGTTGCCATCGTTGTAAATGAAATCGTGTTCAGCCAATACGCGACCGTCGAGATAGGCCTGGGCGAACGAATTGTGCGATTTGCGGAAGCCGGTATCGAGCATGGCAATGATCATGCCTTGGCCGGCGTAGCCGGAGTCATGGCAGATCGGCACGTTGATTTGCGTCAATTGGCCGAGGGAACCGCCGTAAAGCAGCGAGTGTGACTCGAGGGAGTTGAGATCGCCGGACGGGTTTCCTTTTTCCAAAGCGGCTTCCTCGACCGGTCGTTTGAATGTCGCAGTCGGCTGGACGCGTGAGACAAAGGAAGTGCGAGTAACTGAGCCGACGCGGTCGAGATCGATTTCGACAGCCGCGGCGTTAAGCCACTTGGAGGCGCTAAGAATTTTGGCGCCGAGGCTCTCGAGTTGAGAGACGTAGGACGCGTTCACTGGAAGGTCGGTGAAGCGGGCCTCGGTAATGCCGTGTTTAGCGCGGCGGGCTTTGGCGCGTTCGGTGAAGCCGGACTGAGCCGCCTGGGCGGCGGCCTTAAACTGCGCCTGATTAAAGATATTTTTGTCAGTGAAGAACACCCAGATCTTAACTTTGCCGTCGACCTGGTTTTTTGCCAAATAGTTGATTGCCTGGTCGGAAATCGGGGTGGCGTCTTTCGCCCGGAAGAAGCTCGGATCCTGAAAATCCGGGCGTTGTTTGGCGGCAGCCAGACTAAAGCTGAGGATAATTAATAAAATTGTCCATCTGCCAAAATTGCTCATTTGTTCACCTCGTGCGTGGCCCAATGTTGAAGTAGACGTTACTCATCCAAGATATTGACTAATGCCGTTTCTGTCAACAATTTAGTGCGTTACTGAAGTATCGGCAGAAATAGGCGCCAAAGTACAGACGGCTGGGTCGGCTGGTTGTCAATTCTTCTAATCTATTGTACGACATGGACTCAATTTTCTGCAGCCGACAATTTTGTTTGGACGATTGCGGGAAAGTAGCGTAATGTTACAGCATCAATGAAGAGATGTTCGAAAATAGCTGTGCTGTTGATCGCCCTGATGGTCGGGACGCTTGCAAATTGTGGGCGAGACGAGCGCGCCATTTCCCAGAGCGAGTGGGAAAAGCTGATTGGGATTCGAGGCGAAGCGCGGGAGATTTGCCGGCTCGAAACCCAGCGGGAGTTTTTGAAGCGGTCAAAGTCGGGTACAGAATCCCAGATAGTCGAGCTTACCGGGCAGCTTGAGCCGCGGGTAGCAGATATTCTTAGCACCGCGAACCTACGGTTACTCCAGAAAATCGAAGACAGTTATCCACCCGACACAGAGGACGAACGCAAAGTACGACGATTGCGGCATTACTTGATATCGCTCAGGATAGAGAAGGCGACAGAAGCGCCGCGGGAGTATCTGTCAGAAATGCGCGGCGCCGCGAAATTTTCCGTAGGCGGGAGACACGTTAATATCGAAGGGCTGATGGAGATTTTGTCGACGGCACGAGACCGGGATTTGCGGCAAGAGGCGTATGTCGCGTGGCATTCGGAATTGCAGAAGGAGAATGCGGTTATCGAAAGCAAAATTGTAATTGAAGATTCGGTAGCAGTCGATTTGGGATATGGGGACTTTACATCACTGAAACAGGAAGCGCAGCAGATTGACTATGCGCGTCTGACAGAACAAGCTAACGATGTCCTGGCGCGGACGGATTCGCTGGCGCGTGATTTGGCGGCTACGGTTGTGCCGCAATTGGCAGGTCTGAAAGCAGATCGATTGCGCGGATATGATATTGCCTTCCTGATGAGCACGACTTCGTTCGACAGTTATTTTTCAAGCGAGACATGGATGGAGGGTGAAGGCGAGATCTTGGCCGGATTGGGTGACGGATTCGAGGCTAATTGGCAGTCGATGATTGTTCATTCGCCGAGCCGAACAGAACGGCCGGGGACATTTGCGATATCGATTCCTGATGATGTGCGAATTGTAGCGCCCGATAACGCCGGGCTGTGGGCGGCATCGGCGCAACTGCATGAATTGGGGCATGCGCTCTTTTATCGCAACACGACGGAACGGGAGTTTGAGTTTACGCAGCTTGGCGAAGGAGCATTGAAGGAGGCCTTTGCGTTTAGTTTGGAGGGGTTGTACGATGAAGCGGGATTTGTCACAACAAAAGTCGGTATTCCGGAACAGCAGTTGAGTAATTATCTGCGGCAACGGGCTTACTTGCAGTTGGAGTTGCTGCGGTCCTATTGTGCGGATTTCCTGTTTGAGCAGGAGGCGTATGCCGGCGCCCCGAATTTGCGGCAGGTTTATGAGGATATTGCCGAGCGAGTCAGCGGCTACGATTGGAACGATGTCGACCGCGAAATGATGTTTCGGAGGTTGGAAGGGTTTGCATCGGCGGAATACCTGGCGGGGTGGTTTCTGGCGGCGCAGATTCGCGAGTATCTTTTTGAACAGTTCGGCGACGGTTGGTACGAATCGCACGAAGCGGGCGCATTCTTAAAAGGGTTGTGGCAAAATGGAACACGCAAGCCGGCGTTGGAGATTGCCGGCATGATCGGCGACAGCACGATTGCGCCGGACGCGTTGTTGCGGCAGTTGACTGCCGCTGCAGGTCGTTGATTAAATTTCAATTTCCCAAATTAGAATCATTCCTTCCCGGAGACGCGGAATAGTTTTCCGATAGACCTCTGTCCGAGGTTGCTCTCCAGTTTTCTTCGAAATCGCAAAGGGCTGATAACGCAATGGTTTAAGGGAGCATTTGTAAAGTTGGCATCAGTATTGCAAAGCAGTTCTACGGCAAGTAGGCACAAGTCGCCATTACGAGGAGAAAAGATGCCGGAAAAAGAAGTAGAACAACAGCCCCAAAGTCAGCCGCCGGTAGCCAAGGCTGGTGGGAATTCGAAGATGTTGCCGATTTTGATCGGCGCCGGTGTGTTCGTGGTCGCCGTCGTCATTTTCTCACTCAAATTCGGTGTGTTTAGCTCAACCAATGTAAAGACGGATGCGGAAGCGCCGACCGAGCAAGCCCAGAGCGCCGCCATTGGCCACGAAGACGGCAGCGATGAAGAAGCGAAAGCTGATCCTTATCAGGAATTATTCGAAGGTTACGATGGCACCATAAATGAAGATCCGACGCAGAGCGACACGGCCATAGTTCGCGACTCAATCCAACAGAGCGCTTGGTTCGCCGAGCAAAAGGCTGACTTGGAACGCCAAAGAACGGAAATGGACGTTGAGAAGGCGGAGCTTAATCAATTAAGAAGCCAGGTTGAAGCACTGCTGGATCGCAAGAAGGCGGTGGAAGAGGGCAATATCAACCAGATGGCAAAGTTATATGAAGGAATGAACACCGAAGAATTGGTGCCGATTCTTTCGAATCTCGAAGACGGACAAGTCAGCGTCTTGATCAGCAAGATGAAGAAGCAAAAAGCGTCCGAGGTTCTCGGCAAAATGACGCCGGAACGGGCGGCAAAGATTACGCAGTACATAATTTCGATGAGCAATTAGAAATTTCAATGAATCCAATTCTCGACATAATCGCGAAAGCGACGAACACCGAAGCGCAGGCGCAGACGGCCGCTCCTACTAAGGGAGACGGTCTCAATCCGTTTACGCAAGTTTTTGCCCAGGCTGTTGCTGCGACGAACGAGTCGCCGGCGGCTGCGGCGGTAGTCGTTCCGACAGCGGAAATGCTCAAGGGCGAAACTCAGGTGGAAGAGACGAGCCTTGCCGCGCAGCTTGCTATGGCGATGTTGGATCCGGCGCTTACGGCAGGTAATGCAACGCCGACAACCGGCGAGATTCAGACGGGAGCGGCTGCAACGGCTGCTGCTGCGAATGGCGCGGACGCGACGGTGATCGAGGCAATGTCAGCAAAACCGGCGAAAACAGCAGATGGAGCGGACGTCGCACAAGTAAAGGCGAACGGCTCTCGGGTTACTCAGAATCAGATGCCGATGCAGGCGGTCAATTTCGTTGATCCGAATGCTGAGTTGGGATTGAGCGAGCAAGTGCAGCGCGTAATCGAGAACGAACTATCCGCAAATACAAAACAGGAAAGCGCGCCGGTAACGATCAACACGCGAGTGGAGATCACGAACGAAGCGCTCACTGCAGTTGCCGCGCGGGAAGTTCCAAAGCAAGCAAGTCAACCGACGGTCACCGACGGGGTGAGACAGACAGACGCAAAGCCATCAGTACCGTCGGCGATTAGTTTGAAGGCGCAAATGCGGAAGTCATTTGCGACCGCAGATATCAAGTCGGCGAGCACCAAGGCGACAGTACAGGTAAAGCTGAACGACGCGCAAGTTAAGAACGCGACGCCAGTCGACGTGCAGGTTGCGAAACAGGAAATTGTCAAGACAGTAGAGCTGCCGATAGCGTCAGCGCGACAAATCGCGATGGCGACGATTAATCCCGGCATTGTGCGGAAGTTGCCGCGCGGCGAGCATCAGGCGGTTTCAAATTCAAAGCATGATTCAGAATTGGGTTCGAGCCGGGTGCGCGAAGACAAGATCGCCACGCGCATAGAGGCGAAGACTTCGATGCGCAAGCCGGTACAGATCGCGCTTAAGTCGCAGGGATTCGATCTCGACAAGTTGGCGGCCTCGACGGGTCGCAGCGAGGCGTCGACGCTTCAAAACGTGAATCTCGAAAAAGCGGACACGATGGCAGCATTGGAAAAGCCGGCTGCAGCGCCGATTGACAGAAGTCTGGAATTGAATGGAATGGAACGCTTCAAACTTGAGATTAAACGCGGGCACATTGAGGCTCTGCTGAAGAAGGGCGAAGTTAGATTGCAGTTGCAGCCCGAGCACCTGGGCAATCTCAAGGTCAAGTTAATAACGACCCCGACCAACGTCAGCGCGCGGCTGGAAACCTCGAGCGAGGAAGCGCGCCGCGCAGTGGAGGCTTCACTGCCGCAGTTGCGCGAGAGTTTTGAGCGCGCCGGGTTGAAGCTGGGCAGCATTGAAGTAATCGTAAATCAAGACAATGATCAACAGCGCCAGCACGCATTTCAACAGAACGCGCATGGCCGCAGCGGCGGAGCCAGACGTTCGTTGCGCGAGTTTGGGCACGACATTCCGGTAGCACTTACCGAAATCGCAAACACTCAGCTCTCCGCATACGGCGGGGCGCTCAACTTGGTGGCATGAGGTAACAATGGGACCGCAGTCAATCAGTTCAATACTGGCGCCGCAGACGGCGGAACAAGCGAGAATTGCAAGCGACGTTCTGGGCAAGGATGATTTCCTGAAGATGCTCACGGCGCAGATGCAGTATCAGAATCCGCTTGAACCGATGAACGACACGGAATTTATCGGGCAGATGACGCAGTTTTCCTCGTTGGAACAACTGCAAAACATGAACGAAACGATGACGAACAGCGCGCAGTGGAACATGCTGCTGTCGCAGACTATCAATAACACGATGGCGACCTCGCTGATCGGCAAGACGATCACCGCCGACGCGAGCGTCACGGCAGTAAGCAGCGATTACACTTCGCCGATCAGTTTCAGTTCGAACGGATTTGCACTTTCGGGAATTATCACAGTCTACGATGCCGAAGGGACGGCGGTGCGCACGATTCAGGTGTCGCAACTACAATCCGGCGAACACAGCATCGAATGGAACGGGAAAGACAATAACGGCAACGACCTGCCGGCCGGCAACTACGGCTATACGGTTGATTTGAAGGATGCTCAAGGTGCGACGGTCAGCGCCTCGGGATTCAATAAGGGCGTGGTAACCGGAGTCGACTACATCGAGGGCCAGGCGTACTTGCTGGTCAACGGTGGAATGATTCCGCTGGCGAACGTTCGCCACGTCACCGGAGGTTAATGAACATGGCAAATTCGATCAATCCCATTCAGCGAATCGGATCGGTACCGAGCGAGATTTCGCCGGTCGGAAAGCCGGGCGCACCGGCAAAATCTCCGGCGGCTGATGGGCTGACGTTTTCCAAGCATTTGAATGATCGCATCAATCGGCGCAATCTTGACATGAGTCCGGAGAAGCGCGCCCGGTTATCGGATGCCGTAGATCGCGTCGCCGACAGAGGCGCGCGCGACTCGGTGGTACTTTTGGACAACCTGGCGCTGCTCGTGAATGTCAAGAGCCGCACGGTGGTCACGGCAATTGAGACGGAAAAAATGAAGCACGGTGTTTTTACGAACATCGATGCGGTGGTAGTAGGATAATAAATAAAGGAACAACAGGCCGGCCCTCCATAGAGGAAGCCTGATTCTGGAGGTAAAGGATATATGTTAGCATCATTATTCGCAGGCGTAGCTGGACTACGAAACCATCAGGTTCGCATGAACGTGATCGGCAACAACATTTCGAACATCAACACAGTCGGTTTCAAATCGGGCCGTTCGGTGTTTCAGGAAGCGTTGGTTCAAACGCTGCGCGGCGCGGGACGCCCATCCGCAGTATCAGGCGGTTCAAACCCGATCCAGCTCGGATTGGGAATGAATGTCGCATCGATCGACAACTTGTTCACGCAGGGCGGTCTTGAATTGACCGGCCAGATTTCAGATTTGGCGATCCAGGGGAATGGCTTCTTCATTTTATCCGACGGCAACCAAAAATTCTATACACGCGCAGGAGCGTTCGGTTTTGACGCGAACAGTTATCTCGTGAATCCATCAAACGGATTGTATGTCCAGGGCAAGATGGCGGATGCATCAGGCCAGATACCGTCAACATCGACGGTCGGCAATATTCAGCTTCCGTTCGGCCAGCAGGACCCGGCGAAAGTCACGACGCGCGTTTCCTTCGGCAATAACCTGGATGCATCAGCGACACGCGCGGACGCATCGCTGATTGATACGATTTCTGCGACAAACGGGATCACACTGGTTTCGGGTGTCGCCCGTGACGGTGCAGGTGGTACGCACACGATTACGATTGGCGGCGGCGCGAATGCGACATTTGCGACGGATCAAGGCGACAATTTGAATAACCAAGTGCTGACGGGTAACGAATCGCTCGGCTCACTCGGAGTAACTTCGGCGACGCTGACGCTCGCAGTCGATACCGGTTCGCCGATTACGATTACGGGATTGTCGACGGCTTCTACAATTAACGATCTCGTTAACGCCATTGATATTATTGACGGTATCGATGCCAGCCTGGTTGGCGGCGAAGTTGAAGTTCGCCGGACGATGGCAGGCGCATCGCACACAGTAACGACGAATCTCGCAGTCGCGGGCGACGTTGCCAACCGCATTTTTGGAGCGGCTCCGGCAGCGGCGTTCGTGGTGAATAACGGAACCGACCATACATTGACGGCGACCGACGTGTTCGTTCCTTCGGTTGGCGGAACACCGGTAACGACAGTTCTCGGAATTACCTCGAGCCCGACCACAGGGTTGGCGACGGGCGTTACGGGACTCGGCGGCGGCGGTGTGACGGTTAGTTCGGGCGATGCCGGGCTCAAGCTAGGCGTGGCGGTCATTGAGACCAAAGACACGGCCAAGGCAACTTCACTGACGGTGTTTGATTCACTCGGCGGAACGCACACCCTCATGACGAACTTCATTAAATCACATGAACCGAACAAATGGTATTGGCAGACCTCACTTCAGGGCGGCGAAGTTATTTCAGCAGGCGGCTCCGGAACCGTGGACTTCAATGCAGACGGCTCGTTGCTGCGCTGGTCATTTGACGGCGGCGCGGACAGACTGATTTTCGATCCGATGAACGGCGCCGGGTTGGCGCAGATCGATCTGTTTGCCGGAACTTCGGGCAAGTACGACGGTCTGACCGGATTTTCCGGAGTTGAGACCGTTGCTGCAGTAAACCAGGACGGTTACGGCATGGGTATTCTGGACAAGATCTCCATCGATCCGACCGGCTTGATCATCGGCATATTCACGAACGGCGTATCGCGCAATTTGGCGCAGATCACGCTGGCAGATTTCAATAACGAAGCCGGTCTGCTCAAGTCCGGCGAGTCGTTGTTCCAGACATCGGCGAACTCGGGCGAAGGCATTGAAGGCGTCGCGGGAGAGACGGTTTCGGCGACGATATCATCAGGAGCGTTAGAATCGGCGAACGTCGATTTGGCGCAGGAATTCACCAACATGATTATCGCGCAGCGCGGGTTCCAGTCGAATGCGCGTGTTATCACGACATCCGACAACATGCTGGATGATCTGGTTAACTTGAAGAGATAGTGAGTTGAGGCGAAGATGATAAAGGTCACCAGATTTAACGGACAGGCAATAATCATCAATGCCGATCTCATTGAATTTGTCGAAGAAATTCCGGACACGATCGTGAGCCTGAGCACAGGCAAGAAGATCATGGTCAAGGAAAACTCGGACGAGATTATTGACAAAGTCGTTGGATATCGGCGGGCGACCTTAATTGGCTATCAGCCCGCCAGAGTTCACGAAACATAGGAAGTAGAGTATGCCGGAAACCAAAGAGAAGACCGAAGCCACCGATCAACCGACGGTTGTGAAGAAGAGCCTGGTGTCGCCCGCATTGATGGGGACGCTGACGAAAGTCGCAATGTTCGGATTGATTGGCGTGGTCGCGGTGCTTGCGGCCTATTTTCTGACGTTGAAGGTGCTCAAGCCGATGATGGCTTCCGACACGCCGACCGAGCAAGCGGCGGCGGGAGCGAAAACTGAGAAGGCAGAGCCGGTGAAAGCTGAGCCCGCAAAAGTAGAAAAGCACGAAGCAGCAGCCGAGAGGCAGTCCTCCGCGGGCGGCGAACACGGCGGCGGCGGCGCGGAATTTTTCACTGTCGAGAGTATCGTGGTCAATCCGGCAGAGACCGGCGGGACCCGATACTTGTCGTGCAGCGTGAGTTTCGAGGTGGGTTCGAAGGAAGACCTGAAGGCGTTCGAGGACAAGTCGGTGAAGATCAAGGATCTGCTGATCACGATTCTTTCGTCCAAGACCGTTGACGAACTGGCGGATATCAAGCTGCGCAATGATATGCGTCGCCAGATTCTGACCGTGGTCAATCGGTTTACGACGCCGGCGCAGGCGACAGCAGTGTACTTGACAGATTTTGTATTGCAGTAAGGCAACGATAAGGCAGCACCCGTGGCGAAGATATTATCACAAGACGAAATTGATGCCCTGTTATCGACCGTGTCGACGACAGAGGAAATGGATCCGAAGCTGGCGCGGCAGGGTGAATCGCAGCGCTCGGTGGTGGCGTATGATTTCAAGCATCCAAATCGCGTTTCCAAAGATCAAATACGCACGCTGGAGAATTTGCACGACAACTTTGCCGGACACTTGGGTTCGAGCCTGTCGGCGATTCAGCGCGCGATGGTGGATATCGAACTTGTCAGCGTCGACCAAATAACTTATTCGGAATTGATCATGTCGCTGGTGAATCCATCGAACGTGTTCACGATAACGCTGGAGCCTTTGGAAGGGCGCTGTTTGATCGATTTCAATCCGACCCTGGCATTTTTATTTATCGACCGCATGTTTGGCGGCGTCGGACGGATCATGGAGACGGAGCGCGAACTGACCGGTATTGAAAAAGCAGTATTGGCGAAGATTTCTCGCAATGTGTTCAAGGAACTGGAGCGGACGTGGGCCTCGGTGGTGAAGATGCAAATTCGCCAACACTCGTTTGAGACGAATCCGCAATTCGTGCAGATTGTGCCTCCGGGTGAGACGGTGATCGTGATTGGATTCCAGGTCAAGATGCTCGGCAACTCCGGGCTACTGACGATTTGCTATCCATACGTGACGCTCGAACCGATCATGAAAGACCTGGTGGGCAACACCTGGGCGGATCAATCAAAGAAGGGCGACATCGAGCAGAATCGCCTTTATAACACGAACAATTTGAAAGAAGTCAGCGCGGAAGTTACCGCCCAACTGGGAACGGCGACATTGACGGTGCGGGACTTCGTCAAACTCAAGGTTGGTGATGTGATCCAACTTGACCAGCGGACCGAAGAGCCGCTGGAGATATATGTGCGCGGGAGAAAGAAGTTTTATGCACGCCCCGGCATAGTCGGACGGAAGATGGGATTTCAATTGTCCGGACGGGCCGAGGAATAGGAGAGAATAGATGACGGATGAAATTACTCCGGGCGCTCCGCTCGATGACGATTCGATACTTGGCGGTCCGCCGCCGGGAGGCGCGAGCGCCGGGCCGGCAGGAAAGGCGACGCCGCAGTCGATTCCCGCAGACCAGTTATCGTCATCATCGTCTGTCGACGAAGAAGTTGAACGCACGATGATGGAGGAGTTAGCCAAGGCGGAAGCCGAGGCGGACGGATTGTCGATGGCGGAAGGACTGAGGGCGCCTACGGTGCAGCAGGTGGAGTTTGACCGGTTCCAGCGCGGAGCGCAGACCGGACCGCCGCAGAATATTGAAATACTACTTGATGTTAAACTTCCGGTCGCCATCGAGCTTGGCCGGACGGAGATGAGTATCCGCGACATATTGGAATTAGGCGCGGGCTCAGTCGTCGAATTGACCAAGCTTGCCGGCGAGCCGGTGGATTTATTGGTGAACAACAAAATAATCGCGAGAGGTGAAGTCGTCGTCGTAGACGAGAACTTTGGATTGCGGGTCACAAGTTTGATCTCGCCCGAAGACCGACTTAAGAGCTTATAACATGAAATGGACTTTATTCAGCATCGGATCGCTGATTCAGTTCTGCAGTGTCAAACTGATTGCTCAGGAAGAGCAAGTCCCGGACCTCGGCGGTGAAATAGGGCCGACCCTGCTTCAACTGGCCGGAGCGCTGCTACTGATCATCATCATCATCTACGCTTCGGTGTGGCTGATGAAACGCTACACGACGGGCAAGACACCGGCTGGCGGCGAACTCATCAAGATCGTCGAAAGACGCCACCTTGCTCCCAAACAGGCTATTTACGTTGTCAAGGTCGGGGAGAAGCATGTATTGCTGGGCGCGACTGAAAGCGGCATCAACAAGTTGTGCGATGTTGAATTGGCGCCGCCGGCGCCGACTCCGAAAATGGGAGAACCGGCGCGCAACGCGACCAAGTTCGGGCAGTTCCTCAGACAAGCGAAAGAATCTCTGATGCCGCGAACGGCATTGGAGCAAAAGGGCGGCGAGCAATGAGAATGTCGTGGCGAATCATTGCGATTGTGATATTCCTGCTGGCGCTTTGCACGGCAGATGCAATGGCGCAAGCGATACCGCAAGTTTCGATTTCGATTGGCGGTCAGACTACCGACGGGAAAGGACTGTCAACGACGCTGCAAATCGTGCTGCTATTGACGGTGCTGGCATTGGCGCCATCGATATTGGTGATGACGACCTCGTTCATACGAATCGTGATTGTGATGTCGTTTTTGCGGCAGGCGCTGGGCACGAACCAGTTGCCGCCTTCGCAGTTAATTATGGGGATATCGTTAGTGATGACGGTGTTTGTCATGTCGCCGGTGGCGACGCAGATTAATAACAGCGCATTTCAGCCTTATCTCAAGGGTGAGATCTCGCAGTCGGAGTTTTTTGACAAGGGGGTCAAGCCGTTGCGCGAGTTTATGCTGAAGCAGACGCGCGAAAAAGATTTGGCGCTGTTCGTGAAATATGCCGGGTTGGAAAAGCCGGAAACGCGCGATGATATTCCAACGCATGTCGTGGTGCCGGGGTTCATACTTTCCGAGCTGCGGACATCGTTTCAAATTGCGTTCGTGATCTTCATACCGTTTTTGGTAATCGATATGGTCGTGGCGTCGGTGTTGATGTCGATGGGCATGATGATGCTGCCGCCCGTTCTGGTGGCTCTGCCATTCAAGATATTGCTGTTCGTCATGGTAGACGGCTGGTATCTGATAGTCAAATCATTGCTGGAAAGCTTTGGTGTCGCAGGAGGATAGAGAATGACTTCGCAATATGTAATTGCATTGGGTAAAGAAGCGATCGTGCTGACGCTGATGGTATCGGCGCCGATGCTGATACTGGGTTTGATTGTCGGATTGGCGATCTCGGTTTTTCAGGCGGTGACGCAGATCAATGAAATGACTTTGACGTTTGTGCCGAAGATCATAGCCGTTGGATTAGCGCTGTTGATTTGCTTTCCGTGGATCATCAACATGCTGGTCGGATTCACGACGAGACTGTTTACATCGATTCCGACATTGGTGGGCTGAATAATTTTCCCCGGCGCTGGAAAATTACTCCCCGGGGCAGAAATCCGCGACGTCTGCTGATGCTGTAACTCCTCTTCTGTTAATGGTTTAGTGATCCGTTCCGCTTCGGCACATGCCTTGCTAAAGGTAGTGCGAAGAGGAGAAATCTAACTCGTGCAGACAGAAGCCATTTTCGGACTCACACTCGACAACATCACGATTTTCATACTCTCGACCTTCCGGGTCGGCGGGATGTTTGTCGCGTCGCCGATTTTTGGCCAGAGCACGGTGCCGGTGCAAGTCAAAATCATGCTGACGTTGATGTTCTGCTGGTTTCTCTTTCCTCTGGTGGGAACGCAGACCTTTCAAATTGATCCGGGTTTGTTGCCGCTGGTTTTAGTCGGCGTCAAGGAATTCATGTTCGGACTGATCATTGGATTCTTGTTCCAGTTGATCTTCCACGGCGTGCAGTTCGGCGGCGGTTTGCTCGGTTACCAAATCGGTTACGCGCTGGTGAACGTCATCGACCCATCGACGGCGGAGAGCGTGCCGATCATCGGCCAGCTCAAGCTGATCCTCTCGACATTGATATTCTTCATAATTGACGGCCACCATGTGATTTTGCAGGCATTATTCGAATCATTCAAAGTTGTACCGCTGGGGCATGTCGCGTTCAACCCGCTGGCAATGGACGCGGTCATGCACGCGACAGCGGCGGTGTTCGTGATCGGAATCAAGATTTCGGCCCCGGTGCTGGTGACGCTATTCATCACGGATATCTGTCTCGGTATTCTGGCGCGCACGATGCCGCAGATGAACATTTTGATCGTCGGGTTCCAGGTCAAGATCGGCGTGGGATTGGTGATGCTGGCCTTAGGGCTGCCGTTCTTCCAATTCATGTTTACCAAAGTTTTCAGTCAACTCAGTATCGACGCCTTCCGGATAACGAAAGGTTTCGCAGGATAGGTCATGGCCGAAGAATCATTCCAGGAACGGACAGAACAACCGACCCCGAAAAGGATCAAGGAAGCGCGCGAACGCGGCCAGGTTGCGCGTTCAACGGAACTGAGTTCGGTGGCGGTGATGATGGCGGCGGCGGCCTCGCTGATCGCGCTGGGACCTCTGATGTCGTCCGAGGGGCGCGAGATGTTTGTCTGGGTATTCGCGAATGCGCCGAGTTTCGATCTGAACGCCGCCTCCGTGCCGGGGTTTTTACTGCAAGTAAGCTGGATGTTTGTCAAGATGACGGCGCCGATCATCATCGTGTTGACGATTACGGCGCTGGCGATCAGCTATCTGCAGGTGGGAAGTCTTTTCTCGATGCAGGCGGTTGAACCGAAGTTCGACAAGCTCAACCTGGTAAGCGGGATCAAGAATCTGGTGAGCGCCAAGTCGATGATGGTGGCGGTTCGCGACGTGCTCAAGATGACGATCATCGTCGTCATTGCTTACTACGCGGTGAAAAAGGAAGTTCCGCTGATGGAAGACTTCACCGACATGGCGGTAAGCGATATCGCGGCTGCGATGGTGTCGATTACGATTAAGATTTCATTCAAGATACTAATGGCACTGGCGATTATCGCGCTGCTGGATTTTGTCTATCAGAAATGGAGCTACACCAAGGGGCTGCGGATGTCATTCCAAGATATCAAAGAAGAACTAAAGCAGACGGAAGGCAATCCACAGATCAAGGGACGCATTCGCGCAATCCAGCGCGATCAGGCGCGCAAGCGCATGATGCAGGACGTGCCGAAGGCGGATGTGGTCATCACCAACCCGACGCATATCGCGGTTGCGCTCAAGTATGACACGGACACGATGGAAGCGCCGACAGTGTTGGCCAAAGGCGAGCGCTTGATTGCGGAAGCGATTAAGAAGATCGCAGCGGAGTCCGGCGTTCCGATTGTGGAAAACAAGCCATTGGCGCGCGCGTTGTTCAAGACGGTCGAAATCGGAATGCAGATTCCGGGCGACTTGTACAAAGCCGTCGCAGAGATTCTCGCCTACGTTTACAATCTTAACGGAAAGGCGAAACGGTAGAAGCTGATGCAGAAGTTCGGCTCATACTCAGACGTCTTTTTGGCAGTTGCAGTTGTCGGCATTATCGGAGTGCTGATCATTCCGGTACCGACAGGATTCCTCGACCTTTTGTTGGCTGCAAATATATCGCTCTCACTGATCATACTGTTATCAACTCTGTACCTGAAGCGCCCGCTGGAATTCTCGGTATTTCCGGGATTGCTGCTTGTGGTCACGCTGTTTCGACTGTCGCTCAACGTGGCGTCGACGCGGTTGATCCTGGGCGACGGCTATGCGGGCGCAGTGATTGACTCGTTCGGCAATTTTGTCGTGAAGGGCAACTACGTCGTCGGGTTCATCATTTTTATCATCCTGGTGGTCATCCAGTTCGTGGTGATCACGAAAGGCGCGGGCAGAATCAGTGAAGTAGCCGCAAGATTTACACTCGATGCGATGCCGGGCAAGCAGATGGCGATCGACGCCGATCTCAATGCCGGTTTAATCAATGACGATGATGCGCGCCGTCGGCGTTCTGAAATCACGAAGGAAGCAGACTTCTATGGAGCGATGGACGGCGCGTCCAAATTTGTTCGCGGCGACGCGGTTGCCGGAATTCTCATTACGCTGATCAACGTGATCGGCGGGTTCATTATCGGCATGGCACAAGAGGGTTTGCCGCTTACAGAGGCATTACGCCGGTACACGCTGCTATCGGTCGGCGACGGCCTGGTTACGCAGATCCCGGCGCTGATCGTGGCGACGGCTTCGGGCATTTTAGTAACGCGTGCGGCGGGCGATTCGAATCTCGGCCAGGAAATGACCAAGCAGATGACCTTGCAGCCGAAAGCGCTGGCAGTGGCATCGGGATTGGTGTTCCTGTTGGGTATCGTGCCGGGCATGCCGTTTTTGCCGTTTACCGTTTTCGCGATCATTGTCGGCGCCGTGGCATACATCACGACACAATCAATGAAGCGCAAGGAAGAAGCAGCGGCGACGGGTGAAGTCCGGATCGAACCGGAAGAGCACAAGTCTCCCACTCAACAAGCGGAAGAGTCGCTTCATCTCGACACGCTGGAACTGGAAATCGGCTACGGGTTGATACCGCTGGTTGATGTTCAGCAGGGCGGCGATTTGTTGGAGCGCATTTCGACAATCCGGCGCCAGCTCGCTCAGGAACTGGGTGTGATCGTCCCGCCAGTCCGAATTCGCGACAACGTGCAACTGAAGCCGAACCTCTACGAGGTCAAGCTCAAGGGCAACAGCATCGCGCGCTACGAACTGATGGTCGACCACTTGCTGGCGATCAATCCGGGGCACCTCGATGACGACATCGATGGATTCAACGCAAAAGAACCGGCGTTTGGAATGAACGCCAAGTGGATCATACAGAATTACCGCGAACTGGCGGAGATGAAAGGCTACACGGTTGTCGAACCAGCAGCGGTGATGGCGACGCACTTGACGGAATTGATCAAGGCGCATGCGGCGGAAATCTTCACGCGCCAGGACGTCAAGAACTTGGTCGAGCGCGTCAAGAAGGACACGCCGGCGGCGGTGGAAGAAGTCGTGGGCGATATCGTCCCGGTATCGACGCTGCAAAAGGTGCTGCAGAACCTGCTTTCGGAGCGGGTGAGCATTCGCGACATGGTGACCATTCTCGAGTCACTGGCGGAGTATTCGCAGCAGACGAAGGATCCGGATGTTCTTACGGAGTACGTGAGGATGGCTTTGCGCCGGACGATTACGCACACCTACGCAGGCAGCGACGGCACGATGACGGTGTTCACGCTTGAGCCGCGCACCGAGAAGCTCCTTTCGGACAATGTCCAAGCCACAAAACAGGGATTGATGCTCGTGATTCAGCCGGCTAACGGCGAATTGCTGACGCAGAGAATCAACAAGGCGGCGGAGCGGATGAGCCGCGAGGGCAATTCGCCGGTGTTGCTGGTGAGCCCGAATGTGCGGATGGCGTTGCATCGCTACCTACAAGGCGCCGTGCCGGGTTTAGTAGTGGTATCGTACTCGGAGATTCTCCCTCAAATCGAAGTTTTCTCAAAAGAAGCAGTGAGCATATACGATGCTAATTAAGAATTTTCAGGCACAGTCGATCCAGGCAGCGCTGGACTTGGTCCGCAAAGAATTCGGCAAAGAAGCCGTGATTCTCAAGACCGACGTATTGCGCAACAACGGCACACGGATGTTCAGCGTGACGGCAGCGCGCGATTATGAGGCGAAGAAAGCGGCGCAACCGAAAGCGGCCAACATGGCGGCGGCGACCTCGCGGGTAGTCAGCGGCGGTCCGACGGCACCGAATTCGGAAAGACTCGAGTCGGCGCTGCTCGACGTGGTGATTCCGGAATTGTTGAGCGGCGACATCAAGCAGTACTTTCTTTCGCTGCGCTGCCACGATGTCGAATCGCAATTGGCGCTGGACATTTGCCGGCAATTGCAGCGGCAGGAGACACCTTCGCGCGCGAACCTGGCGAAGATTCTGGAAGTGATCGCGCCGCAGTCGATCGAACTGCCGGAGATGAGCTCGAACATCGTTTTTGTCGGACCGTGCGGTTCGGGCAAGAGTTCGATGTTGGCAAAGTTTGCGACCGAGTACGTGTTTCATCGCAAGCAAAAGGTGACGCTGCAGACGCTGGACAATTTCCGTCCCGGGGCTGAAGAAGAAATTACAAACCTCACAGATATACTCGAGTTGGCCGCGGACAATAACGACAACAAAGCGAAGCCGCATCCGGTGGCGCATCACCTGATCGACACGACGGGCGTTGTGCTCGGTGACTATTCAGCCCGCGACACATTGGAAAACGAACTGGCGAGCATCGGCAACCGGTTTACGGTTTTGGCGCTGGCGCTGACGACGGGCTGGTCGCATATCCGCAAATACATCGAGTTTGCGCAGCCGCTGGCGGTCGATGCGATCGCGTTGACGCAACTTGACGCGACCGACAGTTGCGGGAGCGTGATGAATCTGGCTGCGGGCGACTATCCGCCGCTGCTCTGCCTGAGCGACTCGCGCCTGCCGAATTCAGTGATTTACAATTTCGATACGAATCTCTGCCTCGACAAGCTTATCGGAGGCGAGAATGTCGATTAACGCCGCGAAGAATGCGACAAGAGCTTTCTACGTGACGGTTTGCTCCGGCAAGGGCGGAGTCGGCAAGTCGACGGTGGCGGCGCTATTGGCATCGAAATTGGCCGATGCCGGCAACCGGACTTTGTTGATCGACGCCGACCGCGGTCTGGGCGATTTGGCGACGCTGACCAATTCCGTGATCCAACGCGGGTTCGAATCGGTTTTGTCGGGCGCGATCTCGCTGGAGAACGCGACGATCAAGATCGGGCCGCGTTTGTGGCTGATCGGCACGGAAGCGGGGACGCGTGTTGAAGGCCGGATCGACGAAATGGACGGACTGAAGAACTGCGCCAGGATCGATGCCTTGTTTGACGTGGTCGTGATTGACACACCATCGTCGCTGGAACCGCTGATCCTGAATTTGATCGCTTTGAGCGATTTGAGCATCAGTGTGACGACGCCGAAGATTTCCTCGATATCAGATTCTTACATACAAATCAAACAGGCAGGCGAAGTCGACGACCGGGGCGCGGCGGCTTTCATCGTGAACAAGACCGAAGGGGACGTCGAGGGGGACCAGACCGCGGTGAAGTTCAGCGAACTGATCGAGAAGTTTCTGGCGCGCACGGTATCGGCACTCGGGTATCTCGAGTTCAATCCATTAATCGAGAAATTCGCGGAGAGCCAATCTCTGCTCACTAAATCGGCAGAACTTAACGGGGCTGGTAAGAAATTGGACAGGATAGTTAAGACCTTGCAGGAAAGACATATAGGCAAGGCAAGGCGCGAATCGTCGCTCTGGGAGCGGCTCGGCGAAGCTATGGCGCTAAAACGCGTTGTCGGCTTTGACGATACGCCAGTGATGGTTCATAACTAAACGGACAGACGAAATAAATGGACTTTCAATTCGATATTAAGAGGAAAGGCGTGAAGAGTTTATGAACGTTGCAGATGCATGGAAGGATTATCGCAGCACGGGGAATCCGGAAATCCGCCAACAGTTGCTGTCACATTATCTGCCGTTGGTCCGCAATGTCGCGGGACGCCTGGCAATGGGCTTTCCCAAGACGGTCGAATTGCCGGATCTGGTTAATACCGGCGTCATCGGACTGATCGAAGCATTCGCCAACTTTGACCCGACGCGCGGGATCAAGTTTGAGACCTACGCCGTGCCGCGCATTCGCGGCGCCATATTAGACGAATTGCGCAGCCTGGACTGGGTGCCGCGTTCGACCCGCGCCAAATCACGCGAATTGGATCGCGCCCACCGTGAGTTGGAGGGCCGCCTGGGACGCAAGCCGTCGCACAAGGAACTCGCCAAGTACATGAATGTCACGATGGATGAATTCGGCGCAACGCTGTCCGACGTCAACGGCGCGACCTTGTTGTCGCTTGACGAGATGATCTATC
>CAVPQS010000002.1:0-7301 GCA_963707485.1 uncultured bacterium
GCAGTCGATTTCAAAGGGAATGCCTTGACCGATCACGATTTCCTTGGGAGTGGGTTTTCGCCACACAATATCGACGGCATCGATGTCGCCGAGACCCATCAACTTCTGTGCCCCCAGATGACCGGATTTGATCAGCGACCGCAATGCGCGTTGAATAATCCAACGGCGCTCGGCGCTGATGTTGCCTTTGCTCCACTCAGCAATCCAGTCACACAATAAGTCGGGGTTGTCTTTGGAGATGTCATTGAGATTATTGGCGACAGCTTTGCGGACGTAGTCGGACTTGTCGTCGAGCAGCGCCTCGAGCATCGACTTGATCGGAGTCGGGTCGCGTTTGAGCGCAGTCAGATGTTTGCACCAAACTCCGCGCGGGCGCAATCCTTCTGCCAACATCCGGCGAACGGCCGGGTCCTTGTCGAATGCCCACGAACTAACGAGCGGCAGAACTTTTTCCAGACCGTGTTCATGTACGACATTCTTCAAAACCCATTGTCCGGTTTCCTGCGTCCAGGTTCCGGGCAGGGCGCCGGTTAGTTTTAGTGACTTAAGTTCCTTTTTGAGATCGCGCTTGAAATGTTCGAAATGAACGTGGATGCCGATTGAGCGGATTTTGTCGTTATCGGATTCGATCAACGCGGCGCTATGTCTGGCGCCGTCGCCGAGCGCGACTATTTTTGTAACAATGAGTCGCGACTGATCGAGCAGGCCGATTTCGAAGTAGCCCGCGCGTTTGATGTCGGCAATGAGTTTGCGAGTTGCAGCCTCTCCAATAACCGGAAGCAAGGCAGCGCCGAGCTTGGCGAAGCAGTTGCGCCGGGGCGTCTCGCGCGGAACGCCTTGCTCGGCTGGTTTTGCCTTATCGGTACCGGCAGTCATAATCTCGTTCCAATTAATAGCTCCAGGTCCGCTGATTTGTCAATCACAACAGCAGGGAAATACTTGTTTCTCTTGAGTTGCCATTTCGGTATATTTTTCGCGGCAGGGTTGCTGCCAGTCAGGAGACCGAAATGTCACATCTTAAGCAAGTTGATCCGGAAATATATGCGGCGATCCAGGGTGAAACCAATCGCCAAAATAAGAAACTTGAATTAATCGCTTCAGAGAACTTTGTCTCGAACGCCGTCCTCGAAGCTGCCGGTAGCGTCATGACCAATAAGTACGCCGAGGGCTACCCGAAAAAGCGTTATTATGGCGGCTGCGAGTTTGTCGATGTCGCGGAGAATTTAGCGCGCCAGCGGGCAATCGAGTTGTTCGGCGCCGAGCACGCGAATGTCCAACCGCACTCGGGCTCGCAGGCGAACATGGCGGTGTATTTTACCGTACTCAAACCGGGCGACAGGATATTGGGGCTGAATCTTTCGCATGGCGGGCACTTGACGCACGGGCACCCGTTGAATTTTTCCGGCATATTCTACAAGGTCGTCGGCTATGAGGTTGACAAGAATACCGAAACGATTGATTATGATGCGCTGCGCAAACAGGCGCTGGAGACGAAGCCGAAGATGATCGTGGCAGGGGCATCGGCCTATCCGCGTACGCTGGATTTCAAACGCTTCCGCGAAATAGCCGACGCTTGCGGCGCGCTCTTGATGGTTGACATGGCGCATATTGCGGGGTTAATCGCCGCGGCGTTGCATCCCTCGCCGGTGCCGCATGCGCATTTTGTCACGACGACAACGCACAAAACTTTGCGCGGTCCTCGGGGCGGGATGATTTTGTGCAAGAAGGAATTCAAGAAGGACCTCGACCGGACGGTAATGCCGGGAATTCAGGGCGGACCGTTGATGCACATCATCGCGGCGAAAGCTGTGGCTTTCAAAGAAGCTCTGCAGCCGGAGTTCAAAACTTACCAAAAGCAGATTCTCGCCAATGCGCGCACGATGGCGGACGAATTCATGCGCATGGGGTACCATGTCGTTTCGAAAGGCACTGACACGCATTTGCTGCTATTGTCGTTTGTCGAGATGGGTTTGACCGGCAAGCAGGTGCAGGAAGCGCTGGATGTCGCGTCGATCACGACCAACAAGAATACGATTCCGTTTGATCCGCAGCCGCCGCTGGTGACGTCGGGGATTCGCATCGGCACGCCGGCGATCACGACGCGCGGCATGAAAGAGCCGGAAATGAAGCAGATCGCAACCCTGATCGACAAGGTGGTTAAGAACCTCGATAACGAAGCTGTGTTGTCGCAAGTGAAGTCCGAAGTCGAGCGCTTGTGCAACCGCTTCCCGCTGTATCTGGATCGCATGGACAAAGACATCGCGATACCGGTGATACCGTAACGGGAGGAAAAAATGCTGGTTGAATTTTCTGTAACGCCGATGGGAGTCGGCGAATCAATCTCGAAGGAAGTCGCCAAAGTGATTGATATCATCGACCGTTCGGGATTGAAGTACAAGACGCACGCGATGGGCACGCTCATCGAGGGCGACTGGGAGCAGTGCATGGCCGTGATTAAACAATGTCACGACGCTGTGCGCGCAGTTTCGCCGCGGGTCTATACGCGGATCGCTATCGACGACCGCGCGGGAAATCTGAGCAACATGGATCGCAAAATTGAATCGGTCCGGCAAAAGCTGGGCCGCGATTTCAAGGAGTAGCATGCCCGAACCGATTGTATTGTTTTCAACCTGCAGCGACGAAATCAAAGCGCAAAACATCGCCACGCAGTTGATCGAAAATCATCTCGCGGCATGCGTCAATATCGTTCCGGGCATCAGGTCGGTCTTTCGCTGGGAAGGCGAGATCCATAATCAGAGCGAGTGCCTGCTCGTCATCAAATCGTTGCGCGACCAGGTGCAATCGATTCAGCAGTTGATCCAGGAACTTTCCGGCTATGAACTTCCGGAGCTGATTGCGATGGACATCGTCGACGGCTCGCAGCCGTTTATCGACTGGCTGACTGTCGAGTCGCGCGATTTGGCCAGGGAAACTAATTCAGAATAGCACTGTGAGTACGATTGCGCTACTGACCGATTTCGGCGACAACGACGGTTTCGTCGGCATGATCAAGGGGACGATCAAGCGCTTCGCTCCCGATTGCGAAATCATCGACATCACTCATAACATCTCCTCATTTGACATTCGCGCGGCTGCATTTGTATTGCAAAAGTCGGTGCGTTACTATCCCGCCGGCACGGTATTCCTTGGGGTGGTCGATCCCGGCGTCGGCAGTGCAAGACGCATGCTGGCGGCGACAGCCGGAGGATATTACTTCGTCGCGCCGGACAACGGGCTGCTGTCGTATCTCCTGACCGACTTTCCCCAGAAGCAGGTTTACGCCATCGAGAACGAAGAGCTATTCCTGCCCGAACACGGGCAGACGTTTCATGGCCGCGATATCATGGCGCCGGTCGCTGCGAGACTTGCCGCCGGATTGCCGCTCGAGTCAGTCGGACCTAAGGTTGAAACTTATGCTTATCTCAAGATTCCGAACTTGCTCAAGCATGGCCGCAGCGTAATCGGCGAAATCGTCTATGTCGATAAATTCGGCAACCTGATCAGCAACATTGCAAAGAATGACTTGCCGCGCGGCGTTGAACTCACACATCTTAGATGCACGGTTGGCGATGTCAAGAATGTCGCATTCGTCAACAGCTACAGCGAGGGCAGGGATTTGAGTGCGATTATCTCCGGCTATGACACGGTCGAGATTTTCGTCAACCAGGGATCGGCGGCGAGCAAGTTCAGCCGCGTTGTCGGAACTACGATTGTTGTCGAGGGTTAGATTATGAAGTGTCCTTATTGCGGTGAAGAATCGGACAAGGTGATTGACACGCGTTCGGTCCAGGAGGGCAACGCGGTCCGCCGGCGGCGCGAGTGTCTGTCCTGCAACGAGCGCTACACGACCTACGAGTATATCGAGCGGGTGTCGCTAATCGTTCTCAAGTCAGACCAGCGGCGAGAGCCGTTCGACCGCTCGAAACTTCTGCGCGGGCTGCAAATTTCGACTGCCAAACGTCCCGTCTCGGAAAAGCAATTAATGCAACTTGTCGAGGACGTCGAGAACGAATTATTCAAAGTCAATAAGTCGGAAGTGTCGTCGCAACTCATCGGCGAGATGGTCATGGAGCGGCTGCGCGATCTCGACGAGGTCGCCTATGTGCGGTTTGCCTCGGTCTACCGCAAGTTCCAGGACAAGACCGAGTTCGTCGACGAAATCAAAGATCTGCTCAAGTAATTCTCAATGGTAGAAATTCGCGACATTGGCCAGGACTCGCCGGGGGGAGATATGCCGTTTCTCGAACATATCGAGGAATTGCGCCAGCGGCTGATCAAAATTATTCTCTCGATCATGTTCTTCGCGGTAATCGCTTATTTTTTCTCCGACAAATTGGTCGAATTGATCGTCAAGCCGGTCGGCACCGTTTATTTCCGCCAACCGACGGGCGCATTTATGCTGCGCATGAAGCTGGCCGGATTTGCCGGTTTGGCGCTGGCGATACCGGTCGTGCTGTTTCAGTTTTGGCGGTTCGTGATTCCGGGGCTGTACAAGCGCGAGGTCAAATATCTCGTGCCGGTGACGATTTTGGGGACGCTGTTCTTTTTCGGCGGCGCGGGATTTTGTTTTTTCGGCGTGATTCCCAACGCGATCAAGTTTCTGCAGGAATTCGGCACCGAGAACGTCAAGCCGCTGATTGACGTCTCGGACTACTTCTCGTTTGTCTTCTGGATGTGCGTGGCATTCGGCGCAGTGTTTCAGTTGCCGATCATCGCGTATTTCCTCGGCCGGATCGGCCTGATCAGCGCGAACACGCTGCGTAAGGGGAGAAGATTTGCCGTTATCGGTATTCTCATTGTTGCGGCGATCATAACTCCGACGCCGGACGCATTCAGCATGATGCTGCTGGCGGTGCCGTTGTATGTGCTTTACGAGGTATCGATCTACGTCGTGAAGTTCACGGGAGTGCGGAAAGAGTAGGCTCCCGCAAATATCCCTTGTCCATAGCCCGCTCCGCTGTATATTCCCAGCCAATTGCCGAATTGACTACTATGAAAACACTACTGCGCGCCATAATCATACTTTTTGCTCTCAGCGTAACTGCGTTTGCAGCGCGGCCGGGCGAACTCTATAAGACGGGTGACGTCGTCGAGTTCCGCATCGAACGCAACGGAAAAATAATCGGCAGTCAGAAAGGCACGCTCACCGAAATCAGTTCGGTTGACAACGATTCGCTTCTGTCCTTCGCGATGGAAACCAAAACCGTGATTGAGCGCAGCGGGCGTTCGTACGACCTGGATGTCAGTTGCGAGGTCGGATACCGTCCGAACGGATTGCCGCGCAACTATCAGTACGAACTGACGCTGCTCAATGCGAAGGTCACTCACGAGGGCCGCTTCACCGGCAAAGAATATATGGGGACCACCACCCGCTTGGGCGTGACGCAGCCGTTCAATATTCAGCTTCAACGCTGGCCGCTGCTGTTCGACAACAACTTTGCGCTGCAGTGGGAAATTGCCGTATCCTCGATCAAGCGCAATCCCGGCGACACAGTCAATTCTGAAGTCATGATTCCGCAACTGAATAAGCTGTTTCCGACCAACGTTCTGGTGCTGCCGTTTGAGACATACAACTATGGCGGCGAGAATTTGCGGGTCCGCGTATTGCAGCTTGACCCGCTCAATCAGACGCTTTACATCGACGAATTCGGCCGGCTACTTAAAGCTGTCGACAAAGCAGCGGGGATTTCGGTTATCCGTCAAGTTGCGGGGGAGAAGGTCGAAATCGCGCGGTTATCAATCTGGACGATGATCACGAACCGCTTGCCGGGGTACTTGCTTTTACTGGCGATGGCGTTGGGCTGGCTCGTTGCCTTTTCCTGGTCGGAAATTAAGGGACCGAAGACGTGGATCGCCTTTGCGGTGGCGGCGGCTTTGTACTGGTTGTCGCTGCAAGTATTGATGCCGATTCAGAATGCCTATTTCGGTTGGGCAATTGAACCAAGCGGCGGCTCGGGAAATACATATATCACCCTGCTCGGTTCGGCGTTGATATTCGCAATTTTCGAGATTGCCGCAATCGCGATTCCGATAGTCGCGCTCTACTTCATCAAACACTTCGACCGCGTGAAGCCGGCGATAGCGATCGGCGCTGCCGCCGGAGCCGGATTTGGTCTCATGCAAGCGGCAAACCTGACGCAATTTGCGACCGACGGCTCGGTCTTGATTCCGGCTGACATGATACAGAAAATCGGCTTGATCGGCGTCAGTACAATTTGCGGCGCGTTAATTGGATTGTTCATCGCGTCACGCCTGCCGCTGCAGTACTATCTCATTCCGATAGGAATAAAGGCTCTATTGAACTGGACGGCGGTGTTCGTGCAAAAGGGATCGATGACATTCGGTCCGCATGCGTTTATCTCACTTCTACTTGCGAGCGCCTGCGTATTTATATTGATAATTTTCCGTCGAGCGTTTGGCGGCGCAATCAAGCCCCAAAAACAAATCAAGACTAATTAAGCATTTTTACTTGCGGGGCTCGATAAAGCACATATATTTGTCGATGATTCGAGAGAGTTCTCGAATCGTCATCACGCTTTTGAGGAGGATATTGATAATGGCGATGAAAGTCACCGACGAGTGCACTGCCTGCGGCCTCTGTCTGCCGGAATGCCCGAACGACGCCATCTCCGAGGGGGATATTTACATTATTGACGCGGCAAAATGCGACGAATGTGCCAACGTGGACGGTGGTTCACGCTGTGTGGCGATCTGTCCGATTGACTGTATCATAAAGGCGTAAGCAAGCAATCTTGCTTTTGAGGTGCCGGCGGAAACGACGGCACCTTTTTTGTTATTATGTTTACTGGTAAACAGGCATGGATCATAGTTCTGATCGCCGCGTTAGTCGGATTTCTATTTCAGAATTCCGGCAGCGTCATCCTGCGGTTCACCTTCTTTCGCTTTGGTCTGCCGCTGCCGGCGCTGACACTCGGCGCTGTCGGAGTCGGAATCATCCTCGGTTTCTGGCTCGACCGCCCCAAATCCAATGGCAAAAAGTAAGTTCCGTTTTCTCGAAGACATCGCCACCGCTGATGCCGCATTCGAGGCATTCGGCGATTCCCTCGATGAGCTTTTCGAAAACGCCGCGCTTGCGCTGTTCAGCGTCATGGCGCCTTTGGAATTGATCGGCGCCGAATCGGTTCGCGATGTGACCTTGTCGGCGGAGTCTGATGAAGAACTTCTCTTCAAATGGTTGGGTGAACTGGTATATCTTAAGGATGTTCACGGCGAACTGTATGCACGGTTCAAGGTTCGCGTCGAGCGGCGCGATGAAGTTACCCTTGCGGCAGAAATTCGCG
>CAVPQS010000003.1:0-19391 GCA_963707485.1 uncultured bacterium
ATATTTCGTCATTTTCAATGTTTTTCGGATCCATCCGGGCGCATCAACCACAGATAGCCGTTCCACCGATCAACTTTGGTGTACACTATCCATTTACCGTCCGGTGACCAATCGGCATAAGCTCCTCCTTCCGTAGTAAGGCGATAAGGGTCTCCTCCTGAAACTGAAACAGCCCAAATATCCTTGTCAACACCAAACAAAATGGTCTGACCATCCGGAGATAGACTGATCTCTCGCTTATATCCTTCCATTCGGGTGATGACCCAAAGTGAATCCCTGTACAAATTGTATCCCATGATGCCGCACTCTGTGGATATACAGGAATCCAAGAGGACAAGTGTCGAGCAATCGGACATCCAGTCGCCCGCGTCCGCTCCTACACGACCCTCAACATGAACGATTGAATCGTCCTCAAAATCGTAGACGAACATGCCACCTTTGTTTGTCCTTACGAAGAATACGAGTTTGTCACCGCAGGGAGACCATGCTACAGAGAAATTGCGGTTTTCATAAGTGATCTGCGTTGTGTTGTTACCCGCGAAATCATATATGAAAATTCGGGCATCTTGGACGACGGCAACACTTTGACCGTCCGGAGACCATGAGAATCCTTGAAATTTCACATTGGGCCAAATGCAGGAGTCTTTTTCACTGGCAACATCGTGGATGAATCCGCCCCATTCCCACGTTGTGTCTCGCGCTCCATCCGCAGGGTAGCGAGAGTAAATGATCTTTGAGCCGTCAGGTGACCATGCTGCGTACCAGTCGATTTCCATCTGGTTCCATGGAGGCGGTTTCAAAGTATCATCGTCTCCGTCGCTTGGTTTCTTGCTGCATGATTGACCGCTGGAAATTGCAACTAAGACACAAGCAAGTAACAACGCCGATCTGAGGATTTGAATTAAGATTTTGCTTTTGAGGTAGGACATTGATCCTCCAACCCTTTGAGTATTGATCTAAGTAGATGAAACGATCCCCGTTTTGTCAAGAATTATTTTGATATGTTAGTCCCCTCTGTGCGGGTCACTGGGCCATCGTACTTCCGGAGTTCGTGAACTGGATTGGCGATGCTCATGAAATCTCAATTCTTTGGAGTACTGCAATCATGCTGATAAGTTCGAGCTTGGCCCATTCTCTCCAAGTACTCACTTTCCCTTGTCCCACACGAACTTGGCTTCAAGATGAGGGATGGGGATCGCTACTGACTGCGGTCGTTTTTCTTGAAGTGCTCGATGGCGCTGACGGCGTCGGAGGACGGCAAGATGATGCGCGCCAGAGCCTGGTCGAGGGCATCGTCAATTGTCTCAATCGGCACGAATTCCAAACTGCCGCGGACTTCCTCGGGGATTTCGGGCAGGTCCTTCAGGTTGCCGACCGGGAACAGGACTTTCTTGATACCGGCGCGGTAAGCGGCCAGCGCCTTCTCTTTGAGTCCCCCGATCGGCAGCACCTTGCCCTGCAAGCTGACCTCGCCGGTCATGGCGACGGTGTGATAAACGGGCTGCTCGGTGAAGAGTGAAATCAGCGCGACCGTGACGGCGACACCGGCGGACGGACCATCCTTGGGAATGGCCCCCTCGGGGAAATGGATGTGGACATCGGTCTGCTCGAATATGACCGGATCGAGTCCAAAATCGGAAGCGCGCGACCGCACGTACGAGTAGGCGGCCTCGACGGATTCCTGCATGATATTGCCAAGCTGGCCGGTGACTATGACGGTCCCCTTGCCTCGCATGCGAATGGTTTCGATGAAGAGGATGTCGCCGCCAAAGGGTGTCCAGGCGAGACCGGTAACGACGCCGACCTCGGGTTGGCGATTGGCGACATCGTGGGTGATGCGCGGCGGGCCGAGCAACGCCTCGACTGCAGCCTCGTCGATCTTGACACTCGTCACAGCGCCCTCGAGGATTCTCACGACGCACTTGCGACAAAGGCCGCCGATGGTGCGTTCGAGATTGCGGACGCCGGCTTCATAGGTGTAGCCGGTGATGATCATTTTGATGGCGTCATCAGTGATTTCGAATTCGTTTTCCTTGAGCCCGGTCGATTCCATCTGACGCTTGATCAGGTACTTTTTCGCGATTTGCACTTTTTCCATCAGCGTGTAGCCGGAGATTTCGATTACCTCCATGCGATCGCGCAACGGGCCGGGAATTGTCTCGAGCAGGTTGGCGGTTGTGATAAAGAACACCTTGCTCAAATCGAACGGCAGATCGAGATAGAGATCGCGGAAGGTGTTGTTCTGTTCGGGGTCGAGGACCTCGAGCATCGCCGATGACGGATCGCCGCGGAAGTCGGAACCCATTTTGTCGATCTCGTCGATCATGAAGAGCGGGTTGACAACGCCGCAATTGCGCATCTCCTGGACGATCTTGCCGGGCATGGCTCCGATGTAGGTTCGCCGATGGCCGCGGATTTCGGCCTCGTCGCGCATACCGCCGACGGAGATGCGTACGAAGCAACGGCCAAGAGCCCGTGCGATTGACTTACCCAAAGACGTCTTACCAACTCCGGGAGGGCCCGCCAAGCACAGAATGGGACCGTGCGGGTTTTCGCGACGATGCCGGATGGCGAGGAATTCGAGAATGCGCTCTTTGACTTTTTCGAGGCCATAGTGGTCTTCCTCAAGAATGGCGCGGGCTTCTTTGATGCCGAGATTATCGGTCGACGCCTTTGACCAAGGCAGTTCGGCGATCCAGTCGAGATAGGTGTGAATGACATTGTATTCGGGCGACATGGCGGAAATTTCGGCCAGCCGTTTCAGTTCGCGTTCGGCGACGACTTTTACGTTTTCGGGCATCCCAGTGGCGTCAAGTTTCTTGCGCAGTTCGACGATCTGCGTGTCCGTGTCGCCGTCTTCACCGAGGGCTTTCTTGATCGCGGCCATCTGCTGGCGGAGGTAATATTCGCGCTGGGTGCGATCGACATCGACTTTGACCTGGCTTTCGACCTCGGTTGAGACCTGGATTTTCTGCAATTCTGCCGTCATGAGCCGGATCAGGCGCTCGTAACGTTCTTCGAGCTTGATGGCGGACACGAGGTATTGTTTTTCGCCGAGACCGAAGGCGAGATAGCTGGAGAGCAGATCGGCAAAGCGGCCGGCATCTTCGGTATTGGCGCGCATGATCTGCACCATTTCGCGCGGATAGCGGTTGTCGAGCATTGTGAGTTGCTGGAAGAGATTGAGCGCCTCTTCCTGTTTGAGCAACAAGGGCTCATTGATGCCGGGCTCGTCGGGCGGCAGGCACTCGATTTGAGCCTTCATGAATGGTTCCACCTGCAGCAGCTTGACGATTTTGATGCGGCGCAATCCCTGGATGACCAGTTGGTAGGTGTTATTCGGTATCTTGACTTTGGAAATGATTCTGACGGCAACGCCGATTTCGTGGATGTCGGCGAGCGACTCGGCGACGGTGATACCTTTCTTGGTGATCGCCGTGGCGATGATCTCGTTTTCTTCGACCTCATGATCGAGCAGCGCCAATGAGCGGGCGATACGGACCTGGATCGAAACAACAGCCGAGGGAAAGACGGCGGCGGAGATCAAAGGCAGGAGCGGGAGTTCTTCGGGAATTTCAGTTCCAACAATGTCGTGGTATTCTTTCATCGATAACAGCCTTTTCGAAGGGTACAGGAGAATCATAATCATTATGGCCGTGATGAAGCAAGGAGAAAGCGCGGGTAGCCGGGGGTAAGACACAATTCGCGTGACATTACTGTCTGAGAATCGTCACCGAACACAGAGATAAGTCTTACTGGATTCCCGCATGCGCGGGAAAGACTTAGCGAACAAAAATAAGTTTTGCTGGATTCCCGCAGGCGCGGGAAAGACTTAGCGAGACGACAGCGCATGTTTGGAAAGTAATGATAATGGTCGGGGCAACTTTTCAACAGTCGCCTTTGCGGAATGACTCATTACGAGGACAGTGACATCAGAAAAATGTTTCCCTTTGCAAAATGGGGTTTCTGAAGAGATGCCTTCCCGAGCGATTTTCACCTTGCTACGTCTGAAATCAAAACGCCCCAGCCGAATTAACGGCCGGGGCGTCTTTTCTATATCCTTCTAATCGGTAGATTAGAAAGCGATTGACAGCGAGATACGATGATTTTCGCCCAGGAAATTCTGGGTTTCAGTCACGTATGCATAGTCAATCGAGTATCTGCTCGCCACGGTCAAGCCGGCGCCGATTGAGAAATCGCCGTCAGCGACGCCGCCGCGGATAGCGGCGAAGTAGTCATCAGCGAATTGATAATCGTACTCGGAACCGAGATAGAGAGTGACATTATCAGTGTGCTGGACCTTCTGAACGTCGGCGGCGAATGTGAATCCACCGAACGACATGGCTGCGACACCGGCGCGCCAAGAGACCGGCACAGACGTGCGGCCAACCTTGGTGCCAAGGTCACGAGCGACGACACCAAGATGGACGTTATCGCTAAGAAGGAACTTCACGCCTGCATCAAAGCCGACACCTGTGCTTGAGTAGCTGTCGATTTTTTGATAGGCCACCTTGAGGGTAGCGCCAACACGCAGTCTGTCGAGCTTGTTACCATAGCTAAACAGGAAGCCATGGTCGTCAGCGCTAAAAGTGCTACCATCGAGGCCACTACCGGTCGCGCCCTGAATCTCATCGACTCCGGCATTGACCCAGTTGAAGGCCGCCCAACCAGCGGTGCCGAAATTGTACGCGAGTCCGGCGTACATGTACTGCCGGTCATAGCGCATGTTGTCGGACAACATGGTTGTAAGGCTGAATTTCTCTACGCCAGTCAATCCGGCCGGATTCCAATATCCAGCGGAAGCGTCATCGGCAACTGCGGTGTACGCGCTGCCCATCGCCAGAGCGCGAGCACTCACGCCAGTCCGAAAGATCGGGAAGGCATGATTGTCGTCAGCTATGGCGGATCCGCTCACTCCTAACAGGAGAGTCGAAAGTAAACCGGCGAAGATCACAAATTTCTTCAGGTGATTTCTCATGTCGAGATCTCCCCTCCTATAACTAAACATTAGTTTCAAGTTATTCAAAGGAGTCCCGCAGTTAGCGGGACCCCTCTGTGTGTCTTCCTTCTTACTTCTCAACAACTGCGATCCAGACCACAGCCGATGCAGCGCTGCCGCTGGTACCAGAGGCTTCGATACGGGCCATATAGGCGCCGGTACCGACCATTGTACCACCGTCAGTTCTTCCGTCCCACGGAATCCGGGTTTCACCGGCTCCGACGGCGCCAGCATTGAGGGTCTTCACAAGACCACCGGCGTAGTCATAGATTTGGACTACGACGTTGGCAGCCTGCGCAAGACCGACGTTGATGCTGAAAGCTTCATCAGATTCAGGATCGTATGGATTGGGACCAACCCAAGCCGAGACTGAGCCTTCGCCCAAGTTGCCCTGGTTTGTGCTGGTGAAGGTGCTGGTTCCGCCGAGTTCGTCGGTCACTTTGATTTCAAAGGTAACGCCGAGGCTCGGGCAATAGTACAAGGTACCGCCGTTGCCGGATTCTGCAAAGTACCACTCGCCGCTTTCGTCGACGGCGCCAGCAGAGGATTCGGCATCATCAAGGAGCACATTGTTTTCACGAATTTCAATACTGGCAACACCGGCGCCATCATCTTCGACATCGAAGGTCAACGGGCAAGCGTTGGTGTTTGAAGTCATGATAATGTTGGCTCCATCGTAATCGACGGTAAAGTACTGAACATGCGGATCGGCATAGTTGCCGGCGCAATCAGAAGCGCCTCCGCCATGATAATAGTAGTGATCGAAGTTATCCCACTCTGACGGATCACCGGTGTCGCACAGACCGAATCCACAGAGGATATCGCCGATCCAGCCAAATTCGCCGCCGAATCCATCGGACGGGTCATCGTAGTATCCGTCATAGATGACGCCGATCACGCCGCGTTCGTCATCCAGATCATAATGAGTCGGGATGATGACCGTTCTGCCGTCTTCCTGGAGGTAATCCTTGATCTGATCCGGGAAGAACGTCTGGATGAAAGCGACTTTCTCTTTCGGCTCTCCGCCATCCGGGCCACCCGCAGTGGTGTCGCCCTTGGTAACGAAGAAGATGTCAACAAACACATGTTCCCAATCAACGCCGGACTCAGCATCATCAATGGTGAAGGTGAGAGTCGGGTTCTTGGAGACATACGCGTTATCAAAGTCAACATCCGGCTCGGTGCAATCAACCATGAGGTTGTCGCGAACCGATTGCGGACGATGTTGGGTATCCTCGAGGCGGATATAGAGATCGTGAGCGCCACAAGCCAACGGGGAATACGAGTAGTAGATGTTGTCTCCGTCGTAATAACCTGAATAGAACGAGACGAAGATTTGAGCTGAGACTTCGTCGTACCAGATGTCGACGTTGTCGGCGTCATCTAGTGCGGTCTTGGCGCCTTTGATTTGCTTGATGGTAGACTGCGAATCCGGAGGATTGTAGCCATCGCGGTCTTCAATGCGGATGCCATCAAGATAGACTTCAAGCGTACCCCAGTCGATAGTCGACTGGAACGGCTCTACAGCCTGATAGGTGAACTCTGGATAACCGCCGGTGTAGTCACCGCAGGATGGATAGAGTTCAAGTCTGCGGATAGCAGTTGTGCCGTCGTACTGAGTACGTTTCACGACTGAATACCAGGCATCGGTCGCGCCGTTACCTCCAACGTCGCCGAAGCAAGTAACCGCAAACTGCACCCAGTTCTGACCGCCCTCACGGTAGAAGCCGCGGACGGTTGACGGGAAGTAGACGTTATCGTTGCGCCAGTTTCCTTCACCATCCCACCAAGCCACCATGAGCGACTCGGGAGCAACCGTAACTTGATTGTTGTACTGCATGGTAACGACTGCATACTGCCCGTCATCACCACAGAGATTTGAACATGACGGATCAGTCAGATAGGTCATCATGCCATTGTTGTCACCCACCGGTGTGAGCAACCAATCCTGCCAAACGCTTGCGCGGGCAATCTTGGATTTCCAAATGGCAAGCGCCGAAGCGTCAGTGCCGTCGTAGTCCGACCACTCAGCGGGGATGTCAACGGTGACATCTTCAAACGTGACTGGACCACCGGTACCGAAGTCGCGGCTGACCCAGAAGGTCGAGTAGTCGTTATTGATTGACCAGGCAGTGAGACCGTCATAGTCAACGAAGAAGACATGGCCTTCACCAAATCCATCGTCGACGAGAGCGTCGAAGTCGAAGGAACCGGCGTATCTGTCGATTCCACCCTGCTGATTAAGCGCGGTAAAAGCGATGATATCAAAGCTGTAGTCTTCGGTAGCTACATTATAAGCGACCGAGAGACCCCAAGGCATGCCATATTCAGAGTTGATAGTGGCAAGACCTTCGAGATTATCGCAGTCGTTTTCGAGGTTGCGCTCGATCGTGCCCGGGCCGAAGTCGGCCGGAGCGCCGGTCACAGCGCAAGCGCCATCAGTGACGACGATCGTGGTGATCGGCGACAACTCCTCGTCGTAGCCTGTGCTATTCTCAGACAGGAGACGAACCTCGTAGGTGCCATTCGCCGGCGACCATGGGGTCGAATAAACGCCCCACATTTGCGGCGTATAGCTCCAGTCGTCGTTGAGCAACCAGTTGTCGTCCTGAGCGCTCGAACCGCCAATGGAAACCCATTCGCCGCCGTTCCGGCGCTGCTGGAACATCGTGTTGGCGCCGTATTCGGCGATACCGAAGAGGGAACCTCTCCAGCAACCGGCAACGAGAGCGAGAGTCGGCTCGCCTGCGGTGATCTCGAAAATGATGTCGATATTGGTTTCGTTACAACCGACGGCGTCGGTGACGACTACACCCCACGCGTATTCACCAGCTTCGAAACCGCTCATATCCCATGAGGCAGTGAAGTAGCCGTTTTCGTCGGCAACGATGTCGGTGCAGACGTTCTGGGCGCAGATCGAACCGAGACCCGAGTTGTAGATCGGAGACGGACCGAACGGAGACTGATCGTCTTTCGCACGGAACGTCCAGGTCAACATCTGAGTTCCAACCGGGAAGGTCGGAGTCGGATCGTTGGCATTGTCGATATCGAAAGTCGTGATACCGTCGGTGACGCTGACCGGACGAACATCCGGGTCGGTTGAGTCATAGAACAGGGTCACGATTTCGCTATATGAGGCCTGTCCACATTCGCTCTGAACGAGAGCGCGGAAGTGGTAGAAGCCTTCGTCAGCATAATCGAAGAAGTCGCTGTCCACGAAGTTGGCGCACCACGGAGCTTCCTGATCCGGTCCGTTTTCGAAGTTCTGCCATTCGCCGTTATCGTCGGTGGCATTCTTCCATTGGAACTGGACGAAGTCGATCGGGGCGGCGCCATTCGGATTGACAGTGGCACAGAATTGCTCGTTGGAGCAGAAGAATCCGCCCGTCGGAGTGGTGATGGTCACGGTCGGAATTGCATTCCGGACGTGGACCAGGACCTTGGTCAATTCCATATCGGTGACGTTGCCGGCATCGTCGATGAGCGAAGCGCCAACATAGTAGTCGTCATCCGGGACGGCGTTCAGCGTATGCCAAACTGATTCCCAATTGGAGACTTCATCATAATCAAACACCTCGTCGATCTGTACAGCCGGACCGCCAGCGGCAGGCCAGTAGTACCAGACGACCTTACTCAGGCTCTCATCGTGAATTGCCGCCAAAGCAAGGCTGACGTCACCGCAGACATACTCGCCGTTACCGGGCTCAAGAATCAGAGCGGCCGGAGGAACATCGTCGAGGAAGTAGACGGTGATGTGGTCAGAAGCGAATTGACCGAGATTGTCAAACGCACGGGCTTCAAGATCGCACTGGTAATAGCCGTCGGCAATATCTTCGGCTGTGACGAGACCAGCAGTAAGCGGATTGAATGATACGCTCCAGTTGGTCGGCATGCTGCTTGAAGTTCCGACGAAGGTTTCGCAGAGGTAGTAATCTACTCTGGCGACTTCGCAAGAATCGTCTGACGGGTTAGTTCCGACTTCAAAGGTCAAATCGTCACCCAGATGAGCGAAGACTTCGGCTGAACCGCCGAGGATTTCGGACGGATTCTGCCAAGTCATGTTTTCCGCACCGGCATTCGCAAACAATGTGAAGGCAGGTTGCGGAGCGGTACAGTCATAGGTGAGCAAGAAGCCGGCGCCGTTGGCTTCGGCATCATCGAAGGTGTAATCATCGAAGTTGCCATCGCCGTCCATGTCGAGCATCCAGTTGCCAGCCTGATCTTTGACTGCAACGCGAATGCGGTAGGTGCGGCCGCAATCAAGGACGTCGTCGAATTCCCAATCGTAAGTCCAGATTGAGTTATTGTTCGCCGGCATAGCCTGACCAATTTGATTCCAGAAGTAGAACACATCGATGACATCGTCTGCATTCGCATCCTGGTAGTAGAAATAAACGTCGGCAATGTCAATACCTGTGAGATTCACAAGGTTTGCAGACAAGGTAACGTGGCCATCGGTATTGTCGCCGACTTTCCACGACGGTACGGTATCGCAACCGGCAAAGAAGGAGGCGCCTTCCATCGTAAGGGTCATCTCCGGCATGGTGCCGTCGAGGCAGACTCTAACGAACGGGGTCGTGTAAGCGTTGTTAACGTCATCATAGACGATGGCGTACAACCAGACATAGCCTTCTTCAAGACCCGAGTTATCCCATTCGATTGTTGCACCCGGGTTAACCGGAGCCGTTGTCTTCTTGTCCAGATCACCAATCGCCGATTCGCCAATCTTCACGCCCGGGATGGTTCCATCGAGGGAGTAGAAGAATTCAACGCGGATCGGGCTGCTGGTGTCGTAGCTGTTCGGGTCGATTTCAACGGTGATTTCGACGCCGTTCAGCGACGACTGAGCAATCTGAACGCACTGGTATTCGTTCGGCTCGGTGATCATCGCCTGAGGGGCGACTTCATCCGGCAAGCAGAGCTTGACGGAATCGACGCAGAACGAACCGTTACGAGTATCCGTGATCTCGGTGATCAAGTAGGTCGGAAGCGGACCGCCGATAGTCTTCGGCCAGTCGCCAACCCAGAAGTTAAACGAGTACGGAAGCGTAGCGTCATCAGCAAAGTCAATGCGGGTTCTGTCACCGGAAGTGGTGAAGACGACCCACGAATCAACAACATAAACGGGTTCGTTATCCGGATCCGTGATTGTGACTTCAGCAGTGTTCATTTGGGTTCTGGAGACTTCGAAACCGCAAGCGGTCTGCGGAGCAAACGCGCCATTGATAGTCAGGAAGTCGCAGACCGGAACGTTCGGATTCCAGAAGAATTCGAAGAATCCGCAGTCAGCTTCTGCTTCAGACAAGCTACGAATGTTACCAACTTCGTCCATGGTGAGGATCAAAACCTGCCAGGTACCTTCGGTGCTCGGATCGGTTCCGAGGTCAAGGGTATAGCGGAAGGTCTGACCGAACTCATCCATGTCGTTTACGTTCGGAACCGGATAATTCTGCCAGGCACCGGGGGTACCGTCACCGCGATCCAGCTTGCGCCAAACGACCCAAGCAGCATTGATGTCGGCATCCGGCGAGGTGGCCGTGATCTCCAACAGGTTGTTGGGACCGAAATTGAGTCCCGCAGCCGGGAAGACTACGCAGGCCGACGGGGCCTGAGCATCCGGAATGGCTTCGAAGATATTTGAATTGAATTCGAAGTTACCGCAGTCGTCTTCGGTGCGAATGACGAACCTGTAGTTCTGCGCGTGAGTAAGAACCTCAGAAGTCCAGGCATTAGAGTCGGGACCGGCGTTCACATACTCACCGTTGAAAGTGGTGCCGAATACATCGTAAGCACCAAAACCAGTCCCGGTGGAATCCACCGAGATATAGAAATACTGGGCATCAGTGGCCTGCGCCGTTACCGGCCAAGCAAGACGAATCTTGCCACCGGCAAGGATAATAATACTGACGTCATCCTGATTGACAGCCGTCGGACGGCGAGTGTCAAGATTAGCCGTGCCGCCAAGGACTGCTGTAAGAGCAGTAGATGGGAGGCTGTCAATATTACCGGCGTCGTCGATCGCATACGTCCACACGGTGAAATCTGCGTCGGTCGGCAAGCTGTTAGCATCCTTCGCATCAATCGGTGCGGGGTCGAAGCTCGGATCCATTAATTCACCGATCTTCCAGCGGATTTCCCAGATGCCAGCGCCTAAGAGGCCCATGGCTTCCTGAGTTGCGCCACCCAAACCACCATCGAGGAAGTTTGAATAGACTGTAGCGATATCACTGCTGCCGCTCAAGTCAGCTTCAACACGGATGGAGTCACCCAGGTTGGTGCAACCGGAGGAGTCAGCATTGGTAACGGTCTGATAGTCGACGCCCGAGAAGTTCGGGGGATCGATATCGAGGACATTCTGGAGGCTGATGGAATCCATCGCGACGTTACAGGCGTTATCCCAAGCGGTCAGCCAAATGTACTTATTAATGTCCGCACCAGCCGCGATGTCTCTTGACATCTCGTCGGTGAGGTAGAAATCGAGGCGCCAGATGCCGTTACCATTGGTAACGTCGTCCAGGTTCCAGTACGTGGTATCGGTGCGGAAGTTTTCCGCTCCGGGGGTACCGGTAATATATTGATAGGTTGCGACTGAATCGATTTCGAAGAAACCATTTGAGGTCATGTAGGCAATGACGGAGAGACGATCTCCGATTGCCGCCGATGTATCGGATCCTGTGTTGTTCTCCGAGATGAAGAACCGCAACGAATCAAACTGAGGAGAAATCGTATCGATTGGACGGTCGAACTGGAAGGGAACGGTTCCTTCGTTTCCAGCCATGTCGGCGGCGGTGAACTCAATCACGTGGCCGGCAATGACGTCCATGTTGTCTTCCACTACCTTGACGGTATCTTGCCAGAAATCAAAATCGAAATCTGCAAAATTATGATAGTGCGCGGAATCGTTTCTCATTTGGTAGTTTGCAGAGAGACCAAACGCAGAAAGATCGACAAAGATCGCGCTGTCCAGAATTTCTTCCGGATTGATCACGCCGTCAAAATCAACTCTGATGACCAATTGATCATTGATGTTGATAAACGAGGCGCAAGAAGAATCGAGGACCGTGATATCCACGTCGTAGGTCGGCGGATACAGGTCAAAAGTGCGAGTGTAGTCACCAGGCAGTAAATCTAAATCACTGCTGTCAGGTAACGGCGTACAATTGACCGGGTCAAATTCGTTGTTGTTGGTGTAACCGGCGTTCAGAGTGAACGAGCCGTTACTACGCATTTCGATTCCGTTCGGTGGAATCACCAATTCCAGACCGGTCAAGTGGTAGGTCGTATCGACGTCTCCGCCAGCATACGTACCGATTGAATCTTCCCAGGCATCCACCAGAACCATCAGTGAGTCGCCGTTGGCGAAGGGAACATTGATGCCGGCTAAAACGACTTCAAAGTTCTCATCAAAGCGACCGCTGATGTTGAAGGTACCGATGGGGGACGTGCTGTTGTTCTTCCGGAGCGTGATTCTCTCGATAGAGAACTCCTTCTGATCGCAGCTCTTTATTCTGACTGAATAAAGTGTGTCGTTGCCGCCACCGGCCAACCCGGCGAATTGACCTTTCAGCAGTTGTTGATCGATGGCCGAGCTATTGATCGTGTCTTTTGGAGTCGGCAGTACGTTCAGAGCCTGCCCGAACGCTGTAGCTCCGATCACCGACCAGGCCAACATCATAACAACAGCCAGTAATACCAGGTTTCGAATAGACTTCATTCGACAATCCCTTGTTACTCGTTGTTTATCTGTTTTCCGTTTCAGTTCGTTTTCGGCATTGATTCTCATTAGATCCAATACCCTCCTTTCCAATCTGCACCACATTGGCTCAGATCTTCCATGAATACACTCCTTACTTTAAAAAACTCACAGTTTATCTTAATTCTTAAACTCATCGTTAACTGATCACGCAATATGACCATGCCCCTTTCCGCCCACGTTCTGTCGCTTCCGATTCATAAAAAAGATCGCTTTCTTCCATGTCAGCCGGGGAAAAGAAAAAACCCAACAGTCTCTTCATCCCTGAGGTTAGGTGTTGGTAATTCGTTCGTGTCGATAGACCTTGTTTAGGGCTTGCTGCCTTTCTCAACCGTGCGCTCTCTTGGGCATACGAGGACACCCCTTCCCAGCCCAAAACATAAGACCGCCAATTAAGCAAATTTCCGAGGCGCTGCAAGTGAAATTTTGCACGTTCGGAATAATCGCCGAAAATTTTGCGGTCAATATTCTTAGTTCCACTGTTCGTGTCAAGAAAAAACTTTGCTTCACTTTCACTTAGCTCCAATTCCGCAATAGACAAACGTTGATTGTTAGCGATCAAAGTTTGTCCGACAACTTCACTGTTGTAGAACTCGGAAGTGTACCTGAATCTATCGGCAAGCTGTTTCAAAATTTTACAGCCGGCGAGAGGAATTCCGGTAAACTTGAAGAAGTGAAACACGACCATGGAAAGTAGATGTTCTCCGAATTGACTCATTCTTGAGTAGATGCCGGAGGGAAAGTTCTGCTTTTGTACTGAGCGAATTGCCCCGTTCAGCGCCAGGCTCGGATGATTCGAGTTGTGCTTAGAGGCGGCACTCTGGAAAAGAAAGCGGTCTAATGCTTCACATCGGCTACAGGCACAATTATCGGATGCGGCATGCCGATAATTTAGGGCTGAACGCAAAAAGGCCTTAGAGGGAATGGCTCCCTGGCGTAGCCGAGTTCGGCTAACTTGATAGAAGATTTTCACTTTCCTCCGCAATAGTCCAAAAGCATTAGTCCGTTCCAGCGGACGTAAACAGTTTGAAACCGAACGCAATTTGAATCAACAAAAACTTTAGAAAAGTTTGGGAAATTTATATCTGCTTTGGTCTTAAAGGATTATTGCAGAATAATCTTACCCGCTAAAGTGTTGAATATATCTTTTCGTAGCTGGCGAAGCGCTCCGGAAAAATTACACCTTCGTTAACTGCCTGTCGCACTGCACACTGCGGCTCATGGAGATGGGAACAGCGGCTGAATCTGCAACTGTTGCGATAATCCTCGAATTCCGGAAAAAGATATCCCAATTCATTTTTTTCGATGTCCCAAAGGCCCAAGATTTTGAGTCCGGGCGTGTCGGCGACGAAACCGCCGCCGTCGAGGGGGTGGATTTCCACGGCGGTGGTGGTGTGCGTGCCTTTATCGGTTGCTTGCGAAACGACGCCGGTGCGCAGTTTTAGTCCGGGTTGGAGCATATTGACCAACGACGATTTTCCGGTACCGGAATGACCGACAAACATGGACTCATGATTTGAAAGCAAAGCGCGCAACTCTTCGGCGCCGGTATCATCGGCGCATGAGGTAGCGACGCAAGGAATATTGATCGACGCATAGATTGTTTTCATACGGGAGATGTCGACCTTGTGTTTCAAATCAACTTTATTAATCACGACGACGGGCCGCAAGCCGCCTTTGAAGGCAGAGACGGTGAAGCGGTCGATCAGGTGTTGTTTGAAAACAGGTTGGGCGACGCTGACGACGATGACCATTTGGTCGACGTTGGCGACGATGACCTGTTCGACGTTGTCATCACCGACTTTGGGGCGCGAGAATTTGGTTTTGCGCGGGTGGACGTACTCGATGCCGCCCTGATTGTCGCCGGAGACTGTGAACTCGACGACATCACCGACGGCGACGGGAGTTTCGCGCTGGGCATGGCGGGCTTTGGACATGATGACGCAGGAGTATTCGGCGCCGTCACAGAGCACGACGAATGATTTGCCGTAGGCGCGAATTACGCGGCCGTTCATCGGGCACCGGCCGTTTGAAGGAATCGAAATGCCCAGAAGGTCCCTAATGGCGCCACAAACAAAAAGGTGGTCTTGCTGGACGCCTTCGGCAGCCGCCTTCGCGGGAATGACTTATCAGGGCATTGAATACAGTTATGCAGTTGCTGCATTTGAGTGGACTTCTTCAACAATCTGGCCACGGAAGCATGAACGATCGATTTATTACATGTCATTGGGCCCGCCTTCGAGTTCGAGTTCCTGCTCGACCAACTCTTCGATCTCTTGTTGTTTTGATTTGTGTTTATCTCCTTTGGTTTTGGAGTGCGCTGCTTTTTCGCGGCGGCGAGCTTTTTTGCGTTCTTTCTCGGCCAGATAGTCATGGCTGAGAATACGTTTAACATTTTGTTCCTGACGTTTAGTAATATCGCCGGGCATGGTTAATTTACTCCCTAAAAATAAAAAACCGCAGACACCTAAATGCCTGCGGAAAGAAATTTGCGTGATACAATCCGCGCCAATATGCGCATTTAGGCTACACTTCGCCCCTGACCCTCTCTTTCACGACAATGTCCCTCATCACACAATCTCCTTTCCACAAGCTCCGGTTGGGAGCCACGCTTGAGCAGAATTTACTTTTCTCTATACGGCATGTCAACGAAAAAGTTTAGGGAGCGGCTGTGGGAATGTCTTTCGATCGGAGTCCGAATGGGGTACATTACGCGCATGAGCGACGGCAAGAAGGACTTATTCGATAGCATATTGGCCGTACTTGGCGGTTATTTTGCGATCTACATTATCACCAAGACGGCGTTGACGATACTCGCGGTCTCGACCGGTGCGGCGACAAACCGGTTGGGGGCATTACCGGACACCAAATACCTGCTGATAATACTCGCGAGCGCCTTTGTGAGTGCGATGATTGGCGCGGTGATAGCGTGCTTGATCGCAAAAACTGCGCCGCTTAAACATACTATCGCATTAGCTGCGGTGGCGTTGATACTTGGAGTGATGACAACGGTTTCCGGCTCGGAACCGCGACCGGTTTGGTACTCGATTTCGCTAATTGGGCTCAGTGTGATCGGGATTTTGTTAGTCGGATTGATAATGCAGGTTCGGCAGCGGTCTAAAGCGTCGCGCCTTTGATGCGGGCGGAGATCATTTTCGCCATCGAGCGCAGGTAACGCATCGGCGTGCCGCGTTTAGCGGAGGCGATCATGCGACTGCGGTGGATCATCGCCGGAGTCGTTTGAGTCAGCGAGACGGGAAAGAGTCCCCGGCGGACCGCGTTGATCAGCGGTTCGTTGGCGGCGATTTCGATTTCGGCTACGACCAGTCCCAATTCTTCACGCAGGTGAGCATCGACGCCAAAATAGACAGGCTTCTTGAGCATCGCGGCCAGTTCGCCGGCGAGTCGGTTGAGCTGTTCGGGAAGGCGGGCGTTGAAGATTTCGATGCCATCGAAGGAATTTAGGAATTCATCGGTCAGATGATGCGAACGATAGGGGTGCGGCAAGACTGCCAAGCCATCCTGTGAGTGAATTTCCTGAATGATCTCGGCGGCGTTGCAAGAATAGGCGTCGTCTTGCAAGAAGAGACCGATGATGTCGCCATGGTCGGAATTGTATTCGGCGCCGATGATGGTTTCGATTCCGTGGGGTTGTGCAAGTTCACGAATGTCGCGCGAGCCGCGGATGGCGCTGTGGTCGGTGGGCGCCAGGATGTCGATTTTGTTCTGCACCGCGAAGTCGACGATTTCCTGCGGCATAAGATTGGAGTCAATCGAGTGGTATGTATGAAAGTGAAAGAGTATTCGTTTGCGCATGCGAGCTTCTGAGCCTAACCCTCTTGTATATGTTCAGTATTATCGGCAACAGTCAGAGTCTTCAACAAATTAATACTGACCACGAGTTGAGCCGATAAGCGAATCATCAACATTCGGGATGACAAGTCAACCAATATCAGTCGAGTCCGACAAATCTGCGATTGCCAGATGCAAGGAAAGAGCGTAGATTCGTGCCATGGTTAAGAACTACGAAGAAATCTACTGTAAGGATGAATTATATTGGGGAGCGAATCCGTCGGATCTCGTGAAACGTTTTGGCGAACTTGCACCGGCGGGAGCGGCGCTTGATTTGGGAATGGGCGAGGGTCGGGATGCGCTGTATCTGGCAGGACTCGGGTTATCCGTGACGGGAGTCGATTCGACGAAGTCGGGAGTGTCGAAATGCAGCGAGCTGGCGCGAAAAAAGGGACTGACTTTGAGGGCGATTTCGGAGGACGTGCGGAAATTCAAGATTGCGAAGAACCGGTATGCGCTGATAGCGGCGATCAATCTATTTCAGTTTTTGTCCAAAAAGGATGCGCAGAAAATTATCGAAATGGCAATTAACGGGCTTAAGCGCGGCGGGCTTTTCGTGTGCGAGTCGTTCACGATTGATGATCCCCATTACAAGGCGCACAAGAAACATTCGAAAGAGCTGGCACCGGGGACTTTTTTGGACGCGTCGGGAAATGTTTTTTCACTATATGGCTATGGCGAGATTCTGAGGATGTGCAGCCCGGAGTTGCACAATTCCAAAACGACTCCGAAAATGCGGCCAATTCACTACGCGGAGTATGATTTTTACGACACGACGCATGGGCCGGCGCACTGGCACGGAGTTGTCGATTATGTCGGGAAGAAATTGTAGCGCGATTAATCAGTCGCGTTTTATTTCACTCAAATAGAGTTCGTTGCCATCGGGATCGTTGATAAAAGCGATGCGGACGGATTCGTCGTCGTGGATCGGACCATTGAATTTTCCGCCGCGCTGGGAAATGGCAGCAACTTCTTTTTCGATCGCTTCAGTAACAATCAAGCCAACCTGAATTGAACCACTGGTGCCGGGAGCGGCGGCGCTTTCGCTGCGCGGGTGGAGGCCGAGATTCATGCCATCGCCGCAATCGATTTGCGCCCAGTGATCGCCGGCGCGATAGGCGAGTTTGAGTCCGAGCACGTCGGTGTAAAATCGAACGGCCTGATCCATGTTTGAGACGAAGATGGTCGCGTTTCCGCCTTTGATCATAATTACCTCGGGGAATTGGTGTTATCGGAAAGTCGTTTGAGAATATTCCGCATCATGCTGATATGGTGGTCGTCGTGTTCGGCGACGAAAAGGAGCATGTCGACCAAGCGCATTTGTTTTTGGAGGCGCGGGTGGAGAGCAATGCGTTCGAAGTCTTTAGTGTCGAGTTCTTCAACGCGGTCGATGAAGGCAATGCGGCTGCGGCGCAGGCCGTCGAGTACCTCGCTATAGGACAGGTCGTTGTGTCCGGCCGCTTTTGATTTTGCGTTTGCCATGTCTGCCGCACGGAGTTCAGACTTGCCAGCGAGGTAATCATCGATGCGTCCGTCGTGGAGCGCATCAAGATCATGCAAGTGACCGATCTGTTCCTGAATTGACCACTTGCCGTCAGTTTGGGTGATAAGCAATTCGCTCGGCAAACCGGATGTCACAGCTTCGATGCGGGGAACGGCGCCACGAATACGTTCGAGAATGACCGGCGCGAGTGCGACGGGGAAATCGAAATTGAATTTCCGTTCAATCCACTTAGTTTGTTCGATCATATCACGAGATACGAAAAAGGTGCGGGTTTGTTTGACCGCTTTATGCAATCTTCATGGAGAGATCGAGCCAATGCGCGGAGTGCGTTAGGGCACCGGCCGAGATAAAGTCGACTCCGGTTTCGGCGTAGTCTTTGACGGTGTCGAGAGTCATGTTGCCGGAAGCTTCGATTTCGAGATCGGGGTTGATGGCGCGGATGATTTTGACGGCTTCGCGGGCGGTAGCGAGATCGAAGTTGTCCAACATCAGGCGCTGGATTTGGAGCTTGGCGGCTTCGCGGACTTCGTCGAGATTGCGAGTTTCTACCTCAATGGCAACTTGCTGGATCGCGGTCGACTGATTGTAGTCGATCGCCCTTTCGACTGCCACCGTGACCGATCCCGCGGCGGTGATGTGGTTTTCCTTGATCAGGATCATATCGAAGAGGCCCATGCGGTGGTTGGCGCCGCCACCGGAAAAGACGGCGCGCTTTTCGAGAAGGCGAAGGCCGGGGGTGGTTTTGCGCGTGTCGATGATTTTACAGCTCGTGTGTTTGACGTGGTCAACGAACTTGGCGGTCAGAGTTGCGATGCCGGAGAGGTGCATGAGAAAATTCAGGGCGGTGCGTTCGCCGGTCAAGAGCGATGCGAGTTTTCCCTGAACCATGATCAACTGGTCGCCGGATTTGACGGGTGCGCCTTCGACGAGGTCGGTGAGAAATTCGGATTCCTGATCGAGTTGGTAGAAGACGAGCGCGGCAACATCGAGGCCGGAGATGATGCCGTCGGCTTTGGCGCGAATGAGGGCGCGGCCCTTGGCGATGGGGCTGACGGTGGCCAGAGTTGTGAGGTCGCCGGAGTCGACGTCTTCCTGGAGGGCGCGGTCGGCGATGTCAATCAGGTATTCTGGTGAGATGTCCATGCGGAGAGGGTATTGAATTGAAGATTGTGTGTCAACCAAAAGCGGGGGGTGGGAGCGGGGCAGTAATTGAGGCAGAAACACACCCCGTTTTGGAAGCGTGACGGCGTCGAATCCCCTCGAAGTTTTGTGCAGGAATGGTA
>CAVPQS010000004.1:0-83893 GCA_963707485.1 uncultured bacterium
CGCCACGTATTGCTACTCGTCCCAGATGCTGACGCCGTGCTGTTTCAGGTAGGCGATGTTGGTGTCGCCGCGCAGGAACCACAGCAGTTCGTGGATGATGGATTTGACGTGCAGCTTCTTGGTGGTCAGCAGCGGAAAGCCGGCCGACAGGTCGTAGCGCGACTGGTGGCCGAACAGGCTCAGGGTGCCGGCCTGCAACGTGCTGGACTTGCGCGTACCCCGTTCCAGCACGGTGCGCATCAGATCGAGGTATTGCTGCATGAGGGGCGGGGCGCGAGGGGGTTGAGGCTGTTCCCGCGGCGAGGTCGCGTATGTCCATTGTGATGTAACCTCCGCCTCCGAAGCCCAAAACTCCGTCGACAAAACGGTCGAACGCTTCGGTAAGATCGACATACTCGTGAACAACGCCGGCATCACCAAAGATACCCTGATTATCAAAATGGACGAATCGGCGTGGGATCGGGTTCTCAGCATTAATCTCAAAGGCGCCTTCCTGATGTCGCAGGCGGCAGTCAAAGTCATGATGAAGGCGCGCTCGGGTCGCGTCGTTAACATATCCTCAGTTGTGGGTCTCATGGGGAACTTTGGTCAGGCGAACTACTCGGCCTCAAAAGCCGGCCTGATCGGACTCACTAAATCTGTTGCAAAAGAATTAGCAGGTCGCAATGTTACCTGCAACGCGGTGGCGCCCGGCTACATCCAAACCGAAATGACAGAACACCTGTCGGATGCCGCCAAAAATGCGTTCTTAGCCAACATTCCGCTCAAACGGCCGGGCCTTCCCGCCGATGTGGCCAACGCGGTCGCCTTCCTGGCGTCCGACTCCGCGGCTTACATCACCGGACAAGTGCTGCAGGTCGATGGCGGATTGTTGATGTAAGGGAGAGTATAGGAATTTAACTTTTCATCGGAGGATGATAGTATGGATGTCGAAGCCAAAGTAAAAGAAATCATAGTCGAGCAGCTTAATGCCGACAAAGACGCGGTCGTTCCGAATGCCAAGTTCGTCGATGACCTCGGCGCCGATTCGCTCGATACAGTCGAATTGGTCATGGCGCTCGAAGAAGCCTTCGGTCTGGAAATTCCGGACGAAGAAGCCGAAAAAATCGCCACCGTCGGCGATGCCATCAATTACATCAAGTCACACGCAAAGGAAACGGCCTAAGCCCCCCGGTTAGTCCAAATATCTTGTGACGACAACCATGAAGAAGGCAGTAATCACCGGGCTCGGAATTATCTCGCCTTTAGGCAATTCCAGGGACCAATTCTGGGCCGGCATTCATTCCGGCAAATCCGGTGTGTCGGCAATCGACCGTTTCGATACTTCCCGTTTTGATTGCAAATTCGCCGCGCAAATCAAAAACTTCGACGCGTCCGCCTACATGGATAAAAAAGAAGTCCGCCGAAGCGATCTCGTCCAGCAATACTCCATTGCCGCTGCCCAACTTGCGGTCGATGATTCCAAACTCAATCTCGATTCGCTCGACAAAGAACGCGTCGGCGTCGTTACCGGTTCCGGTATCGGCGGCATCGCCACCTTTGAGGACCAATGCTGGACCTTCCGCGATAAAGGCCCCGGTAAAGTCTCGCCTTTCTTTATTCCGATGATGATTATCGACATGGTGCCCGGCCTCATCTCGCTTCGCTTCGGATTCAAGGGTCCGAATTACTCGACCGTCAGCGCCTGCTCTTCGTCCGCCCACGCCATCGCCGATGCAAGGCGCATTATCCAGCGCGGCGAATCGGATATCGTCATCACCGGAGGCTCTGAAGCATCCATCACCGAGATGTCTTTCGCTGGCTTCTGTTCATCGCGGGCACTCTCGACCCGCAATGACGACCCGCAGGGCGCCTCTCGTCCTTTCGATATCGACCGCGATGGTTTCGTCATGGGCGAAGGCGCAGCCATCATCGTTCTCGAAGAAGAAGAACATGCCAAACGCCGCGGCGCTCATATCTATGCCGAAATAATCGGCGCTGGTATGTCCGCCGATGCCTACCATATCACCGCTCCGGCTCCCGATGGCGACGGCGCGGCTCGGGCTATGATGGCAGCTCTCAAGGATGCGCAACTCCAGCCGAACCAGATTGACTACGTCAACATGCACGGCACATCAACACCGCTTGGCGATATCGCCGAAACCGTCGCTGTCAAGCGTGTCTTCGGCGACCATGCGAAAAAACTCCTCGTCAATTCGACCAAGTCAATGGTCGGCCATATGCTCGGCGGCGCCGGCGCCATCGAAGCCGTCACCACCGCGCTTTCGCTCGAAGAAGGCTACGTCCACCAGACAGTAAACATTTACAACCAAGATCCACAGTGCGATCTCGATTATTGCAGGGAAGGCGGACGCCGTCAGCCGATCAAGTACGGCATCAGCAATTCCTTTGGTTTCGGCGGCCACAATATCACACTTGTTCTCGCCAGGTACGATAGCGTAAAGGGTTAATTGATGCTGCGATTTCTCGCCCGACTCTTTGGTGGCAAACCGAAGCAGACCACGCAGGCGATTCTGAGTCTCGACTCAAAAGAGCAGCTTCAGCGCGAAATCGGCTACGTCTTCCAAAACGACTTCTACCTGATTAAAGCTCTAACCCATCGTTCCTATCTGCGCGCCGATGATTCGCGCAATCTTCGCTCTTACGAGCGCCTCGAATTCCTCGGCGACTCCGTCCTCGGCCTCATTGTCGCTGAAGAACTCTTCCAAAAATACCCCGACATGAGTGAAGGCTTTCTCACCAAAAACAAATCACTGCTCGTCAATAAAAAAGTCCTCGCCCATGCCGGCATGCAGATCGAACTGGGAAAATACATCCTGATGTCGCCTGACGAAGAACGTGCCGGCGGCCGTATCCGCCAGTCGATCGTGGCCGATTGCCTCGAAGCTCTCTTCGGCGCGATCTATCTCGATGGCGGCCTCGAACCGACCGAAAAAGTCATCAAGCGCGTCATTTCCTTCAACTTCGCCAAAACCAGCGAAGTCCTTTCTCTGCGCAACTACAAAGGCGAACTGCTCGAACGACTGCAAGCTTCCGGCGGCGGTATGCCAAAATACACCGTCAGCGACGAAGACGGCCCCGATCACCGCAAAGTCTTTACCGTCGAAGTCTATGTCGCCGGCAAGAGACTCGGCACCGGTCGCGGCGACTCCAAAAAGAGCGCCGAACAACGCGCTGCCGAAAGCGCACTCTCAACTCTCGATGAAGAAAATTAATCCTGGAGGATAGTGATGAACATCGTGGTATGTGTGAAACAGGTTCCGGAAATTGCCCTTGTTACTGTCGACGCCGCCGCCGGTGCGCTTAACTTGCCGCAAAGCCCCGGTATGATGAACCCCTTTGACGCCTACGCCGTCGAAGAAGCTTTGCGCCTCAAAGAAAAATCCGGCGGAACTGTCTGGGTGCTTTCGCTCGGCGGTAAGGAAGCCGACTACGCTCTCCGTGAAGGTCTCGCACTCGGCGCCGATGAAGCCGTTCATCTTATGGACGACAAATTTGCCAACCTCGATACAATCGGTGCCTCTGTGATCTTAGCTGCCGGAATAAAGAAAATCGGCGCGGTCGACCTGGTCATCTTCGGCAAACAAGCCGTCGACTACGATTCTTCAACCGTCGGTGCCGCTGTGGGAGGCGTTCTCAACTGGCCGGCCGTGATGTACGTCCGCAAAATCGAATCGATCGGGGACGGCAAGATGACCGTCGAGCGCATGACCGACGACGGCTTCGATAAAGTCACCGCTCCGACTCCCGCTGTTATCTCAGTCGTAAAGGAAATCAACGAACCGCGTCTGCCTTCCTTAAAAGGGAAGATGAACGCCAAGAAGAAGACCGTCGCCGTTTATGGCGCTGCCGATTTGGGTGTCGATCTGAATGCTCCGGTTATCACCGCGTCAAGCGTCACCGCAAAAGCAAGTAATCCTCCCGCTCGCTCTAAAGGCGAAATGATCACCGGCGCAACTCCGCAGGAAATCGCCGACAAACTCTTCGCGAAACTCCGTGAATCCCAGGTCATATAGCGGATTTCGCTCCAGCAGCTTCTAATCTTCTGCGGGAGGCCACAGCCTCCCGCTTTCGCCGCCAGCCAGCAATTCTGAGTAGTTAAATTGCGCCTTTTCAACTTTTTTTGAATTTACGCTAATTCAAAATTGCTCGACAGCGTATAATCACGTAGAATTCACTCAACTGAATCCGATTTATCTTGATCATGAGAAGAACCAGCGCAAGTCATGCGCCGTTAGGTAAATATATTGAAAATCAATGACTTACAAGGAAAATTCGCTGGAGCATCAACGGAACGCAAAAAATGCTTGACAAGGACGTCCAATCGGCGTAGCTTCAAGCACAGCCAAAGATGTGCTTATCTTTGTCCCCTGTACGTCTTTGACAAGAATTTGTAATCTCTCAGTTTTTTGGAGGTAGTAGGTATGAACCTGCTAAAGGTATTTATCGCTGTGGTAATGACCGCCTCTATATCGTTGCTTCTTTCCAGCAATCTTCAAGCCGTGGACCATCCTTGGGATGACAACAAGGGCGATACCACCACCATCGTTGGTGCGAGTCCGCAAGTCGGAGACGCGCCGCGACCGGTAGTAACCACAAGCATAACCTCGAGGTTCTTTGAATGGGCACGGATATTCTTCCTCGAGATTAAGGGCGTGTTGTTGGGTGTGGAGAAGACCGATGTGAGTGTCAAACCGCCGACAGGAAAGACAGGAAAGAACTTTAGCTCTTTCGACAGGAAAAAATAGAAACCCTTAAAGTTAGTTAGTCTTACATGAGTAGCAGAATCGGTAATGCACTTACGGAGACGGCTGACAAACTTGAATCGATTCACTCGCTCGTAGCCGAAAATAAGTTTGTCGAAGCCAAATCAGAACTTGCGTCCCTCGCGCCTTTCGTTGCGCAAGATCCCAGCTCCGTAATTGCCGGAGAATATTACTACCTTCAGGCGGCAATTGATATCAATCAAGATCCGCCGCTGAAAGTCCTTGCTGTAGCCCGCAAGGCCTACTCGCTGCTTTCCAATACCGCCGAAAACCTGACCATCGGGCGAACCCAGGCCCTCATCGGAAAACTCTACGTCGCTTTGGGCGATCTGATTTCCGGCGAAGCCTTCATCCGTGACGCCATCAGCTCTTTCCGTCGCATTGACCACGAGGAAGAACTCGTCGGCTGCTACAATAAACTCGCCCAGGTCTATTTCATCCGCGGCGAATTCCGGCTCGCTGACAAATTCTTGTCCGAGTCCATCGAGCTTCTCAAGAAATCCGAAGCCGCTTCCGAGACCGCTCTGATTCGCGCTCGCGGCAACCACGCCCGCATTCAAATCCTTCTCGGCGATTGGTCATCCGCGCACACCACTCTAAATGAGTGTGTCGAATTCAATCAATACACCGATGGCGGCCCCTCGCTCGCCAAGAATCTGCTTTCACTCGGATACGTGCTCTATCTAAAGGAAGAATACACCGAAGCGCGCCGCACACTCGATCAGGCCTACGATGTCATTCGTCGCCACGATCTGCTCCGCGAACGCGCCATCTATCACGAATACATGGGCGAACTGCTGCACGCAATGGGCGATAACCGCATGTCGCGGCAACATTTTGCCTACGCCCTCGAAATCGGCAATCGCATCGCTCCCGAAAGCGCTATCATCAGCCAGACCGAACGCCGTTTAGCCGAACTCGAATACTTCGCCGGAAATTACGCCCTTGCCCTCGATCACGCCAATCGCGGCCTCGAAGTTGCCAACCATGTCGGCGAAATCGTCGAAACTGCGGGAGCTAAGAAAATTCTCGGCGCGCTCGAAGCCGCCAATGAGAAATTCGACGAGGCCGTCGTTCTCTTCGATGAAGCCATCGCCACTCTCGAACTTGCCGGCGAACAACGCGAGTTAGCCTGGGCCTACTTTATGGCCGGCAAGGCGCTGCTCAATTCCTGCAAGCACCACAAGCTCGCGGTCCGGCATCTCAATTCAGCCGTCCGCATTGCCAATCAGCTGCCGATCACCTGGCTGAAGATTCATGCCCACTATCAACTGTCCTTGATCGAAATCAAATCGCGCAACTATGATGAAGCGCTCAAGTACCTCGTCAAATGCGAGGAACTTGCCGCCCAATTCAACGACGACCGCGCCATTGAAGAATGCCGCATCCTGCGCCTGTCCGTTGAAGATGACATGGTCGATGCCGGTCTCTCCAACGAAAACGAATACAGCTTCTTCAGCTCGTTCCTGACCGCTTCCGAATACGGCAGCCTCAAAGCCGGCAACCTCGAAGATACCCTGAAAATTCTGCGTAATAAAATTGGCGGTCACCGCGCGTTCATCTTCTCATATGACACGCACCAACATTCCTTTGAAACTCTCGCTGCCCTCGATTTCGATCCGACCGCGCTTTCGAAAGTCGCCAAATCGCTGGCCAACGGCCGCGGCGGCTCGCTGCCGCTCAACCGCCCGTTGCTCGTTACTCACCTTGGTCCTGACCGCAAACGTATGTTCGATTTCCTGATGACCAATGCCGAAAACATCGGCGCCTTTATTACTCTGCCCATTCAACTGTCGCAGGAAATCTCCGGACTCGTCTACATCGACAAAGATGATCCGAATAACGCCGGCTTCACCAAAGCTAATCTCGACTTCGCCATTGCGTTCTCCGATATCCTTGCGTTTAAGTCCTCCGAGGAGCAGAAAAACCGTCTCGTGCAAGACAATCGCCGCCTGAAAGATCAACTCCAAAAACAGCTCGCGTTCCCCAACATCATTACGGCCAGTCACGATGTGCTCGACATTCTCGATCGAGTCATGCAGGTAAAAGACTCGCCGATTTCGATTCAGATTGAGGGCGAAACCGGCACCGGTAAAGATATTCTCGCCAAAGCGATTCATTACAATTCCAATCGCAAGGACAAGCGCTTTATCTCCGTCAACTGTGCAGCACTTCCTGAAACCTTGCTCGAATCCGAACTCTTCGGCTACAAGCGCGGCGCCTTCACCGGAGCCGAAGGCGAAAAAGTCGGCCTCTTCGAAGAAGCCGACGGCGGCACGTTCTTCCTCGACGAAATCGGCGACATGCCGCTCTCGATCCAGGTAAAACTTTTGCGCGTGATCGAAGAAAAAGAAGTCGTCCGGCTCGGCGAAACCTTCCCGCGCAAGGTCGACGTCCGTGTCATCAGCGCGACCAATCGCGATCTTCGCGCTTTGATGGAATTGGGCCAGTTCCGCCAGGACCTGTACTATCGACTCTCAACTTTCGCCTTCCGCTTGCCGCCGTTGCGCGAACGCCGCGAGGATGTCCCCCTCTTGATCAAACACTTCATCGCCAAGTTCGACGCCGAAGTCAAAATCGAACCCGAGGCTTTCAACTGCCTCGCCGACTACGATTGGCCCGGAAATATTCGCGAACTTGAAAATGAATTGAAAAAGCTCGTGCTTCTGGCAGGGGAGAAGAAGGTAATTTCCAGTTTCATGATCTCTCGCCGTATCACCGAAAAAACCACCGCCGACGTGACGGAACATGCTTCGCAAAACGGCAACTTCTCGCTCTACGAGCGCCTCAATCGACTCGAACGCGAATATATTCTCAAAGCTCTCCGCAACGCCAATTGGGTCAAGAAGCACGCTGCCGAACAACTCGCCATCCCCGAGTCGACCCTTCGTCTCAAAATGAAGCAATACCATCTCGCCCAAGAATAGCCCTTCTATCTATTTTCTCTCTACACACACTCAATTTCAATTCAACTCAATCTCTCGCGTCAGCTTCGTTGGTCGAAACCCCAAACTGGAATACTGTTGCCGCCATAAACCGGGCGCATGGTTTACAGATTCGCTGAGCTTTTCACTATCATCGACGTTCAATCCCCCTCTTGGGACTGTTGAAAAAGTCAATTCTTGTCATTCTGAGCGAAGCGAAGAATCTGTAAGTTGTTCATTGGCAACCGAAGCAGATCCTTCACTTCGTTCAGGATGACATGGGCGAGGACTTCTTCAACAGTCCTTTGAGAGGAGTGCCGCCGGCGCGAGGAACGAGCGACTGCGACGCGGCGTGTCCCTCACCGTAGTAAGGAAGAAGTTGCATCCACCCGCCGTTTCCATACCTTGCCACCATGCACTGGCAATACCTTCCCTTCGGTACTTACTCCGGCGATTTCAACATGTCCCTCGATCTCCAGTTGTTCGAGCAACTCCAATACGCGCAAAGGTTGACCCCTGTCTTGCGCTTCTATTGCTGGAATCGTCCCACCGTCAGCCTCGGCACAAATCAAGTCGCCGACCAGGTCGTCATCTCCTCCGAAATCAACCGCCTCGGCTACGGCCTCGTTACTCGCCCGACCGGCGGCAGGGCGCTCCTTCACAAAGGCGACTTGTGCTATGCCATTATCGCTCGTCGCGACAGCCATCCCGACTTTCGCTCGCTAACTACCACCTACCGCGCCATCGGTGAAGCCATCTCTTCTGCGCTCAAGTCGATCGGAATTCAGATCACCGAACTCCCGCAGTCTGCGACTCCGTCGCGCAGCGCTTTAAATCCATGCTTTGCAATGCTTAATCCTTTCGAAGTCACTGTCAGAGGCCGCAAAATCTGCGGCAGCGCACAGTTTCGCTCCGGCGAGTTCTTCCTTCAACACGGATCAATCCGCGTCGAAGACAACTGGAACGACCAAGACTTGTCCGCCCTTTGGCCCGCAGGTTTCCGTTTGAAACGCGATTCGATAACATCTATCGAACGCGAAATGAGTAACAAACCGCCGATCAAGCAGGTCGTAGCCAAGTTTGAAAACGCGTTCTGCTCGCGCTTTGACCTTGCTCTGACTGCCTGACAGCTTCAATCTCTCCGCTGCTAACCGCAAAAATCTGCGCCATTCCATTAAACAAAATAACGACTTGGCAGTCTTTTATTTGGAAAACAAAAGCTCAAAGCATTAGTCAAATTTCCCTTGACTGTGGAAGACCGAAAATGCTTTATTCAGAGATTGTTTTGGGAAACAAAAAGCCTTGTCAGGCAAAAGCCTTACAGGCACTTATGGGAGTACGACATCGATCATTGTCCGCCAACGCGGTTCCTTCTCAGACGTCAATATCATCTACGTCTCAGGCAGCCCGAAAGTTGCGGTTTTATTCTTTGTTTATGAATAATGCAAACATGTTTCAAGATAGTCTCGCCCCCAGAGCGAGCAGGAGGTAGATCCATGCGAGTGGCTAACGTCTTAAGAAACGTACTCGTCTTTTCTTTGATTGCTCTCATTGCCGCAGCCGGCGCTTTCGCCGGTTCAACCGGTAAAGTCAGAGGCAAGTTGACCAACAAGAAAGACAAGAGCGCCGTTCCGTTTGCAGTCGTGCAGATCGACGGCACCACCATGGGTGCCCAGGCTGACGCCAACGGCGAATTCATGATCATAAACGTCCCGCCGGGAATTTACTCCATTACTGCACAACTCGCCGGTTGGGGTGCGGTCAAAACCACAAACGTCGAAGTCCGTGTCGATGCTACCGCTGAAGTCAATTTCGTCATGGAAGAATCCGTCATCGAAACCGAGGCGCAGATCGTCGTCGCTGAACGCGACCTCCTTCGCGTCGGTGAAACCTCCGACATGCGCCAGATCACGGCCGAATCAATCAAAAATATGCCCGTATCGACCGTTGCCGACCTTCTCAAAGTCCAGGTCGGCGTCGTTGAGCGCTTTGGTCAGATCCACTTCCAAGGCGGTCGTTCCAACGAAGTCTCCTATGTGGTCGACGGCGTACAGGTCAAAGACCCCCTCGGTGGCCGCGGTGCGGTTGACCAGGCGATGAATCTTTCGAATAACGTCGTAGAGGACTTGCAGATCATCAAGGGCGGTTACGATGCCGAATACGGCAACGCCACTTCCGGTATCGTCAATATCACCACTAAAGCCGGTTCGGCTGTGACCCATGCCGAGTTGGAATACCTCACCGACGATTTCGGTACCAACATCCTGCGCAAGAGTTCGAATAACTTCGATCGCGTCGAGTTCAACCTTGGTGGCCCCGATCCGATATTCTCCAACAACATTCTCCCCAAGCTCGGCATCAATTGGTTCACTGACAAAGTGTTCTATTCGATCCAGGCTGCCGGCGAGAAAACCGATGATTACGTCAGCTACAAGGACTACTTCACCTCCGCCACCCAACGTAGTTTCAAATCGCGCTCGATCCTTGGTCTCTTCAATCTCAATGATCGCATGCAGAATTCCTACGAGGCACACGTCAGCGTTCGTTATGAAGCTAGCCCCAACATCCGGCTCAATTTTCGTTACAACGGCTCGTGGGATAACACCACAACCTTTGACTGGGCCCATATCTATGTTCCGGCCTATGCCCCTGTCGTCACCGAAAACACCTCAACGTATTCAGCTCAGTTGACTCATCAGATCGACAAGTCTACCTACTATACCGTTCAGTTCTCGCGCTATAATCGCGACTATACTGAAAAGCCCGGCGATCCCGACAATCCGGGCGAAGGTAAAGTCCCCGGCGACTTCTTGCAAGCCGACCAGTACGAAACCTTCCAGGATCGCAATGGCAATGGCAAGTTCGACTCCCCCGAACCGTTCATCAACGCCAACGGCGACACCACCTCTGCCGGCAATTTCTACACCTTCGGCGATGCGTTTGATGTATTTTTGAGAAAAGACGACAACGGAGACCCGATCATTGGCTATTGGCCGGAATATTCTTATGACGACGGCACTAGCAGTGATCGTCCCGTGAACGGCCGCTATCAGGGGATGCACAATTCGCAAGGCGATGACAACTCTGTCGACACCATTCTCACCGACTGGAACGGCAACGGCGTCGTTGACCTTTACGACTCCGAACAATTCGTCGACCTCAACGGCGACGGCAAGTGGAACGCCGGCGATGTCCTTACTGGTGACACCAACGGCAATGGCGTCTACGATTTGGCTCGCGCCGACGTTACCAACGTCGACGTCGCCGAACCGTACACCGATGGCGACTTGGTCCTCGGCGAGCCGTTCACCGATGTCAATCTCAACGGCGTTTATGACGCCGGTATCGACATCTTCACGATGGCTGTCGATCCAGCCGTCAATCAGGACCTGAACCGCAATTCCAGGTACGACAGCCCGACTGATCCGTGGCTGCCGGGTACTCCATTTAGAGATCTCAACGGTAACGGAATCTTTGATGGCAAGAATGCCGTCTACGATTACGGCGAACCCTTTATCGACGTCAACAAGAATGGCCAGTTTGACAATCGCGACTCCTTCTTTGATCGTGGCTCCGACCAATGGTCAGTCTACCATGATCGCTCCGCGGTTCGCTATACTGCCGATTTCAAGGTTAACAAGCAGTTCTCGAAAGAACACGAAGTCAAGACCGGCATAAACATCGATTTCCTTTCCATGGACTATGCCGAACTTCAATATCCCGACTTCCCGTACGACGGTACACCCGACGGCGGCGGCTGGGGCGATCGCGGCATCTTCCGCGATTTCTACCATCGTCAGCCAACCACAGGTGCTATCTTTCTGCAGGATCGCATGGAATATGGCGCGATGATTGCGAATATCGGTGTTCGTTATGACTTTTTCATACAGTCGTCTGAATTGAAGCAGAACGAAAGCCCGGACCAGTCGTCCGACAAGTCGATCTTGGGTTCGCAAAACCGTTTCAGCCCGCGCTTAGGTTTCAGCTATCCCATTTCTGACAAGGCAAAGGTTTATTTCAATTATGGCCATTTCAACCAGTTGCCGGATCTTAACGTGATGTATCAGCGCGCTACGCAGTCCTCAAGCGCATTCGGCATCATCGGCAATGAGAACCTCGACTTCCAGAAAACCATCCGATACGCCTTCGGCGTCAGTTATCTGCTATCCAATAGTTACTCGCTTGGTCTCTCTGGCTTCTATAAAGACATTTTCGGAATTATCAACTCGCAGCGTGAAGGCACCGGACCTCTGCAGAGAAACGTGTATGCTAATTCTGACTATGCTCGCTCCCGCGGCTTTGAAGCTGAATTGGAAAAGAGCTACGGCAACTACGTGCAGGGCACCTTCACTTATGAGTACTCATTCGCATACGGCAAGAGTTCGAGTGAAAATTCGAACTACCTCGACAACTTCTACAACCTGTCAATCCCGATTCAGGAGTTCCCGCTCGATTGGGACGTCCGCCATTCAATCTCGCTCAATATCGACTTTGAAATCGGCCAGGATGACCATCCGGAACTCTTCGGCCTTAAGCTGCCCGATAGCTGGGGTGCAAACCTCATTTGGCAGTTTGGTTCCGGATTCCCGTACACTCCCGACCGCGATTTCCCGGGTTTGAGATTGCTCCCCGGTCAGTCGCCGCAAACCAATTCGCTGCGCTATCCGGCGACTTCAAATGTCGACATCCGGGCTTACAAACGCATTCCTTTCATGGGTATGACCTACACGCTGACCCTCTGGGTGAACAACTTGTTCGACAACAAGAACATCGATTTCATATATGGTCTGACTGGTCGCTATAACTCGAACTCTAAGTTTACCGGTGCGAATTACGTGCTGGAGGGCGCTCCGATCAACGACGATCCAACTAATCTTGGACCGGGTCGCAATATCCGCCTCGGTGTCGGAGTTGAGTTCTAATCTTAATAGTTTTGAGGTAATATGATGCTGCGTGGTGGCTTAGTGTGGAAGACAATTAAGTGGGCACTCGTTGCGCTGATCATTGTCAGCGCAACCGCCCTCGCGACTACCAAACGCGCCGACGATGCCGACTTGCGCAAGCAAGCTCTCCGCAATGTCATTGCGACTCCCAATACGCAAAATTGCTCGCATCGCGTCGGTAACGTCTTCTTTACAATCACTAACTGGGGGTTCTTTGGTAGTCAGTTTGGCGATGCTACCGATTGGTTGGAGGAAAACTATTGTCTTGGTCCCGGAGTAGATCCAGGCGAGCTAGCTCCCTCTTTCGAATTCCCGGCCGGTACCGGTATCAACTATCTGTTCCAGGGCGCTCTTTGGATAGGCGCCGTTGCCGATGAAGACACCTTAGTCTCCGTCGGCGCCGACGGTTGGCAACGCTTCAATGAAATGTACCCCCGCGGGGTTCCGCTCGATAACATTATCCAGCTCTCCAATCGTAAGACTTCGGAGTTCTACAGCCCCGAAGCCGTCAGCGAGCAGGACTACATTGCCGAGTACACCGACACCCTGATCGACGCCGCGCTCACTCAGCGCGACTACGTGCTTAATCGGCCGCACAAACCGCTCGGCATCAAAATTATCCAGCGCAGTTATTCGTGGTCGTTTAGCTATGCCGAAGACTTTGTGCTCCTTGACTTCAAAATCGTCAATATCGGCGAACGCGACCTGAGGAAAATGTACATGGCTCTGTACGTCGACGCCGACATCTTGCACACCATCACTCCCAATGGTTTCGCCGATGACATCACCGGCTATCTCCGGACCGCTCCGACACCTGCGTGTCCGGAAGTCCTCGAAGACGTCAACATTGCCTGGACGGCCGACTTCGACGGCGACCCGGTCAACAACGTCTTCAATCAATTTAGTCCCACCGGCGTAGCCGGAACCCGCGTTGTGCGTTCGCCTAATCCGGACCTCCAATTCTCATTCAATTGGTGGGTCTCCAACGGCGATGACACGAATCTCGACTGGGGTCCGCGCCGCACTGACAATAATCGCGATTACGGTGGCTATCTCGGTACTCCCGAAGGCGACCGCAACAAGTACTACATCATGTCGCGTCCCGAATTCGACTATGACCAGATTTACTCCGCCGTCGATCATACCTCCCAGGGATGGCTCCCGCCCAGCAATCAGCCGGGCTTGGCTGACGACCTGGCCAATGGCTATGATACGCGCTATTTGTTCTCATTCGGGCCTTTTGAACTTCCGCCCGGCGACTCGCTCCCGATCACCATCGCCTATGCCGCCGGTGACAAGTTCCACAAAAACCCGAACGACTGGCGCCTCTTTACTTCGTCCGATCCATCGGCATTCTATTCGTCGCTTGATTTCACCGACTTGGTCACTAACTCGCTTTGGGCCGGTTGGGTATATGACAATCCCGGTATCGATACCGACGGAAATGGCGTCCCGTCTATCGACATTAACGACCCTTACATCAACCCCTGCACCGGCAAACCCTACTATAAGTTCGGCGACGGCGTTCCCGATTTTGCCGGTCCGCCGCCTCCGCCTGCTCCTTCTTTGCGCTTTTCAGCGTCTCCCGGACAGGTCGAAATTCGTTGGAACGGCAAGGCAAGCGAAACTTCCGACGATCCGTTCTCGTTCTTGAAAGACTTCGAAGGTTACCGCGTCTATATGGGCAGCAAACTCGTCCTCAGTGATTTCGCTCTGCTTGCGTCTTACGACCAAAAGAATTACAACCGCTACAGACTTAATCTCAACTTCGAGCCGCCGCGTTGGGAACTTACCGAAGTGCCGTTCACGCTCGATTCGCTGCGCACTATCTACGGCTCAGAATTCAATCCCGAAGATTACCCGAATTCGAGTGATTCACTTGCTTGGATAGATGACAATGAGGTAGTCACAGCCTACTATTTCACCATTCAGGACTTCAATCGCTCCACCCTCGGTGGGGAAGGTTCGATCTCGAAAATCTACCCCGACGCGCAGCCCGGCGATATGGTCTGGGCGCCCGACTTGAATGACTCAGTCGACGCCTACTACGAATACAACTATCAAATCGACGGATTGCTTTCCTCACGACCAGTCTACTTCGCCGTCTCTGCCTTCGACTTCGGCAATCCGGCTACCAGTCTCGCCGCGCTCGAAACCTCGCCGCTGGCCAATGCTATCCAGGTCTATCCAATCAATTCGTCCGATCTCGTGATAGCCGATAAGCTCGAAGTCTCGGTCTTTCCCAATCCGTATCGCGTCGACGGCGGTTATCGCGAGGCGCACTACGAACGCAGCGACAAAGATGAGGACCATACCCGCCGCATCCACTTCGCTAACCTGCCCAGCAAGGCGACCATTCGCATCTATACTCTCGATGGCGATCTTGTCCGCGAATTGCAGCACCCCTGCGATTGCGAATTCCAGGAAGGCGAAAGCATGATGGCGTGGGACCTCATTACTCGTAATACACAGGCTGCCGTCTCTGGCATCTACCTCTACTCGGTTCAGTCGGACCTGGGTAATCAGGTCGGCAAGTTCGTGATCATAAAGTAAACAGGGAATGAGACACTTCCCTGATGGAGCAACAGGAATATTTACGGTTTCGATAGAGGAGCTGCGATGATAGTGAGGAAGAGATATCTGTGGCTGATGCTGCTGTTACTGCTGGCGCCGGGCGTATTGTTCGCTCAGGCGAAAGTGGGAACAGCCGGAGCGCAGTTTTTGGAGATCGGAGTAAGCGCCCGCGCGATCGGGATGGGCGAAGCATATGTCGCGGTTGCCAATGATGCAACAGCGATGTACTACAACCCGGCCGGTCTGACCCAACTCTATGATCGCGAAGCTGTGTTTACGCACGTTGAATATCCGGCGGAGATCACCTATGATTTTGCCGGACTCGCTTATCCGCTGTATCGATTTGGCGGCGTTTTGGGTTTGGGTTTTTATGCCCTCGATGCCGGCGATATGAATGAGACAACTTATGAACACTTCGACGGCACCGGCCGGACTTTCGGCGCCAAGAGCTACGCGGCGACCTTGAGCTATGGCCGTGCTTTGACCGATCGCTTCAGCATCGGTTTGACCTTGAAGTTCATCGATGAACTGCTGGAGGATGAACGTTCGAGCGGCTGGGCGGCTGATGTCGGCACCAATTACGACACCGGTTTCCGCAACTTCAAGATCTCGATGGTGATCTCGAACTTTGGTCCGGATATGACCTTTATCTCCGAGAGTTATCCTCTGCCGATCAACTTCCGCTTCGGCGGTGCGATCAACGTGATCGACGGCGAGAACCACAAGGGCGTGTTCGCGATCGAGGCTGCGCATCCTTCGGATAACCTGGAGAAATACAACGCCGGCTTTGAGTACCAGTACGACGAACGCTATTTCGTCCGCGTCGGCGAGAAATTCAACTATGACGAAGGCTCCTTCAGCGTTGGCGGCGGCCTCAGAGTCCCGTTCAACAAAATGGAACTGCGTCTTGACTATGGTTACCAGGATATGGGCCTGCTTACCGAAGCCCATCGCTTTACTCTGGGACTCAAGTTCTAACACGAGGTATTGACATAGAACGCTGGTTATCGTTTTGAGAAATTTTAATTTGGATAGAGTTGGAGGCAATTGAATGAACCTTTTTCGGCATAGAACAGTAATGCTCTGGCAGTGCGCCGTTGCTCTCGGGATTCTGCTCGGTAGTTATAATCTCGCGCAAGCAGCGCTCGCGACCAGCGAAACTCGCTCCGAGCACCTCCGTCGCCTGCAGGGACTCAATAAACCCACTGCGGGTAACCCCTCGCAAGAGGTCCGTGTTCACAAGGTCGGCAATATCCACCTAACCGTGACTAACTACGGTATCTTTGGAAATCAGGCAGACCCCGCCATTCTCGACCCCGAGACTGGTCAATCCGCTCCTTCCTGCGTTTATCCCGCCGGATCTGGCGTCGAATACCTCTTCCAGGGCGCACTCTGGATCGGCGCTATTCTCAATGAAGATACCCTCGTCTCGCATGGCCATGATGGCTGGCAAAATGCCTTCGAGATGTGGGCCGATGCTCCGCCAAAAGGCAACATGATCAAGCGCACAATAAGAAAATCTGACGCCGAATATTCTCCGGATGCCATTTCCGAAGCCGACTATATTGCCGTCTACTTCGACACGCTCACCGACGTTTCCTACGTCCCTCAGAATCCCGAAGAAGGTCGACCGCATCTTCCCATCAACGTCGAGATCGTCCAGAAAAGCTATTCCTGGTCGTACTCCTACGCCGAGGACTTTATCCTCTTGGATTTCCTCGTCAGAAATATCGGCGTCAACGAAATCAAGAAAGCTTACATGGGAATCTACGTCGATGCCGACGTCGGACATCCCGGTGTCGGTAATTTCTTCCAGGACGACATCTGCGGATTCAAGAATACCGTCGTCTCGCCTTCATGCGCTCAGCTTGAAGATGTCATCAACGTCGCCTGGATCGCCGACAACGATGGTGATCCCAATTCCGCCGGCGTCTTCGACCCCAAGAGCCCCACGGCTGTCACGGGTACGCGCGTAGTACGTACTCCCAACCCCGAACTTAAAACGAGCTTCAACTGGTGGGTTTCCAACGGCGATCCCACTCTCGACTGGGGTCCGATTCGTCAGGAAAATAGTCGCGGTCTGGGGACCGGTGGTCTTGGAACTCCTGCCGGCGACGAGAATAAATACTTCTTCATGAAGAACGGTGAATTTGATTACGATCAGCTCTACAGCACGATCAATTACTCCAATTTGGGGTGGCTCCCGCCTCCGGCTGATCCGGCCCTTGGCAAAAACCTCGCCGATGGCTACGATACCCGCTACCTGTTGTCATTCGGCCCGTTCGACATCGCCCCCGGCGATTCGCTCCCGATTACGATGGCTTATATCGGCGGCGACCGCTTCCATGCTCGTCCCGGTGACTTTAGAAATAATTACGTCGAAACCGATCCAGGCAAATTCGACGCCGTCCTCGACTTTACCGATCTTGCTACCAACGCCCAGTGGGCCGCATGGGTCTACGATAATCCGGGCGTCGATACCGATGGCGACGGAAGAAAGTCGATTCGCGACGATGACCCCATCGTCAACCCCTGCACCGACAAAGAACTTTACCGCGAAGGTGATGGCGTTCCTGATTTCTCTGGACCGCCGCCGCCGGTGCCGCCCCAACTTCGCTTCACGGCCTCGCCGGGCAAGGTCGTCATTCGTTGGAATGGCAAGGACACCGAAGAGGGCCTTGATCCATTCTCATTCCAGAAGGACTTTGAAGGTTATCGCGTCTACATGGGCGCCAAACTCGTTTTGTCCGAGTTTGCACTTCTGACATCATACGATCGCGAAAACTTCGTTCGCGTCCGCCTCAATACCGGTTTCGATCCGCCCAGATGGGAACTAACCGAAAATCCGTTCACGCTTGATTCACTCAAAACGATTTTCGGCGCGAACTTCGATCCGACTCTGTACACAGCTCCTTATGATTCGCTGCCGTGGGTCGATCTCGATGGCACTAATACCGCTTACTACTTTACGCCGCAGGACTTCAATCGCGATGCCCTTGGCGAAGTGGGCGGAATTTACAAACTGTATCCTAACGCTCAGCCCGGTGATATGGTTTTCGTGCCTGAGCTAAACGAATTTGTCGACTCCTACTATGAATATGAATTTACACTCGACGGCTTGTTGGCATCCCAACCAGTCTATATGGCGGTCACTGCGCTCGATTTCGGAAATCCGTTGACGAGCCTGGCCCCGCTCGAAAGCTCGCCGCTGGCCAACGCCATTCAGATCTTCCCGGTGAACTCCGCGGACCGCGTTACTGCTGAGAAACTCAATGTGACGGTTTTCCCGAATCCTTACCGTATCGACGGCGGCTACATGGATGCCGACTATGAGCGTTTTGAAGGCAACGTCACTGATGCGGAGCATGCTCGCCGCATCCATTTCGCCAACCTGCCGAGCAGGGCGACCATTCGCATCTATACTCTCGATGGCGATCTTGTCCGCGAATTGCAGCACCCCAGCGGAGCGCCGCTGCAAGAGGGTGAAAGTATGATGTCGTGGGACCTCATCACGCGTAACACACAGGCTGCCGTCTCTGGCATCTACCTCTACTCAGTCGAATCTGAGCTCGGTAACCAAATCGGCAAGTTCGTGATCATAAAGTAAACAGGGAATGAGACACTTCCCTGATGGAGCAACAGGAATATTTACGGTTTCGATAGAGGAGCTGCGATGATAGTGAGGAAGAGATATCTGTGGCTGATGCTGCTGTTACTGCTGGCGCCGGGCGTATTGTTCGCTCAGGCGAAAGTGGGAACAGCCGGAGCGCAGTTTTTGGAGATCGGAGTAAGCGCCCGCGCGATCGGGATGGGCGAAGCATATGTCGCGGTTGCCAATGATGCAACAGCGATGTACTACAACCCGGCCGGTCTGACCCAACTCTATGATCGCGAAGCTGTGTTTACGCACGTTGAATATCCGGCGGAGATCACCTATGATTTTGCCGGACTCGCTTATCCGCTGTATCGATTTGGCGGCGTTTTGGGTTTGGGTTTTTATGCCCTCGATGCCGGCGATATGAATGAGACAACTTATGAACACTTCGACGGCACCGGCCGGACTTTCGGCGCCAAGAGCTACGCGGCGACCTTGAGCTATGGCCGTGCTTTGACCGATCGCTTCAGCATCGGTTTGACCTTGAAGTTCATCGATGAACTGCTGGAGGATGAACGTTCGAGCGGCTGGGCGGCTGATGTCGGCACCAATTACGACACCGGTTTCCGCAACTTCAAGATCTCGATGGTGATCTCGAACTTTGGTCCGGATATGACCTTTATCTCCGAGAGTTATCCTCTGCCGATCAACTTCCGCTTCGGCGGTGCGATCAACGTGATCGACGGCGAGAACCACAAGGGCGTGTTCGCGATCGAGGCTGCGCATCCTTCGGATAACCTGGAGAAATACAACGCCGGCTTTGAGTACCAGTACGACGAACGCTATTTCGTCCGCGTCGGCGAGAAATTCAACTATGACGAAGGCTCCTTCAGCGTTGGCGGCGGCCTCAGAGTCCCGTTCAACAAAATGGAACTGCGTCTTGACTATGGTTACCAGGATATGGGCCTGCTTACCGAAGCCCATCGCTTTACTCTGGGACTCAAGTTCTAAATATGAAATTTGTGTGTTTTAGGAGGAATAGATAAATGTTATTGCCAAAAAGTATAAAGAGACTTGCGGTCCCGTTGATATTGCTCTTTGTCGCCGCTTGCATCTCGTCGTGTGGCAGCACGGAGCCGCAAAACGATCCGCCGGATCCGCAGAAGCCGATCGTCAAGATCGTCAACATCCCGATTCCAGGCTCTCACTTTACGACCAGCCCGGTCATCAGTTGGTTCGGCACCGACGCCGACGGTTTTATCGTCGCGTATGAGTACGCTGTAATCCCGGCCAGTGTCGTCGCTGCAGCGGTTGCTGACACCAGCAACGTCGCGCAGATTCAGGCATTTGCCGAAGCTAACATCGAAATGCCAAGCGCTTCGGCGGAATGCACTCCCGCCTGCTGGACCGTCGTCGATGTTGAACTAAGCGACAGCCCGACCCGACAGGAAATTCGTTTGATCGCCGGCGAAGACCCTGCAGATACTATTGTGCAGTTCTTCTTTGTCCGCGCCATCGACAATGATTCCATCCATTCCGAGGTCGCCTACAGCGTCTACTCGCGCAGCAACAACCCGCCCAACACGGAAATTTTGACTATTCCTGACCGTACGGGCTATTTTGACGTTCCCGTTCTGAATTCTACCTACTTCGGCATCCCGTTTGAGTGGAAGGGAACTGATAAGATCGACTTCCCAAACGATGCCGATCAGCCGGTTTTCGAATTCTATTATCAGGTCTTTGGACCTTACACGAGCTCTGACCTCGAGTTCGACAGGTTCGGTCGGTTGGTCGAAGGCTTTGAAATTGATACCCTCGACATTTCCAAACTCGTCTTGTCGTCCCGCGATACAACCCGCGGCGGTGTGTGGGTAAAGTCCACCGGCGCCACATTCTACAATCTCTGGCGCAACGCAAGCTTCGTCGACACCACCCGCGAGAACTATTTCGTCGCAAAAGTTACCGCTCGCGATGATGCGACGACTCCGGACCCAACGCCGGATTACGTCGCGTTCCGCGCTGTTTATCCGCGCTTCGAAAAAGATATTCTCATTTATGCGCCCGCGCTATGCCGTGAAAACGTAGCATCTGGCAATGTCCCTTGTACTCGGAATAATATCTGGTTCGGCGAATACGGAATTACCGATCTGCAGGCCTATTATAAGCGCATTGTGGCTGCAGCCGGTTATCCGAATGCAACCTTTACCGAGGATTGGCTGAACAAGATAACAATCGCAAAGCATAAACTCGTCATCATGTTCGGCGATGGCGAAGGAGTTTTGATTACAGATACTGTCTTTTCTAACGCCTTTAAAGTCTTGACCGACTACATGCGACTAGGCGGAAATGTCTGGGCCTGGGCGCCGGCGCCTTTCGGAAAGCTTGCCGGTCCTTCTGCCTCTAATGAAGGTCTCATCTCCTTTGGACCTTCTTCGCTGCCTCTGGTCTATTTCTCCGTAATTGGCGAATATCACCCCGGCTGGATCAAAAGCTACCTCGCGAAAGCGCAAGCTGATCCTGCATCCGACACTATTCCCGTGTCGAATGAGCAGTTCGCGGGAGGATTGGCCCTCGGCGGCACTGGCTTGAATGACTTCCAGATTGACTTGGAGAAAGTGCAGGGTACCTATCTATTCGATCGCGAAGCTGATTCCACATCGTTGCGTTATGTCCAATTCCGTGCTGCGCCGAGTACAAGCTACTTTGTCCGCGACGTGCTCTCCCAGCCGCTCTTTCTCTACAGCTCTGTGTTCGATTCCGGAATTCCTGATAGTATCAAGACTTGGATCCAGCCGCTGCAGGGATCGGTCATTGCCATCCGCACGGACCGTGGACTGTTTAAGTCCGCTACGTTTGGTTTCTCAGCATGGTCAATGCGCGAAGAAGATGCCATCGACCTTACTACCAAGATGATCGATTGGTTCCTCCAATAAAATTGTGATTTAGTTTCGAAAATGAGCGCGCCGTCGACTTGGTTGACGGCGCGCTCTATTTTTGCGTCGTTTCGATTGACTTCAGCAGTTCCCGCGCCGGTCTAAAATCCGGATGCAATCGCAGACACTCAACTGCCGCTTCCCGCGCCTTTTCGCTTTCACCCAGCGTCAAATAAGAAATCGCCAGGTTGAACAGCACGACCTCCGATTCTGGTGTAAGCTGCCGCGCCTTTTCGAATGCCGCTATCGCCTTAGGCAAGTCCCGCTTGCTAAAATATGCCGACCCCAAATTGGTCCAGCCCTCAGCCAAATTCGGATCATTCTCAACCGACTGGCTCAGGAAATCTATCGCATTGTCAATTTCGCCCTGACTGGCCCGCACTAATCCGAGATTGTACAGCACCCGGCTCTCAAACAACGCCGGAGCTAACCGGCCCGAATTTGCGGAAGCGTTCGACGCCTCCGAGTAGCTCGGCACCCTCTTTGCCCGCAAACCCGACAAGATCGATTGCAGCAATGTATCCGCTTCGGCAAACTTCTGCAAATCAATCGCCGAGATGGCCAAAATGAACTTCTCGCTGTTGTTCAATAATTCTTTCGCGGCAAATAATCTGATTAGCGTATATGCCGAATCCGCGCGACCCGATTCCCGCAGCGCATACCACAAATTCAATCGCGCTTCTGGCAGATAAGGCTTTTCATCGACTGCCGTCCCCGCGGCGATAATTGCCTCATTTGTCTGGCCCGTTTGACGATACAAATATGCGAGATTATTCAACGCCTCCGCGCTGCCTTCAAAGAGCGAATCCTCCACCAAAAAATGATGCCACGCCGAATCAAGCTGCCCCGTCCTTAGAAATGCGATCCCCAGATTGAGATGCACCTGCTTCAGCGGCGGCTCAATCGCCAGAGCCTCATAGTACTTCATGATCGCCCGTGTGTAATCGCCGCTTTCGAGGTACAAGTTACCCTTGTTGAACGATGCCTGCTGCCGGTTGTCGAATTGAATGCCGTACAAGTTCGCGTTCAAAGTCGCCGTCAGCACAATCACCGTTATTACCGGCGCTCGCAATGCCCGCCAATTTCGTTGCTTCATCCATCTAACAACTTCGATTAGTAGGAACGCTGCGAAAATCGCCAGTATCGGCAGCAGCGGCAGTCGAAACCGCGAATTCACAAAGAACAGCACAAAGGACAACGCATACCCCAACACGAATATGGCCAAGTATTCCGTCCCCTTCGTGCGCCGAAACGCGCAGATCATTCCGACCAGTCCCAGCGGCGCCAGCGCTCTCATCCCGATCAGCAGAACTTTGAAGATTCCAAACTCCGACTTGAATGCCCGCAAATTCCGGTTGTTCGAGATCTCTTCGCCGGAAAAAATCAGATAAGTCTTCCTCACGGCCAGTCCAAGCCAACGCGCCGGATCGGAGGCGATAAAACTCAACCCCTTCCCGAAATAGTAGGAACTAACCTCCGAAGGCGATAGGGGAGACCCTTTCTCGGTCTCCGCTGCATACTCAATATCCGCATACTGCCAACTGTATCCGAGTTTGCCCGGAATTACTGCACTCACTCCGTCGGCAGCCTCATTATTTCCGATATAAAAATTAACGCCGCCTTGCGTCGCAATTGTCACTGCCGGCTGACTCCGCGTCGCATTATGCAGTACGACCAGTCCCACCGGTATCATCAGCACCGCAGTAAAAATCAGCGCCCGCTTCAGCAATTCGCGCCCTTTCTCAGCTTTATTGCTCTTCCAAATCCCCCATACAAAAATCGGCACAAGTACGAACGCATTCGGCCGGTCAATGATCGCCAGCCCCGTTGTCGCCGCCATCAATACCAGCGTCATCACCCTTGGCTCTTTGATGTATTTCACGAACAATAGCAGCGATAAAAGTATCAGCCACATCGCCGTCGCCTCAAGCACCAATTCGCCTTCGAAATAAACTATGTCGCCTGTCAGCAATACCAAAACTGCCGCCATCAGCCCAACTCTACGGTCAAACACTTTGCGACCGAGCAGGTAAACCATCGGCGCTGTCAAGGTCCCGATCATCAACTGAATAAACCGCGCCGCCGCGATACTATCGTTCGTGAAGTAGTAAATCAGCCCGAGAAAGTAATTGTAAAATGGCGCCCGGAAAAACGGCTCGCTCGATACCAGCGCACCGCCCGCTATTGCCTTCGCCGTCAAATGATGATACAGCGCATCAACCGTCGGATGCAGAAACTCAATCAGCGACCTGTACTCGAGAAAGTAAACCAGCCGCGCGATCAATCCCACTGCCAGCAAAGCAACTATCGTCTGCTTGTCGCGATTATCCAACATGTCCGCAAGAATACTTCATTAATGATTGTCTCGCAAATGGAATGCATGCTGCAACAACGTGCATACTTTTCTGTGCATCACGGTTCATCTTTCGCGATCCTTCCTGTCGCCTGCTACCTAAACCGCCAAATCCGCAACCTGTTGGTTACAATACAACTTATTGTGAATCAATGCGTTACGATAATGCGACATGTCCTTATGTATCTCGCGGTTTCCTCGCTGTGCAGAATCCTGCAAATTCGCCTTACGGCACGTCGCTTGCTCAATAGCAGGTCATGACGCTACGACTTATCACCCTCATCCTCTCCAGCCTCCTTCTCCTCACTTCCGACAACCTCGTTGCGATGGACGCTGGCAAGGTCTCGCCCTCGTTGTCCGAGCGCGCCCTTCCGGCTGCCGAGTGGGTAAACGTCGTAGCCATCATCAGAGCAAATTCAATCCAGACTCCCGCGATTTCATCCTTTCTTATGAAAAACTCCCGCAACGATAAAGGCCACGCTGCGCTGATTTCCATGCTCAAAAAGCAGGACGTCTCCAACTCGAAATTCGTCAATCGCCTCCGCAATCTCGAGGCCTCCGGCCTTGCCGCCAATATCAAGACTTACTGGATTGCCAACGCCGTTTCGTTCTCCGTCGAAGCGTCCCAGCTCGATCAATTGACCACAGCCGACGACCTCGAATACCTGCTCGACGACCAGCCGCTTGAACTCGTCGAACCGGTAGGGCAGGAGTCCTCCGAATCCGGTTACGCCGGCAGCAGCAGCTACATGTCGCAAATCGGCGTTCGCGAACTCTGGGACATGGGCTACACCGGTCATGGCCGCCTCGTCTGCAGCTTTGATACCGGCGTCGAAGGCGCTCACCCTGCGCTTTTTGCAAACTGGATGGGCAACGCTGCTCCCGCTGCCCAGGGTTGGTTCGACCCCTACGGCACGACCGCGCCTGTCGATCTCAACGGCCACGGTACCCACACCATGGGTCTAATGGTCGGTCGTGATGGTGGCGACACCGTCGGCGTCGCATTCAATGCCCAGTGGATGTCCGCCTCCGTCATCGATCGCGGCCAATCTTTGAACAAGACAGTCTCCGATATTATCGCCGCCTTTGAATGGGCTGCCGACCCCGATGGCAACCCGGAAACCGTCTCCGATCTTCCCGACGTCATCTGTAATTCCTGGGGCATCCCCAAGGGACTCCTTGCTCCGTGCGATCAGACCTTCTGGCAGGCCATCGACAATCTGGAAGCCCTCGGCGTTGTCGTGATCTTCGCCTGCGGCAATGAAGGTCCCAATGCCGGCACCATCCGTAATCCTGCCGACCGTGCCGCCGGACCGATCAATTCGTTCTCAATCGGCGCCGTCGACCAAAATCGCTCGGATTTGCTTGTCGCTTCCTTCTCCAGTCGCGGTCCCGCGAACTGCGATGCCACCAGAATTAAGCCCGAACTTGTCGCGCCCGGCGTGTCGTTACGCTCGACCTATCGTGGCGGTGGCTATCGCCAGATGTCCGGTACTTCCATGGCTGCCCCCGTCGTTGCCGGTTGTATCGCTCTCATGCGCGAATACAATCCCGATGCTACCGTCGCCGAGATCAAAGACGCCCTCATGATGTCCGCCACCGACCTCGGACCCGTCGGTCAGGACAACGACTACGGCTACGGCTTTATCAACGTCAAGCGCGCCCTCGATTTTCTTCCCGAGCCGCTCAAACCGCGTATTCACATCGAAACTATTACTCTTGCCAATAACGCCACCGAAATCCTCCAGGTCGGCAATACGACTGATCTGAATCTGACCATCTCCAACACCAGTGTTGGCACTTCTAATCTCCGCGGCGTTCTTCGCTCAAGCAACGAACATGTCTTCATCCTCTCGAATGAAGCCAACTTCGGTAGTGCGCCGACCGCCGCCCTCGTCGACAACATCGCCAATCCCTACATGGTCAAGATCGACCACAGCGCCTCAGCCGGCGCCGTCGCCGAATTCACCGTCGATTTCTTCAGCCAGCAGTTTGGCTACCTCAATAGCGCCGATTTCAAAATCGTGCTCGGCCAGCCGGTGATCGCCGGTTCGGCAACACTCTCAACCAATAGACTCAGCGCCGAGGTCACCAACTTCGGTATGAGCCGTCGCCTCTATGATGTCGCCGCTACCGTCGATCCGTTGAGCCTCATGAGCCTGATGATCGCCGATCAAAACGGCAACATTTACGATGCGCTCCCCGATGGCCTCGATTTTCGCGCTGTCGACAGCCTCTTTCAGTCGCAGTTCGGCGTCGCCAATAAAGTCACCACCACTTTCGTCACCTCCGACCAGTCGTGCCAAATCGAGCTAACCGCTACTGCGTTCGATGAAATCACCAGAAGCAATTTCAACTTGATCGAATACGAAATCTCTGGTAATCAGATGCCGGCCGCCCTCGGTCTCGCCTGCGATTTCGACTTTGCCGGCGGCGAAGCTGTCGTCCTTGATGGTGACGACTACATCATCCGCTCCGCAAACTTCGACCGCTACATCGGAATTCGTGTCCTGCCCGAGTCCAACATCTTCGGCGTCGCCGTCGATGGCGCTGCCGTCAAAGCCGGCTCCCTGCTCGACTCCGAAAAATTCTCGCTTATGACTTCCGGCGCTTCCGTCCCGAATCCTAACAATACCGACAACGCGCTTTTCGTCGGCGTTGGCCCAATATCCTCATCCGCCGCGACCTCAATTCACCTCGGCTTCGTTGTCGCCAGCGGAAATAGCATCGAGGAAATCCGCGTTGCCCTGCAGGCCGGACAGTCCGCCTATGATCAGGCCACCGACGTTGATGACAACGGCGGTGCCGTGCTTCCCGAGACTTTCACGCTCGAACAGAACTTCCCCAATCCCTTTAATCCCGAGACCCGCATCGACTTCTCGCTTCCCAAAGCCGGAAGCTATAGCCTCGAAATCTTCAACTCGCTTGGCCAGTCGGTCAAGATCGTGAACGTCGTCGATGCTGTCGCCGGCCCTCAAAACATCGTCTGGAACGGTGCTACCGATAACGGCAGCCGTGTCGCCAGCGGTGTGTACTTTTACAAGCTCTCCTTTGAAGGAAACTCTCGCACCCGTAAGATGGTATTCCTTAAGTAACCATTAATCAAATCGGGCGTTCGCGCGTAACTACTCAAGTGAGGGAGATCTCCGTGCCAATTAGAGAATCTGCATCGCCGATCAAACAACCACCAATTGGAGTCTGGACAGCAGCCTTTGCTTTAACCGCACTCATTTTGATTCTTGCAGCCGGCAGCGTCTCTGCGCTCACAATTTCTCCCGAACTTCGCGCCAAGCTTGAAGCTAACGGCGTTCTCGACGAATTTAATCGCAAGTTCGCTCGCTGGCACGAACAGCTCGCCGACCAGCAACCCGCCTTCAATCTCAACAATATTCTCGCTAAACCGACCGGCGTTAGCGCTCAGAAAACCATCAAGGTCTGCGTCTTGCTCGTCGACTTCTCCGATAATCCGGTTTCCGCCGGCTCGCAATCCGGTATAACTCCGGCAGTTGTCGACAACATCCTTTTCTCGCAGGGCGTCACTCCGACCGGAAGCATGACCGACTTCTATCTTGAAAGCTCCTATGGTCAATTCCTCGTCGATGGCGACGTCTTCGGCTGGTTCCGACTTCCGCAAACCTATGCTCAGTATGTCGGCGCCGACAACGGTCTGCAGACCGCCGAACCCAACGCCCGCACCATGGCAAGAGATGCTATTCTCACCGCCGATCCGACTGTCAATTTCACGCCTTTCGATAACGACGGCGACGGATTTGTCGAAGCTTTGATCGTCATCCACGCCGGACCCGGCGCCGAAGAAACCGGCAACGCCAATCAAGTCTGGTCGCACCGGTGGTCGACTCCGTCTCAGGTCCTCACTGGCGAAGGCAAAAGAATCTTCAACTACTTGACCGCTCCCGAAGAGGTCCTCGGCGGCCCGCTTCGCATCGGCGTCTATGCCCACGAATTCGGACACATCCTCGGGCTGCCCGACCTCTACGACGTCGGTCCTGAACCGTCCGAACCCGGTCTCGGCAACTGGTCGCTCATGGCCGGTGGATCGTGGAACAATGGTCAAAAAACTCCCGCCCAACTCGACGGTTGGTGCAAACATGTGCTCGATTCTCTGCAGGGCTCATTTGGAAAAACCATCGATGTCACTGGAAATCTCACCGACGTCATCCTCGGCGCCGCCGTTTCCGACTCGATTCGCTACCGTCTCAAGATCCCCGGCGGGTCAAGCCGCGAGTATTTCATCATCGAAAACCGCCAGCAAATCGGCTTTGATACCAATATCCCCGGTTCGGGCCTGATGATCCTCCACTGCGATGAATACCTGTCCGGCTCGAATAACATGACTGTCAATGGACACTGGAAAATATCGCTTGAGCAAGCTGATGGCGCGAACAATCTCGAAAACAACATCGGGCAGGGGGATGCCGAAGATCTCTTCCCCGGTTCGTTGGATAACCACTTCGAGTGGACCAGCCTCACAAATCCCAACACCGCGTCCTGGTACAATTCTCCCCACGAAATATCCGTTTGGAACATTCGCCACAACCGCGTTGCTCGAACAATAACCTGCAATCTCGATGTCGCTTACAGTCGCACCAACCTCCTGCTGCAAAGTAGCGTCTTCTCCGATTTGATCTCCGGTAATGGCAACTCGGTCTTTGACAAAGGCGAGACCATCCAGGTGACTTACAGTTTCAAGAATTTCTGGAAAACCGCAACCGGCGTCACCGTCAAGCTCATGTCCACCACGCCCGGAATCTCGATCTTGAATGGTACCCACAATATCGGTACCGTCACATCCGGCCAGGTTGTCAATTCCCCCAATGCAATGACGTTCTCCATCGGAGCCGGAATCAATCCCACCGCCGCAAGTTTCGCCCTCGAAATCGTCAGCGCAAATCCGCCCGATACGTTCACGACCACCTTCTCCAAGTATGTTGGCGGCGTCGAAATCCTGCTCGTTGATGGCGATGATGCTTTGGCAGTCGGTGACGTCGCTCCTTTTGTCAGAGCCGCGCTCGATACGCTGCTATTGCCCTATGCCTACTGGGATCTCAATACTCAAGGTGTTCCATCCGCAACGCAATTCAGCTACACCTACATCATTTGGTTTACCGGAGGTGTTCGCGCGAACATCGCCGACGTCATGAGTCCCGCCGAAGTCACTTTCCTGCGCAATTATCTCGATCAGGGCGGAAGATTGTATCTTTCCGGACAAGACATCGCCGAATGCCTCGTTGCGACCGCCGATTCGACTTTCCTGCGTGATTATCTCGGCGTCCGCTACGTCGGTGACTACGAACCGCTCGACGCTATGGGCCTTGCCGGCAATTCAATCAGCAGCGATTTCAAACTCCGCATTCGCGGTCCCAACGGCGCCTCCAATCAAATCGATTGCGACCTGCTCGACATCGTCCCCGCCGCCAGCCATACCTTCGACCTCGCCGGACTCGCCGGTGCTCGTCAGGGTCCGGGCGGCAGTAACTTCGCTCGCTCCAATGACTCGCGCGTCGTCTTTACCAGCTTCGGCGTCGAAGCAGTCACCACCAACACCGGCCATCTGGGTTATGGCACTCGCATGGAACTCCTTCAGCGTATCCTTTCTTTCCTGGATGACAACGTCTCTACCGATGCCGACGACATCGTCGAAGTCCGCCCATTGCCCTTCGATTTCAAACTCGATCAAAACTATCCAAACCCCTTCAATCCTTCGACCCAAATTAGTTTCACCATCAGTCCCAGCGCTGTTGGCGATCCGCTTCTCCTCGAAGTCTTCAACATCCTCGGCCAGCGCGTCGCACTTTTGCGCGACGAAGTCTCCCAAGCCGGTTCGCAAACCGTCGAGTTTGATGCCGGCAACCAACCATCCGGCGTCTATTTCTACCGCCTCCGCGTCGGAACCGAGTCGGTTACAAGGAAAATGGTGCTTTCAAAGTAATTCGTTTGTTGTCACAAATCTCTTGTCATCCCATTTGACACCTCCGTCCGATTCATTTATCATTGCGCAGGAATGATTCTGCGTCTCTCACCACCGCAGTCTCGACGTAACTGACCGATGTTGTCCATTTCCAGCGTCAAACCCAGCGCCCTCGACCCGCGCACCCGCCTCGCTGCGATCTTCATCCCGGCAATTATCGTCGGAATTACACTCGATCCGACCGCTCTGATTCTGCTCACCGCCGCGGTTGCCGCCCTTGTCATCGCTTCCGGCGTAACTCCTACCGACCTTTGTCGCGCAACCCTGCCTTTGCTTATCTTCTGTGTCGTCACCCTGGCCATGCATTTGCTTTTCACGCGCACATCCGCCGTCGAGACAATTTCCTTCGGCTTCGTCCAATTGAATCGCGTCGCCCTCACGATCGGCCTGCTCTATTGCTGGCGCGTCGCGCTCTTCTTCGCGATTGCGCTCTCGTTCACGCGTTGGATTTCCCAGGAAGAATTTGCTGAGTCAATTTGGCGTTTGGCCGCGCCGTTAGGGAAGTTGGGCATCCCCGTTCAGGGAATCTGCATGGCTCTGACCATCTCCATCCGCTTCATTCCGCAGATCTTCGCCGAACACAGGCGCATCGAAATGGCTCAACGCGCTCGCGGCGCCAATCCCTCGCGCGGTTGGCTCGGTCGCGTACGGCAATTCGTCCCGCTGCTCGTTCCGACGATGGCCTCTGGCTTGCGAAGCATCAATACTACGGCGGATGCACTCACCGTCCGCGCCTGGGGCGCCGCGCCTACGCGCACATTCTATCGACGCTCGCAGTTTGCCTTCCGCGATACCGCCGCTTTTGCCGCGCTGATCCTGCTCGTCATTTTGATTCTGGCATTGCCGCGATGAGAAACATCTTCCTTCGCCTCCAATTCGTCGGCGCCAATTATTCCGGTTGGCAGCGCCAGCGTAACGCCGTGAGTGTTCAGCAGATCATTGAAACGGCGCTAAGCAAGATGACTCGCGCCGAGGTCTCACTTACCGGCTGTAGTCGCACCGATGCCGGCGTCCATGCGGAAGACTTCATCGCCAATTTCCACACCGAGTCGCGCATTCCCGCAGACAAATTCGCCATCGCCTCAGTCGCTTACTTGCCCAAAGACATTCTCATCAAATCCTCGCGCGAGGTCCGCCCCGACTTTAACTCCCGTCGTAATGCCTACGAAAAAACTTATCGCTATCAAATCGCGCTCGCTCGTTCGCCGTTCTACAACGACCTTTGGTGGCAATGCGACGAAAGTCCCGACCTCGACCTGCTCCGCCGTTGCTGCGACTTAATCGTTGGAACCCGCGATTTCTCCGGTTTTTGCGTCGCCCGCTCTCTCAAAGACGACAATCTCTGCACGATCAAACAAGCAACTTGGCGACAGACCGGCAAAAGACTATATTTCAAAATCACCGGCGACCGTTTTTTGCATCACATGGTGCGTTTTTTGGTCGGCGCCCAAATTCACGTCGCTTGCGGCAAGATCACCCTTGATGATCTCGACCGCATGATTCGACAACCGCGAAAATTTCGCGCCAAGTTCCCGGCTCCGGCCGAGGGACTCTATTTGGAAAAAGTTAGATTTCGATATTAGGAGGAGACGATGAAGTTCTTCATCGACACGGCGAACATCGACGAAATCAAGAAAGCCGCTTCGCTCGGTGTTCTCGATGGTGTCACAACCAATCCGTCGTTGATTGCCAGGGAAAAAGGCAAGTTCGAAGACATTCTCAAACAAATCTGCGATGTCGTCGACGGACCAATATCCGCCGAAGTCACCGCTACCGACTATGACGGCATGATGCGCGAGGGTCGCGCCCTTGCCAAGATCCACAAGAACATCGTCGTCAAGTGCCCCTGCATTCTCTCCGGTCTTCAAGCCACCAAGTCATTCTTCGACGAGGGCATCCCCGTCAACATGACGCTCGTCTTCTCATCGACTCAGGCGATCTTTGCCGCCAAAGCCGGCGCTCGTTTCGTCTCCCCATTCATCGGTCGCCTCGATGACATCTCCACCGACGGCATGGACCTGATCGAACAGATCGTTCAAATCTACGACAACTACGACTTCGCTACCGAGGTCCTCGTCGCCTCCGTTCGTCATCCCATGCACGTCGTCGAAGCCGCCATGCTCGGCGCCGATATCTGCACTATGCCCTACGGCGTGATCGAAAAATTGATCCAGCACCCGCTCACCGACATCGGCCTCAAAAAATTCCTCGATGATTGGGAGAAGGTAAAAGGCAGATGATCTCCCGCTATACAACGCCGGAAATCGGCGCCCTTTGGACCGACGAACACAAATTTGCCACTTGGCTCAAAGTCGAGCTCGCCGTCGCTGAAGTGCAGGCCCGCATGGGCATCATCCCGCGCTCGGCCTTTCTGAAGCTGCGCTCCAAAGCCCAATTCTCGGTCAAGCGCATCGACAAAATCGAAGCCGAAGTCAAACACGACGTCATCGCCTTCCTGACTTCCGTCTCCGAAAATGTCGGCGAGTCCGCCAAATTCCTCCATTTCGGCATGACCTCGTCCGACCTGGTCGACACCGCGCTTGGCGTCACGCTCAAAGAAGCCGGCGAACTGATCCTTGTGCGTCTCGACGAAGCCATCAAAGAAGTCCGCAAGAAAGCGATCAAGTACAAGAAAACTCCCGCCATCGGCAGAACTCACGGCGTCCACGCCGAACCGACTATTCTCGGCCTGAAGTTCCTCCTCTGGTATCAGGAACTTCTCCGCCAGCGCGAACGACTCCAGATCGCCATCAAACAGGTGTCCGTCGGAAAAATCTCCGGCGCCGTCGGCAACTACGCCAACCTCGATCCCAAAATCGAAGACGCCGTCTGCAAGCGTCTCGGCATCTCCTCGGCGCCAATCTCGACCCAGGTCATCCAACGCGACCGCCACGCGCAATTCCTCGCTGCCATTGCCTTACTCGGAGCTTCACTCGAGAAGTTCGCCACTGAAATTCGTGCCTTGCAGAAGACCGAAGTCCTCGAAATGGAGGAGGGCTTCTCCAAGGGCCAGAAAGGCTCCTCCGCCATGCCGCACAAACGCAACCCGATTACCTGCGAACGCATCGCCGGTCTCGCTCGTGTTTTGCGCGGCAACATGCTCGCCGGCTACGAAAACGTCGCCCTCTGGCACGAACGCGACATCACGCACTCTTCCGTCGAACGCGTCATTCTCCCCGACTCGACAATTCTCATCATCTACATGCTTAAGCTCTTTGGTCAGGTTATGCAGAGCCTGCAAGTCTATCCTAAAAATCTCAAACGCAATCTCGAACTCACCGGCGGCCTCGTTTTCTCCGGCCGCCTCTTACTCAAACTTTCCGAAGCTTGCGGCTCCCGCGAAATTGCCTACCGCCTCGTTCAGCGCAATGCCATGGATGGTTGGGCAGGGAAGGGGCGTTTCGTCGATCTCGTCAAACAAGACGCCGATATTGCCAAATATCTCAAGCAGCAAGAAATTGCCGCCTGTTTTGACCTGGCGTATTACTTCCGCAATGTCGACAAAATCTACAAGAAGTGCCTGCGATGATCGAACGCGACGGCTACCGTTTCATAATTCCCGCCGCTTTAGTCGCGGCAACATTGTGGACGCTTTTTGTCCGCTGTAAATGCTGGCCGTATGCAGTCGGTGCGGTGCTCATTACTCTGCTTGCGGCATTCATTGTGTATTTCTTCCGTGATCCCGAGCGCACGCCGCCGGCTGGGGAGAATCTGGTGCTTTCGCCCGGCGACGGCAAGATCATCATCAACGAAAAGCGTACCGGTTCAGACGGAAAACCTTATACGCTGGTATCGATATTTCTTTCGGTCTTCGACGTCCATATCAACCGTATACCTATCAGTGGCAAGATCACGCACGTGCAGCACGTTCCCGGCAAATTCCACAAAGCGTTCCAACCGGAAGCCGTTGCCGAAAACGAACGCACCGAGATTACCGTCGCCTCCAAATTCGGCGATGTCAGCTTCAGCCAGGTTGCCGGAATTTTGGCGCGGCGAATTGTCTGTCGAATCAAACAAGGCGATCAGGTGACCCGCGGAGAACGAATGGGTTTGATCAGATTCGGTTCCCGTATCGACATCTTCCTGCCGCCGTCAGTAACCGTCGATGTCAAACTCGGCGACCGCGTTGTTGGAGGAGTAAGCGTCATTGGACGATTCCCGCAAGATGGCTAGCTTCCGCGGCATTTTCCCCGGTGCCTTTACAATGGGAAACATGCTCTGCGGATTCTTCTCGATTCTCTCGGCGCACAACAACGAACCGGCGCGCGCCGCCTGGTTCGTTGTGCTTGCCGGTTTCCTTGACGGCCTTGATGGCAAAGTCGCCCGCCTTTCCAAGGGCACAAGCCAATTCGGCAAAGAACTCGATTCTCTCGCCGACATCGTCAGCTTCGGCGTTGCTCCCGCCTTTTTGGTCTGGTCCGCTGTCCTCGGTGACTTCGATCGCTGGGGCTTCATGATCGGCGGCGTCTACATGATGGCTGGCGCCTTCCGCCTCGCGCGTTACAACGTCGTCTCCGACCCGCATAGTAAGGCACACTTTGTCGGCCTGCCCATTCCCGTCGCGGCAATTACGATCTGCTCCTACGTCATCATGAGCATGAGCTACTTCAAAGAAATCCGCCATCCCGAATTTGTCGTCTCGATGGTCATTGCCTGCTCCGCCTTGATGGTTTCCAACGTCATTTATGACTCAATTCCCGAGCGTTTTGACCGTCGAGAAAACCGTTGGCGCATGGCTTTTGTTTTCGTATTTTTAGTGGCGGTCTTGATTAAGCCGCGCTTGATGTTGTTCCCGTTCCTCGCGGCCTATGTGCTCTATGGCGTTGTACGGGAAGGAATTAGGATCATGAATAGTACTCGGCGAAATTCAAGGGACAAAAACCATGTCGAATAAGAAGAAGGTTGTTTGCAGAGTGCGCCTCAAAGACGGCGTTCTCGACCCCCAAGGTGTCACTATCCGGCATGCATTGGAACAGCTCGGTTTTGGCGATGTTATAGATGTTCGTTCCGGCAAGATTTTCGAGCTGACCTTCCGCGAAAATGTCAACGTCGACTTGCGCACTCAGACCGAAGAAATCTGCCGCAAGGTGCTTGCCAATCCGGTGATCGAAGAGTTCGAGGTTAGTGAGGAATAAATGCGTTTCGGCGTCGTCACATTCCCCGGTTCCAATTGCGACTACGATGCCCTCATGGTCGTCCGCGATCAACTGCGCCACGAATCAGAATTTATCTGGCATAAAAATCCCGACCTCTCCGAGGTCGACTGCATCATCCTGCCCGGCGGATTTTCCTACGGCGATTACCTTCGCACCGGCGCCATCGCGCGTTATTCCCCGGTCATGAAATCCGTCATCAAGTTCGCCAATTCCGGCGGCCTCGTCATTGGCATTTGCAACGGCTTCCAGGTCCTGCTCGAATCTGGACTTCTTCCCGGCGCCATGCTGCGCAATCGCAACCTCCGCTTCATCTGCAAGCACGTCTACCTGCGCTGCGAAAACAATGACTCGCCCTTCAGCAACCAGATCAAAGTCGGCGACGTCCTCAAAATTCCGATTGCCCATACTGACGGCAACTATTTCTGCAGCCCGGCCGACCTCCGCGAACTCGAAGACAATAAACAAATCATCTTTCGCTACTGCACACCCGATGGAAAAATCACCGACGATGCCAATCCCAACGGCAGCATCAACAACATCGCCGGAATTTGTAATATATCGCGCAACGTCTTTGGCATGATGCCGCATCCCGAACGCGCCGCCGAGGATCTCCTCGGTTCATCTGACGGCCTGCGCGTCTTTAAGTCAATTGTCGCTTTCGCTAAATCCGGAGTCGCCGTTTGAAAAAAAGCGAAATCGTGTTTCTGCTTTTTTCTCTGCTGATGGCCGCCATCGTCGGAGGTCTGCTCGGCGATATCATCGGCGAATTCCTCCCCGACGGCGCCGCCAAAACCCTCTTCCAGAAACACCTCGCGATCGGCTTTAGCCCGTCGACCCTCGACTTGTTCTCGATTAATTTCACGCTCGGATTGATGGTAAATGTCAATTTTGTCAGCGTATTATTCATGGTGATGGTTATCATCTACTTTCGTTGGTGGTATATTTAGTCTCGGAGGAATGAAGAATGCCGAACCTGGGCTTTCAAGAACTGATCGTAATCTTCTTAATCATCCTGATCTTATTCGGCGCTAAGAAGATTCCTGATATCGCTGCCGGACTCGGACGCGGCATCCGCGATTTCAAGCGCGCTATGAAAGACACCGGTGACGAGATCCAAAAATCCGCCACTCCGGAAGAACCCGCCAAAAAATCCGCTGAAAGCAGCGACAAAAAGGAATAGATGTTCAGCAAAGAGGACATCCAGAAAATTCAAATCACGCTCGGCGCCACCGAATCCGTCTGGGAAAACGACCACTTCCGTCTCAAAGTCGTCCAGACCGAAGAAAAACGTGCGCTCGTTCTCGAGGTCTACCCCGACACCGAATTAGGTAAAGAACGCGGCGCCCTTATCGTCGTCTATACCGGCGGCGCGCATTTGCAGCTCCACAACTGTTCCGGATTCGTCGCCAGCGAAGAACTCGGCGAGGTCACCTTCGTCGCCGAAACCAGGGACCGCATCTCCGGTCTCGTCGTCGAACGCGAAGCCGCTTGCTCGCTCTACTCCGACATCAACCGCGACCTGATCTCTTCCGACTTCTCGCGCTTTGGTGTCGAAGTCATGCTCTCCGGTGTCGCCCTCTCGCTCGCCGAAGACCTCTTCGACGGAAAAAACTAATTATCCTGTAGGTCAAAACCCCTGATTCCACCGCAGCGCGAATCGACCTCCGCTCTCTGAGGGGGTTTGACAGATCTCACTCAGTTGCGACATGCCTTGTTCCGGTCGCGACGCAATTTAAGCCATCGACGACAACTCTCCACGACCGGAATGTGACCTGGCGCATCAATGAATCGCCGCCAACAAAAAAGGGCGCGTGGAGCGCGCCCATAACCAATCCCTTTGTTTGTTGGGTAATCTTGATCTACGCCATCGCCGGCTTGCGCGCGAACGACACCGTGAAGTCTTCCAGCGCCGCCGCGAAGTCCTTCGCCGAACGATACCGCTCCTGCGGGTCCTTCGCCAAAGCCTTGCGCAATATCATGTCGAACAGCGGTGGAATCTTGCTGTCGATCGTCGAAGCCGGAGTCGGCTCTTCGTTCAATATCCTGTAAACCAGCGCTGATATATTCTCTCCCGTGAACGGACGCCGATGCGTCAACATTTCGTATAGCACCACACCCAGCGAGAAAATGTCCGAACTCGGACTGACGTCTTTGCCCTTAAGCTGCTCCGGCGAAATATAATTCGGCGTTCCCATCGCGACACCGGTCTGCGTCATTGACGAAGACTCAAAATGCGCGATACCGAAATCCATCACCTTCACCTTGAACCCGTCCATCACCATGATATTCGCCGGCTTGATGTCGCGATGCACTATGCCCATCTTGTGCGCATATTCCAGCGCCGAACAAGTTTGAATAATCACGGATGCCAAAATGCGGTAGTTCAACTGCAGGTTGCGCTTCAGCACCGCTTCCAGCGTGTATCCCTCGATATACTCCATCGCGATATACTGCAAATTGCCCTGCATCCCGACGTCATAAATCGTGACGATATTCGGATGCGACATGTTGCCCGCCGCCTTCGCCTCGCGGGTCAGGCGCTCCTTCAGGTCATTTAATTCCGAAGGATCTGCAATCGCGTCGAGTCTAATAGTCTTCAAAGCAACCAAACGGTCAATTGCTGGATCCTTCCCCTTGTAGACTGTGCCCATCGCGCCCTTGCCAAGCGGCTCGATCACTTGATATCGCCCGAACGAAACCGGCTGGCCCTCGTTCGTGAAACGCACGCCGTAGATCTTCTTCTCTTCTTCAGTGAGAATCAACTCCTCGTCGACCTTGGCGCTTGCGGGCGGAGGTGGCGGCGTCTGATCGTTCCTTGCGATTGCCGACATGTCAACGTCAAGCAAATCTGGAATAAATGTCTTCGTATCGTTGGCCTCGGTCGCGGCCACTTCCTTCTTCACATTGCGCATTGTGTCGTTCGCGGCTTGCTTCTGCTTGTACTTGCCGGTCTTGTCGTGCTTGCGCATCTCCGACTCGGGTATTAATTCACCACCGGTCTTCAGCGCCTCAAAATCCAGCCTGATGGTCTCGCTCAACATCTCCGGCGACGGCTTTTCATCAGTCAAGAACCGCGTCGGAATGATCTCCTCAAACGTCAGTTCCTTGCCGTCATCGCGGCGGGTCGCTATCGGCTCGCCATTAAGCAGCTTCTTCAGATCGAAAGTCCTCGTGATCGTACTCGTGACTTGGTACTCGCGGTTCGGCTTCACGGCAATCGACGCCGCGATAAACAGCAGCACAGTCGCAGTGGGGTAGAGTACGTTCATCACCATATTCAGCGAATTGAACAATATAAAATTGACATTGAACAAAATGAACCCGACAATGCCCAGCGCGATCAAACGGTAGATCTGTGCCATCTTCGGCAGTACCAGCCCGCCGAACGCGCCAATCGCCAGAATCAACAGCAGGTCAATCGGGATCGGAAATTCAAAGCGTCGCGAGGTGTTTCCGTTTATCAAATTCTGCGCGACTGCCGCCGAGAATAGGAACGAGGGAATACTTCCCGCCGTCGCCGTCTCGACAAATTCAAAATCGCCCAGCCCGGTCGCCGCAACCACAACTGCCTTTCCGGCAATGCTGTTCGGATCGGCGTCGCCCGTCAAGATATCGATCGCCGACACCAGGGAATAGGCCCGACCTTCCGCCGGAAGATCAACCAGCATCCGCCCGCGATCATCCGTCGGCACTTCGCGCCCGCCGACTATGATCTTGCCGTTGTCTGAAAATGTTATCCCCGAACTCGACCCGCCCAGATATGTGTTGGCAAGCTGCACCGGTGCGCTGACAAAAACCTTGTCCTCGAAATTCACCAATAGATTCGCCGAGCGCACTTTCTCGTCGAAGTCCGATTCAAAATACCTGAATCCGACCGCACTGACATTCGCTGCAAACACTTTCGGCGGTACAAACGCCGCAACCACCCGTGGCAGATCCTCGATCGCGACATCCTGCGAGGGAAGTATCGACGATGACTGAAAGTAATCCGGCGCCGGTCGCGTCGAGCGTCCCTCGTTGGAAATCACGATATCAAACGGAAGCACCACGTTGCCGCACTCGTTCATCGACTCGCCCAGCGTACTCGACTTGCCCGAAACAAATTCCTCGACACGCTCGGCAAGCGGGAAATCGAGCATGACGGCTTTGGGCTTGTAATCGCAAATGGTAATCAACAGATCGCTGATCCGACCGTGATCCCACGGCCACTTTCCAACTTTATCAACTGAACGCGCATCGATCGCCACTACCGACACCTTGCTTTGGTCTGGCACAAGCTGCTTCGAAGATCGAATCTGATCCTCGATCGCGTACTCAAGGCTCTGCAGCGACTGTAGGTTCTGCGCATATATGATGATCACGAAGAGCGTGATCAGCCAATAGAGGATTCCGCTCTTTAATCGTGCCGATGCGTTGTCCCATTTCGATACATAGTGCTTCATACTTTATTTCCCGCTCGAGAGTCGTTCAATGAGAAAGTCCGGCAGATTCACCGCTGCCATCTTGGCCTGGGCTGTCGCTACATCGTACGCAACGCGCCGATAGCTCAATGTGTCTTCTTCCGAATCGAAAAGGGCATAGCAGGCACGCGGATCGCCGTCGCGCGGTTGTCCTACCGAGCCGATGTTGACAATGTACCGCGATTCTTTTTCCAGCCTGACTTCGTCCGGACTGATCGCATGCGTCTCACCGGCATAGGTGTGCCCGTAAACAATCGGCTTATGTGAATGTCCAAGACAACAAATGCGTTTTTGAAAATGACCGAACTGCCGCTCTGCTTCGTGAATCGACAAACAGTAGTTCCACGCCGAGGGAGCATCGGGGGTGGCGTGAACAAGCTGCATCTCGCCCGCCTCGCAGGTCAGCTTCAGCGATGCCAATATGCTGATCGCATCGGAACTGAGTACGGCCGTCGTGAATTCAATCGCCTGGCGCGCGTACGGATTGAAATCCGACGCATCCAATAGACCAATCGCTGTGTAATCGTGATTACCCATCAGTTTGACTTCACATTCGGAGTTGATGATCGCGAGAACTTCGTTCGGGTTCGCGCCGTATCCCACAGCATCGCCCAGAAATGCAATTTTCTCCGCAGCCGAATTATCATTGATGTCCTTTAACACCGCCGTCAGCGCTTCCAGGTTGCCGTGCACGTCGGAAATCAGCGCATAGATCATGGCTATCCTTCGACAAACCGGAATACCGACTTGCCAACCTCAACAATGTCGCCGTTCTTCAGCGTCGCGTTGATTACTGTCTCGCCATTCACCTTAGTTTTGCCGCTGTGTCCGATGTTCATGATCGTAAACGACTCGCCTTCGCGAATAATCTTCGCCTGAAGTTTCGAAACCCAGAAGCCCTTGACCTGAACGTTGGCAAAACTCGACTTGCCCAACGTTGTGGCGTCATTATTGATGCGTATCTTCTTCTTGCCGGAACCGTCCAGAGCCAAAAGAACCGTTCCTCCGGCAGCCGCGGCAACTTCCTTGTCCTCGGTGTCCTGCTCGACCAGGTCCTTTTGCTTGCGCGTGTTCAGCACCATCGTGCCGTCCATGTCCGACATCTTGCGCACCGGCTGCGACTCCCGGTGGAACACCAGATCAAACTTGCCGATCGTAATCGTGTCGTGATCCTGCAAGAACGACTCGTTCACCTTGCGGTGATTGACAAACGTCCCGTTCAGGCTGTCATTGTCGATGATGAGAGCGCCCTTGTCCGAGAATTCAATCTGCGCATGTTTGCGCGAAACTCCGCGGTTGTCCAAAATGATGTCGTTTTCAGAAGTGCGGCCTATCGAAATTCGCTCCTTCTCGGTCACGACACGCTCGATGACCTTTTCAGCATACTTGACAATTATTTCAGGCATTTTTGCGATGCTCCTTTCTGTCGGTCTTGGCATCGCTGGAAGGAGAAATCGGTATCGGTCGCGTCTCCATCAGGCTTTCCAGCGGATTATGATTCAAAGTCTGTGAAAATTCACTCTGCTGATCTCTTTCGAGAATCTTGCCGCTCGCGTCGTCGAATAACTTGGCCGACGTCTGCGATTCGCGATAGAAGAGTAAGTCGTATTTTCCAATCGTAATTTTGTCGTTGTCGTGCAGGAACTGGCGGATCACCTTCATCTGATTCACGAATGTGCCGTTGAGGCTGTCAAGATCGATCACTTCCGAAGCGTTGTTTGCAAGCTCAATGCGGGCATGTCGACGCGAAACTCCACTACTGTCGAGAACGATATCATTGTCTGCCGTGCGCCCAATACTGATGTGATTCTTCTCTGTCACAACACGCTCAATGACCTTGTCGGCATACTTAATTATGATCTCTGGCATCGCCGCTGCTCCTTTCCCCCGTAGTGTTAGTTGTCGGAGACGCGCTGAGGCAGTTGGTCACGGTGTCGTTTCGCTTTCTGCTTCTCTGCAAATGACTTGCCGCTCTTAGCGTATTCAGTTATATTTTCGTCATGCTGCCTGTAAACTTGAGACATAGACCCGTTGTTTTCGCCGCCCCACTGGCCGGTGTGTCCGATATCGCCTATCGCTCCATCGCCAAAAAAATGGGCGTCGACTATGCGTTTCCAGAAATGATTGCGTCCGAAGGACTTATCCGGGATAACGCCCGCACTATGGATATGATGCGCCGCTACGACGGCGAGTCCGATGTCGGCTGCCAGCTATTCGGCACCCGCCCCGAAGCCGTCGCGCATGCCGCTCAAGTTGTTGAACAACAAGGATTTAATTCGGCGGATTTGAACTGCGGCTGCCCGGTCCATAAAGTCGTCGACAAAAATGGCGGCGCCGCTCTTCTCAAAACCCCCGCTCTGCTCGGCAAAATAATAGAAGAGTCCGTCAAGCGTATTTCCATCCCGTTCTCCATCAAGATCCGCTCCGGCTGGGACAAGAATTCGCTCAACTTCACCGAAATCGGCAAAATCGCCGAACAAAGCGGCGCCTCCTATATCTGTCTCCATGCGCGCACACAATCGGAATACTTCGCCCCCGACGCACACTGGGAGCACATTGCCGAACTCAAGGCGACCGTCAAGATTCCCGTCATCGGTAATGGCAACATCTACAAGGCCGAGGACGCCATCCGCATGATCGCCGAAACCGGCTGCGACGGCGTCATGATCGCCTCCGGCTCCCTCGGCAATCCTTTCATCTTCCGCGAAATCAATTCTCTGCTTGAAACCGGTGAAGTGGCTCCTCCAGCCACCAATCAGGAGCGCGTCCTAATTTGCCTCGAACACGTCAAAATGATGGTCGAAGTTTTCGGTGAAATGCCCGGCATCCGCCGCGCCCGCAAACTGATCGGCTGGTACTATCAATACATCAGTGGCCGCAAGCGCATCGACCAGCAGCTCTTCCAGGTCGACACCTACGCCGAGGTCGAACGCTACCTGCTCGACGCCCTTGACAAGCTTCAGGAAAAGGCGGCATGATCAGTCGAAACGATCTCGAAAAACTCCTGGGGAATATCAAAAGCGGCAAACTTAGCATCGAGCGCGCCCTGGCACAACTCAACTCGCTCCACTATGAAGAACTCGGCTTTGCCAAGGTCGATCATGGCCGCCGCTCGCGCTGTGGCTTTCCCGAAGTTGTCTTCGCGCAGGGCAAAACCGCCGCGCAAATCGCCGCCATTGGCAAAAAGATCATCGAGCGCGAAGAGGAAATCCTCATCACCCGCCTCGACAAATCCAAATTTGCCATCGTCAAGAAATCGCTTCCTAAATTGAAATATTCCGACCTGGCCCAGGCCGCTTACTTTCGCAAGAGTAAATCCAAGCCCGACTCCGGCATTCTCATCGTCACTGCCGGTACGTCCGACATTCCCGTCGCCGAAGAGGCCGCCATTACTTGCGAAGCCATGGGTCACATTCCGGAACGCTTTTTCGACGCCGGCGTCGCCGGTATCCACCGCTTGATCGCCGGCTCCGACAAGCTCAAATCTGCCAAAGTCATCATCGTCGTCGCTGGCATGGAAGGCGCCTTGCCCTCCGTCATTGGCGGCATGGTCGACGTGCCCATCATCGCGGTGCCCACTTCTGTCGGTTATGGCGCATCATTTGGCGGCGTCGCCGCCTTGCTCGCCATGCTCAACTCCTGCGCTTCCGGAATCGCCGTCGTCAACATCGACAACGGCTATGGCGCCGCCATCGCCGCACTGAGGATATTGGCTCCGCGATGAAAATCGCCTACCTCGATTGCTTCTCCGGCGCTGCCGGCGACATGCTCGTCGGCGCGATTATCAACGCCGGCTGCGAAGTCGAATTTCTCCAATCGCAAATCGAACTGCTCGGCATCCCCGGCCTGAAACTGCAGACAGAATCCGTCAAGAAACAAGGCCTTCACGGCATCGCAGTCAAGTTCACATCTGAAGAAACCAATCCGCCGCACCGGCATTTGTCTGCCATCGAAAAGATTCTCAACAATGCCGCGCTCGATCCCGACGTCATCGCCAAATCAATCGCCGTCTTCAAACGCATCGGCGAAGCCGAAGCCCGCATGCACAACATCCCGATCGAGAAAATCCACTTCCACGAAGTCGGCGCTGTCGATGCCATCTGTGACATCGTCTGCACCGTCGCCGGTCTGAAAAAACTCGGCATCGAAAAGCTCTACTCCTCGGCGATCCTGCTCGGCAGCGGCATCATCAATTCCGCCCACGGAAAAATTCCGTTGCCCGCGCCTGCCACTCTCGAAATCGTCCAGGGTTTTCCGGTCAAACGCATCGATAACAATCGCGAAATGACCACACCCACCGGCGCAGCGTTGATCGTCACATTGGCAGAATTCGCCCCCGGCTACGAAATGGTTGTCGAAAAGGTCGGCTACGGCGCCGGCGCCATCGACCTCGAAGATCGCCCCAATCTCCTCCGCCTGATAATAGGGGAGACCCACGCGAAATTCGAAAGCGACATCGTCACCATCATCGAAACCAATATCGACGACGCCACCCCCGAACAAATCGGCCATCTGCAGCAACGCCTGTTCGACACTGGCGCCCTCGACGTCTTTGTCGCCTCGATCATGATGAAGAAAAGCCGCCCTGCGCACAAACTTACCGTCATCGCATCTCAAGCCACCGCCGAGGCTCTGGCGCGCGTCCTGTTGCGCGAGTCGTCCACCGCCGGCGTCCGCATCCGTGCCGAGTCGCGCTGGAAATTGCAGTACGAATTCAAAACCGTCAAAACCGAATTCGGCGAGATAAAAATTAAGTTCTACTTCGGAGGCGATATTCGTAAATTCAGCCCCGAGTATGAAGACGTCGTTAGCGCTGCCATGAAAGCCAACACGCCTTTTGTGAAAGTCTACAACGCCGCCGTGATGGCCGCGAATCTGATAAAGGAGAATTAACGTGAGCGATTTGAAAGTACTGGTCTTTGCGCAGAAAAAAGGCAACTCGATTTTGGGCGCATCTTTGGAAGCCCTCACCGTCGGTCGGCAACTCGCCGATAAGCTCGGTGGCAAATTGGCCGCACTCGTCGTCGGCAGTGGCACCGAAGCTCTCGCCAAAACCGCCATTTCTTGTGGTGCTGACATCTGCTTTACTGTCGAAAATCCGGCCCTTGATCAGTTCCAGGATGATGCCTACGCGCAGATCATCGTCGACCTCATCAAAAGCAAATCCCCCCAGATCGTCCTCGGCACCGCCAATGTGTATGGCAAATCGCTCTTCGGACGCGTCGCCGGTCTGCTCGGCGTCAGCCTCGCTGCCGATTGCAACCAGGTCGATATCGACTCAGGCGGCAAACTCTCCGTCACGCGCCCGGCATATGGCGGCAAGGTCTATCTCACTGTCCAATTCAAATCGACACCGCAAATCGCCACGCTTCGTCCCAAAGTCTTTGCCGAGGCCAAACCCGATTCCGCCCGCCCCGGCGCCGTCGAGCCGTTCGCCACATCCGCCGTCAGTAAGCTGCAAGTCGAAACCGGCGCTGCCGGATCGGGCGGCGAAATCACTCTTGCCGAGGCTGACATCATAGTCTCCGGTGGGCGCGGCCTGAAAGAACCGGCGAATTTCAAACTGATCAAAGACCTCGCCGATGCCGTCGGCGGCGCCGTTGGCGCTTCCCGCGCTGTCGTCGATGCCGGCTGGATTCCGTACAAACACCAGGTCGGCCAAACCGGCCGGACTGTCAATCCGAAACTGTATTTTGCGCTTGGCATTTCCGGAGCAATTCAGCATCTCGTCGGTATGCAGTCTGCGGGCACAATCGTCGCGGTCAACCGCGATGCCGACGCTCCGATCTTTAACGTGGCGACCTACGGCATCGTCGGCGACCTCTTCGAAATCGTCCCGGCCCTGACCGAAAAATTCGCCAAAGAACTAAAGAAATAAACTGCGTTTGTGCCCCACCAGAATGGTGGGCACGTTAGATATCATATCCCCCAACTGTCCCCTCTCCCTTTCGAGGGAGAGGGGCAGGGGTGAGGGCGTGATTCAGAGATTTGAACGTCTTGGCGCTGTCCCTTCGCCCGGAGACCTGCCAATCGATGCTTTGTTGGTGCCCCACCAGAATGGTGGGCACGTTAGATATCATATCCCCCAACTTTCCCCTCTCCCTTTCGAGGGAGAGAGGCAGGGGTGAGGGCGTGATTCAGAGATCTGAACGTCTTGGTGCTGTCCCTTCGCCCGGAGACCTGCCAATCGATGCTTTGTTTGTGCCCCACCAGAATGGTGGGCACGTTAGATATCATATCGCCCCAACTTTTCCCTCTCCCTTTCGAGGGAGAGGGGCAGGAGTGAGGGCGTGATTCAGAGATTTGGGCGTAGTAGTGCTGTCCCTTCGCCCGGAGACCTGCCAATCGATGCTTTGTTTGTGCCCCACCAGAATGGTGGGCACGTTAGATATCATATCCCCCAACTTTCCCCTCTCCCTTTCGCGAGAAAGGGGCAGGGGTGAGGGCGTGATTCAGAGATTTGGGCGTAGTAGTGCTGTCCCTTCGCCCGGAGACCTGCCAATCGATGCTTTGTTTGTGCCCCACCAGAATGGTGGGCACGTTAGATATCATATCCCCCAACTTTCCCCTCTCCCTTTCGCGAGAAAGGGGCAGGGGTGAGGGCGTGATTCAGAGATTTGAACGTCTTGGCGCTGTCCCTTCGCCCGGAGACCTGCCAATCGATGCTTTGTTTGTGCCCCACCAGAATGGTGGGCACGTTAGATATCATATCGCCCCAACTTTCCCCTCTCCCTTTCGAGGGAGAGGGGCAGGGGTGAGGGCGTGACTCAGAGATCTGAACGTCTTGGTGCTGTCCCTTCGCCCGGAGACCTGCCAATCGATGCTTTGTTTGTGCCCCACCAGAATGGTGGGCACGTTAGATATCATATCGACCCAACTTTCCCCTCTCCCTTTCGAGGGAGAGGGACAGGGGTGAGGGCATGATTCAGAGATTTGGGCGTAGTGGCGCTGGCCCTTCGCCCGGGGACCTGCCAATCGATGCTTTGTTTGTGCCCCACCAGAATGGTGGGCACGTTAGATATCATATCGCCCCAACTTTCCCCTCTCCCTTTCGAGGGAGAGGGGCAGGAGTGAGGGCGTGATTCAGAGATTTGGGCGTAGTAGTGCTGTCCCTTCGCCCGGAGACCTGCCAATCGATGCTTTGTTTGTGCCCCACCAGAATGGTGGGCACGTTAGATATCATATCCCCCAACTTTCCCCTCTCCCTTTCGCGAGAAAGGGGCAGGGGTGAGGGCGTGATTCAGAGATTTGAACGTCTTGGCGCTGTCCCTTCGCCCGGAGACCTGCCAATCGATGCTTTGTTTGTGCCCCACCAGAATGGTGGGCACGTTAGATATCATATCGCCCCAACTTTCCCCTCTCCCTTTCGAGGGAGAGGGGCAGGGGTGAGGGCATAAGGAGATTCCACCGTGTCCACCAAATTCGCCGCCATCGACATCGGCTCTAACTCGTCGCTGCTTCTCATCCTCGAACTGAGCCCCGAAAACATCGCCCGCGTCGTCATCGATACCAAAATCTCCACCCGCCTTTCTGCCGGCGCGCATTCCGGCGAAGCCATCCACGACTCCGCCCTTCAGCGCCAATTCGCCGCGCTCGATAAATTCGCCGAAGTCCTCGCCCGCGACGAGGTCGGTTCCGTCATCGCCTGTGGCACCCAGGTCTTCCGCGTCGCCGCCAACGGACCAAAAGTCGCCGAAGAGATTTCCCGCCGCTACGGTTGGCGCATGGACATTATCAGCGGCGAGCGCGAGGCTCAGCTCTCCTACAGAGCCGCCACTACCGGTTTGAAAGATATCACCGATTCCCGCAACGTCATCGACGTCGGCGGCGGCTCCAGCGAGGTCATCCTCGGCGCCGGCGACAAAATCGCCGCCAGCCACAGCTTTCCCGTCGGCGCTGTCAGTATCACCGAAAAGTTCGATCTCGAAGCCGGCGACCGCAATCTCGCCCGCATCGACGCCGCAACCTTCTACCTGTACGAGCTATTTCTCGACGACAACTTCGCCATCCAGCGTTCGCGTTCCGAGGCCGCCAAATCCAGCCTGATCGCCGTCGGCGGCACGGCCGCGACCCTGGCCGCCCTGAAATTGGACCAAAAGATTTTCGTTCCCGGCGCGATTCACGGTGTACAACTGAGCAAGAAATGGATTCAGGAACAAATCGTCGAACTCTTCAATATGGATGCTGAAGACCGCCGCAAACTTATGCCCTACGACCCCGATCGCGCCGATATCATCGTGGGCGGCGCGCTGATAATCGAGGGCTTGCTATCCGCGCTTGAACGCCCCGGCCTGATTGTCTCCAATTGCGGCCTCCGCTGGGGCTTGATAATCGACACTTTTCCGGCATTGGCGGGCGCCCGGATTGAACAATAGCCCTCGCCAACCGTCATAAAACTGCTTGACTAAACCGGGCAAAATCCTAATTTAGCGCTGGAGGAATCGCTATCGATCGCTTGACAAGGATTGAAGATTAGAACTCAGGAACGAACTTGAAGATTTTCTGCAGAAATGCCGGACTTTGTGAACTCTCGCGCGGTTGCGGCTTTTTTTGTTTCTGGAATTGAGGTTAAATAAGGGATGAAAAACAAAATCATTTTAGCTCTGGCGGTGATCTTGCTCGCGTCGACTCAGGTTTTCGCTTTTATGAGCTTCCGTCTCGAAGATCCGACCCCGGGACTGCAAAGCAACAGTGTGACGCAAATTCTGTATGACGGCGAGTATGTTTGGATGGCAACCGGCGCCGGACTGGCAGGTTCTTCGAATGGCGGGCAAACGTGGTTCACATTCAATGATCAGAACGCATTTACGGAAAACGGCATCTCGGCAATTGGCAAGACGGGTCCCAATCTACTCACTGCTACTGCTGATATCGACGCTTCGCAAGCATTCGGAGCAGGACTATATTTGACTTTAGACCGTGGCGTCAACTGGACCCGCGTCAGTAACCCGCTGTTTGCCGGCCTCGGCAGATTGTCATACGATTTTACTGTTTATGATTCTGTGGTCTATTCTTCCAACAATGATGCGGGATTGATGCGAAGCTTTGACGACGGCGTCACTTGGGAGCAGATCTTTGCAACCGCCGAAATCGAAAGCATCTTCGTAACTGACAGCACATTCCAGCGTTATTCGAATGACCCACATTTAGAGGCGCTCTCTTTCTCCAATCTAATTGATCCGTACCACGACGATACGACGATCGTCTGGAATGGGTCTGCGGAGGGAATTCAACGATACTATTACATCGGCCAGCACAAAAAACTCGCCAGCCGTCGCGTCAACGACATCGCCAATGTCGGCGACACTTGGTGGTACGCCACCGACAGAGGCATCAGCAAATTCAACGACACGCTCTTGGTTTTCAATACCTACGATACCGACAACGGCCTTCCCGCCAACTTCGTCACGGCCATTGCCGCGAAAGATGACATCGTCGTTGCCGGTCTTTACGACACGCTCGCTCAGAGTTCGCTCGGTTTTGCAATCAGTACCGACGCCGGCGCAAGTTGGACTCACGAGACTCCGGCACAAGCCACCGGCGCCAATCGTAAAATCGAAGACATCAAATTCTTCGGCGACGGTATTTGGGTGGCAACGAATCTCGGCGGACTCATCAACTCCACCGACAACGGGAACAATTGGACGCGCTTCTACCCGCCCGTCAGCGACACCATCGTCGACAAGCCCTTCCATCACGTCCACGGCATCGATGTCGGCGCTCGCGAAGATTTTTCCCGCATTGCCGTCGGCACCGATTCCGGAATTGTCGCTCTCTACTTCAACGCGAGTGATGACTTCGATTCCGCCGTCTATCTGCCGATTTTCGACAACACGCTCTACAGTCAAAAAGTCGTCTCATTGTCGAGCTTCGTCACCCAATTCGGCGACGAATACTGGGCAGCCGTGCAGCCTTATCGCAGCGCCAGCACATCGCCGCCGGCAGTGATTCGCAGCACCGACAACGGCTTCACTTGGACTCAACATCTCACCGGCCCGCCCGCAATCGTCACGAATCAAATTGAAATCGGCGAGCAATTCGGCATCACCAACGTCTGGGTCGCTACTGATCAGGGCCTCCGCATTTCGACCAATCTTGGCGGACGTTGGGAAACCGCGACCGCGCGCGACGAAATTACTGGCAATTTTATCGACGGATTCGCGCCATTCCTTTGTGTGCACATCGGTGAATTCGAAACGCATCTCGGCTCGTTCGAGGACGGATTGGCGCAAGCATATTATTTCCTCAGTGAAGGGCGCTTAGTTTCGAATTATCGCTTGTATCAACCACCGCTCAGTCGCGACGAATTCGACTTCGTTGGCCGCTCCTATACAGCAAGAGGCGCGACCCCGGGTGACAGCGCTCTCGCCGGCAACTTCGTCGTCGCAATGGGTCTTCAGCGCACCGGCGATAGCACGCTGATCTGGGCCGCTCACCGGTTCGCACTCGAGCGTGGCAAGGTTGGAGTCTCGGTTACTGCCGACCGCGGCTTGACGTGGCGCTCTACTCTCGAAAACACCTTCGTCTGGAATTTTGAATTTAATGGCGACACGGTGCTCGCAGCCGCAAGTGAGGGCCTGCAAATCTCTACCGACTTCGGCCAGAATTGGAATCAGGTTTCTATCATCGACCCCGAGACTGGCCGCTCGATATCCGACTCCGTCGAGGTCTTTGCGATTACTTTGATCGGGAACGAATACTGGGTCGGCACCGATGACGGCATCGCCAAAAGTACTGACCTTGTAAATTGGACGATTCTCCGCGAGTTCCTGATCATCCCCGACGACGCTCCCGAAGAAGAGCAGTCATACATCTCGCCGAATCCGTTTTCGCCTTACCTCGGCGGTAGCGAACTCAAATTTCACTACAAATTGAAACAACCCGGTAATGTAACAATTACGATATATGACTTCGCCAACAACATCGTGAAGAAGGTCATCGACGGCGTGCCCCGCGAGGGCAATGTCCAATATGACGACCTCGACACCTGGAACGGCACCAATACCAAGGGTGACCCGGTCGCGGGCGGAGTTTATCTCTATCTGCTTGAATCCACCGGCGGCGAAGAGCTGTGGGGAAAGATTATGGTGATTCCATGACAAAGACTATTCGCTTAGCAGTCGCCGCTATTCTGGCGCTCGCAATCTCAACTCCGGCATTTGCCGAAGACGGCGGCGGTTATGCCGGCGCATTTATGCAATTATCCGTTCATCCGCGCGCGGCGGGCATGGGCAACGCCTTTACTGCCGTCTCTGATGATGTCTCCGGCATATTCTTCAATCCCGGCGCGGTGGCGCAGGTCCAGCGTATCAGCGTCGGCGGCGCCTATCGCGACCTCTCGCAGGGCAGATCTCTGCAACAAGTCGCTGTAATCTTCCCCGTGCGCGGTGAAGCCGCCATCGGTTTCTCCGGTCAAATGGCCTCGATGAGCGGTATCATGGGCCGCGATGAGCGCGGTGTCGCAACCGGCGAACTTGACAATCTCGACGCCGTCATCGCGATCACATTCTCGCGCCGCTTCTCCAAATTTCTGACCCTCGGCGGCGATGTCCGCTATTATCACAAGAAACTCGAATCAACTTCGTCTTACTCCGCCGGATTCGATCTCGGCGGAATGATCCATCTCGACCGCGAAATGCTCGCATTCGATGGTCCCATCGATCTGCTCCGTTTCGGCGCGGTCGTCCGCAACATCGCCGCCAAGTATCCTTGGAACACCGGCGACTATTGGGCGACCAAGGGCGAATTGGGAACCGACGTCACTGATGAAGTTCCAATTTCCGTTCGCGCCGGCGCGTCAGTCCTGTTTCTGAAATCGCGCGCGCTCCTCTCCGTCGAAGGCGAAAAGGACGAAAAGCGAAATGTCAAAATGCACGCCGGCGGCGAGTTCTATATCGTGCCGCAGTTCGCTCTCCGCGGCGGCTTTTCCGGCGGCGAACCGACCTTCGGTGTCGGTTTCAAGGTCCCGGTCAATAATCTCGATGCGCGCCTTGATATCGCCGTCGAGCAAGCGCCAAACATCGGCGGATGGGAAACCATCGCCGGATTTTCGTTAGGATTTTAGCGTTGAGTCTACCAAACATTTTCAGGGCGGCAACTCTTGCGTCGCTTTTCTCGATCGCTGCTTCGTTAGCAAACATTGCCGCGGCCGCCGATCCCGGCAGCATCGGGTTCAACTTCCTCAAAGTCTCCCCCGGCGCTCGCAATGCCGCAATGGGTGATGTCGGCACGTCGATCTCCACTAATCTCTACGGCGTCTATTTCAACCCCGCTGCAACTGCTCACAACGACGTCGCCGTCATCGGCTTTATGCACCACGAAGGCATCTTTGACACCCGCCGCGAATTTATCGGCGGTTCCGGTGCCGTGCTTGGCGGCGTCCTCACCGCCGGTTTCGACTACTTCAAATTCGGCTCGCTGGAAGAACGCCTCGGTCCGACTGAAGAACCCATCGGTCTCTTCGACGCTCAGGATATGCTCGCTTTCGCCGGCTATGCGCGTCAATTTTCGCCCAAACTCTCCGCCGGTTTCTCCGCAAAATATGCCGCCGAAAAAATCGAAGCCCGCACTGCCGACGCGTTTCTCTTCGATCTCGGCGTCCAGTTCGCCCCAATCGAAAAAGCCACCTTCGGCGTCGCCGTCCGCCACATCGGCTCAAAACCCAAATTCGGCGACGATGAAATCGAACTCCCGCTGACATTCTCCGCCGGCGCCGGCGTCGATGTCAATAATCTCATCGCTGCCGTCGAAGTCAGCGCCCCCAAAGAATCCGACATCCGCGTCAATTTCGGCGCCGAAAAACTCGTCGCCAAAATGATCGCGTTCCGCGCCGGCTACAAAATCGGCTACGACGAGGAAGACTTCGCCGCCGGTGTCGGTTTCAAAAAATCAATCTGGGAAATTGACTATGCATTCGTTCCGTATAAATCCGGTCTGGGCTCGGCTCACCGTTTCGCCCTGACCGTCAATCTGAAGTAACTTTTGAGGGATTCGTATGGCAAAGTATAAGATCGCGTGGCTGCCCGGTGATGGTGTTGGTGTCGATGTCATGGAGGCAACCCGCGTTGTGCTCGACAAAATGAACCTCGCTGCCGAGTATGTCCATGGTGGTATCGGTTGGGAATTTTGGTGCCGCGAAGGCAACCCGCTCCCTGACCGCACAATCAAAATCCTCAAGGAGTCCGACTGCGCACTTTTCGGCGCGATTACATCCAAACCGACCGACGAAGCCCAGGCCGAACTCGCCCCCGAATTGAAGGGCAAGGGCCTCATCTATTCATCGCCGATCGTGCGCCTGCGCCAGGAATTCAACCTCCGCACCAACAAGCGCCCCTGCAAAGCATATCCCGGCAATCCGCTCAATTTCAAAGATGGCATCGACATCACCGTCTTTCGTGAAAACACCGAAGACCTCTACACCGGCGTCGAGTTTTTCCCGATTCCCAAAGACCTCTCGACTCTCATGGCCGGTCATAACAAGAAAATGAAACGCTTCGCGGAAATGCCCGAAGGCGAAGTCGCCATGTCTTGCCGCCTGATCTCCAAAACGGCTTCCCGCAATATCATCAAAGACGCATTCGAAGAAGCCAAAAAGACCGGCAAGAAAGCCGTCACTATCGTCGAAAAGCCAAATGTCCTGCGCGAAACCTCCGGCGTTTTCGTCCGTGAGGGCCGCAAACTCCATTCCGATTATCCCGGCATCGAACTCTGGGAAACCAACATCGATGCCATGTGCATGTGGTTGATCAAGAACCCGCTCGATTACTCCATCATCGCCACCAGCAACATGTTCGGCGACATCATCTCTGATCTCTGCGCCCAATTGGTTGGTGGCCTTGGATTCGCCTCATCGGGCAATATCGGCGACAAATACGCCGTCTTCGAACCGACCCACGGTTCGGCGCCAAAATACGCCGGGCAGAATAAAGTCAATCCGATGGCAACTTTCCTCGCCGCCAAACTCATGCTCGAATGGCTCGGCGAAACTAAACACGCTGACCGCCTCGAAACCGCCATCGCTGAAGTCATCAGCGAAGGCAAAGCGCGCACCTACGACATGGGCGGCAAGTCCTCAACCATGGACATGGCGACTGCCGTCTCAGCGAAACTCTGATCGATTGATTGTCGGATTATTTTGCGAAAGCGAGCGGGTGTCAGCATCCGCTCGTTCTATTTGTAGCGGTCCGCTTCGGCGTGCCGCTCTCGTACAGCCTGCATTAGCGACCCGAATTCGGCCCCGAGCAGAAATACAAAAGCCGAATAATACACCCACAGAAACAGCAGAATTGCTGAAGTGAACGATCCATATACTGTCAAACTCTGTCCGAAATTTCGCACATAATAGTCAAACACCAGCTTGGCCGCCTCCCACAATACCGCCGCCAACAACGCCCCGTAAAATGCGCTGCGCAAATGTCCCCAGCGGTTCGGCAGCAGATAAAAAATCCAGGTGAACAGTATTGTCGAGATCAACAATGGCGCCAGAAACGAAATCAAAGTTCCAATGATCGGAATGTCGATCATTGTGATTTGCAGAAAGGGAATCTGCCCGTGCTGCAAAGCCTGCATGATCGTCGTCAGCAGAATCGAAACCAACACAAAAATCATCATCGTCGGAATACAAATGAAAGCCACCAGCTTCGATGCCCAGAATGATCGCCCGCGCCGGCAACGCCATATCTTGTTCATCGCGTATTCCGTGATGTCGAATACTCTCGCACCGGCCCACAATAATCCCAGTGCGGCAAAAATGCCGTAGACCGTTTCGTTCTTTGCCGTGCTCTCGAAAACCGCGAGCGAATTCGCCGCCGACCCCGGAAAATTTTGCGCGATGAAACTCAGCAAATCCTTGAGCGCCGTCTCCGATGACGCCAGTACACGACCCAGTATCGACGCGGCTAATAGCAGGAATGGCAGGAAAGATAGTATCGCAAAAAAGGAAATCGATGCAGCCAGCGACGTCGTGCGGTCCAGCGAAAAAGTGCGGCGCAGTATCAGTGTCGCCAGCCGCCAACTTTCTCGAATCAAGTCTCATCTCCCGACAGCAATATCCCCAGAGGCTTGAGCGTCTTGATGTTGTCACAAAATACCTTCACCGCCGCAGTGATCGGCACCGCCAGCACTATGCCGACCGCGCCCCAGAGCCAGCCCCAGTAGATCGTCGATACCAATTGCGCGAGCAGGCTGATATTAAGCGAACCCTGCAGCATCCGCGGCATCACGATATACGACTCGACGAATTGCACCGCCATGATGAACGCCAAAACCAACAATACCGCCGTCACTGAATGGAATTGAACTAAAGCCATTATCATCGGCGGCACTGCGCCGACGTACGCTCCCACATAGGGAACAAGATTGAGCATCGCCGCCAGCGGTCCCCAAATATAAGCGTACTTAATTCCACCAATCATCAGCCCGATCGAGAAAACTATCGCCAGTCCCACCGTCGTGACGAATCGCACCCAGATGTATCCCGCTATTCGATTGGAAATTTGGTCCACAACTCCGGCAGTTGCACCGGGCTTGACTTCTCCGAAAATCTTCTTGATGCGGCGGTGATACGTCGGCTGCTCGATCAATACGAATATGGTCAGGAGAAATACCAAAACCGCCTGTCCAACAAAACTCAGCACCGAACCCACGCCCTTGAAAAAATACTTCGGCAGGCTCGATAGACTCGTAATGTCGATCTTCTCCAGCAACTCGTCGATCTTCGCGTTCACCAGAGTATCCATTGCTGCCGGCATTTCCGAAAACTTTTCAACCCGCAATTGCTGAAATTGCTCCCAATATTCGGGCACGGAATTGACGAAATCCGAAGCCTCGCCATATATCAAAAGCCCGGCCAGCGACAGCAAAATGACCGCCAGTAATACGACCACCAGCACCGCAATCAAATGCGGCATCTTCCAGCGCTTCAACCGCGCGATCATCGGCCACAGCACGTAAGCCATCGTAATCGCCATCACCATCGGCACAAGTACAACGGCTGCAAAATAACACAGCGCCGTAAACGCTGACAGCGCCAGGATCGGTATCATTATGTCGTTTAGCGAAAGGCCGTCATCTTCTTCCATTTCAACCTTCTCCGATCAGTTTGAGAAATTCCGCTTCCGAGAGAGTCGGCACCTTCAGGCGTTGTGCGTCGTCGAACTTTGAGCCGGGATCAACTCCGACCACAACATAATCTGTTTTTTTCGATACGCTCGATGACACTTTGCCCCCCAAATCAAGCAGCTTCTTCTTTGCCTGATCCCGTGAATACTTCTCCAGCCCGCCCGTAATAACAAACGTCTTTCCCGCCAGCGGCTTTGGGCCGGTCGGGGCCGCATATTCCGGCAACTGCTTCCACGTCTGCTTCAGCTTCGTCAGCACAGCTTCGTTTTGCTTGTTCGCGAAGAAGTCCACGATGCTTTCCGCGACTATTGGACCGATCCCCTCGACGTTGCTTAATTCGTCTGCAGAGGCTGCCGCAATCTTCTCGAGCGAACCGAAATTGACCGCCAAAACCCGCGCCACATGCTCGCCCACATTGTTGATTCCCAGCGCCGCGACAAAATGCGGCAGGTCCACGGCCTTGCTCTTTTCGATGCTGCTCAAAATCTTGTTGGCGGACTTTTCTCCCATCCGCTCAAGATTCATTAGCCGCTCTTGCTGCAGCTCGTACAAATCAGCGAAATTCACTATCAGCCCGCTTTTCAACATTTGCTCAATCAGCCTTGGTCCCAACCCGTCAATATCGACCCCGCCTTTAGAAGCGAAATGTGTGATCCGCTCCGCTACCTGCGCTTGACACGACATGTTCGGGCAGCGATGAACCGCTTCGCCTTCGATCCTCACCACTTCGCTCGAGCACACCGGGCATTTCTTCGGCATCGCAAATTTATTTTCACCGCCCGTGCGCTTGTTCGCCAGCGGCTTGACTACCTCGGGTATCACGTCGCCCGCGCGCTGAATAATCACCCGGTCGCCGATGCGAATATCCTTCCGCATCACCTCGTCGTAATTATGCAGCGTCGCGCGTTTAACCTCGACACCGCCGACTCGCACCGGCTTCAAATACGCCACCGGCGTCAAAGCTCCTGTCCGTCCGACCTGCACAACGATATCCTCGACAATCGTTTCTTCCTGCTGCGGCGGAAATTTCATCGCAATCGCCCACCGCGGCGAACGCGACAACTCCCCCAGCTTCTGCTGTTGCCGGAACGAATTGACCTTGACCACCATGCCGTCGATGTCGTAATCCAGCGCTGCGCGCTTCTCGTTGAGATAATTATAACGCTCCATCACTTTCTCGGCGTAAAACACCAGTTGCGCTTCGGGCGTTGCGTCAAATCCCAATTGCTTCAACAGCCGCAGCAGTTCCCATTGATTACTCAACTTCGGCCCCTCAATCTTGCCCGCTCCGTGCGCGTAAAATTTCAGCGGCCGCGAGCCGGTAATCGCCGCATCCAACTGCCGCACCGATCCCGCCGCCGTGTTGCGCGGATTGGCGTACAGCTCCTCGCCGCGCTCTTCGCGTTCCTTGTTCAGCCGCGCGAAATCCGACTTCGCCAAAATGATCTCGCCCCGTACTTCCAGCAATTTGATTGCCTTGTCGGTCAGCTTCTTTGGGATATTTTTCACTGTCCGCAAATTCGCCGTTACGTCCTCACCGGTTGTTCCGTCCCCGCGCGTGAGACCCAGCGCCAATTCGCCTTTTTCGTAAATCAACTCAACCGCCAAACCGTCAAGTTTCGGCTCGGTCAAGTACTCGATAGTCTCCGAGTCCCCGGCAAGAATCTCGTTCACCCGGCGCTCGAAGTCGTGAAATTCTTCCGGCGTGATCGCCTTGTTCAGCGACAACATCGGAATCGAACGTTTTACCGAACGAAATCCCGTCGCCGGCGCCGACCCGACTTTTTGCGTCGGCGAATCGCCGCGCTTGAGATCGGGGAACTCCTTCTCAAGTTGCGTCAGTTCATCGAACAGCCGGTCATAGTCGGCATCCGTAATTTCCGGGTCATCCAGCTCATAGTAGCGTCGATTGTGGTAATTGATTAGTTCGATCAGGTCGGCTATCCGCTTCTTTGCTTCAGTCTTTTTCATAGATCGTAAATCTACGATAGTTGAGTTGGACTGTCAATCGCCAACAGCGGGGAGTCATGTGTCCAGTAATCACTTGACAATCAGCCTCCCCGTACGTCATATTTACTTACAGCCATCAATACTGGCGAACAGAAAGGCGGAATGAGAAAATGTTGGCGAACAGACGCAGACTGCGGATTATTGCCTGCTTAATGGCTGCCTTGGTAGTCATTGCCGATTCGGCCGGCGCCCAACAGAAAGTCGGCGAAACTGACGGAATCGGCGGATTCGATAATGCCTTTTACACCGTCAAGTTGTCCGGCCCAGCCGCCTTCGCCCGCGGCGGCGCCGGAGTAGCAACCCAGACTGGGGCCGCTGGATTTCTGGCAAATCCCGCCAATCTTCGCCTCAATAGTCGCTGGGAAGTCTCTGCCGATGGTGCTTTCCTGCGCGAGACTGTCAATTACCGACCGGGAAACATGCCATACTTCGTCAGCAGCTTCACCCACAATTCCTCGCCATTCAGTAGCGCCTCAGCCGCAATTCAGGCTGGTCGATTTACTGCCGGCGTCGCCGTGTCAATGCCGCGCGAATTCGAAAACCTCCAGCGCTTGACGCTATACGAGACTACCTACGAGGGCTCAATTTTGATCGACGATTCCCTTTTCTTCGCGATTAAACAGTGGCAGTTTTCCGCCGGAGTCGGAACGAATCTCCTCGAATCGCTGCGATTTGGCTTTTCTATACACTTGCTCAACTTCCAACTTCGGTACCAGAACTACTGGAGCGGAAGCTACCTTCCGGAAGCCGGCATGACGCTAAACCAACAAGTATTGCTCTTTCAGGCTGGATTGAAACAAGAAGTAGGCGGTTTTGATCTTGCAGTGACCGTTAAAAGTCCGGAGGACACGGAACTCGGAACCAGAACATACTACGGATCAACGGCCGGCGTTTTTCCTGTTCGAATTCCGGCCGAATTCGCTGCAGGAGCCGTCTATGGTAATCTGATTTCGGCAGAATTCAAAATTCTGATTCTTGACGACCGCTACTATGAACACGATGCCTTTCAGTATGGCGGCGGACTGCATTTGCCGCTGTCTCGTCTTGTCAAGCGAGACGGCGCTTTCGCAAACATCGGGGTAGTCCATCGCGCAAACCCGAAATACATCGGCGACGACGTCAATCAGACCTTTCTTAATACCGGAATCGAACTCGAATTCGGACGCCTTGGCGTGGCAGCGACTTATGCGAATGGCAGCCTGCTTGACCATTCCGAGGCTTCAGTCTCTGAGCTTGCAATTGGACTGAAATATCACGCCGACTAATGCCATCGCCGCTGTTAAATCTTGACACCGACTCCGAAAATCGCTCCCTTGTCCGGCATGACACTGACAAACTTCGACTCAACTAAAATTATCTGCACGCTCGGTCCGTCAAGTAGCGGCCCGGAAATAATTGAACAACTCGCTCTGCATGGAATGGCCGTCGCCCGGCTCAATTTCTCCCACGGAACGCACGACTTCCATCGCCAACTCATTACGCGCATCCGCAAAGTCTCGCGCAAACTCAACCAGCCGATCGCAATTCTGCAGGACTTGTCCGGCCCCAAAATTCGCGTCGGCAGCATCGTCGATGGCGCCGTCCGCATCGAAACCGGTTCGACTCTCACCGTTGTTGGTCATGATGTAGTTGGAAATTCACAGATAATTTCCGCGTCGCCGGCAAATCTGATCCCCGACCTCAAACCCGGCGACCTCGTCTTCATCGACGACGGCATGATCCGCCTCGAGGTCATCGCATCCGGCCACCGCGAAATCAAGGCCCGCGTCATCAAAGGCGGCCTGCTCAAAGAGCACAAGGGCATCAATCTGCCGCAGGCGACCCTCTCGCTGCCGTCTTTGACCAAGAAGGACATTGTCGACCTCGCGTTTGGTCTCGAACATGGCGTCGACTGGATCGCGCTCTCGTTCGTCCGCTCTGCCGCAGATGTCAACCAACTAAAGAAAGAAATCGCCAAGCGCGGCTACGACACGCCCGTCATTGCCAAGCTCGAAAAACCGCAAGCAATCAAGAAGCTCACTGAGATCGTCGAAGCCGCCGATGCCATCATGGTCGCTCGCGGCGATCTCGGCGTCGAAATGCCGCTCGACGAAGTCCCCATCATTCAAAAAACGATCATCACCACCGCGAACGAGATGCACAAGCCCGTCATCACGGCCACGCAGATGCTCGAGTCGATGACTCAGAACCTCACGCCGACGCGTGCCGAGGTCTCCGATGTCGCCAACGCCATCCTTGACGGCGCCGACTGTGTTATGCTCTCCGGCGAGACTGCCTCCGGTCTGTATCCCGTCGAAACCGTCGCGCAAATGTCGCGTATCATTCACACCACCGAGGACCGAATGAACCGCCGCTTCGAACCGGTTTTCGATTTCATCGGTCGGCCCGCCTGCGAATTTCCGGTAGCGATCGCCGAGGCTGCGATCTCGATGGCAAAAGAAATCGACGCCCGCTTCATCACCTGTTTCACCCAATCCGGCCTGTCGGCGCGACTTGTCTCCAAGCAAAAATCGCCGATACCGATTATCGCTTTTACGCCTCATCGCGCAATCCTCAACCGGCTGGCGCTCCTGCGCGGAGTCATTCCGCGCTTCGTGCCCCACTTCCGTTCCGTCGACGCCATGATCTCCAACGTCGAGAAGTCGCTGAAAAGGGAGAAGCTCGTCAAAAAAGGCGACAACGTCGTGATCGTCGCCTCGGCGCCGGTAAACATCCACGGCGACACCAACATGCTCAAACTTCACACGATCTCGTAATCGCTAATCAACCCAATTGCCTGTTGCAATGACCTCCAAATAAGATATATTCTACCACTATGGGAGTTATGAAGAAACGACTGCGGCTCAAAATCCGCATCGAAGCCGAACCGACGAAGATTTTCGACGCGATCACCAATCCGTTGAAGCTCTCCATCTGGTTCTGTAACAAGGGCGAACTCAATCTCAAGTTGCGCGGCGTCGTCAAACTCTCCGGAGAAAACTGCGTCGCCACCACTTTCCGCGAGAAGGAAATCAACGGCGCTATCACCGAACTGGACCCCAACCGTCTCGTGAAATTCACCTGGCCCATCAACGGCTCACAGTCGGAGGTCACCTTCCAGATCGACGAAAAGCGCGGTTTCTGCGACTTCCTCGTCACTCACGACAAGATTCCCGAGAAATCCATGATGATGGACGCCTGGATCATCTATCTCTACAATCTCCAGTCGCTGCTCCATCTCAATCGTCCCTCGTATCGCCTCGACTATAACCGCCTCGACAAGGGCGCCATCCGCCGCGAGCTCTTCATCGAAGCTCTCCCGCCGGTGATATTCAAAGCCCTGATCGACCAGCGCGATTTGCGTTCCTGGTTCTCCGGCGATGCTGAGGTCGAACCCGTTGTTGGCGGAAAATATCTGACTGGCTGGAAGGATCCCAACGGCAATCCCGATGGCCCCACTAAGATTCTCGAATTGGTGGAAAACAAAAAACTCGCCTACGATTGGCGCTATTCCGGCGGTCCTTCAGGCGACCTCGTGACTTGGGAATTGCTGCGGATAGGGGAGAAGACGCGCGTCACCCTCAAACACTCCGGCTTCCCGCCCGAAGAAAATACCAAGGGCTTCACGCAGGGCTGGCACGCTCTTATCCTTGGCCTCAAGGACTTCTGCGAATCGCGCGGCCGCATGTCCTACACCGTCATCGACGGCGACTGGTCCGCATAGTCCTCTTCCACGTTTCGGAGAAATCAAACGCATTAGCGCAGGTCATGGGGTGCCCCACCGGCGCGGCGTCTCCATGACTTCGACCCTCCACTACTCCCGATCACTTTGCATCCACCGAATCGTCGCTCGCACAACAAGCGCACGGTGGGACTTTCGCCATCTTCGCTTCCTCATTCCCGGGACGGTTTCGTCTTCCTAAACTAGCGCACTCACAGATGATCGGATACAAAGTTGAAGTTGGTCATTACGACCTTTGAACTTTGCCCTCATCAAAATCAGCATAGTCAATTTTTGCGGGCGTCGGATCCGCAGCCGCGAAGAAATCTATCTCTCTTTGCCTGTACCAGCCGACAGAGAAGCACGGCAGTTTCTTCCTACTGACCGGAAGGCAATTCCTTCCCACCCGCAAATCGCAGAATAACCACCTTTCTAATCTTATTAATAACAACGACTTAAACGACTGTTTCATTCCGGCATCATCCTTGCTATAGACGCATGTAGCGGTTCACGGACGGACCCCAAGGAGAGAGAGAATGAAAACGATTACATCAGTCGTCTTAAGCATCATCTTGACGACCACAATTTTCGCACAGAATTATCCCAAGCGTGACGGCGTCGATTATGACGACCTGATTCGCAAGTATCCGACCCCATCCACCACGGAGTTGGATCGTTATCAATCCCCGTATCTGCTGCCTGACACCACAGCCCGGCTTGAACAGGAGCAATCCAAGTTTCAAGCCCGGGCAGCCCATTCCGACAGCTCGAAGACCGAGCTGTTCGGATACAACTTGTTTGCGCGCGGCGGCAGCACAAATGAAATTCCGCAAAATCTGGCGCTGCCTGACGACTACACGCTGGGGCCGGGCGACAACCTGATTGTCAATCTCTGGGGACGAGTCGAACAGGAATACAATCTCACAGTCGATCGCCAAGGCGCGGTTTTTATTCCCAAGATCGGCGAAGTCGCGGTCTGGGGTCAGACTTTGCAGCAAGCCGAACGGCGGTTGCGCGAAAAATTAGGAACGGGCTTTTCCGATTTTCAGATGACGCTCAGTCTCGGCAAGCTCAAGTCGATTCAAGTATTCGTATTCGGCGAAGTAAAATATCCTGGTTCATATAGTGTCAACTCGCTCTCGACAATGTTCTCGGCGCTCTACCTTGCCGGCGGTCCGACTGATCGCGGCAGTTTGCGGCGAATCAAGCTCATTCGTTCAGGAGTCGAGACGGCATCGATTGACTTGTATCAATTCCTGCTATTCGGAAAGAATGTCGCGGGAGTGTCGCTGCAGTCGGGCGATGTCGTGTTTGTCGAAGTCGTCGGCAAGCGCGTCAAGGTTGAAGGCGCGATCAAGCGTCCGGCGATCTACGAAATTCTCGGCAACGAGACGATTACGGAAATGGTGGAGTTGGCCGGCGGCACGCTGCCAAGCGCTTACGTGGAAAAAGTACGAATTGACCGAGTGGCGTCAAATGATGCTTACAATGTTATTGACCTCGATCTCAAGGACTCAAATTCGGTCGACCGGTCTTTCGCGATGGAAGACGGCGACGAGGTCAGCATTGAATCTATATACGATCACAGGCAAGACGTCGTCTACCTGGAAGGTCATTTCCGTCATCCGGGACTCTATCAATATCAAGAAGGGCTCACGCTGGCGCAATTGTTCAAGAACGGTTGCGACCTTGAGGAGCAAGCCTATCGCGGCAGAATCGATTTGCTGCGCTGCGAGAACGGCAAAGACACCTCGCTGATAACCGTCAATCCGGAAGAAATACTGAACGGTGCGAATGAAGTGCCGCTTCGGGCAGGCGACAAACTGATCGCTTATGCGCGCGAAGATGTCACTGCGGCTCGCAAGGTATCGATCTTCGGACAGGTGACGCGGCCGGGTGAGTATGCCTACTACCAGGGCATGAAAGTCTCCGACTTGGTTTTTAAGGCGGGAAATATGATGCAGTCGGCTTATCCCCTGAGAATCGAACTGGCGCGTACTATGGTCGACGGCCAACGCGAAGTATATTACGCGTCACTCGACGAGCCCACCGGCGATATGACGCTCTCCGAGAATGACAAAATATTTGTTCGCCAGATTCCCGGTTGGGAAGACCGCGACATCGTGACGATTGAAGGCGAGGTTGTCTTTGCCGGAAAATATGTCATATCACAAGAAACCAACTCCCTCTACTCCTTGATACAACGTGCCGGTGGTTTGACTGATGATGCATTCGCCACCGGTACGGTGTTTACGAGGGCGACAATTATTAGCGACCTCAAGCGCCGTGGCGTTGACGAATTGATCAATCGCTCGGCACAGAAAGTCGAAGACGACTCCGGTCACATTCGCATCGACTCGACATCCGTGTTGCGCGACAACAACATGTCGAACCGCATTGTGGTCCATATCGACGAACTGCTCAAAAACGGTGATCTGCGCTATGACGTGAAATTAAAAGACGGCGATCATATTTATATCCCGTCAAAGCCGGCTGGAATCCAGGTACTGGGAGCCGTGCCCTCGATCAGCACGATTGCGTTTCAAGACGGCAAGAAGGCGGATTTCTACCTCAAGCGCGCTGGCGGGTTCCTGCCGAATGCCGATAAAAAGCACGTTCAGCTTGCTCGCGCAGATGGAACGATTGTTTCCGGCAGGGGATCACTCTCGAAAGAAGTGCGCCTGGGCGACGCCATTTTCGTTCCGACGCGCGTGCACAAAGAACGCGACTGGCTGAAGTTCTTCTCGACGACGGCCTCGGTCGCGGCGAGCATTGCAACCACCATCTTCGTCGTGGACCGGCTGTAGCATGGGCGTGAAGAGCAATACAGGCTTCAGCAAGATGCCGATCGTCTGCCTGTCGACGCAGGATTACGGCGATCTCTGGACACGCAAACAAAGATTCATGAATATGTTCGCCGATGAAGGCCATCGCGTGCTCTACGTCGAGTCGCAGTGGCACTGGCTGACCTACTTCAAGCGCTTCTCGGGCCAGGTGATGCGACCGACGCGGTTTTTGAACAAGCCGCGGCGGTTGAAGGGCAATCTCTTTGTCGCGACTCCGCCGATATTACTTCCCTTCCACCAGATGGTGAGACCAATCGCGGTCGTGAATAACTTGATTCTCGGTCTTTGGCTGCGCTGGACGACGCGACGGATCGGCATTAGCGATTCGCTGGTCTACTCCTATGTCCCCTACTCGCATTTAGCGATACGCGTTCTCGGCAGCAAGAAAGTTCTGTACGAAAAAGTTGATGATCTCGCCGCAGCAAAGGGACTCGTGCGCCGGGCGACGGTGGAGGCGCTGGAGAAGAAACTGCTCAAAATGTCGCAGCTCGTGATTGTCACGGCCACAAAATTGAAATCATTGATGGGCGGCAAACACGATAGCGTTCACGTTATCCCAAATGCTTGCGAGATCGAACACTTTAACGGATCAAACACGACCGCAACCGAACCGCAACGCCTCAGGGCGATAACACATCCGCGCATCGGATTTGTCGGAATGCTCGCCTATTGGATTGACCTGGACATCATCGAGAAAATCGCGACGGAACGGCCGGAATGGCAATTCGTGTTCATCGGGCCGGTGTCGGTAGACGTCTCGCGATTTGACCGCTTGAATAATATCCACTTCGTCGGCCGTGTGCCGTACGACTACTTGCCTTCATACATGGACGCGATGGACGTGTTCATCAATCCATACCGCCGCGACGACATTGCCGAATCATGTTCACCCTTGAAAGTATTCGAATATCTGGCAGCCGGAAAGCCGGTGGTCAGCGTTGCGATGCCGGAAGTCATGCGCTTTGCGCCTTTAGTAAAAATAGCCGACAGCCCGGAGAGCTTTATCGCAAGGATCACCGAGCTGCTCAAGATGACACACATGGAACGTCGCAAACTCTCAACGCAACTGCGGGCGCTAGTGCGCAACGACAACTGGGAAGATCGCTTTGCGCGCACACGCAAGCTGCTTCAGGAGACTTACGGCATATGAAGATTTGCATCAACTGCTTGCTGGTCGAGCCGGGAATCACCGGCGGCGGCGAGACGTTCCTGGTTAATCTGATCGCGCGTTTGGCGCGGCTTGACGGCGACAATGAGTATCTCTTGCTGGTCACGCAGGCGAACGCATCTTTATTCACTAACGGCAACCCGCGCTTTTCGCATAAGGTGATCATGCCGAATGCCCTGGCGCGACTGCGGAGGATCTGGTTTGAAAACCGGTCGCTGCCGCGTTTGCTGAAGCGTGAACGCGTCGATCTTTTCTACTCGCCGTTCGGGACGCTGCCACGATCGCTTCCCTGCAAGTCGGCGGTGACGTTTCAGAATTTGCTCTACATCGATTTCGCGAAGAACACTTCTTATCGCGGGCGGACTTTGGCCTCGCGCCTGACAGTGAATTTGCAGGCGCTGTATTACCGCATGACGACGCGCTCGACGCTGCGCCGGGCCGACAAGATTTGGGCGGTGTCCAATACGACTGCACGCGCGCTGACGGATTATTATGAGGTCCCGGCGGAGAAAATCGAGGTTATCTACGAAGGCGTCAGCTACGAGCAGTTTAATCCGGGCCGCGGGGCGGAGCCGACAGTGCGGCCGATCGATTCGCGCTATCTGTTGATGGTGTCCTCGCTCTACCCCAACAAGAATATCGACAAGGCGATTTCGGCGTTTCGCAAAGTCGTCGACCGCGGGTTGCCGCATCAATTGGTGATTGTCGGCAACGATTGGCATCAATATCGCGGACAGTTGGAGAAGCTGATTTCCAAACTGCGGCTGAATGAGCGCGTCAAATTTGTCGGCGGCGTCAAGCACGATGAGATTCCCGCATACTTCAAACACGCAGATTTATTCCTGATGCTCTCGAATGTCGAGTCGTTCGGGTTGCCGGTGCTCGAGGCCATGGCTGCCGGCGTGCCGGTGATAATCTCCCAACGTTCTTCGCTGCCGGAAATTGCCGGAGGCGCGGCGTTGACCACTGATATTCAAAATGTGAATCATCTTGCGGACCAGATGTTCCGCGTACTTACCGACCGGTCGCTGGCGCACAATTTGCGCGAGCGTGGTTGGAGCCGTGCCCGCAGTTTCGATTGGAATGAAACAGCGGCGCGCGCCATCGATCTTTTCAACAGCATAGCAGGTGCGCCAGGGACGGCGCGAAATATCCATCGGAAGGAAGTTGTCGGTGAACAGCAAAGCACAAGGACGCCAGCCGCTGTCCGTTAAGGCGGCGGCATGAAGCAAGTATTACAGTATCCGCGCAAGGAAGGACTGCTCCTGGAGGAGTGTCCACTGCCCGCCTGCAAGCCGAACGGCATCGTCGTCGACAACCGCTATTCGCTGATTTCACCCGGCACAGAGCGGGCGATCATTGATTTGGCATCGCAGAGCCTCGCCGGCAAGGCGCGTTCGCGACCCGATCTGGTCAAGCAGGTTTTGGACAAGGTGCGCACCGAAGGATTGCTGAATACGCTGAACAAGGTGCGGGCGCGATTGAATTCGCCTATTCCGCTGGGATACAGCTCAAGCGGCGTTGTTGTCGAAACGGCGGCGGGTGTGCACGAGTTTTCCGTCGGAGACCGGGTCGCTTGCGCCGGATTCGGATACGCTTGTCATGCCGAACAGATTTATGTGCCGCAAAATCTCGCGGTGCATCTTCCCAATGGACTGAGTTTTCAAGAAGGCGCCTTCGTGACGCTGGGTGCAATCGCGCTCTGGGGTGTCAGGCAGGCGGCGACAACACTGGGCGAACGCGTAGCCGTGATCGGTCTGGGATTGCTGGGCCAGATCACAGTACAGCTTCTCAAAGCAAGCGGTTGCTCTGTGATCGGTATCGACATTGATCAGCAGCGCATGACCGAGACCAGCCGTTTTGGCGCGGATCTACTGATCAATTCCAGCGACGAACTTGCCGGCAAGGCAATAGCGCAGTTTACCGACGGGCTCGGAGTTGATGCGGTGATTATTACTGCGGCGACAAAATCGAACCAGCCGATTGTATTTGCTGCGCAGATTTGCAGAGATCGCGGCCGCGTGACGGTTGTCGGCGACGTGTCGATGCAACTGCCGAGAAAGCCATTTTACGACAAGGAACTTTCGCTAAATCTGTCGCGGTCGTATGGACCGGGGCGATATGATCCAAGTTACGAAGAGCACGGCAACAACTATCCAATCGGCTATGTGCGCTGGGCGGAAAACCGCAACATGCGGGCGTTTCTGGACCTGGTGGCCTCGGGACGAGTCGATGTCAAGTCGCTGATCTCCGACACATACGAGATCGCAAATGCTGATATCGCCTTCGCTCGGATCGAAACCGAAAAGGTTCTCGGCGTGCTGTTGCAGTATTCTGAGACAATTATTGAGCGCAGAGTGATCGCGACAAAGTCGAGCCTGCCATCGAAGTCGGAGTCGATTGCGGTCGGTTTTTTGGGAGCTGGTAATTTTTCCACCGGCGTTCTCATGCCGGCTCTGCAGGGCAACAAGGCGATAAGTTTACAGTCGCTTTATTCAGCGACGCCGCATAAGGCGCGCGCGGTTGCCGATCAATATCGATTCGCCAACATTGCCGAGTCTGAGGCGGCGCTCATTGAAGACCCGGCGCTTGGTGCCGTCTTCATTGCGACGCCGCACAACCTCCATGCCGGCCAAGTAGTTTGCGCACTTGAAGCCCACAAGCATGTCTTTGTCGAAAAGCCGCTCTGTCTGACGACAAGCGAACTCAACCGAATTCGCGGCGCCTACAGCAAATCCGGCACGGCATTGATGGTTGGATTCAATCGGCGCTACTCGATCTGCGCGAGCAAGATAAAGCAACACTTGGCCGGCCGCACGGGCCCGGTCGTTTTCAACTACACGATTAACGCGGGATTCATCCCTAAACAAAGTTGGATTCAGGACGATACAATAGGTGGCGGGCGCATATTGGGCGAAGTTTGCCACTTCATCGACTTGATGACACACTTGCTCGACGCAAAGGTCGAGAGTGTGCGGACAACGTCGATATGCGGTTCAAGGGGACAATTCTTAGCGGACGATAACATCGTGGTCAACTTGTCCTTGAGCGACGGGTCGGTCGGCGTTGTCATCTACACGGCAATGGGCGACAAGGGATATCCGAAGGAAGCTTTGGAAATATTCGCGGCGGGCGAAGTTTTGAGCATGGTTGAGTTTCGCGATCTCACAATTCACAGCAACGGCAAGACGCGCTCGCTTTATCACGGCGCGATGAATAAAGGCTTCGACGCCGAGCTCGACGAGTTCGTCCGCATGATCAAGTCGGGCCAAAGTTCGACCGCGGCAGAGACATTTTTCCATTCCACCGAGACAACAATAGCAGCAGTCCAATCACTCCGCACGGGTGAGACGATTCGACAAAGTTAGGACGAGCCATGATGCAGGATCGACAACTTCGCATTCTTTACATCAGTCATTATTTCCCGCCCGAGGTCAATGCTCCCGCGGTGCGAGTTTCGCAACTGAGCAAGCATTGGATCAAATTGGGCCACAAAGTCACGGTCGTGACCGGATTTCCCAATCACCCGCACGGAGTGATTCCGGAGGAGTATCGCGGCAAGATTTTCAGTCGTGAAATGCAGGACGGCCTCAGCATATTGCGAAGTTATGTTTATGCCGCGCCGAACAAGGGATTCGCCAGACGCATTCTCAACTACCTGTCGTTCATGATGTCCGGCATGATCTCGGCGATTTTTCGCTCGGGAGCGCAGGATGTCGTGATTGCAACTTCGCCGCAATTTTTCGTGGCGATCGCCGGATATGTCGTGAGCGTGTTCAAAAATGCGCGCTTCGTTTTCGAAGTTCGCGATGTCTGGCCCGAAGAAATAGTCGCGGTGGGAGCCATGAAACGCGGGTTCGTAATCAAAATGCTCGAACGAATTGAGATGTTTCTCTATCGGCGGGCGAGTCTGATTGTCGCGGTCGCGCAAGGCACAATCGACATTCTCACCGAACGCGGAATTGATCCCGGGAAAATCGTACTCGTGCCTAACGGCGTGGACTATGACAAGTTCTGTGCGGCGGTTGACGATCACGCAATTCGCGATCAGCACAATCTGAACGGGCGCTTCCTGGTTTCTTACATCGGGACGCACGGCATGGCGCATAACCTTGGGACAGTGTTGAAGGCAGCGAACCGCCTGCGCGGACGGGAAGACATTCGCTTTCTGTTCGTCGGCGACGGCGCCGACAAAGCCAATCTCGTGGCGGACAGCAACGCGCTGGGGCTGGACAATGTCACGTTCGTACCGCAACAGTCGCGCAATCGCATCGCGGATTACTATGCGGCCTCTGACCTGTGTCTCGTTCCGCTGCGGCAGGCTGATTTATTCACGAAAAATATTCCATCGAAGATTTACGAAGTAATGGCAAGCGGCAAGCCCATCTTGATCGGCGCCAAAGGCGAATCACGCCGACTGGTCGAATCGGCGCAGGCGGGAATTGCCGTCGAACCGGATGACGACCGCGATTTGAGCGAGAAGATTGAAAGACTTGCCGACGACCGCGGGTTATCCGAGCGGCTTGGCAAGAACGGCCGCGAATTTGCGCGTCAGAATTGCACGCATCGCGACCTGGCGGCAAAGTATATCGATCACCTGCGCAAATGCGTTGCGACGGAGTGATGCGGAGAAACGATGCTGCGCAAGAATGTCTCACGCTTCCGCAAGCTTAATTTCCTATTAGACAATTTACTCACGCTCGGCGCATTGGCCATGGCGGCGCTGCTCGATCGCGTCTTGCGCGGCCACTCGCCGTGGGCGCCGCTTTATGACATCGTCGATTTCCGCGGCGCGACTTTGCTGCTTCTGGTGCTAAGCGCGATTATCTATCTGCGCGGCGAGCGCTATGTCTACCGGCTCAAGGGCGCGCGCGACTTTGCGCGCGAAGCATTGACGATGGTGCTTTATTCGGCGTCACTGTTTGTTGCCGGAATATACATGTTGAAGCTGCCGGCGATGCCGCGGCTGCAATTCGTGCTTTTCGTTACGCTGCAATTCACGACGCTGTTCCTTTTGCGGCTGGTGCTGTTGAAAACGCTGCATCATCTCCGTGCCCGGGGGCATAATCGACAGCAGGCGTTGGTGATCGGCACGCGCGCACGAGTGCGCGACTTGGTCGACACGATGATTGAACAGCGGCAGTGGGGATTGAAGGCGGTCGGAATCATTGCGCTGGACACGGTGGATACGCACAAAGTTTTATATCGCTACCGCGATATCCCGTTGATCGGCTCATTGGATAGGCTACCCGACTTGATCAAAAGCAATCATATTGATTATGTGTTCTTCACGGTGCCGGGAAACCGCATTGACGAAGTGCGCGACGCGATGCTCGTCTGCGAAGAGATGGGCGTGATGGTGTGCGTGCAGGCGGACTTCATCGAGTTGACGGCCTCACGGTACCAAGCGACAGAGTTTGCCGGCAAGCCGGCGATTGTCTATTCGCGCGAGCCGGAGATTAGTGCGGCGATTACCTTCAAGGCGCTGGCGGACAGACTGGCGGCAATATTCGGTTTGGTGGTGTTAGCGCCGGTCTTTACAGCAATTGCGGCGACCATCAAGTTGACGTCGCGAGGACCGGTGTTCTTTGGACAGGAGCGATGCGGGCTTAACGGCAAACGGTTCCGGGTGCTCAAATTCCGGACGATGGTCAGCAACGCCGAGTCGCTCAAAAAAAGATTAGCGCACCTCAACGAAATGGACGGACCCGTATTCAAGATCAAGGACGATCCACGAATTACGCGCATTGGAAAAGTGCTGCGCAAACTGTCTTTGGACGAACTGCCGCAGTTAATCAATGTCGCGCGCGGCGATATGTCGCTGGTTGGGCCGCGTCCGCCGCTGCCCGAAGAAGTTCGGCATTATGATCTGTGGCAGCGCCGAAAGTTGTCGATGAAACCGGGAATTACGTGCTTGTGGCAGGTCGGCGATCGCAACGACTCGACCTTTGACCAGTGGATGCGGCAGGACCTTGAGTATATCGACAATTGGTCGCTGATGCTGGATGCCAAGATTTTGCTGCGAACGATTCCAGCAGTCTTGAATGCAACGGGCCGATAGACCGCATCATGGTCCTCGCCTGCTCCGCCTGTCTCGCACTGGACATTCCCGAACACTCTGCAACCACCGATTCGTCCCCCACCCAACCGGCGCACGGTGGGACTTTTGTTCTCGGTGCCCCACCGGCGCGTCGTCTCAATAACTTCGACTCCCTTCAAGTCCCTTTCACTCCGCAGCCACCGATCCGTCGCTCACCCATCAAGCGCACGGTGGGACTTTCGTTCCTCTGGTGCCCCACCGGCGCGTCGTTTCCACGACATCAACTCTCTCCAAATCCCGATCACCTCGCAACCATCAAATCGTCGCTCGATCAACCAGCGCACGGTGGGACTTTCGTTCTCGGTGCCCCACCGGCGCGTCGTCTCCACGACATCAACTCTCTCCAAATCCCGAGCACCTCGCAACCATCAAATCGTCGCTCGATCAACCAGCGCACGGTGGGACTTTCGTTCCTTGGTGCCCCACCGGCGCGTCGTTTCCACGACATCAACTCCCTCCAAATCCCGATCACCTCACAACCATCAAATCGTCCCTCACCCAACCAGCGCACGGTGGGACTTTTGTTCTCGGTGCCCCACCGGCGCGTCGTCTCATCAACTTGGACTCTCTCCAGATCCCGATCACCTCGCAACCACCGAATCGTCCCTTACCCAACCAGCGCACGGTGGGACTTTTGTTCTCGGTGCCCCACCGGCGCGTCGTCTCATCAACTTGGACTCTCTCCAGATCCCGATCACCTCGCAACCACCGAATCGTCCCTTACCCAACCAGCGCACGGTGGGACTTTTGTTCTCAGTGCCCCACCGGCGCGTCGTTTCGATAAATTCGACTCTCTCCAAGTCCCGAACACTCTGCAACCACCGAATCGTCGCCCACCCAACCAGCGCACGGTGGGACTTTCGTTCCTCGGTGCCCCACCGGCGCGTCGTCTCATCAACTTGGACTCTCTACAGATCCCGATCACCTCGCAACCACCGAATCGTCCCTTACCCAACCAGCGCACGGTGGGACTTTCGTTCTCGGTGCCCCACCGGCGCGTCGTTTCGATAAATTCGACTCTCTCCAAGTCCCGAACACTCTGCAACCACCGAATCGTCCCTTACCCAACCAGCGCACGGTGGGATTTTCGTTCTCGGTGCCCCACCGGCGCGTCGACTCCACGACATCAACTCTCTCCAAATCCCGAGCACCTCGCAACCACCGAATCGTCCCTTACCCAACCAGCGCACGGTGGGACTTTCGTTCCTCAGGTGCCCCACCGGCGCGTCGTCTCCACGACATCAACTCTCTCCAAATCCCGAGCACCTCGCAACCATCAAATCGTCGCTCGATCAACCAGCGCACGGTGGGACTTTCGGCACCCTTCCTGCCAGTCCGCAGGGCAAATCTCCTTGCCGAAATTTCTCTCCACTTGCACTCACGTCGCCGGAGATCTGCCAACTTCCTCTTTCATTCAACACCAACGAGGGCGAATGCAGTTAGCCCCTGTGGCTCTTGCTTTCTCCCCCTCCCGTTTTCGGGAGAGGGGTCGGGGGTGAGGGCGGAATTTGTAGCTCCTCACTCCAAAATAATAACCGCTCACATATATGGGAGGCAGTATGTCTGTCGTCATCAATGACGGTCACTACGCCGATTGATCCCAACCTCTGAGTTCGTAACGGCCGTTACGCGAAAACAATCTCAGGCTCAGAGAAGATCGTCCGCGCCAGTCACAAGCCCGGTGGAGGCCCACAATACCGGAGGGGACCGTGGAGTATCGAAGGCAGGCATACTTCAGGAAGCAGCTTCTCTGCCCTGAGTGACCGGTCATGCAACTTATTTTTGGAGTTCAACTCAACCGAAGGAATCAAAGAGAAGGAAAAAACAAAATGATAAGCTGAATCAACCGCAGCGAACGCAAAGCAGCCTTAGCGGGAAATCAGCGCTCGCAACACATCCGTCGCCGATTTAAGTTCACGGCTCAAAATCGCCGCTGCAAAGTCTGAGCGCAGACCCGCAAACTTTGGCCGCAAAGCGGCAAGATTCATGTCGTCGACTTTGGCGGCACGAACCAACTCCGCGTCAGCGCCAATCGTCTCAGCTACCTTGAGTGCAAATTGATACCGCGACAAATATTCCCCGGGCGCCACATGCAGCAACCGTGGCAAATCCGCTTTCGAAAGAAGTGCCTCAATTGCAGTCGCGAGTTCATTGACCTCAGTCGGGTTGGAATACAAATCGTCTGCAGCCGCGTATACGGAGCCTGATTTGAGCGCCGTAAGGATGCTCTTTAACGTGTTGGTTTTTGCCGCGGGGCTCGCCGAATACAACGCGCACACTCGCAGAATGGTGCAGGGCATCGTACTGTCGCCGATCTTCTCTTCTGCCACCAGCTTGCTCGTACCATAAACATTGATCGGATTTGGTTTCCACTGTTCCGTCGGCGGACCGTCATTGCCGTCGAAAACGTAATCGGTCGAAATCTGAATAAGCCGAAACTTGGCGCTCTGTCCCGCCTCCAATAAATTGTCGACCACGTCGACATTCCCTTTTTGGACGTAATCGTGATCAGTCTCGCAGCGGTCAACGGCCGTCGCGCCGGCGCAATTAATCACGACATCAAACTTCTGATCTCTGAACAACTGAAGCGCTAAATCGCGTTCGCTGAGGTCGATCTTCACCGACCGGCCGCAGCCAAACGGCAGGCGCGCTTCGTTGGTCTGATAGGTCGCCACCACCTCGTGATTGCGGCAAAGTTGACGCGCCAACGCCTCGCCGAGTAAGCCCGAGCCGCCGGCGACAAGGATCTTTTGTCTCATGAACGGCTGTTGTAATGATTTTGGCGGAACGTCTCAACGCCTTCGGATTTCATCCGTTCGAAGACGCTCGGGTTGTCGAGATACCAACGGACGGTTGCCTCAAGCCCGCTTTGCAGATCGCGCTGCGCGAGCGCGCCATAGCGCGCGGTGTACTTGTTCGAATCGATCCAATAGCGGCGATCGTGCGCCGGCCGGTCTGTAACATGTTTGATCGCCGATTTCCCGCCCGTGAGCCGAATCAATGCTTCAACAATTTCGAGGTTGGTATGCTCGCAAGTCGCCCCAATGTTAAGAATTTCTCCAGTCGGGAAGTCTTCGATCAACTTCAGCAAGGCAAAACAAAAATCTTCGACATGAAGCCAGCACCGCTTCTGCAACCCGTCGCCGTACACCGGCAGCGCCTGACCCTGTTTGAGCAAATGCACAAAATAGGGGATCAGCTTTTCTGGAAACTGTCGCGGTCCATAGTTGTTCGTCGTGCGCACAATTGCTGTGTTCTGTCCAAATGTCCGTGTCGCCCCCTGCACGAGCAAATCCGCCGCCGCTTTACTGGCAGCATAGGGGCTCGATGGCCGCAGCGGGGACTCTTCGGTGAAGCAATCACCCGCTCCCGCTGCGCCATAAACCTCGTCAGTCGAGATTTGCAGCAGCGGCACGTTGTACTCGCGGGTCAGCGCCAGTAAAACATCGACACCGACGATATTTGACTTGACGAAGCTCGATGTGTTGTACAGTGACCGGTCGACGTGCGTTTCGGCAGCGAAATTGACTGCAATGTCGTAGCCGCCATAGAACAAGTCGCGCATCGGCTCATATTCGCTGATGTCGCGTACATAGAGGCGCACGCGTGGACCGTTCGTCAGATCGCCGAGATTCTCGGCCCAACCGGCATAAGACAAAGCGTCGACAACCGTGATCTGCCAATTCGCCCTTTGCTCAACGACTGTGCGGACGAAATTCGATCCGATAAATCCGCACCCGCCGCAGACCAGCAGCGACACATCAGCCATCGTGCCGCGCCCAGTCGTACGGAATCTTTTTGTCGTGCGGGTCGAGGCGATACTCGTCCGGGTGGTTGGCCTGATACGTTTCAGTCGGCAAATTTAACACATGACACTCGTCGATTCCGATGTTCTTGAATCCGTGATAAACGCCCGGCGGAATTTGCACCAGCATGCGATTTTGGTCCCCGAAAAACAACTCGTTGATTTCGCCATAAGTCGGCGAATTCTCGCGCGCATCATATAGAACAAATTTTACGCGCCCCATGATAACGCACATGTGGTCGCTTTGCAGCTTGTGCATGTGCCATGCCTTGATGACGCCCGGATAGGAAGTCGTAATATAGGCCTGCCCGAACTTCAAAAACATCTCATCATCCGAACGCATTATTTCGAACAAATTTCCGCGTTCGTCGCAATTGACCTTGAGATGTTTGATCTTCACTCCATCAATCATTCAATTCGCCTTTTCCCGTAGATTTTAGTCGAAGGTCCCTGACCAGTCCGTGCGCGCGAAGCAGCGACTCGAATGTTCCCGCATCGCTCCACCAGCCCTTCAGGATATGATACCCGCAGGAGTTTCGACTGACGTAATGATTCGAGACGTCGGTGATTTCGTACTCGCCGCGCGCCGACGGTTTTAGTTTTGCGATCACGTCAAAGACCGTGTCATCATATAAGTAAACGCCGATGACGGCGAGATTTGACTTCGGATTCTTCGGTTTTTCTTCGATCGCGACAATCTGCTTTGCCGGCCCAATTTCCGCAACGCCGAACCGGCGCGCGTCGTCGACTTCTTTCAAGAACAGATACGCACCCAAATCGCTGGCCGCAAAGTCGCGAACCTGGGTCTTGATATCGTCTTGTATGATATTGTCGCCCAATATCGTACAAAAACGATCCGACCCGACAAAATGTTTGGCTAAAGCGAGCGCACTCGCGATGCCGTCTTCGCCTTCTTGGTACGCAAAGCGGATCCCGTTGAGCCCGAAGTCTTTACCGTTGCCGAGCAACTGCAGAAAGTCACCGGCATGATTACCGCCGGCGACGATCATAATATCCGTGATTCCCGCTTTGACCAGCGTCTGGATCGGATAATAGATCATCGGCTGGTCGTAGACCGGCAGAAGGTGCTTATTTGTGATTTTGGTCAGCGGGTACAGTCGCGTACCCAGTCCACCAGCCAGTATGACGCCTTTCATGGCGTTTCTGTGCCTCCCAACACTTGGTTTAAACGTATAAAGCTAAAAGTCTTTAGTTGAATTGACAACCTCAAACTGCTATCATCGCAATTCATGGCACGTATCATCGCACACCGCGGCTCATCCAAACTCTTCCCGGAAAACAGCCTTGCCGCCTTCCGCTTTGCGACCGATGCCGGCTCGGACGCCCTGGAGGTCGATCTGCGGGCATCCAAGGATGGCGTAATCTACTGTTTTCACGATTACCACCTCTCCCGCACGACGGGATTCTCGGGCTATCTCAGCCGTACCGATTCGCGTACAATCGACAAATTGCACCTCGATTCGCGCCAGCACCTGCTGCGATTTGACCGATTCCTGCACGAATTCGCCGGACGCATCGAGATAGTTCTGGACATCAAGTCTGCCGGCATCGAATCCGAGATTATCAGCGCCCTCGGCCGCCACGCCACCGATCCGGCCGTAATTTACTCCAGCTTCAACACAAAGATTATCAGTCGCATCAAGACGCTTTCGCCGCGATCGCACACGGCGCTGATCGTGGGACCGATTCGCAATGTCAAAATGAAGCTCGACTTTTCCGCCAATCTGATTGAACGCGTGCAGGCGCTCCGCTGCAACGCAGTTCATCTGTCGAAATTACTCGCCAAGCCGGGAGTGATCAAACGTATCTCCGGAGCCGGCTGCGCGGTCGCTGTCTGGACCGTTGACAATGAATTGTCCGCGCGCCGCCTCATCAATTCGGGCGTTAACGGAATTATCACAAATCTGCCGGAGAAAATGATCCACCTGTCGAAAAAGAAACATTTGCCCGTAGCTTGAAACTACTCAATATCCCGCATAAACATTGGGTCAAATTGAAAAATTCACTTTCCACAAACCACGCGATTACAGCAAACGTTTTATCATGTCAATAAGAGAAGAGCAGTAGAAATGTTAAAATCGATATTAGCGCTAATCCTCACCGTGTTCGGCGCTTCCACACATGCCGCTACACTTGCCGAAATCCTCGACAAACACGCTGAAGTCATGGGCGGCTGGGAGAAAATCTCCAAAGTCACGTCCGCCGTCGTCAAGGCCGAAACCGAGCTCGGCGGCATGAAAGGCACGACCGTTACCTACTTCAAAGCGCCCGACATGTTCCGCGTCGACCTGAATATTCCGATCATGAACTACACCCAAGCCTGCGCCGGCGACAATTGCTGGATTCGCGACCAGTTGGGATTAGTCCATTCGCTTGGCGGCGATCTCAAGGGATTGGTCGTAACCCAAATGGCGCTCGATCGCGGAACTTATTTGCGCCCCGACCGCTTTGACGGCGCCGTCACTCTCCTGGATTCCAACATCGATGTCAGCGGCGCCGACTGCTACCAAATTGAAATCGCCCCGACCGGCGGCTCACCGGCTTTGCTGGCGATTGATGCTTCAAGCTACCTGATCAAGCGCGTCAAATTGATCACAGATATGGCGGTGGTTTATTCTTATCCCGATGACTATCGGCTCGTCGACGGGCTGATGATGCCGTACAAGTCTACCGAAGCGACCGACGCCGGTATTGTCTCGGGCGTCAACACCATTCAGGAAATCGAATTTAATGTCGCCTTGCCGGATTCACTTTTTGTTCCCGGAGAACCGGCAGTTCTGAATCTCTCCGGTGTCGACGTCGTCGTGCCTTTTGAGTTGTATCGCAATCACATCTATTTTGATGCCGAAGTTCCGGGGCAGGGGACGCTGCGCTTTATCTTCGACTCCGGCGCCGGTGGTGTGGGATTGAATAGCGATCTGGTCGAAAAGTTGAGCTTAAAAAAACTTGGCGAAGTCGAAGCGCGCGGCGTCGGCGGAGCGGATGTCAGCCAGGTCTACCAACTCGATAGCCTGAATATCGGCGGACTCGAAATTGGCGGCGTGCCGGTTTATGCAATGGATCTTGCGCCGCTGCAGGCGGCAGGAACCAAACGAATTGACGGCATCATCGGCTATGAACTTCTCAGCCGCTATGCAATCACCGTCGATTATGAGCATCAGTATCTGATTATTCGGCGCAATGCGCAACCGCAGAAAGAAGAGTGGGGAAGCGAGTGCCGGCTTAATCTCGATTTTCGCCTGCCCTACATCGATGCGCGCATCAATGAGTCAGTCATCGGGCGCTTCCGTCTCGATACCGGCTCCGGCTCAACCATCGATTTCAATTCGCCGTTCGTCGAACGCAACAATCTCCTCGCCGAAGATCGCAGCGGTTATCATCAGGTAATGGCGTTTGGCATCGGCGGCGGATCCGCTGGATTGATCGGGCAGTTGGCGTCGCTCGAGATTTGCGACTATCGCATCGACTCGGTTATGGTGAATTACTCGACAGCGGAGTCCGGTATTTTTGCCGGCGCCCAGACCGCCGGGAACATCGGCGCGGGAATCTTGAAACGTTTCATTGTGACATTTGACTATCCCAACGAGACGGTCTATTTCAAGCCGGTGTCGCACTTTGACCAACTAAACCGCATCCGCAATATGGCGGGACTGGCGCTCGAACGCAGCGGCGATACGATTGTCGTTGCCGAGATATTGCCGGGTCGCTCTGCCGATAAACTGCTGATCGCCGGAGATCGCGTTGTCTCCATTGCCGGAGAAGCGGCGGATGCGATGACTGTCGAGCGTGCGAACCGCTTGCTCACCGGCGCCAGAGACTCGAAAGTCATGCTCGAGATTCTCCGCGACGGCAAGAAGATCAACGTGGAACTGATGCTGGACAGTTTATACTAAATTGCCGGCAATTGCCGATAAGTGCTATGTGTAATATGAGAGTGTAATAATATGGAGGTAATAAATTGCGAGTAGGGATTCTCACCGGCGGCGGCGATTGCCCGGGCCTCAACGCGGTCATCCGCGCCGTCGTGCGAAAAGGTATCAATAAGAATGGCTGGGAAATCCTCGGTATTCGCGCCGGCTGGAAAGGCTTGCTGGGCGATACCAACGTTCAACCATTGGGCATTAACGACGTCTCCGGAATCGTCCATCGCGGCGGCACGATTCTGAAAACTTCCCGGACGAACCCGTTCAAAAACGGCGACAATCCGGATGAACTCTTTCGAAATCTCAAGGACCTTGAATTGGATTGCCTCGTCGCCATTGGCGGCGAAGACACTCTCGGCGTCGCGCAGAAACTTGGCGCGCTGGGTATCAAGATCGTCGGCATTCCGAAGACCATCGACAATGACCTCTCCGGGACCGACCAGACATTCGGCTTCGACACAGCGGTCAATATCGCCATGGAAGCTATCGACCGTCTCCACACGACCGCAGAATCGCACAATCGCGTTCTGGTGACCGAAGTCATGGGCCGCCACACCGGCTGGATTGCCCTCTATGCGGGCGTTGCCGGCGGCGCCGATGTCATTCTCATTCCCGAGCGACCGGTGTTGATTGAGAAGGTCTGCGACCTGATCCGCAAGCGCCATCGTCGCGGCAAAGACTTCTCGATTGTCGTTGTGTCCGAAGGCGCCAAGGTTTCGTTCAACCAGGAAGTAGACAAAGATGGCTCCTTGATCGTAAAAGATATGGGCGTCGACCAATTCGGTCACGTCCGTCTTGGCGGCATTGGAGCTTTGTTAGCCGATGAAATCGAGAAGCGCACCAAGTTTGAAGCGCGTGCGGTTATTCTTGGCCACATCCAGCGCGGCGGAGCGCCGACCGCGTATGATCGCGTTCTTGCCACACGCTACGGTTCCGCTGCCGTTGACTTTATCCGCGACGGAAAATTCGGCCAAATGGTCGCTTTGCGCGGAAACGAAATTATTGGTGTCGAACTCACTGAAGCCGTATATTCGCTGAAGCGAGTCGATGAGAAGTTTATCGAAATGGCGGAGGAATATATTGGCTAACAGATTTGTCGCAGCAGGGGTACTTGTTCTCGCACTGCAACTGCCGCTCCTTGCTGCACAACCGGCCGGAACAACTTCATTGGGTGTGCGGCTCGGGCTGCTCACCAACAGCGAAAGCGAACTCAAAAAGCCCAACGACGAGGTCAAGCTTTACGGCAACAAGACCAATTTTTACGTCGAAGGCATGTTCAACTATTACATTTTGGATTTCATGGCCGGCGTGCTGAACTTCGGTTCATATTCAAAGGGCGACATTACATTTGAAATTTATATCAACGACGTTTTCGATGGCCGCTTCGTCGGGCAGGCGTCGATTTATCCAATCCAGGCGGGCCTCAAACTGACGCCATTCACGAACCAGTTGCCGGGCAGAGCGAAGCCGTATGTCGAGGGCGGCGGCGCATTTATCGTCGGCAGGGAAACGGCGACGCTGGGGCCATACGATTCCTATTGGGCGCAGTACACCGACGGTTCGCTCTCGAGCGAAACTGACTGGGGCTGGTGGGCCGGCGGCGGAATCGAACTGCCGCTATCGGAATCGCTGCAGTTTGATTTTATGGTCAAGTACATGAACACGGAATTTTCCGGTGATATCGCGGGAATCAGCAACTATTCAGGCGTGCAATTCTCGCTCGGGATAATGTATCTAACTCTCAGTAAGTAGCAGGGAAGTCGGAGGAGTTTTATGGCGACTAAGATCGCAATTAATGGATTTGGCCGTATTGGCAGACTGATTCTTCGCAAAGCCGTCAAGGAAAACAAACTCGATATCGTGACCATCAATGACGTCACCGATGCTGCAACGCTCGCGCATCTGTTCAAATATGACTCGGTCCATCGCAAGTTCGACGGCGAAGTCAGTGTCGAGGGCGACAACATGATTGTCAACGGCAAAAAGATCAAGGTCACCAAGGAACTCGATCCGGCAAAGTTGCCGCACGCCGCAATGGGCGTGCAAGTCGTCGTTGAGTCGACCGGTCACTTCACCGACAAGGAAGGCGCTTCCAAGCACATCACCGCCGGCGCCAAGAAAGTCCTGATTTCGGCTCCCGCCAAGGGCCACGACGGCACTTTCGTGTTCGGTGTCAATTGGGACGACTACGACAAGGGCAAACACAACGTGATCTCGATTGGATCATGCACGACCAACTGCCTTGCTCCGGTTGTCAAAGTCATCAACGACAAATTCGGAATCGAAAAAGGTCTGATGACCACGATTCATGCCTATACCAACGACCAGAAAATTCTCGACTTGCCGCACAAGGACCTTCGACGGGCCCGTGCAGCAGCGCTCTCGATGATTCCGACTACCACCGGCGCCGCCAAAGCAATTGCGGAGGTCATCCCGGCTATGAAGGGCAGACTCGACGGACTCGCTGTGCGCGTTCCAACCTCCGATGGTTCGCTGGTGGATTTGTGCTGCATACTTGCAAAAGAAGCCACCGTTGACGAAATCAACGCCGCCATGAAGGCTGCCGCTGATGGTCCAATGAAGGGCATTCTCGAGTATTGCACTGAGCAAATCGTCTCGATCGACGTCGTCGGAAACAGCCGCTCATCCGTTTTCGATTCACGTATGACCCAGGCCAAGGGAACGTTTGTCAAAGTGTTCTCATGGTACGATAACGAGTGGGGATTCTCCTGTCGTATGGTCGATGCGCTTGAACGGATGATGTAATATGAACAAGCTTTCAATCGACGATCTGCAATTAGCCGGTCGTCGCGTACTCATGCGCGTCGACTTCAACGTGCCGCTCAAGGATGGAGTGGTCAAGGATGAACTGCGTATCCGCGAGTCGCTGCCGTCGATCATGAAGGTCGTCAACTCCGGAGGCAAGCTGATCTTGATGTCGCATCTTGGCCGTCCTAAAGGCGGACCGGCGCCGGAGTTCAGCCTCAAGCCGGTTGTGCCCGTCTTAGAAAGACTGACAGGCAAGAAAGTGCGATTCGCTTCGGATTGTATCGAGGCGATTGCTGAAGAGGCCGTTTCGAACTTGAAGAACGGTGACATCCTGCTGCTTGAGAATCTGCGTTTTCATAAAGAAGAAGAAGGCAACGATGCCGCGTTCGCTGAAAAGCTCGCATTCCTGGGCGACTTATATGTGAACGACGCTTTCGGTTCGGCTCACCGCGCTCATGCTTCGACGGAAGGCGTGACGCATTTCTTCGAGCAATGTGCGGCCGGATACTTGATGAAGAAGGAACTCGATTTTCTCGGCGGCGCGCTCGCCAATCCGAAGCGGCCATTCGCGGCGCTGCTGGGCGGCGCGAAGATTTCCGGGAAAATCGACGTCATCACCAATCTGCTCGGCAAGGTCGACAAGATTTTGATCGGCGGCGGAATGGCGTTTACATTTCTCAAGGCGCAAGGCAAAGAAATCGGCGGGTCGCTGCTCGAAGCCGACAAGGTCGATCTCGCGGCCGATCTGCTCAAGCAGGCGACGGCGAAAAATGTCAAGTTGATCCTGCCGGTCGATTTTGCCTGTGCTGCGGAAATCTCAGATTCTGCCAGTGTGACCTATCACTCGGCAGGATCGATCCCGCACGAGCTCAAGGGACTCGATATTGGACCGGAATCGGTCAAGCTGTTCCAGTCGGAATTGAGCGGCTGCAAGACAGTCGTTTGGAACGGTCCAATGGGGGTTTTCGAGATCGACAAATTCGCTCTCGGTACCATGGAGATGGCGAAGGTCCTTGCGAGTCTTACCGGCGACGGCGCGGTCACTATCGTTGGCGGTGGCGACTCTGCGGCAGCAGTTGCCAAGAGTGGTCTTGAGAAGAAATTCTCTCATATTTCCACCGGCGGCGGAGCATCGCTGGAATTCCTTGAAGGCAAGGTCCTTCCCGGCGTCGCGGCACTGACGGATAAGGCGTAAGACAATGGCACGTAATAAGATAGTTGCCGGAAACTGGAAGATGTACACGCTTCCGGCTGGCGCTGAATCGCTCGCAAAAGCGGTCGCTGGATTCGTCGCGAAGGCGGCAAGCCCAGAGGTTGTGCTGTGCCCGCCGTATACGTCGCTGGAGACGACATTGGCAGCCGTCAGGGGCTCTACCGTGAAGGTTGGCGGCCAGAATATGCACTGGGAAGATGAGGGTGCCTACACAGGCGAGGTGTCGGGCAAAATGCTGTTGACTCTCGGATGTTCGCACATTATCTTGGGGCACTCTGAGCGGCGACAGTACTTCTTCGAAACGGACTTTACCGTAAATTCCAAATTAAAGAAGGCACTGGAACTGGGATTGACGCCAATCGTTTGCGTCGGTGAGACTCTCAATCAACGGGAAGCCGACCTGACCAGCGACGTCATTCGGACTCAGGTGGCGGGATGCTTCGATGGCATCTCGGAACAGCAGGCCAGTCTGGTTGTAGTCGCTTACGAACCTGTTTGGGCGATCGGCACCGGCAAAACGGCAACG
>CAVPQS010000005.1:0-10033 GCA_963707485.1 uncultured bacterium
ACGGCCAAACGGTGGGCGTATTTCCGTCGGCGTTCATCCGCCCGCCGCTGCGATTTGACAGCGAGCGGGAGTTAATAGCGCAGATCGGAAGGGATGAAGAGATGATTAGAAGCGTATATGATATAAGGTTATGTAAGGAGTAGTAACAGTGCCACTGTCAAAAGACAAGAAGCAAGAGATCATCGGCCATTTTCGGCTGCATGATACCGACACAGGTTCTCCGGAAGTCCAAATTTCACTCTTGACTCAGAGAATCAACGAGATGACCTTGCACATGCAGAAGAATCCGAAGGATATGCATTCGCGTTATGGTCTGCTCAAGATGGTCGGAAGACGCAGAAGACTGCTGAACTATCTGCGCAAGCACGACATTGAAGGATATCGTCATTTGGTCAGTCAGCTCGACCTGCGGCGCTAAAGAACTAGTAGAAGGATAAGGAAAACGTATTAATGCAAACATTCTCAATTGAACTGGGCGGCCGGACTCTCTCTGTCGAAATCGGTCGCGTCGCCCGCCAAGCTGACGGCTCTTGCTGGGTGCGCTACGGCGACACGGTAAGCATGACAGCCGTCTGCGCCGCTGACAAGCCTGACTTTGGAAAAGGTTATTTCCCGCTTTCAGTAGATTATCGCGAAAAGACCTACGCAGCCGGAAAAATTCCCGGCGGCTTTTTCAAGCGTGAAGGACGTCCTTCGGAGAAGGAAATCCTGTCGGCGCGATTGATTGACCGCCCGTTCCGTCCGTTGTTCCCCGAAGGCTATTGCAATGAAGTGCAGGTGATGGTGACGACGTTGTCTTCGGACCAGGAAAACGATGCCGACATTCTGGGTATCATCGGCACGTCGGTATGCTTGAACATCGCCACCGTGCCGTTCACGGTTCCGATCGGCGCCGCGCGGGTTGGATTGATCGACGGCGAGTTCGTCGTCAACCCGACCTTTGCGCAACTGGAAGTCTCCGACCTCAATCTCGTGATCGCCGCGACGGCAGAGCATATCATGATGGTTGAAGGCGGGTGCTCGGAAATCAGCGAAGACCAGATGCTGGAAGCGCTTGCTTTCGGACACGAGCAGATTCGCAAGATTTGCACGATGGTTGCAGAGATTCGCAATGCCGTCGGCAAAGCGAAGGCTCCAGTGATTTTGCCGGAAATACCGCCGGCGTTGTTTGGCCGCGTTGAGTCGTTGGCGAAGGCACGCATTGTTGCCGCGCATGATATCTACGACAAGCAGGCGCACGCGGATGCGGTTAAGCAAATCAAGGAAGATGTGCTAAAAGCGCTTGAAACCGAATTCCCCGAAAACGAGATGTGGATCAAGCAATACCTTGAGAAGTTTGAGCAGGACGACTTGCGCGCCAGAATTCTCGACCGGAGTTTGCGCATCGATGGGCGCGATCTTGATACGATTCGTCCGATCAATTGCGAAGTCGGCGTTTTGCCGCGCACGCATGGATCGGCGCTGTTCACCCGCGGCCAGACCCAGGCACTGGTGGTTACCACGCTGGGTACCAAGATGGACGAGCAGATTGTCGATGCGCTGGAAGGCGAATCGAAGAAGAGCTATATGCTGCACTACAACTTCCCGCCGTACTCGGTTGGTGAAGTTCGCCCCAATCGCGGGCCCGGACGCCGCGAAATCGGTCACGGCGCTCTTGCCGAGCGTTCGCTGGAGCCGGTGCTGCCGGCTGAGGACGCATTCCCGTACACGATTCGTATCGTCTCGGACGTGCTTGAATCGAACGGGTCGTCCTCGATGGCGACGGTTTGCGGCGGAACACTGTGCCTGATGGATGCAGGTGTGCCGATCAAATCGCCGGTTGCCGGTATTGCGATGGGTTTGGTGCTCGATGGCAGCCGCTACGCCGTGCTTACGGACATACTCGGTAATGAAGATCACTTTGGCGACATGGATTTCAAAGTTGCCGGCACGCGCGAGGGTATCACCGCATTTCAGCTTGATATCAAGATCGGCGGCCTGACGCTGGAAATCATGCGCAATGCGCTGGATAAGGCGAAGATCGCGAGATTCAAAATTCTCGATATAATGGCGGAGACAATTGCGACGCCGCGTGCGGATCTTTCGATGTACGCGCCGCGCATTATCACGATCAAAATCAGACAGGATAGAATCGGCGAAGTGATCGGTCCCGGCGGCAAGATGATTCGTTCGATCATCGAAGCCACAGGCGCGAAGATCGATATCGACGATGACGGCACGGTTGTTATTGCATCGGTGGACGCTTCGGCCGGTATCAAAGCGCGCGACACTATTTTGGGATTGCTGGAAGAGCCGGAAGTCAACAAGGTCTACCAAGGCAAGGTGAAGCGCATCGCTGATTTCGGCGCATTCGTCGAGATCATCCCGAATACCGACGGACTTCTGCATGTGTCGGAAATTGCGCATCATCGCATCGAGCGAGTGGAAGACGTCATGAAGGTCGGCGACATCATCGAAGTCAAGGTGTTGTCGGTCGAGCCGGACGGCAAGATTCGCTTGTCGAAGAAGGCGCTGATTCCGCGTCCGGAAGGGATGCCGGAACCGGTTGAGCGTTCGGATGGCGGCGGCGGTTATCGTCGACGCGACAGCGGCGGTGGTGGACATCGCGGCGGCGGCGGTCATCGGGAGCGTCGGTAGTTGACGGAAAGCGCTCATAATCGCACAGTTCTCGATAACGGCGTCCGCGTCGTGTCTGAGAGCATGCCTTATTTGAAATCGGCGTCACTGGGGATTTGGGTCGATGTCGGCAGCCGGAACGAAAATCCGCGGGTAAACGGCATCTCGCATTTTATCGAGCACATGTGCTTCAAGGGGACGAAGCGCCGGAATGCAAAGGAAATCGCCCAGAGTCTCGAAGTTCTGGGCGGTACCCTGAATGCATTTACGAGCCGCGAAAATACCTGTTATTATTGCCGCGTCATCGATGAGAACTTTGAAATCGGTTACGACGTCCTTGCGGATATCGTAACCGATTCGCTTTTTGATCCGGTCGAACTGGAGCGCGAGAAGGATGTCATTTGCGAGGAAATCAAGGATGTCTTTGACACGCCCGGAGAACTGGTGCATGATTATTTTGCGAATGCGTTGTGGAATTCGCATCCACTGGGGCAGACGATCATGGGCGAGGCCGACGGAATTCGCAAACTCAATCGCGACGACGTGATGGACTATATCGGGCGCAATTACACGACTGATCGGGTGGTGGTTGCGGCGGCAGGCGCAGTCAATCATGATCAACTCGTCGCGCTGACGCAGGAGAAATTGCAGGTTGCGAAAGCGAAGTCGCCGGAGTCAGCCGCCAGGCCGGTTTACGAGGACGGCAAGCGGGTGATACACAATCGCGATCTCAATCAGACGCATATCTGCCTGGGCTTTCCGAGTATTTCGTTCGACGACAAGAATAAGTACGCGATGTTGATTCTCAATACGCTATTGGGAAGCGGCATGGGTTCGCGCTTGTTTCAGTCGGTGCGCGAAGAACGCGGATTGGTCTATACGATTTATTCGTACCAGGATTTCTACAAGGATACTGGATTATTCGGGATTTACCTCGGCACCGATGCGAACAAAGCCAAGGAAGCACTGAATGTGATTCTCGCTGAGTTGGCAGCGGTCAAGACGGACTCGGTAACTGAGTTGGAAGTCGCGAACACCAAGTCGCAGTTGAAGGGGAATTTACTCTTGTCGCTGGAGGGTTCGTACAATCGTATGAACCGGCTGGCGCGGCATGAACTGTTTATCAATCAATTCGTGTCGCTGGAAGAGACAGCGGCGGAGATTGATGCCGTCACGGTCGACCAGGTTCGCGAAATGGCGAAGCGCGTGTACCTCGAACGGTATTTGACGATGGTTGCCTTGGGGCCGGTCAAGGAATCGCTGACCAAGCAAGTTGATTGGTCGGTACTGAAGGGCTGATGTCGTATCTGCTCCTTGCAGTCGTAATCATTCCCGTCATTACAATTCTCATTTCACCACTGTGGAGACGCCGAATTAGCGGATCGCCAAAGATCCTGCTTTTGCATGGGCTCGGATCCAAGACGACCGGTGTCAGCACAGCATCGTTGTCGCGATTCGAAAGTTTGCTAAGATCGGTCGATGCGGCGGGCCTGACTGTGGGAAGTGTCCAAGAATCGTTGCGGGATCGGACGAGGGTGGCGATTACATTTGATGATGGCTACGACGACCTGATGTTGCTTGAGCCGCTGCTGCGTAGATTCAGAATTCCAATTTTAGTGTTTATTCCAACGGCATACATCGGCAAGGCGAATGATTGGGACAATTTCCTGAGCGCCGGGAAACGCCGGCATTTGACCGAGACGCAAATTCGACAACTGTCGACATTGGGGGTGCAGTTCGGGTCGCACGGGCACACGCATCGTGATGTTACAAGAATGTCGGATGCGGAACTGGCGGAGGAACTTACGGTGTCGAAGCGATGGCTTGAAGATTTGACAGAGAGCGCGATTGTTGATATCGCATTTCCATTTGGTAGATCGAATCAAGGTGTGATCGAGACGGCGCGAAAGTTGGGATATGTGCGGCAGTTTGCTTCGGCGCCGCTTGCTGACAATTCGGACGTGGTTGGGCGAATCGCCGTATCAAAGATCGATGCGGGTATTTCGCTCCAGGCGAAGTTGAGCGGCAATGCGCTGGCGGGAATCGAAGTCGTAAAGGGGCTGATCATCAGTAAGTTTTCGCATTTGACGCCGGTAGTGAAGCGGGGTTAGTTCTGCGAGGCGATTTCAGCAGCGGCATTCGGGTTTGTTGGGAAAGACGGAAGCCCGGAGTCTCTTGATAATACGTGAAGCAGCCTTGCTGGATTCCGGCCTTCGCCGGAATGACTCAGTCGTATCATTAGGAACTCAATCATTCAAACGGAAGCAAGGAGCCTTTTAACAATATGCAAGGAAGCCTTGCTGGATTCCGGCCTTCGCCGGAATGACTCAGGGGCATCATTAGGAGCACAATCATTCAAACGGAAGCAAGGAGCCTTTTAACAATATGTAAGGAAGCATTGCTGGATTCCGGCCTTCGCCGGAATGACTCAGCGGCGAGCATGCGTCGTATCATTTCGTGCTGCAAAAAGGGCTTGCGCGGGGGACTTAATGTTCTATTTTCCACGAAAGTTTTTTTCGAGCGAGATTACAAATGACTGTCTGTTACATAGAAAATATCGGCGAATTTGTTGGGCAGGAAGTCACAATGCGCGGTTGGGTTTATAACACGCGCTCGTCGGGCAAAATTCGATTTATCATTTTCCGCGACGGCACCGGCATGGTGCAGGCGGTCATAGTCAAAAGCGAAGTCTCAGAAGAGGTCTTCAATCGCTTTGACCAACTGACGCAGGAAACCTCGATCATCATCAGCGGAGTCGTTAAGCAGGAAGAACGCTCGATCGGTGGATTCGAGTTACTGCTGAAAGACTTGCAGATAGTGCAGGTTTCGACCGAGTATCCGATTACGCCGAAAGAACATTCGACGGGATTTTTGATGGAGCATCGCCACCTGTGGCTGCGTTCGACGCGGCAGTGGCATATTATGCGCGTCAGGAATGAAATCATTCAAGCGATCCGGCAGTATTTTTACGAACGCAAATATGTTTTAATCGATACGCCGATATTGACCGGCTCGATAGGGGAGGGCGCTTCGACACTGTTCGAAACACAGTACTTCGATATCGGCAAGGCCTATCTGGCGCAGACGGGACAGCTTTACCTGGAAGCGGCCGCGATGTCGCACGGCAAGGTGTACTGCTTTGGGCCGACATTCCGCGCGGAAAAATCGAAGACGCGCCGTCATCTGACCGAGTTTTGGATGATCGAAGCCGAGGTCGCTTACATGGACATTGTCGGCGATATGGACCTGCAGGAAGACATGATCTGCTACATTATTGATTGGGTGCTGGAGAAAGCCTCGGATCATCTGGTCGCCCTTGAGCGCGATGTGATGAAGTTGATTGCGGTGAAGAAACCGTTTTATCGCATTAGTTATGATGAAGCAGTGGAGCGCTTGCAGAAGGCCGGGTCGAAGATCACGTGGGGCATGGATCTTGGCGGCGAAGATGAAACGGTATTAACGAACATGTTCGACCGGCCGGTGTTTATCTATCAGTATCCGCGCGAGGCGAAGGCTTTTTACATGAAGCGCAATCCGGAGCGGCCGGAAGTTGTGATGTGCGCTGATCTGCTGGCGCCGGAGGGCTACGGCGAGATCATCGGCGGTTCGCAGCGTGAAGATAATCTGGAGTGGCTGATTGAGTCGATTAAACATCACGGGCTCCCGCTGGAGCCGTTCGAGTGGTATTTGGATTTGAGACGTTACGGTTCTGTGCCGCATTCCGGATTCGGACTGGGCATCGAGAGAACGGTGGCGTGGGTCTGCGGATTGCCGCACGTGCGCGAGACGATTCCATTTGCGCGCATGCTCTATAAGCTTTATCCGTAACACATACATATGAGCACAGAATCCGACACTAAACCGGAGTCCCGCTCCGGCTACGATTTTTCCGCGATCGAGGCGAAGTGGCAAAAGCGCTGGGATGAGCAGAAGCTATTTCATGCGCCCGACATGCCGCGGGAGAAATTTTATCTGCTGGTGATGTTCGCCTATCCGTCGGGCGACATCCACATGGGGCATTTCCGGAATTACATTATCGGCGACGCGATGGCGCGCTATCAATGGATGTTGGGCAAGGATGTTCTGCATCCGTTTGGTTGGGACGCTTTCGGATTGCCGGCGGAAAATGCGGCGATCAAGTTGGGACTGCATCCGGCGGACTGGACCGTGAAGAACATCGAGGTCTCGCGCAACACGCTGAAGAAGGTCGGTATTTCTTTTGATTGGGATCGCGAGGTTGCTTCGTGTTTTCCGGACTACTACCGCTGGAGCCAGTGGCTGTTTTTGAAAATGTATGAGCATGGCCTGGCGTATCGCAAAGATTCGTTGGTGAATTTCTGCACGACGTGCAACACCGTGCTCGCGAATGAACAGGTTGAGTCGGACGGGACCTGCTGGCGGTGCCACGATCCGGTCACCAAGAAGCGGCTGAATCAGTGGTATCTGAAGATTACCGATTATGCTGAGCGGTTGCTGGAGGGACTTGATCATCTGGATGGATGGTCGGACAGGCTGAAGAGCATTCAGCGCAATTGGATCGGCAAGTCGACCGGCTGCGAGATAAATTTCACGCTGGAAAATTCCGCGATTGTGATTCCGGTTTTCACGACGAGGCCGGACACGATATTCGGCGTCACGTTTATGGCGATCGCACCGGAGGCAGAATTGCTCGAGAAGTTGCCGATTCCGGCCGATCGTAGGAAAGCTGTCGACGAGTATATCGCCAAGTCGATTGCGAAGTCTGAAATCGAACGTCAGGCCGTGTCCGACGATAAGGATGGCGTGTTTACCGGCCTGTATGCAATCAATCCGCTGTCGGGCGAACGCGCGCAACTGTGGATCACTGACTATGTGCTGGCGTCGTACGGGACGGGCGTTGTGATGGGCGTTCCCGGGCATGACGAGCGCGATTTCCTGTTTGCGAAAAAATACAATGTACCGATCAAAGTCGTGATCAAGCCAAGCGGCGGCGACGAGCCGAACGCGGCGACAATGACTGAAGCTTACGTCGAAAAAGGCGAGATGGTCAACTCGGGGCAGTTTAGCGGGAAAATTGGAGCAGCGGGAATCGATGCGGTGATTGCTTTTGCCGAATCGAAAAACATCGGACAGCGGAAAGTCAATTTCAAGCTGCGAGACTGGCTGATTTCACGGCAGCGCTACTGGGGCACGCCGATTCCGATTATTCACTGTCCGAAAGACGGCGAAGTTCCGGTGGCTTATGATGATCTGCCGGTAAAACTGCCGACCGAAGATGTTGACTATATTCCCAAGGGTCGTTCGCCGTTGGCAGACGCGACCGAATGGGTGAACGTAAAATGCCCGAAGTGCGGCGGCCCGGCGCAGCGCGATCCCGATACCATGGACACGTTTATCTGTTCGTCGTGGTATATGCTGCGTTATACCGACAACAGGAACCACAAAGCGCCGTTTGACCCGGCCAAAGCGAATGCCTGGATGCCAATCGATCTGTATATCGGCGGAATAACGCACGCGACCGGGCATCTGATCTATTTCCGGTTCTTCACAAAATTCCTGAAGGATATCGGTCTGCTCAAGTTTGAGGAACCGGCTGTGAGAATGTTCAATCACGGAATGGTGATGGATGCGCAGGGTCGGGTAATGTCAAAGTCGCTGGGCAATGTCGTGAGTCCGATTCAGGTAATGAAGGAGCGGGGCGTCGATATTTCTCGTTTGGCGATGTATTTTGCCGCGCCTGCGGACCGCGAGATGCCATGGTCAAACGATGGGCTGGTTGGTGTCGAGCGGTTCATGAACAAGCTGTACCGGATTGTCGAACAAGTTGCTGCGGCGCACCCCAAGCCGGTTGACCTGAAGGTGTTCCACGATTTAGCTAAACTAAGTTCTGATGCAAAATCGAGCTATATCCGGTTGAACCAGACCATTAAGAAAGTCTCCGAAGACTTGGAGCAACTGCAGTTTAACACGAGTATTGCGGCGATTATGGAGTTTTTCGGAGCGTACGCGCCTTCCGGCGGTGCGGCAAACGAGTTCGATAAGTATGTCACGAGCAAGACCGTTCAACTGATAGCGCCGTTGGCGCCGCACTTTGCGGAGGAAGCTTGGGAGATGTTCGGGCACAAGGAGTCGATTCTGAAGTCGAGTTGGCCGAAGTACGACCCCAAGGCAATATCATTCGACACGGTGATTGTAGCGATCCAAATCAACGGCAAAGTCCGGGATGAGATCGAGGTTGAGCGCGAGGCGAGTGAAGACACGGTGAAGGCGCTGGCGTTGGGACGCGAAAAGGTGATGAAGAACATTGAGGGCAAGTCGATCGTAAAGGTGATATATGTGCGGGGCAAACTTCTCAGCATAGTAGTGAAATAGCGACTGAATGGGGCGTTGGGACCGAAAGCTGTCGAAAGACGGGCTGGCAATGCCTTACGGGATATGTTTGTTTATATAATATATATTATCAGACGTTAATTCTGGAGAAATTGGGAGTCGGTGAAACGCGACGATTCTGCTTCCCTAACCTACACGCTATAGCCCTCTTCCCATAGTCTTGGCATTTTGCCTCAGACTCATTGCAATACCTGGGATTCATCACACTTGATAATCCGCTATGGTCCATCGGCTTAGTCTGATTTTTCGAGTGAGCACTTTTTCGGCGCGGGATTTGCGGAAGTAATTGCGGACGATGAAAACTATGAGGTTGAAAATGAAGATACAATCGCAGGATGGGTTCACACTACTTGAAGTCATGATGGGTCTGGTGATTTTCACCTTGGGCCTGCTGCTACTCAGTTCGATGATGGTAGTCGCGCTGCGTGGAAACGTTTGGTCAGACAAGACAACGGAGGTTGTGCAAGCAACACGGGAGAAAATTGAAGAATTCCGGCGGCTTCCAGACGAAGACATGGCAAGCGGCGCTGATGTTCGCGGGAATTTCAGCCGGACTTGGGAAGTCGTTGATGTTGAAGCGCAGCTCAAGCAACTGACAGTCGTGGTCAGTTACTCGAATGAGAAAGCAGTTGTGAGAGCGTGCACCACTGTAACCTATTTAGAAGTAGGTGAATAACATGCGTAAGATAACGAATCACTTTAAGAGACTGCGAAAGTCGGCTGGATTCACGATTACGGAGGTGATGATCGCCTCCATAATAGCGTCGTTTGCTATAGCAGCCGGCATGGAGCTTCTGATCAACCAGAACGAAAGCCATTTGACTCAAGCAGGAGTTTCGGACATGCAGCAGAATGGTCGGGCGGTTGTCGACGAACTGGTGGGTAAACTGCGGCAGACAGGCTACAAGCTGCGGACGGGGACCCAGTGTTTGTTCGCGCGCAATAGCAATCCGGACACACTCTCGGTCGTGTTTATGGCCGAGCCGCTGTGTACGGCGACGGTGAGTTCGAGTATGAGTCTTCCCTCTTCAACAGTTCGCTGCGCGTG
>CAVPQS010000006.1:0-14381 GCA_963707485.1 uncultured bacterium
CATGGTAGCGTCAAACCTCCAAATATCTCAAATAGCAGTTCATTCTAAGCTTTTGCGAAATCGAGCTTCTTAATAATCGATTCCGGAACCGGCGAGTATGAGGCGAACTGCATCGTGTAGATGGCCCGTCCCTGACTCAAACTGCGCAGGCGCGTCGCATATCCAAACATCTCCGCCAACGGCACCGCCGCATTCAACACCTGGCCGTCGGGCCGGCTGTTGATTCCCTTGATGCTGGCGCGACGAGACTGAAGGTCGCCCATCACATCGCCAAGATACTCATTTGGCAGGACAACTTCAACTTCCATGATTGGCTCGAGCAGGACCGGCTTGGCCTTGCGGCAAGCTTCCTGAAACGCCATCGAACCGGCAATCTTGAACGCGATATCGGATGAATCGACTTCGTGATATGAGCCGTCGACCAAACGCGCCAAAATTCCCACCACCGGATAACCGGCGACAACACCGGATGACATGGCTTCTTTAACGCCATGCTCAACCGACGAAATATATTCGCGCGGCACGGTGCCGCCGACAACCTTATCTTCAAACTTGAATTCCGTGCCGTCATGCAGCGGCTCGAATTCCATCACTACGTGACCGAACTGGCCGCGGCCGCCCGACTGGCGGACGAACTTGCCTTCGGCTGTGACCGACTGAGTAATCGTTTCGCGGTAAGCCACGCGCGGACTGCCGACATTCGCCTGCACCTTGAACTCGCGCAATAGGCGGTCGACGATGATCTCGAGGTGAAGCTCGCCCATGCCGGAAATAATCGTCTGGCCGGTCTCTTCATTCGACTCGACGCGGAACGTCGGATCTTCTTCAGCCAACTTCTGCAGCGACTCGCCCAGTTTATCCATGTCGGCTTTCGTCTTCGGCTCAATCGCCACCGACACCACCGGCGCCGGAAATTTCATGACTTCAAGCAGAATTGGATGTTCCGGATCGCAAATCGTGTTTCCGGTCGTTGTATTTTTCAAACCGATGGCAGCGACAATATCACCGGCCCTGGCTTCTTCGAGGTCCTGGCGGCGATTGGCATGCATCAACAATATACGCGAAATTCTTTCTCTCTTGTCCTTGCTCGCATTTAGCACCGCGGAACCGGCCTTGACCGTGCCCGAGTAAACCCGGAAATAGGTCAGCTTGCCGACGTGCGGATCGGACATAATCTTGAAGGCCAGTGCGGCAAACGGCGCGCTCGGATCAGGATTGCGGATCTCGATCGCTTCTTTGCGCGGATGGTGCCCTTCTACCGGCTTCAAATCAGCCGGCGACGGCAGGAAATCCACGATCGCATCGAGCAGATTTTGCACGCCTTTATTCTTAAACGACGATCCCACCAGGACCGGCGTAACCTTACAATCGATTGTCGCTCTCCGGAGCGCTGCCTTGATTTGGGCAATCGGCGGCTCTTCACCGGCGAGGAAAGCTTCCAACAAATGATCATCATAATCGGCGACGGCTTCGAGCATCTTTTCGCGCCACCTGCGCGCACCCGCCACCAATGAATCAGGGACATCCGTATCATCAAACGTCATGCCCGAAGACTCTTCGTGGTAGACGCGGAATTTCATTGTGATCAAATCAATCACCGCGGTAAACAGCTCGCCCTCGCCGGCCGGCACTTGAATCGGAATGAAATGCGAGTGCAGACGGTCTTCCATCATACCCAGGGCTTTTTCAAACGATGCGCCGATGCGATCCATCTTGTTGATATAAGCGATGCGCGGCACGCCGTACTTGTCGGCCTGGCGCCACACCGTTTCCGACTGCGGTTCGACGCCGCCGACCGCGCAGAACAGCGCAACAGCGCCGTCAAGCACGCGCAAACTGCGCTCGACTTCGGCGGTAAAATCAACGTGACCGGGAGTATCGATGATATTGATCTGGTGACCGTTCCAATGGCAGGTTGTCGCGGCGGACGTGATCGTAATGCCGCGCTCCTTCTCCTGCTCCATCCAGTCCATCGTGGCGGCGCCTTCATGCACCTCGCCCATCCGATGGCTCTTGCCGGTATAGAACAAGATGCGCTCGGTCGTTGTTGTCTTGCCGGCATCGATGTGCGCCATGATGCCGATATTTCTTAACTTATTAAGATCCATAACTCCCACAGTTTAGACAAAAAAGCCTCCACCGAAAATGCTCATCCGATACCCTTTTCAGCGGAGACTGTAACCGGCTAACTCTACCAGCGGAAATGTGCGAACGCCTTGTTGGCCTCCGCCATTCGATGCGTGTCCTCGCGCTTCTTGATCGAGGCGCCTTCGTTTTTCGAAGCGGCCAAAAATTCTGAGGCGAGACGCTCTGACATTGTTTTTTCGGAACGCTCGCGCGCGTATCCGATGAGCCAGCGGAATGCCAGCGCGGTGCGACGATCCGGCGCCACTTCAACCGGCACCTGATACGTAGCGCCACCGACGCGGCGAGATTTTACTTCTAATAGCGGCTTGACATTGTTGATGGCTTTATAGAAGACTTCCAGCCCCTTCTGATTGTGCTTCTTCTCGATAATGTCGAGACAGCCATACAAGATGCCTTCCGCAGTCGACTTTTTCCCTTTACTCATCAAACAATTGACGAATTGTGAAATGACGACGTCACCATACATTGGATCCGGTTTGCGGGGCCGCTTTTCCGCAGCTTTCTTTCTTGGCATCTACTCTCTTACTCCTGTGTCAAACTACTTGCTTTGCGGTTTCTTGGCGCCATACTTGGAGCGGCTGCGTTTGCGGTTTTCCACTCCCGATGCGTCCATGGTGCCGCGGACGATATGATAGCGCACTCCCGGCAGGTCCTTAACACGACCGCCGCGGATCAATACGATCGAATGCTCTTGCAAATTATGCCCGACTCCCGGAATGTACGCCGTGACTTCCATCTGATTCGTCAGACGGACACGCGCAACCTTCCGCAGCGCCGAGTTCGGCTTCTTGGGCGTCGATGTGTACACACGGGTACAAACACCGCGCTTTTGCGGAGAGCTCTTAAGCGCGGGAGTATTCGTCTTGTACAGAACTTTCGTTCTGCCTGTGCGAATCAACTGATTGATAGTCGGCAAACTAATCCTCTCTCAAAGTCGACGCCCCTTCCGGGGCGTCGGTTTAATAGACGCAAAAACGCCTTAAAATAAGACTCATATTATATCAGCCCCGGCTAAGACTGTCAAGCGTTTTCTTGGAGAATTTCCGCTTCTTCCGTGTCTTCACCGTGCTCTTCGGCATCGTCAACTATGTCCAAATTCCGATAGAAATCCATACCGGTTCCCGCCGGAATCAACCTGCCGATGATGACGTTTTCCTTCAGTCCCTGCAGGTAATCTTCCTTGCCGGCAACCGCCGCTTCCGTCAAAACCTTGGTGGTTTCCTGGAACGACGCCGCTGATATGAAGCTGTCCGTCGAAAGCGATGCTCTCGTTATTCCGAGCAATAGATCGCGCGAGGTCGCCGCTTCGCCGCCTTCCGCCATGACTCTTTCGTTGTCAATGCGGAACCGGTTCTTGTCGACCTTTTCGCCTTCGAGGAAATTGGTGTCGCCAACTTCGTCAACCTGCACCTTCTGCAACATCTGGCGGACGATCACTTCAAAGTGCTTGTCGTTGATCTTCACGCCCTGCAGACGGTAGACTTCCTGGATTTCATTGACCAAATACTCCTGTACCGCATCCGGCCCAAGAATTTTCAGCATGTCGTGCGGATCGATCGCGCCTTCGCACAACCGGTCGCCGGCTTTCACGCGGTCGCCCGAGTGAACACGCATGTGCTTGCCGTGCGGCACGAGATATTCGCGCACGTCGCCGTCATCGGCTTTGACGAAGATCTGCGTGTTACCGCGAATGATCTTGCCGTACTCGATGATGCCGTCGATTTCCGTCACGACCGCCGGGTCGCGCGGCTTGCGAACTTCAAACAGTTCGGCCACGCGCGGCAGACCGCCCGTGATGTCGCGCGTCTTGGAAATGTCGCGCGGAATCTTCGCCACGATCGTTCCCGGAGTAATCTGGTCGCCGTCGCGCACTTCCAGATAAGCGCCGGTCGGAATCGAGTACGAAGCGCGCCGCTTGCCGGCTTTGTCGATGACGTTGATCTTCGGCAACAGCGTCTTTTCGCGCTGTTCGATCATGACCAATTTCATCAGGCCGGTAATTTCGTCCAGTTCTTCGCGCATTGAAACGTTTTCGACGATATCCTCATATTGAATCGTGCCGCCGACTTCGGAGACGATTTCGCTCGTGTACGGTTCCCATTCGAAAATTATGGTTCCGCGCTCGCGCTTATCATCCTCGTCGACAATGCGGCTCTGGTCAAACTTGAGTACTTTCTGATTATCATCAACGCGCAACGTCGCGGCATACGGCACGTTGTAGGTCGCGCGGACGCGGCCCTCGGCGTCGAATACCTTGACTTTGCCGTCGCGGCTGACGACCACCTTGGTGCCGTCATCGCGCATGATCGTGCGAATGTCTTCAAACTCGACATGGCCGTCGGCTTTGGCCACCACGGACGATTGCTCCGTGATACGCGCCGCCGTACCGCCGATGTGGAAGGTTCGCAGCGTCAACTGCGTTCCCGGTTCGCCGATTGACTGCGCGGCAATAACGCCGGCAGCTTCGCCGAGCTGGACCATCCGATTGGTCGCCAAATTACGGCCATAGCAAAGCGCGCAAACGCCGCGCCGTGACTCGCAGGTCAGCACCGAGCGGATATAAACCGACTCGACACCCGACTCTTCGATTGCCTTGGCAGCCTCCTCGTCGATTTCCTTGCCGGCCTCGACTAACACGCGATCGGTCTGAATGACATCGTGAACATCTTCCAGCGCCACACGACCGACGAGACGATCCTGCAGCGACTCAATGACTTCTTCCCCGTCTTTCAACGCCGAGATATGCAAACCGCGAACAGTGCCGCAGTCGTTTTCATTAATGATCACGTCCTGGGCGACGTCGACAAGTCGACGCGTCAGGTATCCGGCGTCCGCCGTTTTCAGAGCCGTATCGGCGAGACCTTTGCGCGCTCCGTGCGTACTGATAAAGTACTCCAGCACGTTCAAGCCTTCGCGGAAGTTCGCGATAATCGGCGACTCGATAATTTCACCGACCTGGCCGGTCATACGCTTCTGCGGTTTTGCCATCAATCCGCGCATGCCGGCAAGCTGCCGAATCTGATCCTTGGAAGAACGCGCGCCCGATCCGGCCATCATGTACACCGGATTGAACCCTTCGCGCTCCAGCATCAGACCCTTGAACATCTCGTCGGCGACCTCGTTGGTCGTGCGCGTCCAGGTATCGATTACCTTATTGTATCGTTCGCTATTGGTGATAACACCTTTCTCATAGTCGCGCTGAATCTTGGCAACTTCCTTGTCCGCCTGCGCAACGAGATCCTTCTTCTTCTTCGGAATTGTCAGATCATCGATGCCGACCGTGATTCCGGCCAGCGTCGCATACTCAAAACCAAGCGACTTGAGCTTGTCGAGGAAGTCCGCTGTCCGAACCGACCCGAGCTTGGCGTGAGCGGCAAGCACCAGCTCTTCCAGATTCTTCTTCGTGGCAACCTTGTTAAACAAAGGCATGCCCTTCGGGAAAATCTGGTAGAAAATCACGCGACCGGTGGTGGTCTCGACAATGCTGCCTTCATGCTCGACCTTGATCTTCGCATGGAGGTCGATCATTTTCTGAGAATGAGCGTACAGCACTTCGTCCATCGAGCAGAAACGCATGCCTTCGCCCTTGACGCCGGTCTTTTCCTTCGTCACGTAGTGAATACCGATAACGATATCCTGCGAGGGCGTCGCCACCGGACGACCGTTGGACGGCAGCAGAATGTTGTTCACGGAAAGCATGAGAATACGCGCTTCAAGCTGGGCTTCGAACGACAGCGGCACGTGAACGGCCATCTGGTCGCCGTCGAAGTCGGCGTTGAACGCCGCGCAAACCAGCGGGTGCAGGCGGATGGCTTTGCCTTCCACAAGCACCGGATAGAATGCCTGAATGCCGAGACGATGCAATGTGGGCGCGCGATTGAGCATCACCGGATGATCGGCGATAATCTCTTCAAGAATATCCCATACTTCCGGACGCTCGCGCTCGACCAATTTCTTCGCCGACTTGACCGTCTGAACATAGCCCTTCTCTTCAAGCTTCATTATTATGAACGGCTTGAACAGTTCGAGCGCCATGGTCTTCGGCAAACCGCACTGATGCAATTTCAATTCCGGACCGACTACGATTACCGAACGCCCCGAATAGTCGACGCGTTTTCCAAGCAGGTTCTGACGGAAACGCCCCTGCTTGCCCTTGAGCAAATCAGAAAGCGACTTAAGCGGACGCTTGGAATCGCCGCGCACCGAGTTGGTGCGGCGACCGTTGTCGAACAAGGCATCAACTGCCTCCTGAAGCATGCGCTTTTCGTTGCGCAAAATCACCTCAGGCGCGCGGATATCAATTAGCTTCTTAAGACGATTATTGCGGTTGATCACGCGGCGATACAGATCGTTGAGATCCGAGGTCGCAAAGCGGCCGCCTTCCAATGGCACCAGCGGACGCAGATCCGGAGGAATCACCGGAATGCGCATCATCACCATCCACTCGGGACGGTTGTTGGACTGGCGGAAAGCCTCGATTACGCGCAGACGCTTGAGCGTGTCCTTCTTGCGCTGTACCGAAGTCTCAACCTTTACCTGTGCGCGCAGCGAAATCGACAGCTCTTCGATATCGACTCGCTTGAGCAAAGCCTGAATCGCTTCGGCGCCCATCTTCGCTTCAAACTGCTTGCTGGAGGATTCCATCTCCTGGAATTCTTCTTCCGTGATGATATCCTTCTCTTTATAAGAAGTATTTCCCGGGTCGATGATTACGTAATTCTCGTAGTAGAGAATCTTCTCGAGATCGCGCACCGAGAGGTCAAGCAAGTAGCCGATGCGTGAAGGCAGCGACTTAAAGTACCAAATGTGAGAGACCGGGACGGCGAGGTCAATATGCCCCATCCGATCGCGCCGAACCTTCGCTTGAGTAACTTCGACTCCGCAGCGGTCGCAGACGATGCCGCGGAAGCGGATGCGTTTATACTTGCCGCAGGAACATTCCCAGTCCTTGACCGGACCGAAAATGCGCTCGCAGAACAAGCCGTCGCGCTCCGGCTTAAACGATCGGTAATTGATCGTCTCCGGCTTTGTGACTTCGCCAAATGACCAGGACAGAATCACTTCCGGCGACGCCAGTTGTATCTTGATTGCGGTAAAGTCCGAGGGTCGCTTCTGCTGTTTTACCGAAAAATCGACCACCTGGATACCTCCTTAGCTACAATTATTATCATCATCATTTCTCGACTAACTCAACGTCGAGACCCAAACTCCGGAGTTCTTTCACGAGCACATTGAACGACTCGGGAACACCGGGTTCGGGGGGATTTTCACCCTTGACGATCGCTTCGTAAACCTTGGAACGTCCGACCACATCGTCCGACTTGACTGTCAGCATTTCCTGGAGCGCATAAGCCGCTCCATAGGCTTCAAGAGCCCAGACTTCCATTTCGCCGAAACGCTGACCGCCAAATTGCGCCTTACCACCCAGGGGCTGCTGTGTTACCAGCGAGTAAGGCCCGATAGAACGAGCGTGGATCTTGTCGTCGACAAGATGCGACAGCTTCATCATATAAATGACACCGACCGTAACCTCGTTATCGAAAGGTTCGCCGGTCTTGCCGTCGTAAAGGGTCGTCTTGCCGCTGGTCGGCAAATTCGCCTTCTTCAATTCCGATTTGATTTCATCGATTGAAGCGCCGTCAAATACCGGGGTAGCAATCGGCATGTTCAGCGATTTCGCCGCCCAGCCCAAATGCGTCTCCAATATCTGGCCTACATTCATACGCGACGGAACGCCAAGCGGGTTAAGAATGATATCAACCGGAACACCGTCGGAAGTATAGGGCATATCCTCAGCCGGTACGATCTTGGCAATAACACCCTTGTTGCCGTGGCGTCCGGCCATCTTGTCACCGACCGACAATTTGCGGCGAATGGCAATCTTGACCTTAACCAGTTGTTTCACGCCCGGCGGCAATTCGCTGCCGCGCTGAATCTTATCGAGTTCGATTTCCAGCCGCTCCTCGCGGTCGGTCACCAGCTTGTCGGCCTCGGCAATGATATTCAATGCCTTCTTGTCAAGCTTCGGATCGCTGCACACGCCTTCCTGCCAGATCGTCGCCAACACATCGACTTCCGCCAATGTGCCTTCCTTATATTTCTGGCCGGCGCGCAGAAGAATCGTTCCTTCTTCCGAGTGCTTCAGCGTCTTCGAGGTCGCGCCGTCGAGAACCTTCTCCAACCGCTCATTCAAGTGGGCTTTGATCTGCTTGATCTGGTCGCCCAGTTTCTTCTTGATGGCGGCCGATTCGGCTTTCTCGCGCTTCTTCGCTTCTTCCGAGCGCTCTTTCCGCGAGAAAATCTTGGTGTCGATGACGATACCCTTAAGTCCTGGCGGCGCCTTCAACGAAGCGTCGCGGACGTCGGCCGCTTTCTCCCCGAAGATCGCTCGCAACAGTCTTTCCTCCGGCGACAATTCGGTTTCACCTTTCGGCGTCACCTTGCCGACCAGAACGTCGCCCGCCTCGACTTCGGTACCCGTCTTTACGATACCCTGCTCATCGAGATGCGACAGTTCTTCCTCAGAGACATTGGGAATTTCGCGGGTGATTTCTTCAGCGCCGCGCTTCGTGTCTCTGACCTGGAGTTCATATTCTTCTATATGTATCGAAGTGAAAATATCTCTTTGGACCAATTGCTCGTTGACGATGATCGCGTCCTCGAAGTTGTATCCGCGCCACGGCACAAATGCCACCAGCGCGTTATAACCGAGCGCCAATTCGCCGCCATGCACACCCGGACCGTCGGCGATAGCATCGCCGGGATCGACCCGCTCGCCGACATCGACGATGGGACGATAGTTAATGCACGTGTCCTGGTTCGAGCGTTTGAACTTGATCAGAGGATAAGATACCGGCTCGACGAACCCGAGCTCGTCGCCCTTGATCTTCGCATCCGGCTGAATCGTCACATGGTCGGCGTCAGCCTCGGTAACTACGCCGGAAACCTTTGAAACCAACACCGCACCGGAATCGCGCGCAGCCTTGCCTTCCATACCGGTGCCGATATACGGCGGATCGGTCACGAGCAACGGCACAGCCTGGCGTTGCATGTTCGAGCCCATCAATGCGCGGTTAGCGTCGTCGTGCTCAAGGAACGGAATCAGCGATGCCGCCACCGAAACCAACTGCTTCGGACTGACGTCGGCGTATTCAATCTTCTTCGGGTCAACTTGCGGATAGTCCGAACGGAAGCGGCACTTGATCACATCGTGCACAAACTTGCCGTCTTCGCCGAATGGCTCGTTCGCCTGCGCGATATAGTAGTTGTCTTCTTCGTTCGCGGTCAGATAGATAATCTGATCCGTTACCTTGCCGTTGTTGACTTTCCGATAAGGCGTTTCCAAAAATCCGAGATGATTGATTCGCGCATATGTCGCCAGCGACGCAATCAGACCGATGTTCGGTCCTTCCGGCGTTTCAATCGGACAAATACGGCCATAGTGCGTGTGATGCACGTCGCGGACTTCGAAGCCCGCGCGTTCGCGCGTCAGACCGCCCGGTCCCAGCGCCGATAATCGGCGTTTGTGCGTCAATTCCGCCAACGGATTGGTCTGGTCCATGAACTGCGACAACTGCGACGAACCGAAGAACGTGTCTACCACCGATGACACCGTGCGCGCGTTGATCAATTCATGCGGCGCAACTTTGTCGGTGTCCTTGAGCGACAAACGCTCGCGAATCGTGCGCGCCACGCGCGAAAGACCGACCGAGAACAAGTTCTCGAGCAGTTCTCCGACCGTGCGGGTGCGCCGATTGCCGAGATGGTCAATATCGTCTATACCGCCTTCGCTGTTTCTCAGCTTGGCGAGATAATCTATGATTTTAATGAAATCTTTCGGCGTCAGCGCATTTTGTGTCGGCGGCTCGTTGAGTTTCAGTCTCTGATTGAGCATGAAACGGCCGACCTCGGCGAGATCGCAACGCTTGGCGTCGAAGAACATTTTCTCCATGACATTGGCGGCAATTTCCGGCGTGAGCGCTTCACCCGGACGCACCATCGCATGTATCTTGGCTAGCGCTTCTTCGGTGGACTTGGTCGTATCCTTTTTGAAGGTATTGCCAATGACGCGAATATCTTTCGTCGCGTCCGTCTTGAGAACCTTGATTTCCTTGATTCCCGCTTCCACCAAACCGGTAGCAACTGCCTCGGTGATTTCATCCGATGCCGATACCAACACTTCGCCCGATTCCTTATCCACCACGGTTTGAGCTGACAGCTTGCCAACGGCCTTGGCGTATGAACGGCTGGAGATGGAGATCGTGTCGAATTCGTAGAAAAGCTTGAGGATGTCTTCATCCGTCGAGTGACCGAGCGCTCTCAGGAACGTCGTGACCGGCAACTTTTTGCGGCCATCGGAAGAGACGTACATTATATCATTGACGTCGAGATTGATTTCCACCCAGCTTCCGCGATACGGAATAATCCGCGCCGCATACAGGCGCTTGCCGTTGGGATGGATTTCGTCGTCGAAGAAAACGCCCGGCGAACGGTGAAGCTGACTGACAATCACTCGCTCCGAACCGTTGACTATGAACGTTCCTTGTTCCGTAATTAACGGAAACTCGCCGAGGAAAACGTCATTCTCGATGACGTCCTTGACCTTCTTGGTCTCGTTCTTCTTCTTGAGGTCGCGGACACCCTCTTCCTCGTTCTGTTCGTACGAGATCAGACGCAACGTCGCCTTGAGCGGCACGGCGTAGGTCATGTTCCGATCCTGACATTCGTGAATCGAATAGCGCGGTTTGCCGATCGAGTACCGGACAAACTCGACCAAATAATTCTCGCGGATGTCGGAAACAGGGAAGATCTCCGTGAACACTCGCTGCAACCCGATATGCTTCCGCTTATCGTGCGGCAATTCCGCCTGGAGAAATTCTTCAAATGACTCCAATTGGATCGCGAGGAGGTTCGGCATCTCTGCCTCGAAACTGAGTTTGGCGTATGAACGCCGGTCAAGAGTCGAAATCTTGGCCAAGAGCTCACTCTCCTTTAATGCTTGACGCTGTCAACCTGAATAGCCTACAAGCCTGAATACTATTGCGAAAATACCTATCAGCGGGGCACTTCACCCAAAGCGCTGTAAAAATAGAAAAACATCTCAGGTGCGCGGAAGTTCCCGACAACCCAAGATGTGAAAGACCCGACCGCCTGGTGGACCGGGTCTTAATGGTTTGCGCCTTAATTACTTGACGTCCACCTGAGCGCCCTGCTCTTCCAGCTTCTCCTTCATCTTCATTGCTTCATCTTTGGAGACGCCTTCTTTAACATTCGCGGGCGCGCCGTCGACTAAGTCCTTGGCTTCCTTCAGCCCAAGACCGGTCAACTCGCGGACAACTTTAATGACTTGGATCTTCTTATCGCCTGCGGAAATAAGCACAACATTGAATTCAGTCTTCTCGGCTACGGCTTCGGCCGCTCCGCCGCCGCCCATCATCGGACCCGCCATCATCGGCATGGCCGCGCTGACGCCGAACTTGTCCTGCAACTTGGTAGATAAATCCGACAACTCCATGACCGAAAGTCCGGCGATGTCTTCTACCAGCTTATCAACTTTCTCTGACACTTCTCTACTCCTTACTAAATTCTGCTGCCTACTTTCGGACCGCCAATCGCGAGTGCGTAAGCACGACCGGCCGCCTGGGCATCAACCAGACGTTTACCGCGGGCAAACTATGATATGTTAATTAGCTAACTTCTCTTTCATCGCATCGAGCGTACCCACAAACTTGCGGATAATTCCATCGAGCGAGCCGACCAAGTTTGACATCGGTCCATTCAAAGTGGCGATCAACTGCGAAGCCAGAACCGATTTGCTCGGCAACTTCGCAATGCGCTCTACTTCTGTACCGGAGTAAACTTTGCCTTCTACATATATAGCGCGAACCTGAAGCTTCTGTGACTCCTTGCCGAAGTCGAACAGGATCTTCGCCAGTGCGCCCGGATCGTCAAATCCGAAAGCCACAGCGGACTGTCCTTTCAGATGGCTGTCCAGCCCGTCAAAACCGGCATCCTTTGCTGCGATTTTGAGCAGCGTGTTTTTCGCCACGACGTACTTGAATTCATGCTTGCGCAAATCGCTGCGAAGCTTCGTCGCCTTTTCCACGGTCAAACCGGTGTAATCCGCCACCGCCACGCATTGGGCAGTTTTGAAAGTCTCGGTTAACGCTGCGACTTTATCGACGTTTTCTTGATTTGGCATCCTAATGTTCTCCCTTCGAACGAGTCATCAGATCGGCGGTTGAAATCTTAATGCCAACTCCCATCGTTGAACTCATCGCAACATTCTTCAAATAGGCGCCTTTCGCCGACGACGGACGCGCCTTGATGATCGCCTCCATAATCGTCGCCGCATTCTGCACCAGCGCCTCTTCGGTAAACGAGGCTTTCCCTATCGGAACGCCGATATTCCCGGTCTTGTCGACGCGGTATTCAATCTTACCGGCTTTAATTTCTTTCACGGCTTTCGCAACGTCCGCAGTCACCGTGCCCGCCTTCGGATTCGGCATCAGGCCCTTCGGACCGAGCACCTTTCCGAGCGGACCAAGTTTGCCCATCATGTCCGGCGTGCAAACAATCACGTCGACTTCTGCCCATCCACCCTTGAGCTTTTCAAGGTATTCGTCATTGCCGGCAAAATCGGCGCCGGCTTCGCGAGCTTCGTCCAGCTTTTGGTCTTTGGCAATGACCAGAACGCGAACTTTTTTGCCGGTTCCGTTCGGAAGCGACACCGTGCCGCGAATCATCTGATCCGCCTGCTTGGGATCGACACCAAGACGCACCGCCATTTCGACGGTTTCGTCGAATTTGGCTTTCGCGTTCTCCTTGATAAATTTCACGGCTTGCTCAAGCGTCAAATTTGACGTCGTGCCGAGCTTTTCCGCAGCCGCTCTATATTTCTTCCCGTGCCTCATTAAACTATTTCTCCACTTCCAGACCCATGCTACGTGCGGTGCCAGCGATCATGCTCATTGCGGACTCGACGGAAGCAGCATTCAAGTCCTGCATCTTTAGTTGAGCGATCTCCCGTATCTGTTGTTGCGACACCTTACCCACTTTATCGCGGTTCGGTGCGCCTGAGCCTTTTTGCACCTTGGCAGCTTTAATCAGAAGCACAGCCGCCGGCGGTGTTTTCGTGATAAACGAAAAGCTCTTGTCGGAGTAAACAGTAATGACCACTGGAATAATCATTCCCGCTTGTTCCTGCGTCCGCGCGTTGAACGCCTTGCAGAACTCCATGATATTGACGCCCTTTTGACCCAGCGCAGGACCGACCGGCGGGGCCGGGGTCGCATTGCCCGCTGTAATCTGTAATTTGATGAATCCTGCTACTTTCTTTGCCACTACTCAAACTCCTCTTAGACCGACTCAATTTGCAGGAAGTCCAGCTCCACCGGAGTCGGACGCCCAAAGATGGAGACCATTACTTTTACTTTTTTCCGCTCTACGTTGATTTCGGAAATGAATCCCGAAAAATCCGAGAACGGACCATCGATAACTTTCACTTGATCACCGGCATGCCACGGAACTTCATCGAGCTCCACCTCGCGGCGGGAATCCATCTTACCCACCATCCGGTCAACTTCATCGCGGCGCAATGCCGTCGGCTTCCCCGCTGAACCCACGAAATTCGTGATCCCCGGCGTCCCGACTATTTTCTGCTCCATGATCTTGTCCAATTCGACTTCGATCAATAAATATGACGGCAGGAACTTCTTGGTCGAGGTCGACCGCTTGCCCTGCTTCATCTCCGTGACTTCTTCGGTCGGAATCAAAATCTCGCCGAATTTCTCCTGCAGGCTCTCGACCGTAATCATCTTCTCCAGATGACGCTTGGCCTTCTGCTCCTGACCGGAATAAGTATGTACCGCGTACCAGTGCTTCGCCATTACGTTCCCAACATCGTGCGCGTCACCCAGCTCAGCGCGCTATCGACGCCGAATGTGAACGCCGCGAGAATGATTGACGTGATGATGACGACAATAGTGGAACCCTTGATCTCGTCCTTGCTGGGCCAAGTCACTTTCTTCAGTTCCGTCACTGTCTCTTCGTAGTAATTTACGATTTTTTCTCTAAGGTTCATATTACCCTAACAATTTATGGCAGGCCAGGAGGGATTCGAACCCCCAACATCCGGTTTTGGAGACCGGCGCTCTACCAGTTCGAGCTACTGGCCTACTCAAGTCTCCGACTGCCACTACTTATATTGAAGTAAGCGCTATCCACAACTTTCT
>CAVPQS010000007.1:0-10718 GCA_963707485.1 uncultured bacterium
AAACTCAGGCAAATTGAAGAAGCTGAAAAATATCTGCGCTCACTTGGCTTTCGTCAACTTCGCGTCCGCCATCATGACCAACTTGCCCGAATTGAGTTGCCGGTCGAAGAGATGATTTGCATTATTAATAATGGATTACGCGAACCGATCATCGCAAAATTTCGCGAATTGGGATTCCTGTTCACGACGCTTGATATTGGCGGGTTCAAATCGGGCAGTATGAACATAATGTTGAAAGGCAAATTGGATGAACGAGAATAACCCGGCAAAACAAAATGTCGCGATGAAAATGGTGGTCGACGGCAAAGAACATGTGATCACCTTCGAGGAACTGACCCTATCCAATAATCTCGCCCAGGAAGCGCTGGTCAGCCTGTTGATCAAGAAAAATCTCGTCGATGGCCAGGAACTGCTGGACGAAATTACGCGGATTCGCAAAGAACGCTACCGTACCGAGCCGGGAAAATAGTCTGGGAGCTGACGATTTGAGCGGAATTAAGAAAGTCGAAACGGCGGCAAGTGAAACCGTAAATCAGGCTCCTGATCCGGTGCTAATGCAGTGGGTATGTCAGCCGGCAAAATCTCGTCCTGTAGTCGCGATTGCCGTCGCTGTTTTTATCGTGGCGCTGGTCGTGCTGACCTACTTCCTCACCTACTCGCCGTTGTTTGCGGTCGTCGCTGCATTGATACTGTGGGGATCGCTGTCGCAATTCTATTTGCAGACGACATTCGAGTTCACCGAGCGAAAGGTCAAAGTGAAGTATCTGGTCAACAAAATTGAGAAAGAATGGGCGCAATACCGTTCGTTCTATGTTGATAAGAATGGTGTGCTGCTTTCGCCCTTCGTCCGTCCTTCTCGACTGGAAAATTTCCGCGGCCTCTATATTCGCTTCGCCGGAAATCGCGACGCAGTCGCAGCGATTGTCAAATCCAAAATCCGTGTTATCGAGGATGAAATCTGATGTTTCCCTTGAGTTCCGGCGACAATGCCGCACCAATCGAATTTTCCGAGGATGAGCGCGCCTTAGTCGATCGAGTCGCGAAGAAAGTCGTGGAGTGGAAAATGGCGATCCCGGCAATCATGACTCTGGAATCGATGAAGCCGCTCAATTTCATCGGCGCACAGGCAATGATATTTTTCGAGCCGATCGTGCAGTCGCTGCTTAATCTCAAGGACTATGATACATTCCGGGCGATGCTCGAACGCCGCGAAAGCGTCGAATTATTACTTCTGCGCATTGAGTACTTCGATGCGATTTCCTTTCGAAAGGAAAAGGTCTTCAAAAAACTTCGAAAGCAATACCTCAAATCGCAAACTTGGGGATACCGCTTTAAGTCATCGGTGCTTGGTTTCCGCGTGCCGAAACATCTCGAAGCCGAATGGAAAGCCAAGCTCGATGCGATTGATCAAGACGCGGAAAAATCAGAGGCATCTGAAGGCAAATCGTGAACACAACCCATGCCACCGTAACCGCCACTGAAGGCTACGCGCGTCGATTTTCCGACCTGCCGTACAATCTCTTTTCCGATACCGGTTTGCGGGTCAGTCACGTAGGGTTTGGATCGTACCGTGTTGACACAAGTTACCCGGAGCATCGCGAGGCGCAGCGATTGGCGCTAACTTCCGGAATCAACCTCGTAGACACCAGCGCCAACTATACTGACGGCGGCTCGGAATTGCTGATTGGCAGTGTGATTGAGGATCTCGAAAATGAGGGCGTGCTTGGCCGCGATCAATTGGTGATCGTCTCCAAAGTTGGATATCTGCAAGGACGCGTCTATCGCCTTAGCCAGAATCTTAAGAAAGACCATCGCGGCTACCCTGATCTTGTCGAGTATTCAGTGGGGCTCGAACATTGCATTCACCCGACATTTATCGAGGACCAACTTACGGCATCATTGAGCCGGTTAAACTGCGGGTCAATTGATGCCTATCTGCTGCATAATCCTGAGTATTATTTGGGTTGGGCAAAGCAGAACGGTCTCGAACTGATTGGAGCGCGTGAGGAGTACTATCGACGCATCCGTCTGGCTTTCGAACATCTCGAGCAGGAGGCGGCGCGCGGGCGAATTCGCTGTTACGGAATTAGCTCCAACACTTTTCCGGTATCTTCAGACGAATATGATTTCACTTCACTTGAACGGGTAATAAGTATCGCAAATCAGATTTCTCCGCTCAATCGCTTCAAAGTAATCCAACTGCCCTTCAATCTGATCGAAAACGGCTGCGCGCTGAACGGCTCTCAAAGCGGCGGCATGACCGTACTCGAGCTAGCCTGTCGCCATAATCTGGCTCTCCTCGCCAACCGCCCGCTCAATGCAATTCAGAAGAATAGCTTGGTGCGCCTCTCTAACGACAATGCGCGAAGCGCTCAGTTGAGGGCATCGATTCGCGCGGCTGACTCCGATTGGGGCGGCGCCGAAACGCTGAGTCAAATGGCCGTTCGCAGCCTGCGCAGCACGATGGGAGTTACCTCTGTACTGGTCGGAATGAAGCAGCTACCATACGTGAATGATGTTCTCGCTGAACTTCGTCGCAATTGTCATGTCACCGATCGCAAGCAATCCTGGATTTGCCTCAACAAAGCATTCGGCGGCTCGCCTAATTAGCAAATTGCAGAGCGCCGAATGTCAGGTAAAAACAGCGACAAAGTTGTAGCCGGCATAAGCCAGGCTAGTGCTGTCACGCTCGACACACCCAAGAGCCTCGACAAAGTATGCACACTTGTCAGTGAAGCCGCAGCCCAGGGAGCCAAAATAGTAGCGTGTGGAGAAACCTGGCTGCCTGGATATCCGGCATGGCTCGATTATGTGCCAAACGTCGCGTTATGGGGGCACGCTCCTTCGAAAGACGTATTCGCCGAACTTCTGCGCAACAGCGTGACCGTTCCCGGCGAGGAATGCGATCGACTTGGCAAACTCGCGCGTGAGCTGAAAGCCGTTATTGTCATCGGAGTCAATGAGCGCATCGATGTCGGCCCCGGCAACGGCACAATTTACAACTCGCTGCTAATATTCGACACTGACGGCCAGATCATAAATCATCGCCGCAAACTCGTGCCTACATACACAGAGCGAATGATCTGGGGCAACGGCGACGGAAAAGACCTCGGCGCAGTACCGACCGGAATTGCTCGCGTTGGGGGACTGATCTGTTGGGAGCATTGGATGCCTTTAGTGCGGCACGTCATGCATGAGAGCGCTGAACAAATCCATGTCGCGGTCTGGCCAACGGTTCACGACTTGCATCAGATTGCAAGTCGTCAATATGCCTTCGAGGGGCGCTGCTTCGTCCTGGCCGCCGGCATTATTATGAAAGTTTCGGACCTGCCGAAGCAATTCGATCTGCCTGAGGATCTGGCCGCCAATCCGGAACGCTTGATCCTGCGCGGAGGCAGCGCAATTATCGCACCGGACACCCGCTATGTCGCCGGGCCGGTTTTTGATAAGGAAACGATACTGCTTGCGGAATTGGATTTGAACGAAATCCGCCGCGAACAAATGACGCTCGACACTTCCGGCCATAACTCACGGCCGGATGTCTTCAATCTTTCTGTTAATCGCACTCGCCCGGGCGAACCAAGCTAAGCTCCCCGTTTGATGAAAGAAATAGCCGGAATCAAATTTGCAGTCGATTCCGGCGTTCTGAAGTACCACCTAATACGGTTATTGTCGCCAACCGAGGCTTGTTGGTCACGACAAATTTATCAGGGCTTTATTTTCTTAAGCTCGAGCTCGTATTGATTCACCAACGCATCGAGTTGATCGACGACGGCTTTGATTGTCTCCGGCTTTGACAAGTCGACGCCGGCTTTCTTCAACTGCTCCATCGGGTAGTCGTTTCCGCCGGATTTAAGCAAAGTCAAATACTTTTCAGTCGCCTCTTTGCGAACCTTCTCATCCTTACTTTGAATCCCCTGCACCAATTTTGCCGAGGACGCAAAGCAGGTTGCGTACTGATAAACGTAATACGGGCTGTTGTAAAAATGCGTGATGCGAGTCCAGAGGACGTCATACAGATCGTCGCGCGTCACCGAGTCACCAAAGTAGTCGATCATGATTTGGCGGTAGATTCCGTTCAGGACGTCGGCTGTAATCGGCTGTCCTTGTTCGGCCATTTTGTGCGCCTGGTGTTCATAGTCGGCAAACATCACCTGCGTGTAGAATGTGCCGAGGATATTGTCGATCTGCTGCTCGAGGAGTTTGATTCTCTCTTTCGGATCTTCAATTTTTTTGAGCATATAATCAAGGAATAGCGCTTCATTCAGAGTCGAGGCAACTTCCGCGACAAAAATCGTGTATTGCGACGTCGCAAACGGCTGAGTTTCGTGCGACAACTGCGTGTGCATGGTGTGACCCAATTCATGCGCGAGCGTGAAAACGGCATCGAGCGTGCCGTTGTAATTCATCAGCATGTACGGATGCACCCCATAAACACCCGCCGAATATGCGCCCGGACGCTTGCCTTCGTTTTCGAAAACGTCAATCCAACCGGAAGCCGTCGCCTTACGCATCTTCGCCTGATAGTCTGTTCCAAGCGGCGCTACCGACTCGACGACCATCGGAAGCACGTCGTCATATTCATAAGTCTTCTCGCCCTCGACGACCGAAACCGAGCCATCATAGAGGTGATAGGACTCGAGTCCGAGCGCGTCCTTGCGCAGCTTGTAATAGCGTTGCATTGGAGCGCATCCGGCTTTGACACTGGCAACGAGATTGTCATAAACCTGCATAGGAACATTGTCGGCGTCGAGCGCCGAAGCCAATGTCGAAGAATAATTGCGCGCCTGCGAAAGCGCCCAGTCGCGCTGACAGATACCGGAATAGATCGCCGCGTAGGTATTCTGATTGTCAGCATACACTCCGTACATAGTTTCAAAAGCTAACTTGCGATCAGCCTGATTGCGGCTGGTCGAGAGCATCTGGCTGTATTCACCAGGCGTCAGAGTGCGCTCTTGCCCGTCCGAAAATTTGGCTTTGCGGAATTTGATGTCGGAAGTCGACAGCTCGGTAAAGGCCGATTGCGGCGCATCGTTGAAGGTCGAAAAATACGAAAGCAGCCTTTCGCCGTTTTCGTCGAGAACATGCTCTTGCTGTCTGTACAAATTAGAGATAGTGAATCTGTACGGCTCAAGTTCCGGTGTTTCGTCCAGCCACTTCTTCATTGTCTCCCATTTGATCGACAGCAGTTCCGGCGAGAACCACGCGGTGGCGGTGCCGAATTTCGCAAACATCATCTGCACTTGCTGGAGCTTGGCGGAGATGTTGTTGTCGCGGGTATCGACATCGCGCTGAAGCTGCGGATAGCGGTAAACTTTGTAGGCAATGATATTCATTTCATCATTGATTTTGTACGCTTTGAGCACGTTTTGCGCTCCGCCGCTCAACGTGCCCTTCAAGGCAGCATAGTCCGCCATCTTTTGTTCCATGACGGCTCGGTCCTTTTCCCAGGCGTCCCAGCTTGGATAGATATCTGAGAAATTCCAGCGGTACTTTGCATCAATCTCCGCCCTGACTTTTGTTTTAGGCATGGCCGCCTGCGTTGCGGCAGGAATCAGGAATGATGAAAATATCGCCATCGTCATGAAAGTCCGTAATCGGTTGCTCGGTCGCATTGTGTGGTATACTCCTCATAGAAAAAATTAGGTTATTGATTACATACGAATTGGATTGCCCAAGGTTTCTTCCAAGTTAAGGATACGGCGCCAAAAAGTCAATTTGCTCGACCCATCTGATCGACGTTCGAATCGCCGCAATAACAAGACTTTGCGCCGTATATATGCAGTATATAGTGCGACGGCCAGAACGGAGGATAGCTCGATATGGCTCTAAATCTCGCCCAAAAATTGATAAAGTCACATCTCATTTCCGGAAAAATGCGCATTGGCGAGGAAATTGCCCTGCGCATTGATCAGACCCTCACACAGGACGCTACGGGCACAATGGTGATTCTTGAATTAGAGGCAATGGCATTGCCGCGAGTCAAGACCGAACTGTCTGCCCAGTACGTCGACCACAATTTGATCCAGGAAGACTTTAAGAACGCCGACGACCATTTGTTTCTGCGGTCAGCCTGCAAGAGATTTGGATTGTGGTATTCGCGTCCCGGCAATGGCGTTAGCCACCCTGTGCATATGGAGCGGTTCGGCATTCCCGGCAAAACTCTGTTGGGTTCCGATAGCCACACGTGCGCTGCCGGATCGCTGGGAATGCTGGCGATGGGTGCCGGCGGATTAGAGGTTGCCATGGCGATGGCAGGCGAACCCGTTCATATTAAGATGCCCAAGGTTTTCGGCGTGAAGCTCGTCGGCCAATTGCCGGACTGGGTCAGCGCCAAGGACATTATTCTCGAAATGCTGCGCCGCCACAAAGTCACGGGCGGAGTCGGCAAAGTGATCGAATACTATGGCCCTGGTTTGGCACAGCTAACTGCTATGGACCGCCACGTAATCGCTAATATGGGCGCCGAGCTTGGCGCGACCGCGACAGTGTTCCCATCCGATGAAGTCGTTCGAGATTTCATGATTTCGCAGGACAGAGGCAATCGGTTTGTCGCCCTCGCCGCCGATCTTGATGCGACTTATGACGAAAGCGACGAAATCGATGTATCAAAACTCGAGCCGCTGATAGCGCTTCCAAGCAGCCCCGACAATGTCGTACCTGTCCGCGATGTCGAGGGGCGCGAGATTTACCAGGCATACATTGGATCCTCCGCTAACCCGGGGCTGCGGGACTTCGCGATTCCGGCGTTGATGGTAAAGGACCGCGTCGTGCACGAGCGTGTCTCTTTCGACATCAATCCCTCGTCGCGCCAAATTCAAGAGAATCTCATGGCGATGGGGCTGCTCCAACATCTGTTACGATCCGGTGGAAGAATTCATCAGGCGGGCTGTAATGGCTGTATCGGTATGGGTCAAGCTCCCGCCACCGGTCGAATCAGTTTGAGAACCGTCCCGCGAAATTTCCCTGGCCGGTCAGGCACAACCGAAGATTCAGTTTATCTTTGCAGTCCGGAAACCGCGACGGCGTCAGCCTTGACTGGCGTGATAACTGATCCGCGAAAATTGGGAATGCCGTATCCAAAATTTGTGGAACCTAAACATTTAATTCTCAACACTCAAATGTTGGTGCCGCCGGATCCAAGCGGCTTCGATGTCGCACTCGAAAAGGGACCGAACATCAAGAGTCTGCCAATATTCCCTGAAATGGCGGATGTGATTGAGGGACCGGTGCTTATCAAGCTCGGCGATAACATCTCGACGGACACGATTTCGCCTGCCGGCGCCAAGGTGCTTCCCTTTCGCAGCAATATTCCGGCGATCGCGAAGTTCTCATTTGTGCAAGTCGATGAAACTTACCCGGATCGTGCATTGCGTTACCAAGACACTGGATCGATTATCGTCGGCGGGCAAAATTACGGGCAAGGATCAAGCCGTGAACATGCAGCCCTCGCTCCGCGTTATCTTGGTGTCCGCGCAGTCGTGGCGAAATCATTCGCTCGTATACATTGGCAGAATCTCGTCAATTTCGGAATTCTCCCCTTAACTTTTGCGAACCCCGCCGACTGGGATAAAATTGCACAAGGAGATGTCCTAAAGCTGACTGAAGTGCGTACTCTGGTCTCGAAAAAGTCTCGACTCAGCATCACGAATGTCAGCAAGAACCAGTCTTACGAAGTCGATCATCGAATGTCGCCGCGACAGGTCGAAATCCTGCTTGCGGGCGGGCTGATTAATGTCTTTCGCAAACAGCACCTTGCCGGATGATACTCAGGTCTTGCTCTGCAACTTTTTTGAAATGATGGAATCAACCGAAAATCTACCGGCGCCTGCCAAAATAAGGGTGATAAACGCCCAACCGTACATCAGCGCAAACTCCTTATTCGACCAGGGATCGGCCGCGTGGACGATCGTTGCCGCCACTAACATCGTTATCAAGAGCGGTACCGCGGCGGCTCGAGTTGCCAAACCGAGAATTATGGCAAGTGAACAGAAGAATTCTGCAAAGATCGCCAAAGATAGGCTCAAAGTTGGCCCTAGGCCGATCGGATCCGCCCACGTATCGGCTTTTTCGGCAAAGCTGGCCAGTTTGCCCCAGCCGTGTCCAAAAAGCATGAAACTCCCAATTCCGACCCGGAGCAGCAACAAACCAATGTCGATTTTGCGAGCTCCCGTTGTCGTGTCGAAGATCACTTTCAGAACATTGTTCATTGCGATTTCTCCCAATAATTATCGGTCCAAATTGTAAAATACCATGTTATCTAAATGTAAACTAACTTGTCCGGTCAAAGTTCCGGAGTATTGAGTCAAAATGTGATCATAATTCAACAAATCTCATCGAGGGTATTGTTCACCTCCGCCCTGATCTGCGGATCATTGGCAATTGCTGCGGATACAACTCCCTTCTTGCCGGATTCCGCGGTTTGTACATGTTGTCGCATATTTAACGGATTCAAAGAACTACAGACCGTAATTGCGAAATCACAATATGAGGACAAGACGTACTACTTCTGCTCCAAAGAGTGCAAGGCGCAATTCGATAATAATCCGGAATTCTACATCGAATTGCCACTACCGCGTCCTGCACCGGAATTCACTCTGCCAAATCTTGGCAGTTCACTGGACTCGCTTTCGCGCTATCGCGGGAAACTTGTCCTCGTGGATTTTTGGGCAACCTGGTGCGCTCCCTGCGTGAAAACGATGAAGGACCTCCAGTCGATGTATATCCAGTTTACCGCGGATTCTCTGGTAGTCCTTGGTATCTCGCTTGACACCCTTGGAAACCCGAAAGTGCCGGAACATGTCCAAAAACAACGAGTGACTTATCAAATCCTCTTCGACTCGCGCACGCAGCCGACGTGGTTAGCTTACGGTGCAAAGTCGGTACCGAGCCTATTCTTAGTCGACGGCAAGGGCATGATCGTTCGGCAGTGGCGCGGCGCGACCGACAAGGACGAAATTGCAGCGGCAATTCGGGAGTTCCTTTCCGACCATTCCCAATAACACAGCAAAAAGGGTAGACCGAATCGATCTACCCTTCGCTATCATTCATCGTTGTCTGAAACTATTCTGTCGAGCTAATTGGACCCTGCTTTATCACTGTCACACGCACTGGCGTCCGCAGAACAAAGTTAACCTGCGTTCCGGCGTGCAGCGTAATGTCCTGCTTTCCAGTTGCAGCGGCTGCAGCAGCTCCGGCTGCTGCGCCGGCTGCGGCTCCGACTTCGGTGCCGCCCTTCTTGCCGGTGATCTTGCCGACTATTCCGCCGACTAACGCACCACCGCCGATGAGTCCGACTTGCTTCTTAGTGTGCGAGTCTTTCTTTTCTTCTATTGGATAGGTATCAACTTGCACTTGCAGACCACTGCGGTCCTCGATGCTCACCAGACTGAACACCAACTCGGCTGGCGTCTTCATCCGTCCGGATTCGACGACTTTATTCAGCACGCCAACTGCCGTAGCGCCCTTCTCAAATACGGTCTCGCCGCCATAAATGACCGGTTCGAGAATACGCGCGCGGTACTCGGTTCCTGTCACGTTAACATCCGTATCGATCGAGTCAACCAACTCAATCGCGATGATGGTGCTCTCAGGCAAACTAACAACCACAGGTTCAGGAATTTTTGGTTCATCTTTCACAACCGCCGGTTTGTCCTTAGCCGGTTCCTTCTTCGTGGGTTGCTCGACCTTCGGCTTTTCAGATTCCTCAGTTTGCTGGTTTCCGGCCGTGTTGTCAGTAATTGGCGCCGTCATGCTATCTTGCTGCTCCGTCAATTGACCTTCGGCGCCAGGTTCTTGCTTTTGCGCGCTCTGCTTGCTGCAGGCGACAAGCGCCAGCACAGTTGCCAGTGTCGCGATTAAGATCAAAATTCTCGTCTTCATGAATTTCCTCCTGTCAGGGGGTCTTAACTTCCTGTCAAAAACTCAATTTTTACTCTGCATTCAATGCTGATCTAAGGTACATGTTATACCAACTTAGCACGTGAAAATTCCATTGAATCAACTAATCCCCTGTCGGACTGACACTTGACTGGATGTGTCGCTAACTCAACAAGCAGTCTATGACGCTCTCCGTTTCGACGAAGCCTAACGACTAATAGCCCATTTTGCCGCAAACTGATCCGCTACAACTTTACCAACCACCTTCTCTGCAAGCATCAGTGCGAAGAGCATTGCGGCTCCCGGACCCATCCCGGTGATGATATTGCCCTCTACCGTCACGGGCTCGTTTGTAACTATTGCACCCGCGGCAGAGAGCCGGCCATTGAATCCGGGATCTCCAGTCGCCTTTTTGCCTTTGAGCAGTCCGGCTGCTTCCCCTAACACGTGACTCGGCGCCGCACATATCGCTCCAACAATCATCCCCACGGAATTATGTTGTTTTGCCAAAGCGACAACTTTCGAACTTGCAGCCAGACTCTCGGCGTTCTTGCGACCACCGGGAAAGATTATCGCATCGTATACGCCCGTTATCTCTTCTACACCGCAATCGGGAATAATTGTTATTCCATATGCGGCCTTGATCGGCGACTTCGATATTCCCGCGATTGTCATATCAACACCGGCTCTTGTAAGCACATCTATGGACGCAACTGCTTCGATATCTTCGAATCCGTCTGCCATCACGATTAATGCGCGTTTGTTCACATCGCTTACTCCTCTGCCCTCATTCTTCTACGAATTTGGATACCAATGAATTGGTTAAAGTACTCAGCGCG
>CAVPQS010000008.1:0-5668 GCA_963707485.1 uncultured bacterium
ACATCGAGACTCAGCCCGCGAAAGTTGACGTACTTGAAATCTTCGTCGTGATTTGTCGGCGTCGGCGCAACCAATGCCTGCTCGAAATTCGAGCGTCGCCACTTATTGATATTATCGCTGCCATTGAGCGACTGCGCAAATTGCGCAAAATATTCTTCTGTGAACGGCGCGAACAATTCTCCCTTTTCGCGCACTTTCAAAACGACCGTCATTAACCTACCGATCCTTCCATTTCAAGTTCGATCAGTCGGTTAAGTTCCACCGCATATTCCATCGGCAGTTGCTTGACAATCGGCTCGATAAAGCCGTTGACGATCATCATCGATGCCTGCTCCTCCGAAAGCCCGCGCGTCTGCAAATAAAACAACTGCGTCTCGGAGATCTTCGACACCGAAGCCTCGTGGCTGATCGAAACATCTTCCTCATCAATCTCCATGTACGGATAAGTATCCGTCCGCGAATGCTCGTCAAGCAGCAGCGCGTCGCACTCGACATTTGACTTCACGCCCGTGCAACCCTTCGCTACTTTGACCAGTCCCCTATAAGTCGAACGGCCGGTGCCTTTCGAGATCGACTTCGAGGTTATCGACGATGAAGTATTCTTCGCAAAATGACTGACCTTGGCTCCCGCATCCTGATGTTGTCCGTCGCCGGCAAACGCCACCGACAAAACTTCCCCCTTGGCGCCTTCGCCCATCAACTGTATCGCCGGATATTTCATCGTCAGCTTCGAACCGATATTGCCGTCCACCCACTCCATCGTCGCGCCTTCCCAGGCCTGCGCGCGCTTCGTCACGAGATTGTAAACATTCTTCGACCAATTCTGAATCGTCGTGTAACGGCAACGCCCGTTGCGCAGAACAATAATCTCCACCACCGCCGAATGCAGCGAATCGGATGAATACACCGGGGCAGTACAGCCCTCGACATAGTGCACCCAGGCTCCTTCATCGACAACAATCAGCGTCCGTTCGAACTGTCCCATATTTTCCGTGTTGATCCGGAAATACGCCTGCAACGGAATATCCACCGACACGCCCTTGGGCACATAGATAAACGACCCGCCCGACCAGACCGCCGAATTCAGCGCTGCGAATTTATTGTCGTTGTAAGGAATAATCTTACCGAAGTACTTCTTGAATATGTCCTCATGCTCGCGCAAGCCGCTGTCCGTATCGAGGAAGACTACGCCCAGCTTCGACCACTGTTCCTGCAAACTGTGATAAATAACTTCTGACTCATACTGGGCTCCAACGCCGGCAAGATACTTCTTCTCCGCCTGTGGAATTCCCAACCGGTCGAACGTGTTCTTGATATCAGCCGGAACATCTTCCCAACTGCGTTCGGCACGGTCCGATGGTTTGACATAGTAGTGAATATTCTGGAAATCTATCGTATCGAGCAGTCCGCCGCCGCCCCATTTCGGCATCGGCCGCGCATGGAAATGCTCCAGCGCCTTCAACCGAAAATCGGTCATCCAACCCGGCTCGTTCTTCATCTCTGAAATCGTCGTGACGATTTCCCGGCTCAAGCCCTTTCCGGACTTGAACGGATAGTTCTCCGGATCGTGAAATCCGTACTTGTAATCATCTATCTTGAGACCCGGTGTCGGTTTTTCGTCTGCCATATTATGCCTCCGCCGCGATCTTGTCGCCCGTGAGCCAGCCGTAGCCTTTTTCTTCCAGCTCAAGCGCCAATTCGGGGCCTCCGGTTTTGATAATATTGCCGCTCGCCATGATATGCACGTACTGCGGCTTGATATAATCCAGCAGGCGCTGGTAATGCGTGATCATCACGATCGCGATATTCGGATTCATCAACTTATTGACACCTTCTGCAACTGCGCGCAATGCGTCGATATCAAGACCCGAATCCGTCTCGTCCAGAAGGGCCAGGCTCGGTTCGAGCACCGCCATCTGCAGTATCTCCGCGCGCTTCTTCTCGCCGCCGGAAAATCCGTCATTGAGATACCGGTTGGCGAACGATTCGTCGATCCCCAGCATCTGCAATTTCGACTTCAAGAATCCCCAAAACTTCAACACATTGATCTTCGAGGATCCATTCTCGCCTTTGTGCGAATTGTACGCCGTCCGCAGGAAATTCTGCAGCGTCACTCCCGGTACTTCGACCGGGTACTGAAATGCCAAAAACATCCCTTCCTTGGAGCGCTGATCGACTTCCATCTCCAGGACGTTCTTGCCGTTAAGTAACACTTCACCTTCGGTTACCGTGTATTCCGGGTGTCCCATCAACGCATAACACAGCGTCGATTTGCCGGAGCCGTTTGGACCCATGATCGCATGTATCTCGCCCGCATTAACGGTGAGGTTAAGTCCTTTAATGATCTGCTTGTTGTCGATCGAAACACCAAGGTTCCTGATCTCAAGCAGCGGCTTTTTACTCGTCATTATCTCCTCGCGATATTCAAATGATAACCAACTTATCTGTCTCATCGGCAATATTGACCAACTTAGTCAGAAATAACCGTCGGTAGTAGTACGCCCGCGAAAATTTGCCTATTTGTCCAATTACCGGATTTATCACTCCGCAGATCACTATAGCAAATTCCAGGGCGCCCATTATAGCCGTGCAACAGCAACTCATCAAGCGAATTTTGGAGTACAATCGACCACATTCCCCCCAATTGAGCTTGAATTTCCAAGCGTCTTGCACCCTTTCTTCCCAAATATGATTGCATCCGCCCGAAATCCCCCGTATAATACGAGTTCAACTTTTCCGGAGGCTTTACGTGTCTGCTGAATATATAAGAATCAAGGGTGCTCGCGAGCACAACCTTAAGAACATCGATATCAACATCCCGCGCGACCAATTGGTGGTCGTAACTGGACTGTCTGGGTCAGGTAAGTCGTCTTTGGCGTTCGATACCATCTACGCCGAGGGTCAGCGCCGCTACGTCGAGTCGCTTTCCGCCTATGCCCGTCAGTTCCTTGGACTTATGGAAAAACCCGATGTCGACTTCATCGACGGTCTTTCGCCGGCAATTTCGATCGAACAACGCTCCGCCAGCAAAAATCCCCGCTCGACCGTCGGCACCGTCACCGAAATCTACGACTATCTGCGCCTTCTCTACGCCCGCGTCGGCGAACCACACTGTTATATGTGCGGCGCCAAAATCTCCCAGCAGACTGTCTCGCAAATCGTCGACAACGTCCTCACTTATCCGGAAAACAGCCGCATCCAGGTCCTCGCTCCTCTCGTCCGTGGCCGCAAGGGTGAACATCGCGACGTCGTCGAGGAAATCAAGAAGAAAGGCTTCACCCGCCTGCGCGTCAATGGCGAAGCTGCCGAGGTCGACTCCGATCTCAAACTCGACAAGAACAAGAAGCACAACATCGAAGTCGTTGTCGACCGTCTCGTCGTCAAACCCGGAATTAGCAGTCGTCTGGCAGATTCAATCGAAACCGCCGTCAAACTCGCCTCCGGCGTCGTCGGCATCGCGCAAGGCAATGAAGACATGCGCATCTTCTCCACCGAATACGGTTGCCCAAACTGCGATATCTCGTTCGAAGAAATCTCGCCGCGCATGTTCTCCTTTAATTCACCCTATGGCGCCTGCACCGGCTGTCTCGGACTCGGCCACAAAATGGAAGTCGACCCCGACCGCGTCGTCCCCGATCCCTACATCTCGATCAACGACGGCGCAATTCACCCTTGGCGCTCTGACATGTCCAACTGGTATCGCGTCATGCTGCGCGGCCTGGCCGAAAAGTTCGCCTTCAAATTTACCGTCCCGTGGAAAGACCTCACCAAAGAACAACAGCAGGTCATCCTCTACGGCACCACCAAAGAACTAACCTTCCACTACGAATCGCGCGAGGGCCGCCACAAGGGCGAATATCGCGGCAAGTTCGAAGGCGTCATTCCCAATCTCGAACGCCGTTACAAACAAACCGAATCCGCCGGCATCCGCTCGTGGATCGAAACCTACATGTCGATGTCGCCTTGCCAAATCTGCAAAGGCTCCCGCCTCAAGCGCGAAGCCACGTCCGTCTATGTCGGCGGCGAATCAATCGCTGCAACGACAAACATGTCTGTGAAGCAGGCCCAAAAATTCTTCAACGGTCTCAAACTCACCGACAAACAATCGACCATCGCCAAACAAATTCTCAAGGAAGTCCGCGAACGCCTCGGCTTCTTGATGAACGTCGGCCTCGACTATCTCACACTCAACCGCGTGGCGTCAACACTTTCCGGCGGTGAGGCTCAACGCATCCGTCTTGCTACCCAAATCGGCTCGCGTCTCGTCGGCGTGTTGTATATCCTTGATGAACCCTCAATCGGCCTCCATCAACGCGACAACACGCGATTGCTGAACACGCTGCTCGAACTGCGCGACCTCGGCAACACCGTCCTCGTCGTCGAACACGACCGCGACACCATCGAACGAGCCGATTGGGTGATCGACCTCGGACCCGGCGCCGGCATCCATGGCGGACATATCGTCGCTGCCGGCACACCCAGGCAAATCATGAAAAATCCCAAATCCCTCACCGGTCAATACCTCTCGCGCAAACGCTCAATCCCCGTTCCGCATCGGCGTCGGCATGGTAACGGCAAACTGATCGGCATGCGCGGCGCATCCGGCAACAACCTCAAGGAAGTCGCCATCGACATCCCCGTCGGCGTCTTCACCTGCGTGACCGGGGTCTCCGGTTCCGGCAAGTCGACCCTGATCAATGAGACTCTCTACCGCATCATGGCCAAGCATTTTTGGGATGCCAAACACGAGCCCCTACCTTATAAGAGCATCACCGGCCTCGAACATCTCGACAAAGTCATCGATATCGACCAGTCGCCCATCGGCCGTACCCCGCGTTCGAATCCGGCAACCTACACCGGATTGTTCACTTTCATCCGCGATCTCTACGCGCAAATGCCCGAGTCGAAAATTCGCGGCTACCTGCCCGGCAGATTCAGCTTCAATGTTAAAGGTGGACGCTGCGAGGCTTGCGAGGGCGACGGCATTCTCAAAATCGAAATGCACTTTCTCCCCGATGTCTACGTCCCCTGCGAGGTCTGCCGCGGCGAGCGCTACAACCGCGAAACTCTCGAGGTGAAATATAAGGGCAAATCCATCGCTGAAGTTCTCGACATGACTGTCTCCGAGGCGCTCCATTTCTTCGCCGGCATTCCGCAATTGCGCAAAAAACTCGAGGTCCTCCAGCAAGTCGGGCTCGGCTACATCCATCTCGGCCAGCAGGCGACAACTCTCTCCGGAGGCGAAGCCCAGCGCATCAAACTTGCAACCGAATTGTCCAAAACCGCCACCGGCAACACGCTCTATATTCTCGACGAACCAACCACCGGCTTGCACTTCGAAGACATCAAAATGCTGCTCGCGGTCCTCAACGAACTTGTCGATCGCGGCAACACTGTCGTTGTCATCGAACACAATCTCGACGTCATCAAGACAGCCGACTATATTGTCGATCTCGGCCCCGAAGGTGGCGACGAGGGCGGTCTCATCATCGCCAGCGGAACTCCCGAGGAAGTCGCCCAGGTCAAAAGCTCCTACACCGGCCAATTCTTGCGTGAGGAACTCAAACTCGAAGCGCTGACTCCAAAATCAGTCGCCTCCAAGAAAGTCAAAAAACCCAAAAGCGTCGCCTAACCGGCCCGTCATCCCGCCGTTGCCGAAAGCCCCTTG
>CAVPQS010000009.1:0-4618 GCA_963707485.1 uncultured bacterium
ACTTTGCGCCGCGAGCGACTTTCCGCGAGTCGTTGCATTTTGCGCATTATTTAGTTTCGTTCTTGCCGTTGGCAATCGGATTAGTATTGTATCGCAAACAACTTCCGGAAAACTGGCGCATTAAGGCGCCGACGCTATTGGTTGTGTTCGGACTTGTCGCGTTGTTCTTGACAATGTCGCGTTCGGGTTGGCTGGCGTTTGCTTGTTCGATTGCGTTCATGTTCTGCTTTTTCCCCAAGGGCCGCATGCTCAAGATAGCAGCCGTATCGGTCGCGGCTTTATTGACCGTTGGTGTTTTGCTGAAATCCCTGGGATACTTCCAGATGGATCTGGACCTGTGGCAGTTGATGCAAATGCGCATGGATGTCGCGCGGTTGGAGTCCGATCCACGCGTGTTTTACTTGCAGATACTGCTGGAGACATTCTCGCACTATCCGGTGCTTGGCGTCGGGATCGGCAACTATGGGCTATTCGGCGCGGCGACGCTGGGATCAGATGTTATTCTCTCGGCACATTCGATATTCCTGAATGCATTAGTAGAGACCGGACTTTTTGGATTTCTACTTCTTTCAAGTGTCGCAATTCACTTCTTTTATTGTGCAATCAAGGCGATTCGCCGATCTCGGGGGCAAGCGGCTTTTCCGATATTGGTGGGCGTAACCGCGGGGGTATTCGGGATGACGGTTCAGTATTGTAGTTTTGGCGACCGGCCGGGGTTTCACTACTTGTTCATGTTGGCGATTGGATATGCGTTGATCCGTTACATTCGCGAAAATGGAGTTGCCGGACGGACGGTGTTCAGTTAGATTCTTTCCAGCCAAGTTTTGCAACTCCTACACATTTGAAGCAGCCCTGTCTGCAACGCAGGTGACTCGATGCACGAGCAGCCGACAGATCCGTTCTTTTACCAACGCCAAATGATGGTCGAAAAGCAAATTGCCGGACGCGACATAGTCAGCGCGGCTGTAATTGATGCGATGCGGACCATTCCCCGCCATGAATTTGTCCCCGATCAGTATCGCTCGGAAGGTTACACCGACAGCCCGCTGCCCATAGGATTGGAGCAGACGATTTCGCAGCCTTACATTGTTGCTCTGATGACGCAGTTAGCCGCGATTGATGCATCGAGCACAGTGTTGGAAGTCGGCACTGGATCCGGATATCAGACGGCAGTGTTAGCAAGTATCGCCGCGCGAGTGTTTAGTGTGGAAATTCTTGAGCCGTTGTACTTGAGGGCAAAAGCGACGCTCGAGGCGCTGGGCTTTCAGAACATTGAATTACGTCATTCCGACGGGCATTCCGGTTGGCCCGAAGTTGCCCCATTTGACGCCATCCTGGTTACCGCAGCTCCGGAGCAGGTTCCGCAGGCGCTGATTGATCAACTGAAAATGGGAGGACGGTTGATTGTGCCGGTCGGCGCGCAAAATCAGGAGTTGTTTCAGATCACGAAGTCAGCACAGGGCGAGATTAGCAAGGCGATTGTGCCGGTAAAGTTCGTACCGATGACCGGTGAAAGCATGGGTACTTGAAGACTCACTTCTTGTTGACTCTATGATCCCACGAAGATAACTTGCCTCGAATAGACTTTTTGCCGCAATCTTAGGCCGGGGAGTTCCGATTGGAATTTTTTACACAATTCAAGAACTCCGAGTTGATTTACATAGTCCTCCTTTTTGCGCTGTTTGTCCTGCCGCGATATCTTCAGCGTTTTAGATTGCCTTCAGCGATAACATGTGTGTTTCTCGGATTCGGGTCGAGCGTAGGATTGTCGCTTTTCGCACATGACAACACCATTGGGTTGTTGGCGACCTTTGGCATTGTGGCTTTGTTTTTGTTCGCCGGACTTGAGATCAACTTCGCCGAATTGCGGACACATGCGCTCGTTCTGCTTCAGTACATCGGATTTCATTTAACCGGACTAGCTGCCGTGAGCTATGCAGCTATGCTGGTGTTCGACCTTCCGGTTCGCCCTGCTATTTTGGTTGCGCTGGCGCTGTTGACGCCGTCGGCGGGTTTCATTCTCGACTCGCTGAGGGAGTCGCATCTCGACGAACGCGAGCGATTTTGGGTGAGGACGAAGGTGATCGCGATCGAGTTGGTCGCGCTGGCGGCACTTTTCGCGGTCGTACAGTCGTCCAGCCCGACGCGCTTCTCGATATCGCTGCTGGTGCTGATCGGATTGATTGCAATTGTGCCGCTGTTACTGAAGTTTTTTGCCAAGGTGCTTCTACCCTACGCGCCGCGATCGGAATTTGCTTTTCTGCTGATGCTGGCAGTAGTTTGCGCTTTTGTCACCCGCGAGTTGGGCGTCTACTACCTTGTCGGCGCATTCGTGGCCGGCGTGGCGGCGCAGAGGTTTCGCGAGGAACTACCGGCGATGGCGTCGGAGCAGATGCTTCATGCAGTGGAATTGTTCGCCTCCGTGTTTGTTCCGTTCTATTTTTTCAATGCCGGGCTTCATCTGAGCCGCGAACACTTTTCGGTTGATGCACTACTCACCGGAGCGGCTTTCCTGGCGATAATGATTCCGGTTCGCATGTTGTGGATCGGATTGCACCGAAAGATCGCCCTAAAGGAGACTTTCGCAAGGGGTCTGCGAATCAACATCGCAATGACGCCGACACTGGTGTTTACGCTCGTAATTGCGGGAATCTTGCGGGATACTTTCGAAGTCAGCACAAGTATATTTGGCGGGCTGATAGTCTACACGCTGGTCAACACATTGATTCCGGGATTCGTCCTGCGGATTCCACCGCCGGACTTCGATTCACCGCATATAAGCGCGGTGAAAACGACACAGCTTCAAAAAGGCGACTGAATATGCAATTTCCCGTTCGGCTCGCGCGTGAATTCGTGCGTACCAATTGTGGACAAGTAGTTCGGGTACCCCTAACGAAATGGTGAGCAGATGGATGTTATGAAATGGAGAAGCCGGGTCCTTAATTCAATGGCTCTGCGGGATTTCAGCCTTTCGGTATTGATTGTTGCAGGTGTGGCGGGCAGCGCCATTACGATCAACGGTTGCGCGACAAATGCGGCGACCGGAAAGCGGCAATTCAATGTTATCAGCGAATCGCGGGAAATTGCGATTGGCCAGGATGCGGACAAGCAGATTTCGGCGCAGATGGGACTCTATCCCAATGATAATCTGCAAAAATACGTGAGCGACCTCGGGCTGAGCATGGCGGCAAAGGGCGAGCGCCCGAATTTGCCCTGGAGTTTCAAGGTCGTGGACGACCCGGCTGTCAATGCCTTTGCATTGCCGGGCGGATTTATCTACGTAACGCGGGGAATCTTGACTTATCTGAACAGCGAGGCGGAATTGGCGGGCGTCGTTGGGCATGAAATCGGCCACGTGACCGGCAAGCACTCCGTGGCCCAGATGAGCACGGCGCAGGTCGCACAGGTTGGTCTGGGTGTGACGACTTTGGTGAAACCGAGCCTTCAGCGCTACGCGGAAGCGGCCAGCCAGGGACTGGGATTACTATTTCTGAAATTTGGCCGTAATGACGAAACTGAGGCAGATGTGCTCGGCCTGCGCTACATGCGCCGGATCAATAAGGATCCGCGCGAAATGGTCGGCGTGATGGAGATGCTTGACGGTGTGACACAAGCGAGCGGCGGCAGCGATGTGCCGGAATGGCTGTCGACACATCCGAATCCAGGCAATCGTGCGCAGAACATTCAAAGTCAGTTGGATACGATATCCGGCACCTCGGGAACCGAGGTTAATCGCGACAGGTATCTGCAGCAGGTTGATGGAGTCGTGTTCGGCGAGAACCCTCGGCATGGATATTTCAAGGGCAATCTTTTCCTACATCCGGACTTCAAGTTCCGTTTCGAATTTCCGCAGGGCTGGAAGACGGCTAATCAGATGCAGGGTGTGGTTGGAATAAGCGAAAAACAGGATGTGATGATTCAACTGACCTTGTCGGGAGCGACATCTCACTCAGCAGCCGCCGATGCGTTTTTTGCGCAGCAGGGTATTGTTGCCAGCGGGAGGCAATCGTCAAATGTAAATGGCATACCGGCTTCGTGGGGCAAATTCAGTGCGACGACCGAAAGCGGCGAACTTCATGGTGCGGCGTATTTCTACTCGTATGAGGGCAATATCATTGAGATTCTTGGCTACGGAACGGCAGCGGGCTGGAGCGGCAACGAGCAGAGCATAAACAATTCGCTTCGGACTTTCGAGAAGTTGACGGATCAGGCGGCGTTGGCAGTGCAACCGTGGAAACTGAAGATTGTGACTTTGACCGAGCCGATGACGTTGGACGAATTTGCCAAGCAGCACCCGACGCCGATTTCCATCGAGACGCTGGCGTTGATCAATCGGACCGATACGAATACCAGATTTATCAAGGGGAATAAGCTGAAAACTGTGGTTGGCGATAAGTTGCCGTAGAGGAGACACGACCTGACACAAAAAGTCCTCACCCCTACATTCAAGTTAATAAGCCCTCACCCCCAACCCCTCTCCCTAAACGGGAGAGGGGAAAGCGGTAATTATAATTACTTCCCAATGGATTAAGAATTATTTGCGGCGTTTGGGACGCGACTTTGAAGTCGTCTTCGATTTGGATTTGGCCTTTTGTTTTGCCGCGGGTTTTGTCTTCGC
>CAVPQS010000010.1:0-12568 GCA_963707485.1 uncultured bacterium
GGAGCGAGTCGCAGACCGCGATCGAAAGAACCGGTCCGAATACTTCCTCTTTCCAGAGTGTCATCGACTGAGTGATGTCGGCAAAGATCGTCGGTTGGACAAAGTAGCCTTTATCATAGCCCTGGCCGGTAAGACGCTCGCCGCCGCAAACGAGGCGCGCGCCGTCTTTCTTGCCGATGGCAATGTAGCGCAAGTCGGTGTCGAGTTGACTCTGATTAATAGCCGGACCCATGTCGACATTCGGATCGAGACCGTTGCCGACTCTTAGCTTTTTGGCGCGTTCGGCGAGTTTCTCGACAAATTGTTTATAGACGTCCTTATGAACGATAATACGCGAAGTTGCGGTGCAGCGCTGGCCGGTAGTTCCAAATGCTCCCCAGAGAGCACCATCAACGGCCAATTCGAGCTTGGCGGAGGGCATAACCATCATGGCATTCTTGCCGCCCATTTCGAGCGAACAGTGCTTGAAATCAGGGGCACAGGCTTTGGAGACGACAGAGCCGATTTCGGTCGAGCCGGTAAATGAAACGACTTTGACGTCGCGGTTGTTTATGAGCGGATCGCCAACGGCAGAGCCGGTACCGGTGACCATGTTGACGACACCCTTGGGCATACCGGCTTCTTCCATAGTCTTGACGAAATTCACGACGGAGAGCGGCGTGTCAGTAGCCGGTTTGATAACCACAGTGTTGCCGCAAACCAGGGCCGGGATCATCTTCCAAGAGGGGATCGCCATCGGGAAATTCCAAGGGGTGATCATCCCACAAACGCCGAGGGGTTGTCTGATCGACATTTGGAATTTGTTCGGCAGTTCTGACGGAGTAGTCTGTCCGTGCAATCTACGACCTTCACCGGCGGTAAAGTACGATAAGTCGATGGCTTCCTGGACATCGCCGCGTGTTTCGTTAAGAACCTTCCCCATTTCGCGCGTCATATCATTAGCGTACTTCTCTTTTCGCTCGACAAGCATCTGGCCGACCTTGAAGAGAATTTCCGCACGCTTAGGCGCCGGCACCAAACGCCATTTTTTGTAAGCTTCTTTGGCGGCGTCGATAGCCTTTTCGACATCCACTTTGTCGGATTTCTGAAACACGCCGACGACTTCGTCGGTATTGGCGGGATTCCGGTTTTCAAAGGTTTGGCCGGTGTGAGAGGCGACCCATTCGCCGTTGATGAAGTTCTTATATAATTCAGGCATTAAATCCTCCCGAAACATAGATAACAATATCGAGAACTTTAGTGAATTTTTTCACACTATCATTCCCATAGATTGTTGAAAAATATAGCGACTATGCCCTCTATGTCAACTTGTTTTGTGATGAATATGGAGAATCATATACGAATATGTCGGCAGGATTGGGCACAAATGATTATAGAAATCGGAAGGTGCGTACCCGATTTCTGGCCGGTCTCGGCCCACCGAATTTGGCAGGTCAGTGTTAGTCTTCCCTCTCCAGCGTAACGCGTTACCCTTAGTAGAGTTACGAGATCATTGGTCTTCGGGTAGCTTTAATGAAGCTCGGGCTTTGTGGTTCCGATGGAGGCAAGAGTCCGTGATAGTCTCGATAATTGACGCATCAGAAGACGTCTATTACCAAGCCTTCGTGGGCAAAAATGAGCTTGGAATTTGTCATTCCGCCGAGTAAGCGCTTCGTTTTACGCAGATCAAATTGCTCATTTAGGTGAGTGACAAGCGTCTTTTTGATGCGGTGTGAGCGTATCATTTCGCCAAGCTTGGCCAAGTCGACGTGTGACTGTTCAACAACCAAGAGGTCGCAGTTGTCAATCAGCCCAACTAGATCCTTTTCGCTGCCGATGTCACCAGAGTAGACGATCCGGGATTTCCCCGCCAGAATCGAAAAAGAGTAGCACAGCATTCGGTTACTTTTGCGGGCAGCTTTGATCAACTCCTTGTGGCGTGATAGATGTGTGTTTTGCCGGGCAGTAATCTTCAAGTCGGTCATCTCAAAAGTCGAATCAGGATAAAACGGGTGCACTTCCAGTTCAAATGGGAGCTTAAGTGCGTAGAGATAAGTCAGGTCGAAAAGATTTCGTATACCTCTGACGGCTTCGAATGGGACAAAAATGTCGAGACGGGACCTGCGCTTGAGGACATAGTTGGCTTGAACGAACAGCGGCAAGCCCATGCAGTGATCCGGGTGCATGTGGGAGATGAAGATCGAATCGATTTTGCGCGGGTCGAGATCGAGGCGACGCATCGCGGAGTTGGCGCCTTCGCCGCAGTCAAAAAGAATGTGCCGATTGTTTTGCTTAAGCAAATAGCCTGAGCAAGCTAAGTTCTTGTGAGGAACTCCGGAAGAGCAGCCGATGACTTGAAATCTGAGCATCGAAGTTGGATCAGGAATCGAAAACTTCTTTGAAGATCTTGATAGCGTCGCGAATGTCTTCGCGGTTGACATCGAGATGTGTCACGCACCGGACCTTGGTACGGCCGAATTGGACCGCCAAAACGCCCTTTTCTTTCAGGGCATATATCACATCGGGCACCTCGCGGCCAGCGCCGGCAATGTCCATAACGACAATATTGGTCTGGACGCTGTCGAGGTCGATATAAATGCCTTCGATTTCCGAAAGCGATTCGGCGAGATACCAGGCGTTTTCGTGATCCTCGACCAAGCGGGGAATATTGTTTTCGACGGCATAAATTGCCGCGGCTGCGAGTACGCCGACCTGGCGCATGCCGCCGCCAAACATTTTGCGCACACCTCTGGCGGCCAGGATGATCTCGCGATCGCCAACAATGCACGATCCGATCGGGGCGCCGAGGCCTTTCGAGTAACAAACGCTGATCGTATCGGCGCATTGGGCATAGTCTGCGAGGGGAATTCCAGTCGATATATGGGCGTTCCAAAGGCGCGCGCCATCGAGATGAACCATTATGCGTTGTTCATCTGCGAGTTGACGAATTCCTTGCATGACTTCGATGGGAATGACGGTTCCGCCGGCGCGATTGTGGGTATTTTCGATTTCAATAATTGCCGTTCGCGGAGAATGGGCATCGCCCAGTCGAATTAGAGGCGCAATATCCGCCGCGGTAATGATTCCGCGAACACCGCGAATGACATGGAACATCAGGCCGGATATGACGGCTCCGGCGCCGACTTCGTAGTTGAAGACGTGGCAACCCTCGTCACAGATGATCTCATCACCGGGACTGGAGAGAGTTTTGATCGCAACCTGGTTGCCCATTGTTCCGGTCGGCACGAAGAGTCCAGCTTCTTTACCCAACAACTCGGCGGTCATTTTTTCAAGTCGAATTACGGTCGGGTCGTCATTGAAGACATCATCGCCAACTTCGGCGTTGGCGAGGGCCTGGCGCATTTCCGGCGAAGGTCTGGTGACGGTATCTGATCTGAGATCAATAAACTTCATATAATCCGATTGTGAGAACTCTTGACTTGAAGGTGATAAGTTGTAGGCGCGCGGTCAAGGAATTTATCTATGGCAATCCCGGCCAGAATGTCATCATGAGGTACATAACGAGACCTGAAGACAGTGGAACTGTCAGGTTATCGTCGCGATGAATTGAAATAGCTTCGACCAATGAGGCGACGACTGCCCCGGCAACACCCACGGTGTACGGCACTTTGGGCATGACGACGATGATGAGCAAAGCAACTGCCAGAAAGCCGGCGGCACCCTCGAAAGACTTTTGCCCGCGGATCTTGTGATGACCAAACTTGCGGCCAATCATGGCAGACGCGACATCGCCCAAGATTTCGAAAGCTATGGCAGTAGTTGCGACATAGCGGGGGAAAAACGCAATTGTGAGAGTTCCGGCCAAGAGGATATAGAATGCGCCGGTGAAGTTGCCTTTTTGCTCTTTGGGGCGGATCATGCCGCCGACGCAGGGCTCGATCAGTCGCCACGGGAGCCAGCGACGCAGGCGGAAGAATTCGAAAGCTGCCACAACGGAAAAGGCGATTGCCATTGAAGCAGTCGCCCATTCGCGCGGGAATATTAAATAGCTTGTCGGAATCAGCAGGGCGATGAAATGTGTGGCTTTTCGGAGCGCTTCCTGCCGATAAGTGATGTTCTTATTGTCCGGTGCCAGCACCCGACGCCTGCGTTTGGTTGATCGAATCTGCGACCGCACGATAACGGTCGGGATTGGCAAAGTCGACCTGGCTCCAGATGTCGTCGAGCCGCACAATATCGCGACCTTTCTTCAAATCAGCAATCCACTGCTCTTCACGCTCTTTATAAGCGGCCTCACGCATCATGCGGCGGACCTCCGTTTTAGCTCCTTGAAAGTCCAGTTGTGATTTTCGATCCAGCACCTTGATCAAATGGAATCCCCACTTAGTTCGCTGCGGGCCGGAAACCTCGCCTACCGGTGTTAGCCAGGCGCGATCATAGAATTCCGGCGCGATATCAACACGGGCAATCCAGCCAAGATCGAATGCGGCTTCCTTGAAATCGTCCTCACCAGGATAATACTTCATAGCGACTTCTTTGAAGTCGGCGCCGCCGCGAATATCGCGCAAGGCTTCGACAGCCTTCAGAGAATCTTCAAAAACAATGTGCTGGACTTTGATTGGTTTTTCAGATTTGAATTCGCCGATGTGGCTATTGTAATAGCTTTCGAGCTGTTCATCGGTCCAATTGAGATCAACGGGAACACGGTCGCGATAGATACGGTTTACAATTTCATTGCGGCGGAAATTTTGGTAAGCCGACTTGATGGTGTCCAACTCAGTGTAACCGGCTTGTCGAGCCAGCGACGAAAGCACCCAAGGAGTGGCGCGGGTTATGACGATATCTTTGCGCGTTTGCACTGTTACGTCTGAGACACGTGCCCGGGTGCGGTACATCATTTCGTTTTCACGCAGGATAATCGCGTCGACCGTATCGGTCTTGTTGATGATGCAGACCCAATCATATGGTTCGTACTCGCCGATGTTTTTCGCCAGCAGTGGTTCATTCCACTCAAAAGTCGCAAGTCGAAAGACGCTGTCGACAAATACCTGCCCGTAGGCGTTTTCCCTCTGCGATCGCAGATTGGTCATGATTTGTTCGCGCAACAACGAGTCAAGCGGCTGGATGGTTTGTGGCGCGATCGAATCGACCCGCAGGATGTGCCAACCATAAACAGACGAAAACGGCTTGCTGATCTTGCCGACAGAGAGCCCAAATGCCGCGTCAGAGAATGACTCGACCATCTCCTCGCGCGTGAACCAACCAGTGTCGCCGCGACTGGCTTTGGATTTGGAATCGTGCGAGTGCAGGGAAGCAATTTCGGCGATGTCGGCGCCCGCCTGAATTTCGGCATAAAATTCTTGCGCGACGTCTTTCGCCTTCGCTCGCAATTGCTCGGCCGATTGACCGGTGACATCGATCCCGGCAGCCTCCCAGGCTTTTGGATTCTCGGAAAGCAGAATGTGAGTCACTCTGCGTCGCTGGGGGACAGTGTAGTCTGAAATGTTGGCTTTATAGAAGCTATCGACTGACGATTCTGGAATAGTGATCTTGCTGCCAATCATGTCCTGATAGAGATATTGCATCAGGACGTCATGAAGTCGATTCTTCGCCAGTCGATGTATTTCCTTGGGATCGTAATCTTTGTAGGTATCCGCCCTGATTGCGGCGAGCTTGCGGTAGAGGATTTCGTCATATGCATTTTCCGGAGTGGCCGCTTTGTTGACACCCGGAGCGGTCATTTCCATCATTTGCTGGAAGACCTCACCGAGCGTAATGGCGGGATTGCCGTCAATAGTCGCTACAAAAGTCCCGGTGTTGATCGGGCCATCCTGTTTGAGTTGTGGTCTATCGGATGAGCATCCGGTTAATGCCGTCAAAAGCGACAGGCATACAGTGAAGCGAAACAGCATTTTCAGGGTGACGATCTGCAATTCTTAATCCTCCTAAAGCGCGATATTAAGCGAAATCCGGTATGAGTTGTCAAGGTCGTTATGGTTCAAAAACGCTCCGTCGAGTTGGAAACGATTGAATCTAAGCCCAACCCCGAGCGCGAGGCGGCCGATGTCGGAGCCGCCGCGAAAATAGACGATGTCGTGATACGATAATTCGGCGCCCAAGTGCGAATCCAACGAAATTGCGCCGACGGACGCTTGAGCCGCGGCGTCGCGACCTTCGAACAAGAAGTCGCCATCTGCAATCGCGCGAACGGTGAACTGGTCGAATGATCTTGCGTAGGTAGCTCCGAGCTTCAAAGCGGGCAATATTGATTCGCGAGTACCGTTGTCATAGGCAAGAAAAGTGGAAGTGGCATTGGTCAAATTTGCACCAAGGGCGAATCCCTCGTTGCCGCCATACTGGACGCCAATATCGAGTCCGAGCCCCCAAGCCGAGTTGTTAGCGAGCGAGCGGACAATAATTTTGGAAGTAGCGCCGAATCGCCAGGAGTCGGACAATTTCATGCCGGCGCCAAGAAGAACCATGTAATCGTAATGGCCCTCCTCGGAGATAATTTTAGGGCCGCCAGTAATTGGATCTTTCTCGGTCAGGATAATTCCACCGCCACCGACTCGATAGATCCCGGCGGCGATTGCACCAGCCTTATTGCGGAAGTTGACGGGGTGGGCATAGGCGACATAGTCGTGATTCAGAAGTGAGCCGAAAGTCTCGGAATGCAGCAGGGCGATTTGGCGCCCTTGAATCTGGGCAATGCCTGCCGGATTGTAGTAGAGTCCCGCAGGATCACCAGCAAGCGCAACATAGGCGCCGCCGAGAGCCAGCGGTCTGGCGCCGGCGCCGAGTGCGAAGGCTTCGCCGGCGTATTTTGCCGCAAATGACGTAGAAGCCAGAACGAGAACGAGTGCAATTATTTTCGAAAGGTTTCGGATCATTCAACTCACTGAAATATTTTGGACAACATACACTAATTACGACATTATACCAACAAAAAGGGCGGCTGATCGAAATCAGCCGCCCGCAAAATTACAAGATCAAGAATCGATTTAGGATTCGCTGCTCTTGGTGTCCTTCTTGGTGCATGCCGCTGAATTGGCACAAACCTTGGCACACTTGGCCGGATCGAAATCGGCGCCGAAAACAGCTTTCATGTCTTCCGTGCATTCTGACTTCATAGTGGCGACAAAGCCAGCCTTGGTGATGGAAGCGACGAGGTCGTCGGTCTTCACTTTGTCAGGATGGAACACGATCGTGCTCATCTTCTTGTCGAGGCTGGTTTCAACGGCGCAAACGCCATCGATAGAGCCAACGGCTTTGTTAACGCCGGCGACGCAGCCGCCGCAGGTCATTTTGTCAACATTGACAAACGCGACCATGGCAGTTCCGCACTGGAGAGCATCGGCAACTGTAAGTTCCGGGTGACCGTTCGGAAGCGTAGCGCCAGCAGTGGTGGTCTTGGCGCCGCCTGAGCAGGTGGCTCCGGCAGTGGTGGTTCCGGTCTTCGCAGCACAAGCAGCCTTTTCAGCAGCAGTGCAGGAAGCGCCGGCAGTCGTACCGGTCTTCGCAGCACAAGCGGCCTTTTCAGCAGCAGTGCAGGAAGCGCCGGCGGTCGCACCGGTCTTAGCTGCGCCGTCTTTCGAGCAGCTTGATCCAACATTGACCGCGGCGACATTGTCTTTGCTGGTGGCCGAAGCAGTCGTTACTTTCGAGCCGCTGCAGCTTGAGGCAGAAGCCTTGTCGGCGGTCTTGGCGCCGTCACAGGCGAAGATCGCCGGAGCCGCGACAAGCGCCGCGATGGCGATCACCATACAGATGAAAGCGAATTTCTTCATTCTCTCTCCTCTTGTTGTAGTGTTGTGGGTTACTTCACTTTTATTTTTCATTTTCATTTTTTTCATGTTCACAATCGCTCACGCTTTACAAGTATTGGGCGATTTTCTGTTCCCAAAAATGGGTATCTTTGTAACCGACGACTTTCTCGACAACCGATCCATCACGACTGACGAGGATAGCGACCGGAATACCGCTGCCGATGTCCCAGCGCGTTGCCACATCCTGTGTCCCCATCAGGATGGTGTATGGTATCGCATTTTCCCGAGCAAATGACGCGACCGATTCGCGCCCGGTTTGATCGAGTGAGACGCCGACGACCTCGAATCCACGATTGGAATATTTTTTGTGCAATTCCGCCAAATCAGGGATTGAGCGACGACACGGCGGACACCAAGTCGCCCAAAAATCTACCAAGACTAATTTACCCTGATATTGCTTAAAGTCAACAGTCTTTCCATCCATACCTTCCAACGCGAACCCGGGAGCCTTGCCCTGCCGGCTGACTGCCGGCTTGTCGGATGAAGAACAGGCCGCAAGCATAAGCGCAAGAACGACCACTGAAATTGCAGGAAACAATCGCTTCATTACGGGTTAGTCGCCTTTGGCTTATCAGTATTTGCGGTCGCTTCGCGCTCCTGAAAGCCGTGAAGGTTACCATCTTTGAAAATCAGGTACTGGTTAGAGCCGTAAAGCCACTCTTCGACAGAGCCTTTGTCGACTGTTTTCTTCTCAACTTTGCCCGGAACGCCCCAGCTTGCCTTCACTTGTGCGGGTGTCATTCCCAGACGCAGTTTAGCATCGGGCCGAAGCAATTCGAGCTTCTTCTGCAAAGTGACGTAATCGGTGAAGGCCATTTCATCATTAAAATTGCCGCTGACAAATCCGAGGACGTACTGCATCTGAGTCGCATCAATGTATCCTTGAGCGGGAGCTATTTTGTTACCGTTCGGTTCAAGAAACCAAGTAGTCGGATAGCCGCCGACACCATACTGAACGGTGAGTCCCTTCTCGGTAATATCGCCGGCGGTGAGTTTCAGGACATTGTAGGACTCTCCATCTACTTTCGCTGCAACGAATTGATTGGCAATTGCATCAACTACGTCGGGGTCGGAGTATGTTGTTGCCTTCATTTTCTTGCACCAACCGCACCATGAAGTCGTAAAATTGACAATGACGTGCTTGTTTTCCTTTTTTGCTTTCGCCATTGCCTGATCGTAGGACATCCAATTGATCAACTCTCCCGAATTGGTCTCAGCCTGCAGAGGCAGAGCAACGGCAAGTATCGCTGCGACGGAAGAGATTACGTAGAGATTGCCTGACTTAAGAGCACTCACGATTTTCATTCTCGGGTTCGATTTCGTTTGTAGTACAATGACTTTCGTCGTCCGGTAACTATCTATCATTTTAACCCTATCGAATTTCTCCGGTTCCCAAAATCAACCGGATTTACGAAAAGATATGTTTTCTTTTCCTACCAGGCGCTCCAGCCGCTCGATCATCTGGGGCTCAGGCATAACCTTTATTTTACGCGGCGCGAGCGTAAATAACTGACTTCTGGACAGCAATGAAATTTGGACTCTGACGGGTCCGGGGTGCTTTGAAAGCTCTAAGTACATGTCTTGCAGAATCTTATCGTCAGCGGACCCATTGAGAAAGACATCCATAGTCGCCGGACGGACATTAAATAGACCTTCTAAATTAACGATTTCATTGGCGATAAGTTTAGGTTTTTCATTTTCCCGGGTTGAAACCCGTCCGCGGCAAAGCAGTCGAGCATCGACTTGAACGATCTGTTTTGACTTCTCATATAGATCGGCAAAGGTAATGATTTCGATTACACCGAAGAAATCCTCGAGTGTAATGAACGCCATCTGTCGGCCCTGCTTGTCGTAGTTGATTTTGAGATTCTGGACGATTCCACCCAAGGAGACATCGGCGCCGTCAGGCTGCTCGGAAATCTCTTCGGAATTGACGCTCGCAAATGCCGCCAATTCGAGGCGATACCTTTCCAACGGGTGGCCGCTGACATAAAAACCGAGCGCTTCTTTTTCCTTCTGTAGAAGCACCGAGCGAGCCCATTCGTCGACCTTGGGTAGTGGCGGCTCTTGAACCGTCACATCGACGGCGCCGCCGGCGAACATATCCGTCTGGTGAATCGCTTCTTTGCGTTGAATCGATTGTCCAAAGCTGAGCGCGTTTTCGACTGCGTCGAATAGTTGAGCACGGTTGCCGGTCAAGGTGTCGAGCGCGCCCGACATTGTTAATGACTCCAGCGTTCTGCGGTTCAGGGCATTCAATTCGACGCGAGTTGTCAGATCGCAGAGCGAAGTGAAATTTCCGCCGGAGTTGCGGGCTGCGATAATTGCCTGTACTGCTCCCTGTCCGACGTTTTTGACGGCTGTAAGGGCAAAACGAATCTTGTTGTCGACAACGGTGAAAGACTCCTGCGATTCGTTGACGTCGGGAGGAAGGACTTCGATTCCCATCCGGCGGCATTCTTCCATGAGAACTATGATGCGTTCGGTCGAGATCATTTCCGAAGTCATGTTAGCTGCCATGAACTCGTGCGGATAATGGGCTTTGAGATAGGCGGTATGATACGCAAGCAAGGCATAGCCGACTGAGTGGGATTTGTTGAAGCCGTAACCGGCGAATTTGTCGATAAGGTCGAAGACCGTCTCGGCGGTTTTCTTATCGATTCCCTTGGCGACACTACCGGTTGTGAATTCTTCCTTCTGCGAACGCATCAACTCCGCGTTCTTTTTACCCATCGCTTTGCGAAGAATATCGGCGCGACCGAGCGAATAGCCCGCCATTTCAGAGGCGATTTTGATAGCCTGTTCCTGGAAGACGATTACGCCGTAGGTCTCTTTAAGAATCGACTCGAGCAACGGGTGGACGTACTCAGTCTTCTCTTTGCCATGCTTACGGTCGATATAGAGATCGACTACGCCGCCCTTCAGCGGGCCTGGGCGATAAAGAGCATTCATAGCGGCAAGGTCGTTGAGGTTTTCGGGTTTGAGTTTGCGGAGATAATCGCGCATTCCCGACGATTCAAACTGAAAGATGCCGATAGTATGTCCGGCGCCGAAGAGCTTGTAGACAGCGGGATCATCGAGCGAAATCAGATCAAGGTTGATTTCGACTCCCTTGCCGGTCTTGATCATTGCGAGTGCGTCATCAAGAACCGTCAAAGTTCGGAGTCCGAGAAAGTCCATTTTCAGAAGACCGATCTCTTCGACGGCCTTCATATCCCATTGAGTCGTGATTTCGTCTTTGTTGCCCTTGTATAGCGGCACATAGTCGGTTAGGCGCGACGGCGCGATGACCACGCCCGCGGCATGTGTCGAAGCGTGGCGCGTGAGACCTTCGAGAATCTTCGAATATTCGAGCAGTTTGTCGATACGTGCATCAGTTTTGGTCAGTTCAGTTAATTGCGGCTCAAGTTGGAGCGCCTTTTCGATGGTCATGTCGACGGCAAATGGAATGAGCTTGGCGATTTTGTCGACATCGCCATATGGGACTCCCAGAGTGCGGCCAACGTCGCGGACGACGGCGCGGGCGGCCATGGTACCGAAGGTGATGATTTGGCCGACGTTTTCCTGGCCGTATTTCTTGATGACATATTGAATGATCTTGTCGCGCCCGCGATCGGAGAAGTCGATGTCGATGTCAGGCATGCTGATGCGTTCAGGATTGAGGAAGCGCTCGAAGAGCAGATCGTATTTGATCGGATCGATATTGGTGATACCGAGCACGTATGACACGATCGAGCCGGCGGCAGAGCCACGACCCGGACCGACTGAAACGCCGGTTTCGCGCGCCTCGCGGGTGAAATCCTGCACGATTAGGAAGTAGCCGGCATAGCCCATTTGTTTGATGACGCCGAGTTCATAATCGAGGCGGGCGCGCACTTCCGCCGACGGATTAGGATAACGATTGAGCAGACCTTCATCGGTAAGGTGTGTCAGATAGCTGTCGGCATCGGTATGAGGGGCCGGCAACGGAAAGGCTGGAAGGTGATTTTTGCCCAGCTCGATTTCGACATTGCACTCTTCGGCTATTTTCAAGGTATTTTCGACAGCGTTCGGATATTTGCCGAAGCGTTCTTTCATTTCAGCAACCGTCTTTACGTAGAGCTGATCGGTTGTATAGCGCATGCGGTCGGCATCGTTGACTTGCTTGCCAGTTTGGATGCAAAGCAGGACGTCGTGTGCCTGATGATGGTCCTTCTGCAGATAATGGCAATCATTAGTGGCGACAAGGTTGAAGTTGTTTTCCTTGGCGAGCTTTAGCAGCAAGGGTCGGACTTTGTCTTCGTCATCGATGGTGTGGTCCTGAATTTCGATGTAGAAATTCTCTTTGCCGAAGATGTCGGCAAATTGGAAAGCCGCGCGTTTTGCCTCTTCGGTGTTGTTATTGCGAAGATGGTAAGAGACTTCGCCCTGTAGACATGCTGAGGTGCAGATTAGTCCCTCGGAATATTGCTTGAGAGACTCTTTGTCGATGCGCGGGCGATGGTAGAAGCCTTCGAGAAAGCCGATCGTTGAAAGCTTGATGAGATTCTGATATCCCCTCTGGTTCTTGGCAAGAAGCAGCAAGTGGTTGCCGCCGTCGGGATAACCGGCGACCGGCTGTTTCAGTTCGCGGGATTTGGGAGCGACATAGGCTTCGGTGCCGATAATCGGTTTGATTCCGGCTTTGCGCGCGGCTTTGTAAAATTCGATTGCGCCAAACATGTTGCCGTGATCGGTAATAGCGAGGGCGTGAAAGCCCATTGTCTTGGCAAGCTCGATAAAGCTCTCGATGCGGCATGCGCCGTCGAGCAACGAATACTGCG
>CAVPQS010000011.1:0-16282 GCA_963707485.1 uncultured bacterium
CCCGTTATCTCTTCTACACCGCAATCGGGAATAATTGTTATTCCATATGCGGCCTTGATCGGCGACTTCGATATTCCCGCGATTGTCATATCAACACCGGCTCTTGTAAGCACATCTATGGACGCAACTGCTTCGATATCTTCGAATCCGTCTGCCATCACGATTAATGCGCGTTTGTTCACATCGCTTACTCCTCTGCCCTCATTCTTCTACGAATTTGGATACCAATGAATTGGTTAAAGTACTCAGCGCGACTTGTGCTCGCCGTTCATACCCATGATTGCATACGGAGCCGGCTCCAGCAAGCCTTCAATCCATTGCTCGTCAGAAATCGAGCGGTCCAGACGTTGAAGAGCGAAATTGGAGATCATTTTCGAGTCGGTGTCATCCATTTCAACTATTCGACTGAGCTACTCGTTGATGCAAGTATTCGCAACTCCCGGCAGAGCCCGCGCGGGCGGCACGACAGGTTGGCTCGCCTTCTTATTCTTATAGATAGTGATAACCGCCACAGCCGAAATAATGATCGTCGCCGCGACGATAGTTCGAGCGGTTATTTCTTCTCCTCCCAAGAGCCAATCAAGGAAGACCGCCACGACCGGATTGACAAAGGCGTAAGTTGAGACTTTTGCCGGAGTCGAAACATTGAGCAACCGGACATAAGCCGCAAATGCCAGCGATCCGACAATCGTCAGGTATGCCAGTCCGCCTATCGACTTCATCGTCATAGCATCGAAAATAACCCGCGGCAACTCGCCGGTTACAACGCCGGGAATGCCTATCGCCGCGCCGCCGGCGAGCATCTGCATTCCGACCGACATCATTTTAGATTCCGGTAGATCGATATGGCGCGAATAGATAGATCCGCTCGCCCAACAAAGCGTTGCCAGCAGTATTGTAAACGTCCCGACAATTCCCAAACTTCCGCCGGCAGAGAAATGAATCGATCCAATCAGGACCACGATAACGATAAACCCGACAATCAATCCAAGAATGACACTTAGAGTCGGCCGGGTGCCGTCGCGCTGTCACCACTCAATTAACACCATCCAAAACGGCATTGAAGCCACCACACCGCCGCCAGCCCGGAAGCCACATATTGGTCGGCCCAGGTTACAATGCCTGTGCCGCCGACCACCAGAAGCAGTCCCGTTATCGACGTGTTTCGCCACTGCAGCTTTGAAGCTGGAATTGCCCCGCGCGATCGGGCATAGAAATATAACATGCCCCGCCTGCAAGAAACCGCGCTCCGGCGCTTAAGAGCGCAGGAATCGTCTCAATTGTAAAGCGAATTGCTAAATAGGTCGAGCCCCGATCAACTAAGTCGCGAGGAATCCGAGAACTTTTCTATACGGCCGCACATCGTGACTGCTGGAGTGCGCATCAATCATAGATTTTGCCTTTTATGGCTTCGTCGAGCGGCAGCGGACCGTTTTCCTTGAATGTTTCGAGCGCTATGACTGTGCGCGTGTTCTTGACAGTGGGAATCGTGCCGACCTTTTCGCGCAAAAATCGTCCCAAACTTTCGGCGTCGCGCACTCTTGCTTTGAGAAGATAGCAGTCTTCTCCGGCAATGTTGTGAATCTCGAGGACTTCAGGAATTTTCGCGAGTTCGAGCGCCGTCGAACAATCGTTCACGGGCTCATCCGCTTTGACAAAGATAAACGCCACCAGTCCAAGCTCCACCGACTTGGCGTTAAGGCGCAAATCATAGCCGGCAATAATCCCGCGCTGAACGAGCTTCTTGATTCGTTCGGCAGTGGCTGAAGGCACAATTCCGATCTGTTTTGCAATCTCAGAGTTCGGAATTCTCGCGTCCTGCTGAAGTATTTCGAGGATTTTGCGATCCAGTTCGTCAATCATACCGCATCACTCCTTGTTTGTAGCGTTTCTTTCTTGATTTACGAATGTATGACGAATAATGTTCGCAAAATGTTAGTAATATTCGAATATAACCCTTATCGATTGAAGTCATTACTGCAAAATTAGTTAACCCTTTCAGAAAAGTCGACGTTATAATAGTTGTAGGAAGGGTGCTAATATTGTTAATCGAAATTAACCGCCAATAGGAGGGAATTATGGCCGAACAAGCAGAAGACACCAGAGTCAAGGACGCACTTGAACTGCTCAATAGCTATGCTAAGGATAAGCGCACTGAGCTGCAGGATATTCTGACCAACAAATACAGTCATCTCAAATCGGCGGTCGGAAACGTAAGTTCGCGTATCCAAACTGATGCTGCCGATCTTTACGGCGTCGGCAAAGAAAAAGCCAAAGCGGTAGCTCATGATGTTGACGAGAGCGTTCACAACAATCCTTGGGCATATATCGGTGGCGCGGCGTTGGGCGCGCTGATTATTGGTTATATGCTCGGTCGGTCAAAGAAGTAGCCGCTGCGCTATGCAGAAAGGGATTGGTAAGTTTTGATCGGACTAATCAAAGGCCTGCTCTTTGCCCTTGCCGGCAAGTATATCAAAACGGCAATCGATGTGGTGAAGGTCGAAGCCGCCATCGCGATCGTCAACGCGATCGGCGGCGCGCGGAAAGTCTTCATGCTGCTCTCAGTATGGATTTTCCTGCTCACGTTAATCGCAGTTGGATTGGCGATGATCCCGGTGGCCCTCTGCGTTTTTACGGCTTGGGACCCGTCAACCAAATTGATGGTGGCGTTGCTCTTTGCGCTGATCTACATCGCGGTGCCGCTGATCCTGCTCTTATCGCTGATGTCGGAAAAACGCTGGATGAAAATTTTCCGCACCAATGAACTGATCGATAAGGTGATGCGGAAGAGAGACCAATAAAACGATATCCTCATAAATGCTCGAAGAGGTTCGGGGCGGGAAAATTTCCCGACCCCGAATTGCTTCACAATCTTCACCTCAACTTAGATCAATAACTGTACGAAACTGGTGGCTGCGGTCCACCGGCAAAAATGTAATCAATGATGAAAACGGAGTCGGACAATGTGATAATCCCAGTGCCATCTGCATCGCCCGTGAGATTGTGCGGAACGGGAGTTGGCCCACCACCGAAAATATAATTTATGATATATTCAGCATCCGAAATGGTTATCAACCCATCATTGTTTGCGTCACCGCGACTGACTGCTAAGAGTGCGCGGGCGGCGTTGAGTCGGCCCCAACCAAAGTATTGATCCCAACCCGCCGCGCCTTTGTCCTCCGACGAATGGCGAATGATCTCCTTGAGTTGCTCGGTGTTTCCAACTAAATCAGGCCGTCTTCTAAGAACTAACGCCACAATTCCCGCCACTTCCGGGCACGCGGCCGACGTACCTCCGAACTTGCAGTCGTAGTCCACATCATTTGGTGAACACGTGATGTAGGTTGGGTTGTAGCCCAAATTTCCCATCTGATCTAATGTCCAAATATCTCCGGTTAGTCCAAGACCGCTGCTTGGCGCAACAACGTCAAGCCTCTCGCCATAGCCGCTATAATTCCAACGCGCGTCATTTTTGTCTGTCGCACCAACTGAGAGGACTGCCGGTAGTCTGGCTGGAAAACCGACAGGCGATGAGCCGTGATTTCCGGAAGAAAAGACGACAACTGCTCCCAAGCTGTCGCTCTTGCTGATCCAATAGGCTGTAGTATCATATAAAGCATCACAGTTTGTGCAGCCCCAACTATTGCTAATAACTTGAGCGCCAGCGAGAACGGCATCAGAAAACGCACGGGCGATATTTCCGTCGCTGGCTGTCAGCAATCCGTTCTGCTGGTTTCCGATCCGCTGCGGAATGACTCTGAAGTTATTGCTGATGCCTGCCACCCCATCGGAATTGTTGTTCGTGGCAGCGATGATACCCATGGTGCCCATTCCGTGCGCAGCGAACTGGTATGGCGCAAAATCGGGTCCTTCGGGAGAGGCATAACCATATCCACCCACGAATCGGCTCGATGGAAAGTCCTCATGGACAGCAAACCCATCGTCGATAACGGCGATAGTCACATAGGCTGATGGCGACTGCGTATAATCGAGAGCCTCGTCCAAATCAATGTCGGCATCAGCGGTTCCACCATTTTGGCCCGTGTTCTGAAAATGCCATTGATTTTGCCAGTACTCGTCGTTTGGCGCGGAATAGAATTCAAAATTCAACACCATACTTGCTCGTGCAAATTGAACGAACGATGACTCGTGATAAGCATTGCCCATTGAGAGGACATCAAGATCGGAACTGTGGGTTATTCTCAACAGCAACAAGTAAGGATCACCGAATAGGGTGTCGACGATCTCACCGAGTGTGCTGAGTTCATTGAGTCTACCTGAAACCGAGTCGCCGAAGAATTGAAGTTGACAACAAACGTCTCGGTAATGTAGATGGGGTTCTGGTTGGCGTCGATGAACGAGACATTCGCCAGCAATATGTCCTCTCGCTCCCTGAGCCTGCCGACCAGAGCTTCCGGATCGTTACCGGGGACTACACTAAGGCGATAGAAACCATCACAGAGCGGCTCCGGTGGAACATCGCCGCTCAGGGCAGTTTCGGAAGCATAGATATTATTCCAGAATTGCAGTCCATCGGCGAGTTTTGCCGATATGACTGTGTCCTGAACTGTCAGGCTCACAGATTCACCCGACTCTTTGTAAGCATAGTAGTTTTGTGATTGAACGAAGCTTGTGCTGCCAAGCACAAAGATCGCTGCCAAAAGTAGAATTTTTCGATACATGATTCTTCCCTCAGTTTTTGATTTCCAGTGGATACATTCGAAGCGACCGAGCGACTCCCGCCGGTGGATAGAAGGCATCCACAATTTGATAAGTGTCTAAGTCAAGTTTGAGAATGGGGCCATGCTCCATTCCCTCACCACCGCTGTTGAGAAAAGCGTACTTGCCATCAGGCGTAATGTCCATATCACTGGGGTTGAGCCCAAAGACGTACGGCGGCCCTCCAATATAATCCCTTCCGTCGAGAATTTTGCGCATTAGGAGAGTACGCAGGTTGAACTCCCAAACCGAACTGGGATAAAGGCCCATATCGCGCCACGGCACGAAATAGAACACTCGCTCACCATCTGGATGAACATATGGGCCAAGAGATATCGGGTTGCCAAATTCGTAAAGCAATTCCAGTGCGGTTGCGTCTCGAATCTGCGTATAGGATCCAAATCCGTTTAGTGGACCGCCATCCAGGATCAGTCTCAAACCATCGGGCGAGAAGACGAGTTCCACGCCTGTCATCGGCTCTCCTGAGGCGAGACGAATGCCAACTTTGTGCTCTTCAACCTCACCCGACTCGAAGTCGAGGACTAAGAGGCTATCCTCGTTATAGTTGGGGACAATGGCGAGATTCTTCCACGGGTGTATCGCGCCTCGTGACCACGAACCTGCCTGGGCTGATTCGTACACAATCTCTAGGGATGGTATCCGAAAGAGCATTGCTCTCGACGACTCAATCGCGGACGCGGACAGCAGCAGAAACTGGTTGTCATGGGAGACCGAAAGCCAAGTGCCGGCAACACCCTGCAAAACTGATACCGTGTCTCCAGTGGCATAGTCAGTTATCCACGTTGTCGCCCAGCCCACATCATTAGACGTGTAGCACGCATACTTGCCATCGCTTGTGAACTTCACATCCCAGAAGGGGAATCGGCCATAGTAAGCGGAGTCAACAACTTCCCCAGTCTTGGTGCTGTATGTGAGAACCGCAGAATGATAAAAATCGCCGACAAAGTTGTAGAGAAAATGGTACTCCTTTTCCGCCGGCGGCGGATCGTCAGGACATACGGTGCAATCATCATCCCCGCAACCGGCAAGCCCCAGCCACGCAAACGTGCAGATGCTGAAAATCAAGATGAGCTTTTTCACATAGAATTCCTCCCTTACTGAAATGCGTTCTTAGTCAATTCCAATTCAGAGCCAAGACGAATTACTCGCCTTAAACATCCACTTGTCAAAAAAACAGACGTGTGATTTTCGTACGGCATTTATTTCCTAGCCTTCGGGTCTGCTCGGCGGCCCTTTGAACGGTCACACTGAATTTAGATTTAGACAAAAATCAACTTATAGTCCATGTTTGTCAAGTGAGATATTTGTTAGATTTCTGCCGACGTTCAGTGCACCCAATCATCGTTTTTGCTTGCCCCTAAACTCCACTTTCGCTTTCTTCCGAACTATCGATATCAGAAACGAATTTTCATTCTCAAATTTCGGAGATAATCATGCCCGCCGCAAAAAGACTCAAAACGTCCGCAAACGCAAAACGCAAACCTGCTGTTGCCGCAAAGCCGGCCAAGAAGCCAGTCAAACGCACGAAGGCGCTTTCGCCCGCGTCCAACCCGGCCGATAGTATTTCCTCGATCATGCAGGAGCATCGCCTTTTCCCGCCGTCAAAGGAATTTTCTGCCAAAGCTCACATTTCGTCTCAATCGCAACTACAAAAAATCCGCGACAAGGCTGCCAAAAATCCGGTCGCCTTTTGGGAAGAACAGGCAAAGGCCCTAACTTGGTTCAAACCATGGAAAACAGCGCTGAAATGGAAGCACCCTTTTGCCGAATGGTTTGTCGGCGGCAAGATTAATATCTCCTACAACTGCCTCGACCGCCACGTCGCCACCTGGCGGCGCAACAAAGCGGCGATTATTTGGGAAGCTGAAGGCGGCGAGCAACGCACGTTGACTTATCAGGCGTTGCTCTCAGAGGTCTGCAAATTCTCCACCGTGCTCAAGACGCTTGGCGTCAGCAAAGGCGCCGTCGTGGCGATCTATATGGGAATGGTCCCTGAAGCCGTTATAGCCATGCTGGCTTGTGCGCGCATTGGCGCAACACACAACGTCGTGTTCGGCGGATTCTCTGCAGAAGCGCTGCGCGAGCGCATCAACGATTCGAAGGCAGTCGCAGTAATAACGCAGGACGGCTCATATCGACGCGGCTCGATCGTGCCGCTCAAAGACAATGTCGATTTGGCGCTGACCGATACGCCTACTATTCAAAACGTCATCGTCTACCAGCGCGTAGGCAACAACGTCAATATGCAAATCGGCCGCGACCATTGGTGGCATGAACGCATGTTGGCGCCGATGACCCCATGCGCTCCCGAACCGCTCGACTCCGAACATCCGGTGTTCATTCTCTATACTTCGGGATCGACGGCAAAACCAAAAGGAATTCTCCATACCACTGGCGGATACATCACGCAAGTTGCCTACACCACCAAAGTGGTATTCGATCTGCGCGAAGAAGACCTCTATTTCTGCATGGCCGATATCGGTTGGGTGACCGGTCACAGCTACATCGTCTACGGCCCGCTGGCAAATGGCGCCTCGGTATTTCTCTATGAGGGCGCTCCCAATTATCCCGCGCCCGATCGGGTCTGGGACATGATCTCGCGCCACAAAGTCACTGTCTTCTATACCGCGCCGACCGCGATTCGCAGCTTCATGCGCGCCGGTGAACAATATCCAATCAGCCATGACATGTCGTCGTTGCGTTTGCTTGGCACCGTCGGAGAGCCGATAAATCCCGAGGCATGGATTTGGTATCACACTCTAATCGGCAACAAGCGCTGCCCGATTGTCGACACTTGGTGGCAGACTGAAACCGGCGGCATCATGATCTCACCGGTGCCCGGCGCCACAACTCTGAAACCGGGATCATGCACAATGCCGCTTCCCGGAATTCTCGCCGATGTCGTCCGGAAGGACGGAACTCCTTGTGGACCAAACGAAGGCGGTCTATTGGTGATTAAGCATCCGTGGCCCGGGATGCTGCGAACGATCTACGGCGATCCGGAGAGATACAAGACTGTCTATTGGAATGACTTCCCGCCAACGAAGACTCGCCCCGGCTATTACCTCGCCGGCGACGGCGCTCGCAAGGATGAGAATGGATACTTCTGGGTGATGGGTCGAATCGACGACGTAGTCAATGTCAGCGGTCACCGCCTCGGCACCGCCGAGGTCGAAAGCGCGCTCGTGTCGCATAAGACCGTCGCCGAAGCTGCCGTTGTTGCCCGTCCGGACGATCTTAAAGGTAGCGCATTGGTTGCTTTCGTAACTCTTAAGAATGGTGTCGAGTCCGATTCCGCCTTTCTCGAGCAACATCGCGAAGTGCTTCGCAGTCATGTCATCAAGGAAATCGGTCACATCGCCAAATTGGATGAAATCAGATTCACTGACGCATTGCCGAAAACCCGCAGTGGCAAGATCATGCGTCGCCTTTTGCGCGAAATTGCCCACGGCAATGTCGTGACCGGCGACACAACAACGTTGGAAGATTTCTCAATCCTGGAGAAGTTGCGCGAGGACGACGAATAACAAAAGAGACGCGGTTGTAGGCGCGTCTCTTTGCGTGTTTAGTTTGTGCGAATTTTATTCGACTTTGAAATATGACTCCCAGCCGACGTCTAGAAAATCGCCGCTTTCGACTTTGGCCTCGGTCGTAACTCGAATTATGTAAGTCCCAGTGGAATAGAGATTGTCCCAGTGCGACCACATCAATTCATCGCGATCCTCATTCCATTCGAAGGTTCCATGTGTTTCCTCTCCACCGAGCTTCGTGACTGAAAACGCTTGCCGCACACTGGCCGTATCCATCGGTTCATTGAAGATTACCAGCACTTGGTTATCAGTCGGCACGCCAGGATAACCGTTCAGGGGCCTGACATCGGTAACCTCGTTTCCCTCTGTAAGAAATTCGATGGAGTCTTTGAGACTGGTTCCGAGCGGGGTGCCGTCGATATAGGCTCTATACTTTGTCTTCTTGAGAAGTGGCTCTCCGGTCAATCGAAAGTGGTGATTATGGGAAACACCCAACTGTCCACAGTAAGGGTATGCGTCACCTGGAAACCACTGCCCATCAATTTCTGGTTCGAATCGAATAGCCTTTATGACAGAATCAGTTGCCACGCAGGTTTGCAATAGCACATTGGCCTCAAAATCGCGTCTCGGAACTCTGCCGGTGTAAGGATTGTCTGTCAGATTCAGCGTGACATTCGCTGGCCGAGTCATGAAGCTTGTGACCACATCCTCGGCCAAATTTACACCGTGGTCAGAGGACACTTCGGCATCAATCGTCATTGTATAAAGAATTCCCGCTTGCAGGTTTTCGTTCGAATAAAAAGTGTACCGAAATTGTCCTAATGCCTTGCCGTAATCGTCAACAGTATACGGAAACCACGCCCCGGGCAACGTCGGTTCGAATCTCGTGCTAACGTTCAAAGCATCGGTATCTAACACTTCGTCACTTAGAATCGACACATTCATATAAGTCGACACGTTCACGCTGCCATCGGAAGGATTGACCGAATAAATCGGATACGGATAATTCGCGATCGTCACGTTGGTGAACTGTGTCGTCACACCGGTTCCGACAACAACGTCTGCAAAGAACCTCTTCGAGTGATTCTGCGGACGCACCGTCAATGAATACTTGCCCGGCGCTACGTTAGCGATATTGAAAAATCCATCTGCATCGATTGGAGCCGTAATGTCGCTTAGTCCGTCCAATTCAACTATACCCGAGTCGGCAGGCACGACATTCCCGAATACAGCGCCGTTTGTGTTCTGGTAGTAGATGTTGGTAATCTCATCGCTGCAGGACATAATCAGTGCCAGGCTTATGGCTAAAGTGCACAGAATCCGTAGAATCATTGTCCCTCCTTCGCAATCATGGATTTCTAGGTCATCGTATATTCAATCATGCTACAAAACGCGCAATTGTCAAGTTGCAATCAATTTGTTTGCTGACTGAATATTGATTGCTCTATTGTATCTTACTGATAAATTATTTCTCCAATGAGCCACCAATCCAGGGATGACCTTGGTTTCACCATTCAGAGCTGTAATAACGGCGACATCATCATTCTGCATCACGGTCGTGCCGCCACCATGCTACGCGGGAAGAAAGCAATCCAATTTTTGTCCGATCTTGAGGCAAGTGAATTTGCCACCCAGCAGCAGATGATGGCGCGACTTACCGGCAATTACAAGCGAGGAAACGAGCGAACAGCAAAAAATCATCCACGAAATCGCAAATAGCAGGCGAAACCAAAAATATTGATTTCTTCCTCCAATTTTAATTGAACGTAGAGGACAGATTCGCGTAATTTCCAATCATGAAGAATCGTCCACTCCTCACTCCCGCTGGCGGCGCGTTGATTGCAGTCTGTTTCTTCCTTCCCTGGATCAAGATCTCCTGCTTGGGAACGAGCACTTACTCAGGTGCGCAGTTTGGCGGCGTCTACTGGATTCTTTTCACTGCCGGACTCCTGATCTGCGTGGCCTATTCAATATTGCGCCAGTTCAAGCGCCCCGAGTTGATGGCAAAAGTAGTTGCAGTTGCAAGTTTCATCAGTTCGGTTGTAATCGTCTATGGCGTCTTGACGGTAGCCGGCGGCAAGCGCATCTTGCTTGTCCGGGTCGGTCCCGATGACGTCAATCTCCGGCTCCAGATCGGCGCATACGGAACGTTGCTTGGCTTCACGCTCGCCTGGATCGGCGTATCCCCCGCGCTGCGCCGCCGAAAACCCAAACCGGCGCTGCCCGCTCCAAGCATGACAGAACCTAAATCGCTTGAACCCGCCGAACTCGACCATACTTCTGCTTGACGCAAGCATAGTATCAATATTACATTAATCAGCTAATGAAGATGGAGATGCTTTGTCCGAGAAGTCTGTCAATATGAGCCAGGGAATGTTCAAGTTAACCAGCCCCCAACACGGCAACAAGTTTACCTGGCGATTGGCGCCCGGAACCTACGTTGCCGGACGCGACCCGCAAGCCGATCTTGTTATCAACGACTCGACCGTCTCGCGCAAGCACGCGCGACTTGTCATCATGGAAGATAATACTGTTCGGCTTACTGACCTCGGCAGTCTCAACGGCACGCAAGTAAACGACAAACGCGTGACTGATACAGTCGACTTAAAAGTGGGTGACACGATCGCTTTCGGAAATATCGGGTTCCTTCTAATGCACGAAGGAATTCCGGAAACCCGGCCGCAGTCGATCATTTCGCAGGTGTCGATCGTCGACGACAAAGGCAGCCACACCTCAATCTCGGCAATTCCCCTCGAGCAAGCGCTGGCGCCGCTGCCGGCGAAAGACACCGCAAATCCTGCGATTTTCAAGGCAATCGCCGACATGGCGAAAATGCTGATACTCCCTCAAAGCGTCGACGAGATGTTCAATCAAGCCCTCGACCTGCTCGGAAATGTCGTGCTCGCCGATCGCTCGGCGATTTTTGCCGCCGATGAAGTCACCGGCGAAGTCTCACTGCTGAATTACCGCATTGCCAACAAGACCAGTTCAGAGCAATTCATGATTTCGCGCACTATTGTAAAAGAAGTGCTCAACAAAAAAAACGCGGTGTTTTTCTCAGATCTGATCTCAGACGAACGATTCGCGCGCCAGGAGTCCATCGTCGTGTCTGGAATTCGTTCAGTAATGGCGATTCCCATGGTTGACGAGGATAAGGTGATGGGGTTGCTCTATCTCGACACTACCGACCCGTCGCATCGATACAATGAAGACACACTCAAGCTCGTCGCAACGTTTGGCAATATCCTCGCGGCCAAAATTACGAACCACAACTTGCTCAAAGAGCGCCAGGAAAAGCAGGCATTAGAATCCGAGCTGAGCATCGCCTCGCAAATCCAAGAGGGTCTGATGCCGAAAATCCTCCCTCAGGTGCCGGGATATCAATTTCACGCATTTCAGATGCAGTGCAAAATGGTAGGCGGCGACCTGTACGATGTCGCCCAGCTCGCCGACGGACGAATCTTGTTTCTGCTTGCAGATGTTTCCGGTAAAGGAATGGGCGCAGCGCTGTTGGCATCGAACATACTATCCGCCTTCCGTATGCTCCGTGGCATGGCGAATTTTGACTGCGCGGATGCAACGGCGCGCGTTTCCGAGCAACTGGCCGGCACCAGCCGCGGCGGCGATTTCGCAACAGTGTTTTTGGGTTTGCTCGACCCGACCAATAACAAATTGCAATTCGTTAACGCCGGTCACAACCCGCCATTCTTGATCAAATCAGACGGTAAGTCCCAGCATCTCGATTCGACCGGTATCCCAATTGGAATTTTTGGCGGTTTTGTCTGGACCGAATCGGAGTTGACGATCGAGCCCGGCGACCGGATCTGGATTTTCACCGACGGAATACCCGAAGCCCACAACGTGGAAGCTGAACTTTATAGTGATGAGCGTCTCGAAAAATTCCTGACCGATTCACGCAAGTCGGCTGTACCGCAAGCGACTGAGGCGCTCATCAGCGATGTCAGCAAATTCGTCGGCGAGGCGCCGCGCAGTGACGACATAACGCTCCTCGTGCTTCAAAGAAACTAAACAGTTTACTGTGCTACAAAAAAAGAGCGAACCGATCGGCTCGCTCTCATCTGCAAAATAGTCTCGGGCTTTAGTCTTCGATCATCTCCACGTTCGCTCGCGGGATTACAACATGTTTTCCGTCGCCGTCGAATTCGACTTCGAGAACGCGCGCCATCGACTCCGATTCAAGCTTCTGCAGCGGCGAAGGCAGAGCCGCCACCTTGCCCAGCTTGCCAAAGTACGGAGAGCGAATGACGCGAATCGGCGATCCGATTTCCAATCCCTTGCCCTCGAAAGTGTCAACCGCAATTCCGGTTTTGATATCGTCGGCAATCGGAATGATTACTTCCGGCCTGATAACGCCGGCGCGAATTTGCGTCGCACCATTGATACAGGCACGCTTGCCTTCAAGTGACTTCAACAAATCAAACGTCCGCTTCGCCATCTGAATTTCGCCAAATCCTTCCGTAACAACCAACGTTACGCCAAGATCTTCTGATCCAGTGATGGCAACGCCGATATCATAACCGAGAAAGTCGCGCAAATCCTTGTCGGAAAATCCGCCGGCTACGATTCCGCGCGCTCCAACTTTGATCGCTTTCTTAACTGCATCCGCAGTGACAATTGATCCGCCAACTATGATCTTGTCCTTGCACGATTCATTAATCAAATCCTCAGTCAATTTCGTGTCGGGAGACTTAACGACCATCATGAGATCGCCATGTGTTTCGCCCCCGATGCCAAAAATTCCCTGAACGAATGAACCCCAGCAGCGGACCGCGACGCCCTCTTTCGGAAAGACTTCGACGACTTCGCCGTCAATGTAAGCCTTGACTTCAACCGGAATCGGGTGACCGCGCAGCAGCACTTGTCCGGTCACTTGCGAGATCGCTTCGATAGTCCCTTCGATTTTCGCTTTAGCTTCGGACTTGAACAAACCGAAAAACGATTTGTTCATTCCGATCAATTCACCGGCTTTGATGGGGTCGCCAACTTTTTTGACCATGCACTGAAGAACGTCTTCCGGCGGGACGCCGAGAATATTTGCGACGTTCATCGTTTCGACCGGTCCGGGCAAGTGTGTCCTTGCCACTACCGTGTCGGGCGAAAGTTTATCGCCGACTTTGACCATGACATCCCCCTTCAAAGGCAGGATGCGACGCTTGGTAATAAGTTCCTTTAGCGAGACTTTTAGTCCCGGTGTGTAAGTATGTGCCATGAAATTCCTCTTAACAACACTATCATAAAGCAGAGCTTATTGACTCCTGCCTTCTAATTTCTCTCCAACGCCTGGTGCGGATAAATATCCAGGACCGCCATCCACTCTCTCAGCTTTTTAACGCGAGTGGCATCATCGGTCGGAACTACAAACGGACGACCCCGTCCGTCAAGTATCAGACCAACCACACCACCGGATATTTCCTTCTCCACCTTCTTGCCTGGTCCTTCGCCAATATCCAGTTTGCCGTCAGGCTCAAGGACAGCCTTTGCCTTTAGCGGCAGATTTGTCTTCAGATCGAATCCAAGCGGGAAGGATTTCATTTCACCGAACATAAGTTTGCCCTCGTCCTTGCGTCCATCCGGGAATTCAAAGCTGTACTTGAGCATCTCCTTGCCGGGCTTTGCTTCACCGGAGGGCGCAATGCAGGACCCAAGGTGAATGAGACAGTCTTTGTTGAAAACTTCAGTCGCCGCCTGAGGATGGACAGTTGAAAGTACACCCAACTGCGGCATCATAAAGATCGAATCGACTGAGAGGCGGGTAATACCTTCGGGAAGGAACGCATCAATCATCATCAACGCCGACTGCTGACGCCGTGGAGCGTGCGACAACACGCCGCCGGAACCGATCAGCATGTTCAGAGTCATCATATTGACAAGAGTCTGCCCGGAGCCCTTTTGTTCAAAAGCGTCAGCGATCGTTCTCTGCTGTTGGACGCCCTTAAGCACGGTAGCAAAATTCTTGTGCTGGATGAACGCCAACCTTAGCGCTTCCTTGGCAATGGCTTGCTCGAACACTAGCTCTTCGATCGATTGCGGAATCGTGGTCGGGCGGATCATCTTGTTCTTGACACGGTTACGCAGATCGCGCTCATCCATGTGGAACGGCACCCAACGCATGACGTTATCGAGACCCGCCTCGGCAAATACATTCGATACCGAATAGCTCATGCCGAGATTGGCCGATACCGTCCGGTTGAAAACGCCCTGAAATACCGAAAATACATCGGTGGTTGCGCCGCCGATGTCGACGCCGACAACCTCAATATTCTCAATCTCAGAAATTGTCTTGATGATCAGGCCCACCGCGCCGGGCGTCGGCATGATCGGTGCATCGGTCATTCCCATTAGCTTCTTATAGCCCGGAGCTTGCGCCATCACATGCTCGAGGAACAAGTCGTGAATGGCCTCACGCGCTGGAAGAAGATTTTCGCGCTCAAGCACTGGGCGCAGGTTATCGACAATTTTCAGATCGACTTTTTCACCCAATGTCTCGTTAACTGCGGCTGCAGCGTCTTTATTACCTGCATAAATGACCGGCAGTTTGTAGCTCGAACCAAGTCGCGGTTTAGGATCCGCCGCGCCAATCAACTCCGCGATTTCCACGACGTGCGTGGTGGTTCCGCCGTCAATGCCTCCAGAGAGAAGTATCATGTCGGGGCGCAAGTGGCGAATTCTCTCAATTTGCTGATATGGCTGTCTTTTGTCGTTGGAAGCAATTACGTCCATAACGATCGCTCCGGCGCCAAGTGCGGCTCGTTCAGCCGATTCGGCTGTCATGGAGCGCACGACTCCCGCCACCATCATTTGCAGGCCCCCGCCGGCAGATGAAGTTGATATGTAAATATCGGTGCCGACCTTGTCGCCGTTCTTGGCGCGCGGGGTAATAATATGCCCATTATCGTCCAACAGCTTACGACCAGAAAGTTCCTCGACCTCTTGAACGGCATTAAGCACACCCATCGTTACATCTTCAAACGGAGCTTCGACTGTCGTCGGCGCTTCGCCCCGAACCATCAGGCGATACTGCCCGTCGGTCTTTTCGATCAAAATCGCCTTTGTGGTCGTCGAGCCACAATCCGTCGCTAAAATGATTTCTATTTCGTTTGGTTTAAGGTTGTTCATGAAGATTTATCCTATAAGAATCATAGACAATATTCCTCCACCACAAGCGCCGGCAAAATCCGGTCTTCAGAGAATTTTTAGTATAACATTACCGTATCGCAATGTCAATGTTATCCTCGCGGGCTGTCCTGAGCGCGATTGGAGCGATGAACTGGTCCCCTTAGTCGGAATTTCGGAGAATCTTTACTTGACAGGTACATTTTAGGGATTATCTTGTTAGTGCTTGGCAACAAGCAATAGCCAAGCACATACTTTCAAATAATACTCGCGCGTCCGAACAAGACGCAAGTACATTGCACGCAGACTCAGAACACGGGCACCGGATTTGACATGCCGGGTAGTGCAACAACCAGCTTATCCGATTGATTCTCGATCATCGGATTATTCGAAATTGATTCTGGGTCTTTCATGTGTTTTAGCCAAATGTCAGGAAAGTAATCTTGCATGTTTCGACACTTTGGGTATTTCCTGTTAGTCATTAGCTGCGAAATTGCTGCGACGATAGGAATTTTGGCATCTAACAGCAATGGCGTCGCAATTGCGACTTCGATTGATTTGCCTTGAAAGCACGGTTCAAAGCGCCGCCCACAATCGGGATAACAATAGGAAACTATTGTCGATTCAAGAGTACTAAATCCAAAAAAATATTAACCGTTTTATCCTTGTTTAGCTTGCCAAAAACTAAATTCCGACTATATTATAGCGCATCGCCAGTTGCGATGATTTACTCCAATTTTCTGCCGTAGGGAAGGCACCATGCAAATCGTTTTCTGCATGTCAACAGTACACGGTCTGCGACATGCGCATTATGAATTCAAGAATTCGACAGCGCACACAACGTGTTTTGTGCGCTCGCGCACGTATATGAATTCCTA
>CAVPQS010000012.1:0-12300 GCA_963707485.1 uncultured bacterium
TCACTAAAACTAACCGGCGCCCTGCCCGGAACCTGGACGCAGGAAACCGGACAATGGGTTTTGAAGAATGTCGTACATGAACACGGTCTGGAAAAAGTTCTGCCGCTCGTTAGTTCGTGGGCATTCGACAAGGACCCGGCCGTTCGCCGGATGTTGGCAGAAGGATTGCGCCCGCGCGGAGTTTGGTGCAAACATCTGACTGCGCTCAAACGCGACCCGACTCCGATCAAGTCGATGCTCGAGGCGCTGCTCGACGACAAGTCCGACTACGTCCGCAAAGCTGTCGCCAATAATCTCAATGACATCTCCAAAGACAACCCCGACTTATTGTGTGACTGGATTGCTGAGTGGAGCAAAGGCAACATCAGCGCCGAGCGCCGTTGGATTATTCAACGCGCATTGCGGTCGCTGATCAAATCCGGTCATCTGGGGGCACAGAAGTTGATGGGTCTCGGCGACATCGATGCCGTCGATATTGTGTGGCGAAAACCCACTCCCAAGGAAATCGTGATCGGTCAAGGCATTCCCTTTGAAATCGACTGCCGAAACTCGTCGCCATCGCCGCGTCAACTGCGCTTGCAGTTGTTGATGATCGGTCCCGGCAAGAACCACAAACCAAGGCTCGCCAAATATTTGCTCGGCGAACTGAAGATTGCCGCCAATGGATCGGGAGTAATATCGAAGAAGGTTAAATTCGCGCACAAAAATTTCGTGCCGAAGCTGCCGGGGACTTATCGCCTTCAGGTCCACTGCAACGGCAAGCTGATCGCCGAACGCTCGACGAAATATCTGGGCAAAGACCTGTAAGCTAAATCCGCCTTATCATTCTCCCCACTCAATCGGACCCGATTCGAACCGCTTACGAAAATTCCCGAGCACAAATTCCCACGCTTTGTCGAAGTAATCGTAAATCGCGTTCCATTCCGCGTTGGCGCCCCAGCCGAGATGGTAGAATCGCACTTTGACCGAATCGGCGCCGACCGGCTCGAAATTAATTACCACTCGCGTTCGAATATCGCGCAGCGGTCCGAAACTCGGCGGCGCATTCCATTCAAACGAGAACATCGACTTCGGCAGGAAACTCAAGACCTTATTTCCCTCGCCGCCGCGCAATCCCAGCGGCGAGCTGTTGTCGAAGTAGATTTCGTATGGTCCGCCGGTGCGGCATTCAATCTTTGTGTGTGGCGAGAAAAACTCGTGTGCGCCATCGTCGGTCGTCCAGGCGCGCCAAACGTCGCCGAGCGAGGCTTTGACAGTAACTTCCTTATACATCACCCGGTCGGAGATTTCCGCCGGATAGCGATTGCCGCTGGTGAAATCCGCCATGAGCGAAACCACCATCGGTGAGAGTTGGTAGGTGTGGACCTTCTGAACCACCGACGGCTCTTTGCCCATAATCTCATGCGCTTCCGCTTCCGATCGCACTTTAAGAACTACCAGTCCGAACTTCCCCCAGACCGGACCGGCCATCAGGCATTTGCCCTTGGCGGTCAGATCCTTCAGGTACACGAAATGCTCGCCGAGAACGCGCTCTTCGTCGGCCGTCATGTTTTCCGGCCAGCCAGCCCGCGTACCCAAAAGTTCGACGAGATAGAATTGCGGCGCCGGTTGCTCCTGCGCCTTGGCGCTTGAACTTGCCATTATTGCCTCCAAAGTGAGTATGATCGCTATAGCCAAAGAACCGGCGCTTCGCCTTATCCAGTTCTCAAAAGTCAGTGCAAAAAAACGCATTGGCTGCCTCCGCCTCTCTATTACCCGCGCCTGTCAATTTCTTTATATTCTGCCCTGCGCTGGAGCTCAAATAATCCTACCAAGCCCGTCAGTCAACCGCTTTCTCGCTCGTAAACTTGCCGTTGCGGGATCGGTTTGAGATTGCGATACTGACGACGTATGAACTTGGCGAGCGTCGAAAATTGAGAAAACCCGCCGCAAAACGAAACACACTGACGCTTATTGCCGGCATTGTCTGGTCGTTGACCGGCCTATTTCTGTCTTCGGTCGCCCTAAGCTGGCTGGTCGGCAGCGAAATCGTCTATCTCATCATAGCCGTCATTGGCGGGATCGGAGTCGGTTGGTTAATCTATCACTTTAAGTTCGGCGAGCTGGCCAACCAGAACATCCAGCGAATTTACTCCCAGTCTCCCGGACAGGACAAGGTCTGCGTTTTTGCCTTCCAAAACTTTCGCAGCTACTTTCTGGTGATAATCATGATGACCATGGGCTACCTCGTCAGGCACTCCGGCGTCCCGAAACCTTATTTGGCGCCGTTCTATTTTGCCATCGGTGCAGCCATGTTCCTGTCGAGCATCGCCTACTACCGTCACCTGCGCCGCGCCGCTTAAGCGAAAATATCTTCGCAAAACTGCAAGATTCTTTGATTTTAATTGCATTGCCCGGTTAAACATAGTATCTCCGGCTCCGATACTGCTTGAGTAACATGGGAGAATAAGTTGATACACCGGAATGCATTAGTTGGCGCAGCTACAGTCTTACTTGGAATAACACTATTTTTCTGGTTATTAGTTCTCTCGTCGGTGATCGGCTTGACGAATTTCCTGCGCGGTAATGCCGTGAGTATCATGCCCGCTGTGCTCATCGTTGTGATGATTCTGCTTCCCGTTGTCGCTGTCGGACTCGCGGTGATTTCGCGCCGCAAAGATGACCAGGCGCAAATCGGTTAGTCACTCCGCTATTTCAGATATTCGAAGATCACGGAAAAGTCGCGCGCGTGCGGATCGTCCTTTGTCGTGCGCTCGTATAGTTGCCGCGTTGTCTGCGCCAGATTAGCATCGTGTCCGAGATCGTGCGCCAGTTCTAACAAGTAGCCCAGATCCTTATAAATCAGCGCCGCCGAAAAATGAGGCGAGTAATCGCCGTTAAGCAGTTTCTCTTTCTTCGCATTGAACACGCCCGAATTCCCCGCACCTGCGCTCAAAATATCGATCACTTGCTTGCGCGATATTCCCGCGCGTTCGCCCAAAGCTATGGCTTCCGCAATCGCCGCCATAAACGTTCCCAGCAAGTGATTGTTGATCAGTTTCATCTTCGTCGCGGCGCCGGCATCGCCGAGGAAGTGTATGGTCTTGCCGATTTTCGCCAGCAGCGCATTTGCGCGTTGGAAAGCAACTTGCCCGCCGCTGACAAGAATTGTCAACTCGCCGCGCGTGGCCGGCGCCACCGAACCCAACACCGGCGCTTCGAGATATTCCGCTCCGGCATCCGAACACGCGCGGTGAAAGTCGAGCGCTTGGCGATGGCGGTTTGTGGTCAGATCGACTATCAGCCGCTCTTGCGGCCTGCGTGCCAATACCTGCGGCAGAATCGCGGCCACGGCGCTGCTGTCGAATAAACAAAAAACGATAGTCTCGCATTCGAGCGCCATCTCGTCGATATTACCCGCGCGCTTTGCTTTGATCCCCTCGGCCTTTGCAGCAGTACGATTGTAAACAAGCAACTCTTCGCCGCAGTCAATCAGGCGCTGCGCGATTGCTTTTCCGAGATGTCCCAATCCGATAAAACCGACCGGCATGTGAAGTGTCCTCACTTTCGAATGGCTGTTACTGCAGTATCAACGACGCCGTGCAGTTTGACAAAGGCTTTGTGCTCGGCAAGGATAAGCGTTATTCTGTTAATCGAGGAGTAACACGTCGATGACAAAGTCAAAAACTATAATCATTGTGTCTGACGGCACGGGCCGAACAGCCAAGCGTTTGCTCGACGCCGTCCTGTCGCAGTACGACGACCAAAAGATCGCCTTTAGTCTGAAGACGACCTATCAAAACATCACCTCGAAAAAACAAATCGACGGAATCGTCGGCGAGATTACTGATGAATACCTCGTCGTCTATTCGCTCATTTCAATCGAGCTCGGCGAGTATTTCCACGAAGTCCTCGAGGCCCGCGGCGTGCTGCATCTGAATGTCTTGCGTCCGATGATCAAGACCCTGTCGAAGTTCCTCGGCGTTCATCCGCAATACCGCCCCGGCCTGCTGCAAATCATCGACGACAACTATTACCGCAAACTCGACGCGATCGGTTACACCGTCGAGCACGACGACGGCCGCGGACATCGCATCGAGGAGGCCGATATCGTCCTCGTCGGATTGTCGCGCACTTGCAAGACACCGATCAGCATGTATCTCGCCTGCAACTTCGGTCTCAAGGTCGTCAACATCCCCATCATCGCCGAGGATGTCTATCGCAAGCAACTGCTGAATCGGACCGCCAAGGCGAACGCACAGCGAGTCGTCGGACTGAGTATTGAAGCAAATGAACTGGCGCGTGTGCGCGAAGAGCGCGCTGCGCTATTGATGGGCAGCAAGGACGAGCGGCAGGCGATCATGCCCTATCATGACATCGTCCAGGTGCGCTCGGAATTGCGATTCTGCCGGATGCTCTATGCCGAGCAAAGCTGGGAGGTCATCGATGTCACCCGCCGCGCCATCGAGGAAATCTCCGCCGAAATTCTCGAACGATTGAAAATCAAGGTCGACTCGGGTGTCGAGCCGTAGTCGGCCTCCCTGTAATTTCGACTTCAGTATAGCCAGTTTAACTTGGGGGAGTTGATTCTGCAGACTAAAATCGGGGCGAGCAGACTTGAACTGCCGACCTCTCACACCCCAAGCGAGTGCGCTACCAACTGCGCCACGCCCCGATAGAATCAGGCAGACAAAATACGCTATGTCGCTTTGGAATACAACCGAATTTCGGTGGAAGTAGACTCGTCAACCAAGCCGACACAAATCGAACAGCGCGACCCGGCAGCCTACGGTTTGTTGCCGTTTGTGCTGTTCAGCGCCAGGCTCCGTTCGATTTCCATCAGTTCTTTTTTGATCTGCGCCAAAAGCTCGATCAGCTTGTCCTCGCGGCGGATGTCGCGCGAAGATTCCGACAGCTTCTGGCGGGCGCCCTCAATCGTGTAGCCTTCATCGTAAAGCAGCGACTTGATCCGATTGACCAGCACAATTTCGCGTTTTTGGTATGTGCGATTGCCGCCGCGATTCTTCTTCGGACGCAGCAGCGGAAATTCCTTCTCCCAAAACCGCAACACATACGGTTTGACATCGGTCATTTCTGCCACTTCAGATATGGAGTAGTATAATTTTTCTTCGCCGTTTTTCACTGAAATACGCTCGCAATCTTTCCCTAACAGTAGACCTCACTCTTGAGTTCACGGCTCATCAGGTCATTTAGCGCCCGCGCCGGAGACTTCGAGTCGAAGAGGACCTCATATACCTGACGGGTTATCGGCATATCAACTTTGAACTTTTCAGCCAACCGGACCGCTGCTCTCGTCGTCGGAACACCCTCCGCAACCATTGTCATGGTCTCCATAATTTCCGACAACTTTTCGCCGCGCCCGATGCGCTCGCCGACATAGCGGTTACGGCTGTGATACGATATGCAGGTCGTCACCAGATCGCCCAATCCCGACAAACCCGCAAAGGTCTCCGGATTCGCGCCCATCTTGATTCCGAGCCGCGACATCTCCGCCAGTCCGCGCGTCAACAAAGCGCCGGTCGTGTTGTCGCCCAGCCGCAATCCGAACAGCATTCCCGCCGCCAAGGCAATGACATTCTTGAGAGCGCCGCCTAACTCGACGCCAACAATATCGTCCGAAGTATAAACCCGGAACGACGCCGTCGACATCAGATGCTGAACCTCGCTGCAAGCCCCATGCGATTTTCCAGCCGCCACCACCGATGTCGGCACGCCGCGAGAGACTTCTTCGGCATGCGACGGTCCCGAAAGCACAACCACACGGTTGCCGACATCATCGCCCAAAACTTCGGTAATGACCTCGGAAGCGCGCTGAAGGCTCGTAATCTCAATGCCCTTCGACAAACTGACCACGATCGGCACCGGACGGCCGGTCGCCTTAATCTTCTCGCAAGTCCGCCGCACATTTTGTGTCGGCACCGCAAGAATGATAACGTCGCGATCGTCCATCGCTTCGTCCATGTCGTGAGTAATGTTAATTTGACTATTAATATCGACGCCGCGCAACTTGGAATTGTCGCGCCGGGTCTCAATCAGCTTTTTTACAGATGCGGGATCGTGTTTCCACAGCGTGACGTGATTGTCTGTCTCGGCAAGTAGATTGGCAATCGCGATTCCCCATCCTCCTGCGCCTAAAACCGAAACTCTCGCCATACATCCCTGGATTTCAGGTTGGTCATTAACTCCCGAAGAACTGGCCTAACGGGATAATCTCTTCTCTTCACCCCGGACCAATCTTCGAATGTTTGCTCGGTGTGTGAATAATACAAGCAGACTCACGGCGAAGCAAGCGGAAAGTAAAAGCGCTGACATATTTTTTGCCATTATGTACTTTTCGATTAGAGCAATCAGTGAAAGTGATACTCCAGCCGTCATCGACCCGACCGAGACGATCCGGGTGAGCGCGAACATGATTGCAAACACTCCCAAACAGATCAGCATCTCAATCGGAAGCAGCACCAGGAACATTCCGAGCAAAGTATTAACGCCCTTGCCGCCTTTGAAACCGGCAAATATTGGGAAGATATGCCCGACCACGGCCGCTAACCCGCAGGCAATTTGCAGCCATTCTTCGTTGGGAAACAACATCTTAGCCGCGACTACCGGCAAGACCCCTTTAAGCGCATCCAGGGCCCCGGCAATGATCGCCGCCGGCAAACCCGCAACGCGATAGACATTGGTCGCGCCCGCGTTTCCCGAACCGGTTTTGCGCACATCGACGCCGGCAAACATATATCCGACGATTACCGAAAACGGAATCGATCCGAATAAGTACGCCCCGATGAGAATGGATGTATGCGTAAGAATCGTCATGGTTTGCTCTGGGCGTCTATGTCAATCGTGATGAGTGAGTCAGCCATACAGAGGCTGATTTGTGAATCAAGGCTGAGTCTGGTGCCCCACCGCTTGCGGTGGGATTGCCAAGGACAGATTCTCCGCGCTTGCCGCATGAGAACGCGCCCGACGTGGACGGCGGGCGCGCACAAATGATCGCGGCTCGAAGCCGTCAATTGCTGTTGATGTATTCCTTGATCCGATCCATCAATTTCGTCAATTCTTCTGTCTCTATCTTGCTGTCTTTCATGGAATCGCTGAATTCTTTGATCATCGGCGCCATCTTGCCGAAATCAAGCTTCTTCTCCTCGATCAGTTTCTTGACCTTGTCCTTGAGTTCGTTCAGTGTCGCTTTGACCTCGTCGGCATTGGCGCCTTCGGGAAGATTCGCCATAACGTCTTTTTCGAGTTGCTCTACAGTCTTGGTCGCCGCGACGCCTTGAACTTTGTCACCATAGTTGTATATAAGAATGGCGCCCCCGACAATGATCGCCAACAGGACGATACCGACGATCAGCAATACTTTACAGCCAGTTCCCATTCAAAAGTTCTCCCTCTCCGACATTTGTTCGTTCATTGAATCCGCAAATTATGCAACGATTCAGAACTCTACAAGAGCAAATTTGGGGAGGAATTCTCAGTGGGATTGTTTGTGCCCCACCTGAAAGGTGGGTTGAAATGTCAGCCCGTAGGTCGGGTTCCGAGCGATTCTGAATCTACGGTATAACGATACCCACTGAAGCGAGAAACCCGACACTTCTTTCTTCGAATCCCATGTCGGGTTTCTCATTCCGCGGTCACCTCTCCGTCTCTTCCAATATATTAATTGCGCGGAATTCGGAACCCGACCTACATTACTACGGCTCCACGCATCCCGCCTGCGGCGCCGGTCCGCCGGCAAAGATGTAGTTGATCAAATAGACGGCGTCCGAAATTGTCACCAGACAGCTTGCATCTGCGTCGGCAGAATTCAAATCATACGGCGAGCACCCGCCTGCAAAAATGTAGTTGATGAGATATACTGCGTCGGAAATTGTCACGATCTCTGACGCGTCGGCATCACCCGGCTGCAGTACAAATTGGCTTGGGATGACGATTTGAGTATCCAAGTGCATATAATCCGGGTACCAATAATTCTGGTAGTCTGATAGCGTAAAGAAGAGTCCCGGCATGGCAGATACGGAAATCGTGTCCCCGGGCCAACCGCGGATGTAGAATTCGCCAACAACTCCCTCTCCCGGCGTTATATAGACCGCACTATAGCATTTTGCGGCAAAAGCCATTGTGTCGCTATCATTGCAGGTGTACAATTTTTCCTGTGCTTCGCATGGATTCAGAAAGTGTGTTACAGCGCTGTCACAGCCCGTGTAACCGGAAACACTTAGTCGCAGACCATAGAACCGAGCAAAGCCGTCGCTCCACATGTACACCGGAATGTGCACCTGGACATCGCCAGAACATGCGTTTGGTCTAAACTCCCAAGGAAGATAGTAAGCAGAATCCGATTCATAGAAGTCCTGCCCCTTCGCCTCAGTCGCCGCACCAACGAACAGAATTGCAGAAAATGCAATGTAGAGGATAATTCGTCCGAAGAACATATCTTGCTCCTTACCGCACCACGCATCCCGCCTGCGGCGCCGGTCCGCCGGCGAAGATGTAGTTGATCAAATAGACGACATCCGAAATTGTCACCAGACAGCTTCCGTCTGCGTCGGCAGAATTCGAATCATATGGCGAGCACCCACCTGCAAATATGTAGTGAATGAGAAAAACTGCGTCAGAGATTGAAATAAATCCGGTGCAATCGGCATCGCCCGGGGACATGATTAACGTATCTGGTACATAAATAGTCTTGTTCAAATCGAGGTAGAGTGGGAACCATACATCGTGCGGATCCCTCAAATTGAAATTGGTAGAGTCAACTTCGATTGAAAACGAATCACCGAGCGCAACAGTAAAGGACAACTCCAGAAACAGCTCAGTGCCCACCGTAGGACAAACCCACCACGACCAACCGAAGCTGCTTCCGCCCAGTCTCTTTTGATCCTGATTAATGACTATCGTTCTAGTAATGGAATCCGCCCCACCCGTTTCGAATATCAATAGCGTGTCACAGATGGCACTTCCATACCAATAGAATTGAAAAATATTGAGCCAAGAGAAACTGTCGGAGTAAAGATATACCGGCAAGGTGACCGTAACTTCGTGCGTACAACTATTCAATTCGAAGGTCGTCGCACCAAAATATGCCGAGTCAGGTATACCCTGGTCTGGGATGTCGAGTGCCATTGATAACGGGCATGCAAAGAACAGCAACGCTACCAGCCCACCAACGAGCCACTGTTTGGACAGAATCACTCGCTTCCTCCAATCTAAAACATGTAGAATCATGTCAATATAACAAATTCGCTCCTTTTGTCAACAACCGAGTCGCAGGGATACCCCCCAACAAAAAAGCGTCCCAGTCACTTGGGACGCTTTCTCTATCAAATCGCGGGTAATGTATGCGATAATTATTCGGCGGCCGCAGCCTTCTTCTTCGAAGCTCCTGCCTTGGCCGATTTCTTCTCAGCCGGCTTGGCGCTCTTCTTGCCCGCCGCGGCAGACTTGCCCTTAGTCGCAGTAGCTTTGCCCTTGCCTTCCTGCTTCTCCACATGCTCCACCGGCTTATCCATCAACAGCTCAACGACCGAAACTTCGGCGTTGTCACCGCGACGGAAACCGGCTTTGATCACGCGCGAGTAGCCCGAATTGCGCGCGCCCATTTTCGGCGCGATCTCTTCGAACAGTTTCTTCAGCGCAACCTTGTGCGGCATGTAACTTGCCACCAGACGCTTGCTGTGCAGAGAACCATCCTTCGCCTTGGAAATCAAACGGTCGACGTACGGCCGCAGCGCCTTGGCTTTGGGAGTGGTTGTCGTCACTTTCGTGTGCAGAAAGAGTGACGCCGCCATATTCGAAAGCATCGCGTTACGGTGCGTGGCCGTGCGGCTTAGCTTTGCTGTTTTCTTGCCATGATGTAACACAGTATCACTCTCCTCAGTCTAATCATTCGCCAGGAACTTGGAAATATCCATACCCCAGCTCATACCCTGCTCTTCGAGGATCGCGCTAAGCTCAGTGAGCGACTTGCGACCGAAGTTGCGATACTTGAGCATGTCGGATTCCGACTTGGTCACCAGATCGCGCAAAGTCTGTATATTCGCGGCGCGCAGACAATTCGATGAGCGCACCGACAGTTCGAGTTCATCAACTCTGGTGTTTAGCAGATTGCGCACGCGCACGGTCTCTTCGTCTTCTTTCTTCTCTTCGACTGGAATAATATCCTCGTCGATGTGAATGAAGAAGCGCAGGTGATCCGCCAGCAGCTTGGCGCTGTAGCCGATCGCCTCTTCCGGAGAGAGCGAGCCGTCGGTGGTGACTTCCAGCGTCAAACGATCGTAATCGGTGCGCTGGCCCACGCGGGTATTTTCCACGGTATAATTAACTTTGATCACCGGGCTGAACAACGAGTCAACCAAGATCGTGCCAACCGGACGGTCGGGACGTTTGTTCTGATCCGCCAGCACATAACCGCGGCCAAGGTCCATATCGATTTCGATATTGAACTTCTTGTCTTCGGTCAGTTCGATAATGTGCAATTCCGGATTCAGAATTTCAATATCGGCGTTGGCTTCGATCATGCCGGCATTGTATTTGCCTTTGCCGTTGATCGCGAGCTTCAAGGTCTTCGGATCGTCATTGTGCATTTTGATCCGGAGCTTCTTGAGATTCAAAACAATCTGCGTGACGTCTTCGTAGACGCCGGGAATGGTCGAAAACTCGTGCTGTACGCCTTCAATGCGCAACGAAGTCACGGCAGCGCCCTGAATCGCCGAGAGCAAAATTCTCCGCAGCGAGTTGCCGATCGTGACACCGAAACCGCGTTCGAGCGGTTCGAGCACGAATCGCGCATAGCGCTGATTCTCTCCCATTTCCTCGGTCACTACCTCTTTTGGCAGTACCAGATTTCTCCACTTCATTATAGCTACTCTCCTTGCTAAACTACTTGCTGTACAACTCCACAATCAACTGCTCGGACACCGGTACCGGAATATCGGCACGCTTGGGAATTTCAAGCAGTTCGCCCTCCAGTGAAGCCTTATTGACACGCAGCCAGGGCAAGTCAGCGGAACGATCGGCGTTCTTCAGCGCTATGTGAATAATATCCAGCTTGCGCGACTTATCCTTTACGCGAATTAATTCGTGTGGTTTCAATTGATATGACGGGATATCGACGATATGTCCGCCGACCATAAAGTGGCGATGACGCACCAACTGGCGCGCAGCGCGCCGCGTCGGGGCAAAGCCAAGACGGAAAACGACGTTGTCCAAGCGGCACTCGAGCAACTGCAACAGGTTTTCACCGGTCACGCCTTTCATGCGGTTGGCTTCGTCAAAGTAATTGCGGAACTGCTTTTCCAGCACGCCGTAAATCGAACGCACTTTCTGCTTTTCGCGCAACTGCACGCCATACTCGGAAATCTTGCGGCGCATACCCTGGCCGTGCTGACCCGGTCCATAGGGACGACGGTCAACCGGACACTTCAAGGAATCGCAAATCTTCTCGCCGAGACGGCGGCACATTCTATGTTTCGGACCTGTATATCTTGCCATAACTGCTTACCTCCCCACCCTATACTCTGCGCCGCTTGGGCGGACGGCAGCCGTTGTGAGGAATCGGAGTGACATCTTTGATGGCGGTGATTTCCAGCCCTGCGGCCTGCAGCGAACGAATCGCCGCTTCGCGACCGGAGCCGGGACCCTTGACCCAGACTTCGATCTTGCGCAGACCCTGATCAATCGCTTCCTTGGCCGAAGACGTCGCTGCAAGCTGGGCCGCAAACGGCGTGGATTTCTTCGAACCCTTGAAACCGGACTTGCCGGCCGACGACCAGGCGATCACACCGCCGGTGGAGTCGGTGATCGAAATAATCGTATTGTTAAACGTCGACTGAATGTGAGCTACGCCCATCGGATCGATGCGGCGCGCTTTTTTCTTCTTACCTTTTGGTTTCGGATTAGCCAATTAACTTCTCCTGTATCGGAAAACAAACTATCATTTCGATCCTACTTCGTCGGAGTTTTCTTCTTGCCGGCGATTGTGCGCTTCGGACCCTTGCGGGTGCGGGCATTTGTCTTGGTGCGCTGTCCGCGCAGAGGCAGTCCGCGGCGATGGCGCAATCCGCGGTAACAACCGATGTCGATCAGGCGCTTGATGTTCATCGCAACTTCGCTGCGAAGCACGCCTTCGACCCGGTAATCATTTTCAATCACGCTGCGCAACTTGGCAACGTCTTCTTCAGTCATCTTGTGAACGCGCAGATCAGGATTTATTCCGGTCTTCTTGAGAATTTCGCGCGCCGAAGCCGGACCCAGACCAAAAATATAGGTCAGTGCAGTTTCGAGGCGCTTTTCGCGCGGTAA
>CAVPQS010000013.1:0-23582 GCA_963707485.1 uncultured bacterium
ATGTCGGTCGCCATCGACGCGAACGCGTGTACCTCGCGCACGCCCAGCTTCTGCGCGTCGTCGAGAAGGCGGGCGCAGAACGCCGAGTTCCGCCCGGGCAGGCGGCTGGGACTCGCCGATGAACACGGCCAGATCGCCCAGGTTCTTCGGGTTCTTCCAGAGGAACAGCCGCCCCGGCGACGCGGACGCCTTGACGATCAGCCCGTCCCTGACGTCCACGTGCTCGACGTCGAACAGGTCCGTGGCGGGAAGCGCTTCGGACTCCTGCATATGGAGGCGGGACATGAGGTAATAGCCCGCCGTGGGCGGCGAACCGCCATTCCGGGCCAGACGGCGACGAGGGTGGTGGCCCCGTTCATCTGGCGGTTCGTGTCTGCCATGGGGTCTCTCCGAGGCCCGGCGGGATCGGTCCGGGAGCGCTCCGGGCCTGTGGGGCGAATTCCCCGGGGAGCCCCCGGGCCGGGGCTTAGGGCCCCGGTGTACCTGGATTCAGAAGGAGCACCTGCCCAAGCAGGCGGGGCCACCAGACCTCGAATGCGCCACCGCGGCCTGCCACAGCGCGCGTTGCGCAGCGCCCGCCAGCAGCGTCGGCTGATCGCTCGGCGATCACGGCCCCCTCGCGGTGGCAGACCCCCAGATCGCGTCCCCAGCTGTGATCGGTGCGGCCCTCGCCGGGCGATCGCCGCGCGCACCCGCCACCGCACCCGCCGACCGATCACTCCCGGTGCACTGGCCAGCCGCAACCGGCGGCCAGAACGGCGCCGGCACTCGCCCTCAGCACATCGAGCAGCCCGTCAAAATTGGCCACCGCGTCAGAGGTGGCCTGCACCGCGGTTGGCTGGGCGAGGGTGCCCTCGTGATTCAAGGAACTCAATCTCAGCCCGTGCAAATTCATTCGAGCGCCGGTCAACCCGGATTCGATGATTGGGAAGGCATAGTGGTCAAATCCGGTGGCACAGCGACTGTGAGCTATGCCGAAATCAAACACGCACGGACTGCAATTTCTTTCGACAATGTTTCTGCCAGCTCAGTCATGCACTGCTTAATTGATTCATGCAAATTACATGGGATCAAAAGCGTTAATCCGCAACTTCGTATTGAGCATAATCGGATCTATAGGGTCAATTCCGGTTACGGTGTTCATCTGCGTGACTCGTGCACTGTGCTAAACAACACTTTCGGCGAGCCCGAATTCAGTTGCCGATTCTCCCCGGTTGGACTTCGGGCGGAATATTCCAACGCGCTGATCGACTCGAACACCTTCTGGTTTCGCACGTCAGCATACCCACCGTGCGGAATTACCAATATTGCCGCTATCGAAGTACAGGGCAAGAAATCGCAAAGTCAACCGCTTGTGATCCGACGCTGTTTCATCGACGGTTACGACGTCGGTATCGACATCGCGATGAAGTCCAATGTGTTGATAGAATTGTGTGATCTGTTCAGGGTTCCTAGTATCACTCCCTCTCACATCGGTATCAACGACCGAGGGAACATGTCCAATGTAGTCGTCCGCAATACATTCATTGTCGGTTACAATACTGGAGTCCATAGTAAATCGGGAGAGATTGATCTTGGGGTCTGGGACGGTTATCACGGTGGTGGAAACTCTATTTTTATGAATTGTGGACACGATTATCAGGGCAGAGCCCTTTGCGACGTAGATGAGGAATATCGCTTTGTCACGACGAATGCCATTGACGGAACTATTATGGCTGAAGGAAATCGCTGGGTGTTTCCCTGCTCGACATCGACTTGCCCTGATCCTGACAAAGTACCTGACATACTTGATTCTTCGCCTTGCGGAGGTTTTGACTATGCTTGGTGTGGCTACCCATCGGATAAACGCACGTCCGTTACCGAACCCGCAACCCTGCCTTTAGAATTCGATTTGGCGCAGAATTTTCCTAATCCGTTCAATCCTCAGACAACTATCGGGTATTCATTGGCCAGGCCGATGCAAGTAGAGTTGTCAGTTTTCAATTTGCTCGGACAAAAAGTTGCTTCTCTCCACGATGGACCTCAAACCGCGGGTTTCCACGAAGTTACTTGGGATGGACGTGATAACGATGGGTTTGAGGTCTCATCAGGGGTCTACTTCTATCGTTTCAAAACGGACTCATACTTGGAAGTCAGAAAAATGGTTATCCTTAAATGACTTGAAGATTTCTGAATCTTAACTCAAGACATTGATCGCTGGCTGAGTCGCCCACGGCTTATTGTGGGCGACTTCCCTGACGAGAAGGGGAACAAAAACGCAGAGATTCAAAGTTGGTTCATACATGCGCTGAAGTGAAAGTCTCTCATCTATAATCAGGTTGTATTCGTCTCTGGCCGTTCCCAACGCGACGTGTGCGGAACCAATTATCCCGAATCCCCCCGTAACTTCTCCCTTGACACTCTTCCCCCCACTCCCTAAACTACTCCCACATAACCACCGATTTTCGGCGCGTTTACGCTTAATAGGGAAGCGGGTTAAATCCCCGCACAGCCCCGCTACTGTAAGCAGCTACGAAATCCCGACCATGCCACTGGGAAACCGGGAAGGCACGGGAGATTAGATCTGAAGCTGACGAGTCAGGAGACCTGCCGACAATCTCAACTCTAACTTGTTCCGGCGCGGGTTCGGGAAAAGTACCGTCGAGCATCGTCGCTCGGCGGATCTGACCGATTCCGACTTGTCCTCAAGTCGGTTTTTTGTTACCCGCCCAAGGAGATTGCATTATGCGACTCGTTTGGGCCCAATCGTTGGCGCGACTCCTCGGTCGCTTCCTCCGAAGTTGTCCACGTTCGTCGTTCCGACGAACCACTCGACAACCACTCGCCCTTATCATTTCCATCATCTTATTCCTCGCGGTGATTCCTTCGCGCGCACGCTGCCAGGACTTCGTCGCGATTTCCGGCGCCATCACCGACAGCCTGTTGAATGAACCCATCGCCGGCGTCATCATCACCGCGCTCCCCGATGGCCGCTCAGCTCTGTCCAACACCGATGGCTCATTCCTCATCGCGCGCCTCACGCCCGGTCTCGTCACGCTGCAAATCGAGTCCGCCTTCCATATGCCTGTGACAATCGGCCCGCTCCAACTTCGCGAGGGCGACACTCGCAACCTTGCGATTCTCCTGCAGCCGCTCACTCTGACAACCGGCGCAGCCGAGGTCACCGCCACTCGCGATGCCGCTGTCGGCGTCACGTCCTATTTGCTGTCTGAATCAAATCGCGCCGCCTCAACATACGTCGGCGATTTCCTCAGTCGTTCCGGCTTCTACCTCGAATCCGATGGCCGCACCAAATACGCTTCCTTGCGCGGCTTCAGCCCGCAAGCGATCCTCGTCCTCGTCGATGGCGTCCCGATCAACCCTGATGGCTCTCCCGCCGATCTCTCCGCCATCGCAACCGAATCCGTCGAGCGCGTCGAGGTCTACACCACCGGCGCCGCATCGCGTTTTGGCGCCAACGCCCTCGGCGGTGCGATTAATATCATCAGCCGCAAAACTCCCGGGCGCGTTCCTTCCGCAAACGCTTCATTAGCTACGGGAAGCTACGACCTCCGGCGCGGCGCCGCCAATCTAACCGCACCCGATCTGCGCGGAGTCGACATTGTCGCCAATTACGATTATCAGCAGCAAACTAACGACTTTAGCTACGACCATCCTTACAACGGCGAACAAACCCGCATCAACAACTCGTCGCGCAACTACGGCGCCTATGTCTCGCTGCGATCTGTTTATTGGCGCAATCTCTCGCTGTTGGCGCGCCTCTCAAATTCCCATTCCGAACTCCCTGGCGCGATCTTTCAGGAAACCGGCAGCGCGATGGCCAAACGCCGGAACGACTCCTACTCTCTGAGTTACTCGACCGCGCGCCTCAACCTTCTTGCCACCTTCCGCGAACTCCGCCAAAGTTTCGCCGACCACAGTAGCTTCATCGCCTACGACAAGGACTATCTCCAAACCGCGCGTTTGCTTCACGCTGAATATCGAACCACGCCCTTGAAAAACTTCATCGCGTCCGTCGGTAGCGATCTGTCCTCCGAAAGCTTTTTCAACGATGACAACATCGCGCCCTCGCGATCTCTCCCCATCGTCAGCCGCAAAACCATTGCAGCCTACACCGGCGCAATCTTCGATCAGGCGATCGGGAAGACCACCGCCACTCTCGATGCCCGCTATCGCCTCGATCGCATTTCCGGCAAGAACCACGGTTCTCCCTTTGCCGGCGCCTCTTTCAAAGTTAACCTTCCGATCACTGTCGGCGCCGAGGCTTCTTATTCCGAGTCGTTCCGCTTGCCGCCAATCGATGCCACCTTTTGGCGCGGGGATGTTTTCAGCGAGGCCAATCCCGACCTTCGCCCCGAGCGCGCTGTCACTCGCGAGGCCGGCCTTAATTTCAAATACGATCGCGTTATTGTCGTCGCCGCTTCACACACTTGGTTCAAAAGCGCCATCGACGATCTGATCATCTGGCGCCGCCAGTTCGATGGCAAATACAAGCCCGTCAACATCGATCGCTCGCGTTATGTCGGCGCCGAATCCTCGATCACTCTTGCCCCGCGCAATCGCCGTTTCGAAATCTCGTATCATCGCACGTCTCTCGACGCCGTCAATCTCTCCACAACCAGTGGCTATTATGGTCAAACTGTTCCTTTCAAGCCCGACCTTGTCGAACGTCTCGCGCTTGACCTTGACTTCGGATTGTTCGGCATCCAATATCAATACAGCTACACCGGCGAGCGCCAAATTCGTGAGGCCAACACCAAGCAACTCCCCGGATTTGCGCTTCACGATCTCGCGTTCGATATCCCGGTCAAGCTCTGGTCGCGCCGTCACACTCTGCGCGCCGCAGTCGCAAACTTTACGAACACGCGCTACGAATTGCTCGAACGCATGCCAATGCCGCCGCGCTCTTATTCACTCACACTCAATGTTCAGATATAAATTGGAGAATACCTTATGAAGCTTTTCTATCTTTTCGTTTTCGCTCTGGCGCTTTGCACGTCTGCCATCGCCGCACCCCGTGAACTCGCCGTTGTGAATGGACTCGGTGAAACCCTCGACATCGTCAATCTCACCGACAGCGCCGTCGCGCCGTTTGTCGATGCCCTCGGCCTTTTCCCCAATGACTTCGCCGTCGCCGCCAATCGTGGCATCGCCATTAACTCCGGCAGCAACGACCTCTACTTATACGATATGAGCGCCAAACAACGCACTGGCCGCCTCTTTCTCGGGAACAGCCGCAATCCCTATTTCGGCGCCTTCTTGAATCCCGATACCTTCTACGTCACCAATCTCGTCTCATCCACCGTCACCAAGGTCAACGCCGCCGACAGCAGCATCATCTCCGAATTCGCCGTCGGCGATGGCCTCGACACCGACAGCCCGCAGGGAATCGTCATCCGCGATCGCCGCGCCTATATCTGCCTCACCAGTTTCAACGCATTGTTCGAATACGACGCCGGCAAGCTCGAAGTTCGCGACTGTAACAACGACACTTTGATCGCGCGCGTCACCGTCGGCGTCAATCCCCAGGTCGCCGAATTCGGTTATGACGGCTACATCTATATCCTCTGCACGGGAAATTACGCTGATATCCAGGGCTGGCTCTTCAAATTTGATCCCGCCGCCAACCGCGTCGTCGACAGTCTTCACGTCGGCGGCGCTCCCGGAGGGCTCGCCATCACCAAACAGGACATCGCATTTCTCTCAGCCGGTGGTTGGCCGCCGCCCGTCAAAGCATCGCCATCCGGGTTGGTATTTGTCGACCGTCGCTTTGAGTTCTCGCCAAGCAAATCCGGCGGCCTGGTCTACACCGTGAATCTCTCCACATTCACGAACATTCACAGCGCCGCCAATCCGCTCAATGCCGATTGGGGAGTGACAGCAATTCTTTCAATTTCTGACTCAACCGTCGTCACTTGCAACTTCGCCGACGACACCATCACCGAAATCGATTCCGCCGGTGTGGTTCTCGCTCGCTTCAATGTCGGCGACGGTCCTCTCGCAGTTGCAAAATTCCCCGATTGTTTTGCCGTCGAGGGCGATGCCGACTACTCCGGCCTCATCACAGTTTCGGATGCCGTCTTTTTGATCAACTACATTTTCGCAGGCGGCCCGGTGCCAACAATTGCCGGTTGCGGCGACATGGATTGCACCGGCATTATCACGATTTCCGATGCCGTCGCCGTCATCAATTACATTTTCGCCGGCGGCCCCGGCTCCTGCGGCTGCGCCGACTGATCATACGCTCTTGAGTGAAGCCGATTGAAAGCGCTTGTGTATTGGCATTCTCGAGAATTAGCTGTTTCCCCTCTCCCGTTGGGAGGGACTGTTGAAAAAGTCGAATCGACCATAATCATAACTTTCCAAACATGTGTCGTCGTCTTGTTAAGTCGTTCCCGCGAAGGCGGCTGCCAAAGGCGCCCAGCAAGGCTTCTTCGTTGTCTGGTTAGCTTTTTCCGTTAATCCATCTTTCTCAACACTCCCTGGAGAGGGGCGAGTCGAAGATCCCGCGCTTCGCGGGAGGTGAGCCCGCTTCCCACTTCCGCAACCCTTTGCACAATTCCTGTACGATAATATCTACTGCAATTGGTCATTCCCTTATCTCCGTAACTCCCATGGCACCGACACCGTTATCTCGTTCGATTACTTCACGATACCAGACCACAAAGTCGATTATCACTTTGAAACACTTGGCACACCATTTGCGTGACAATCATTGGCCCTCGGCCACGGTTGCAAAAATTTGGGAGTGGTGTGCGCTGGACCAACCAGCCGCCTGAAGGAGACTTCGGGTATCCCCCCTCCACCACTCCCTTAAATTTTCGCACTTCGATTCTGCATCTTGCCCAATTCGCCTCACAATGGTATAATCCATCATGTATCCTTTCTCGCTACCCGAACAGTACGCCTTCAACGGCCGCTCCGGAACTCTCGCCGAACACCTCGGCTACTCCGCCTCCGACAAACTGCTCATCATTAACGCTGATGATCTCGGACTGACAGCCGGTGTCAATCGCTCCATCGCCGAACTGATCGCCGAAAACCTGGTGACATCAACCACCCTCATGGTCACAGCAGGCGACTACCGCGACGCCGTGAATATACTTATGCAGAATCACTCTATCCCTTGCGGCGTCCACATCACAATGACCTCGTCGCTGCCCGAGTCGCTGATCGGTCCCGTTTGTCCGCCCGATTCCGTCCCCAGCCTTGTCGATGCGTCCGGAAAATTTCATTTTGATCGCGACCTCTTTTTCCTGAATGCAAATCCCGATGAAGCCCTCCACGAAGCCACCGCGCAAATCGAACTCGCGATCGCCGATGGTATCGACATCACCCATCTCGACAGCCACGAAGGCACCATGCAGTTGCGCCCGGAATTTGCCGACCGCTACCTGAATCTCGCCGCGCGGTTTCGTCTGCCGTTGCGCATGGCCTCACGCGCCTTGCTCGATCAAATCGGGTTAGGGGAGGGGTGGGTCGAACGCGCCCGCCGGCTGAACCTGCAGTTCCCCGACAACTTCGTTTATCTGCCGATCGATGGATTCGCCAACTTCGCGGAGAAGATGCACTATATGTCCCGTCTGATTTTCTGTCTCCCCGCAGGCGTCACTGAAATCTACTTCCATCCCGCCGCGCCGCAACACGAACCCCGTCTCACTCAATCCGGCCGCAGCGACTTCGCCAATTGGACCGTCCGCCAGTGGGACTACGCCATCCTCAACTCTTCCGAATTCCGTACCGCCATCGTCGAACAAAATATCAAACTCATCAACTTTAAGCACCTCCGCGACCTCATGCACCAACAATAATTCGAGTTGCCAAGCTACCAGCGAATGTCAAAATGTGCCAGAGCCCTGTGCTCCAGACATTGCGACTTTTTCATAGATTCAAGATTCCCCTCTTGGGTCTGTTGAAAAAGTCAATTCTTGTCATTCTGAGCGAAGCGAAGAATCTGTAAGTTGTTCATTGGCAACCGAAGCAGATCCTTCACTTCGTTCAGGATGACATGGGCGAGGACTTCTTCAACAGTCCCTTGAGAACCGGTCGCCCGCGGCTTGCCGTGGGTTCATTAATCTCGAACGCAACTTTCGCTATCGTATGCTGACTCCAATCATCGACCCCTAATTCCCCGCTTGGCGGTCTGTTGAAAAAGTGCGCGATGCTTGCCACATCACTAAGCCATGTATTGGAGACTCAGAGTTAAGTCATCCCCGCGCATGCGGCTGCCGAAGGCGCCCAGCAAGGCTTTCTTAAACTTTCGCCTGCAATTTACTTGACACCGCCTTTTTCAACAGTCCCTTGAGAGGGGTGGCCCGGTCCCGAGGGACGAGGACGCGAACCGGGGTGTGTCGATACCACACATACACCCACTCCATCCGCAGGAGGTAGGTCAAAACCTGCCGCCACATTTACATACGTACGTTGGGTTGGAAGGAATCGATGCGTACGTGATGCGTGATCGAAGCCGGGAAGGTTTTGACGGCAATCAAACCAACCGAGTGGAATCGCGAGGGTTGTCGTTGTGTGAGCGGCAGTCGTCCGCGCACAAATCCTAAACCGGTCGCCCACGGCTTGCCGTGGCGAGACGGCGTGTGTTTCTCCCCTCTCCCAGGGGGAGAGGGGAGAAAGGTACTGACCGGGCGCATGGTTTACAAAGTAGACCGGGGGGATGGGTAACAGATTATGTTGCGGCATGACAAGGAGGTTTGTGATGCCGTGGACGGAGGTCTGTAGCATGGATTTACGTGAGGAGTTTGTGAAGTTGGTGATGAGTCGGGAGTATTCGCTGAGCTCTTTATGTTGCGAGTTCGGGATCAGCCGCAAGACGGGTTATAAGTGGCTGTCCCGTTTTCGCGATCTGGGTCGATCGGGTTTGGAAGATCGTTCCCGGGCTTCGCATCATCATCCGAATGCCGTTTCTGCTGAGATTGAGGAGGAGATTGTTTGCTGTCGCTGTGCGCGATCGCAATGGGGTCCGTTGAAGTTGAAAGGCCATTTGGAGCGGATTCATCCCGACATTGTCTGGCCGGCGGCGAGCACGATCGGAGCAATCCTCAAACGCCAAGGTCTGGCGGTTCCGCGCAAAGCACGACGTCGTACTGCGCCGTATACCGAACCGTTTGTCGGCTGTGATCAGCCGAATGCCGTTTGGTGTGCGGACTTCAAAGGTTGGTTTCGCACCGGTGATGGTCAGCGCTGTGATCCCTTCACACTCACTGATGCCTACAGCCGCTATTTATTGCGGTGTCAGGCCGTGACGCGTCCGGATACCGCATCGGTCTGGCCGGTACTGGTTGCCGCGTTTCGCGAGTTCGGCTTGCCTTTAGCGTTGCGCACCGATAATGGTGCGCCGTTTGCTTCGACGGCCCTGGCGGGGTTGTCACGGCTATCGGTTCGGCTTCTGCGTTTAGGTATCATCCCGGAACGCATCCGACCCGGGCATCCGGAAGAAAACGGTCGACACGAACGGATGCACCGTACTCTCAAAGCCGAAACCGCCCAGCCACCACAAGCCAACGGTCGCCTTCAGCAACAAGTCTTCAACCGCTTTCGCCACTACTTTAACGAAGAGCGTTCGCATCAAGCTTTGCAGCAACAAACGCCGAAGCAAGTCTATCGACCGTCGCCACGAGCCATGCCCTTGCGACTGCCGGAGCCGCATTATCCTGACAGTTTCATCCGGCGCCGCGTGCACGATCACGGATACATTCGTTTCCGCAGTTTGGAAATCTATCTTTCCGAAGCCCTGGCCGGTGAGTGGATCGGGCTCGATCAACAAGACCACGACCGTTATGATATCTACTTCACCGCGATGCCACTGGCTGAACTGGACTGTCGCACCAAAACCCTAAACAGGAAAAACTATGACAAGAAGGTGCGGGGCTCGCGCTAACGCGCTCGCCCCGGGTGTTAAAACACAGCAACACTTAACAAAAAAGTGTTACCCATGCGCCCGGTCTAAAGTGTAACCTATGCGACAGTCAGTACAGGTGAGGGGCCAAAAAAAGGAAGACGGGCCATTTCTTTCGAAACAACCCGTCCGTTGGGTACAGGGTAGGATAAGGAAGGGTCCCCAGGGAGCAACCTGAAGCGATCAACCCCAGGCCCTTCCGGTAGGATTACTCAAATGTCATCAGCGTCGGGCGACGCTGTCTGAACTATTTTCACTACTTGTTCTAACGCCTGTAACATTTCAAAGTTCCAAATTTCGATTACTTAATCTGTGACTTCAGCCACTTGGTCGTAACCGATTTTGGTCTCTCGATTGGCCATCCAAGTGCCCGTGCCACAACGGCTTGTGAGCAGACGCCCAATGCGCGAGAAACTGAGAACAAGACAGTATAATATGCGAATTCGGTCAATCCGAAATGATAAAGCAGAGCTCCCGATCCGGCGTCCACATTCGGCCACGGATCCTTAATCTTCTGAACTTGCTGCAGCACCGTCGGAACCACATCAAACACCTTCGCGACAAGCTGGAACACCGGATCGTTTCCGATATTCTTCTTGCCCCAATCAAGAAACGCCGCAAAACGCGGGTCGGTGATACGAAGTACGGCATGACCGTAACCCGGAACAACCTTACCCGAATTGAGAGTCTCCCAGGCGAAATCCTTCAACTGCTGATCAGTCGGAACGCCGCCGAATTTCTCCTTTACCATCAGGATCCAGTTCAGGCATTCCTGGTTGGCAAGACCATGCAGCGGACCGGCAAGACCATTCAGTCCGGCCGACAGGGAATAATAAAGATCGGAAAGCGCCGAGTTGACGCAGAATGTCGTGTGCGCGCTGACATTGCCGGATTCATGATCCGAATGCAGCACCAAATATAATCTCATGCAGTCCGCAAACTTGCCGTCCGGGTCGGGAAGACCCAGCATCTTGACATAGTTCTGCGACCAATCCAGCGACGGATCCGGCGCAATGCGCGGGCCCTTGCCGAACTTCATCCGGTATACGCCGGCTGCGATTTCCGGAAGCTTCGCAATGATATCCAGCGCGTCTTCAAGCGTCCAAATCCAATAGTCGCTCTTCGGCATGCCGGCATCATAGTGCGCGCGGAATTTCGATTCCCGTTCCATTACCAAAATTGCGGTGTCGAACATCGCCATCGGATGCGAATCCTTCGGCATCGCTTCAAGAACCTTCCAAACGTACTCGGGAACCTTGGCGCGCGCTTTTAAATCGCGGCTAAGATCGGCAACCTGATCCTTGGTCGGCATGTCGCCGGTAAGCAGAAGCCAAAAAACTTCTTCCGGCGTGTTGTTGACAAGGTCCGCAACCGGGCGTCCGCGAATGATCAAGCCCTTGTCCGGCGGGACATCGGAAGTGTCACAAACCAATCCCTTGACTCCGCGCATGCCGCCGTAGGCTTGCGCGATGGTGACATCCGAAATCTTGACGTCGCCATATTGCTTCAACAAGTCGTGGATTTCCCCTGCCATCTTTGGGAATTCTACGGCCAATTTGTCTTTAAGTGCTGTCATTGCGACTTCTTTTGCTATAGTGGCCATTGTCCTTGAACCTCCATCGTTCGGAGTGAGCGGTGGACGATTCATCTATCATCACGCAGCGCCCATTCCGGGCTAAATGTGAATTAATTCACAATTCTGTCTTCGCTATATAAAGTCCGATTGCAGACTTGTCAACTATATTTTAGAGAAAAATAGTAGAAATATCAAGCAATTATCCCGCAGTCGAACCAGAAATAATATAATTCTTCTCCCCTATACCCTTCATCGGAGAAATACCCTACTATCTTCACAAGAATCTAATTAAAGGTACATTTTCCTACCAATCGGGGCGGGACGAATCATAAGGCTAAATCGTCCGAAAATCGATTCGTGGTACTCTATGGGATTTATGGGGTGCGGTGTGTCTTAACTCGCCTTTCTGGTGCAGCACTGTCAATCGCCCTCACTCCTCATCCCCTTCAGTTAATCCAAACTGAATTTCTAATTCCTTGTTGATCTCGATTTGTTGCTGCTGCGTTAAGCCGCCCTTGGAGCCGGCGTCGTCCGTGCCCCGAGGCGCCGAGCCACGCCCCATGAATTCTGCGCAACTCATAACCTGTGCGCTGCAAGCCTTGACGTACGATTGAACTTCGCGGTCGTCGGTGACGACAATGATTTGCCTCGGCGTGCGGCTGCGCCCGACAATGTTTTTGATCTCCTGATCGGCGTTGGTCTTGATCGCGAAAATGACCTTGACTCGACCGCTATCGGGAACCGACGTGTAATACCCCGCCTTGCCGTCAAACACCACGGTAACTTTGTTGCGCTGACTGCCGTGTGGTCGTTTGTTGATGATAAACCGCACCAGCCCGCCGCGCGCATCTTCAAGTTTCATCTTGGCGAACAATTCCGTGCGCTTGATAACGTTGTATCCGTCGAGGATGTAATGGAGGGACATATCTCGCTTCTTTTTATGATTAATCAAATGTACGAAGTCGATGGCCAGAGTCAAGAGTGGACTGCTCATGACATCGGCAGCTCACCCATCGCCCACCGCACCGGATTGTTGATTAAGCCGAGTGCAGCATCAACATAACTCGATAGCAATTTTGAAGCTTCCCGCGAAGTCATTCCCGCGAAGGCGGGAACCCAGCAAGACTAATAAAAACCCTCGTCCCCATCCAACTCGGCGGGCTCTTTGCCCCGAATACCATGCCTCGTGCATGTCCTTCTTGTTTCCTTGACACATATCCTCGTCGGAGCTAAATTCCCCCATGCCCTGCATCTTCTGCCAAATCATCGAAGGCGCCATCCCCGCGAAAATATTCTACCAGGACGACGACATCATCGTCTTCCACGACATCGCTCCCAAAGCACCGATTCACTTACTAATTTGCCCCAAACAGCACTATCCCGACTTCCTCAGCGCGCCCCCCGAAACCCGCGCCATCCTCTCCGCCGCCGTCCAGAAAGTCAGCGAACTGCTCGGCGATAGGGGAAAGGACTTCCGCATCCAGATCAACAACGGCCCCGGCTCCGGCCAAATCGTGTTTCATTTGCACTATCATTTTCTCGCCCGCGGCTAAGCAAATCCGCCCCGATTTCCGATTCATACAATAAGAGAAATTGGCGCGGCGGTCGTCCTGAGGATGTCCTACAAGTTGGTTTGAAATTGGGTGCCCCACCGCTTGCGGTGGGAATTTTTTCGCGATAGGTACTTAATGACGATGAAACTACTCTTGTCAGTATCATTAGCTTTTCTTGTCTCCGGCAACCTTTCCGCCGAACCCATTCCCGCATCCAACCCCGGCGTGGTATCGTGGAATCTCAGCTTCGGCGGCGGCAGCGCCACCGGCCCAAATCGCAGCACCGCGTTTCAATTCGGCAGCGGTTTCGTCATCGGCGCCGGCCGCCATCTTTCACTCGGCGTCTCCGGATCATACACCCGCTTCGCCGGAACCACTCCCAATGATGCTTCCTACTTTACCGATATCCCTTTGACTCTGACCAGTTACTTCTTCGCCGGTGGATCGTTGCCGATGACCATCTCCGGCGGTGTCGGCGCCGGTTTCTCCGATCTCCCCGAGTGGCGCAAATCCAACCGCGCCCTCACCGGCCATCTTGCCGTCGCCGCAAATCTCCACGAGCAAATCTGGACCGAGCTGCGCATGGTCAAAGCTGCCACTAGCACCGGCAACGTCACATTCGGATTTCTCTTATTCCGCTACTCAATCGGATTGTAGAATTTCCCCAAAACGACTTCTAATCTAATTGCTCTTTTCGTGCTGCTCGCTCGTCCCGTTGTCGTATAACCCTACGAACGTCGTCACATTCCCGCCTTCGCCGCGCACGAATTGCGCCCGGAAATATCCCACGCCCTTGAGCAAAAACTTGTCATTCCCCAGTGGAATCAACTGGTTTTGTGGATTCTCGCCCCGTCGGTAAAGTAGCGCCCCGTTTTCCACCCACACTTTTCGCGGTCCATAAGTCCCCTCGTATTCGCGCAACTTGCTTTCGTCAAGCGCGACTGGATTTACGCGTGCCGCTAAATCTTCCGCCGCCCATTGCAGTCTTTCCTTCTTGCGCATGTCCGTTGACTTCGCGGCTATCGCCTCAAGCGCCATCATCTGAGCGACATCAAGCGCCTTCTCGACATCTACATCCACATCCGGCGCCACGCCGACACCTTCCCAATTCGTACCGGTAATCGGGTTGATCGCGCGTCCGAATGGTACACTGACCTCGGTATTGAGGCTCGCGAACAGGTGGCCCTCGGTGGGATGTGCGCCGCCGCCGGTCGTCTTGCCGATAATTGTCCCGCGCTTCAGGTTCTTTAGATTGTAGGAAAACTCCTCCGCGCCCGAAAACGTGTTCGGACTCGTTAGCACAAAGACCTCAGCCTTGTCAAGTTTCTTTCCCGGAACGTAAGCCTGCGTCCAAAACTGCTGCATTGTATCGAGAGATCGGATATAGAAACTATTCAAATGCACCGGCGTTTCGAACAAGTAACTCGAGATCAACTGAATCATCGACGGATCACCGCCGCCGTTTTGCCGCAAATCGAAAATCACCGCATCACAATTCCCCAGAAAATTCATTGCCGCAATTGCCGTTGATCCTCCGACTTCCGCCGGCGTAAATCCGCGCAGGTCGATATAGCCGATATTACCCGGCAGGATTTCAAGCTTGAGAAATCCCATATTGTTGTTCTTCATTTCTTCCAAGAATGGATTCGCGGTCGTCGTGTCATCTCTCGAGTGCAGATCGCGAATCACGTCGTCCGGAACGAAGTGGACCCCAAGATGCAAATCATTTGATACCGACCTGAGATCTTGAGTAAGCTTCTGCAAAAACGCCGTGTATGCCTTGATATCCTTGTAAACACCCCTTTTGAGATTGCTCCGCATCAGCTTCTCCATCTCCTGTGCTTTGTCGAGAAAGATGTAGTTGTCGAGCAGGACAGTGGAGACGCTGTCGATGATCGCCGCCTGCGCTTTCGCCGTAAGCTCCTTGTCCACCGGCGGACCGGCGACAATAATCTGTGCGATAACGGATCCCGCCATGACCAGAGCCAATGCCAGCCCCGTCAACACTGACCAAAGCCGCGCACTCTTGGTTTGCTTGGTTACCCCGGCAATTCGACAACATCTCTTCATTTTCTCATCTCCAGCGCTCTCTATTTCCTCGCACTTGGGGCGAGTGTTAATCTCATATATACCGTGTCGCGCGCATACTCGGTCGCCCACCCGGGTTTTCCCGACAGCTTGCGGAAACCGTTCTTGCGATAAAGCTGATTGGCCTCCTTCAGCCTCAGACTCGTCCCCAACACCAACTGCTTGGCTCCCGCAATGCGAGCCCGATGAATCGCCGTCTCCAAAAGCCGTGCGCCGATCCCGTGTCCGCGAAATTCTGCCGTCACTGCCATCTTGGCTAATTCATACGTCTCATCCGAGTGCCTGATCAGAGCCGCTGTCCCGACAATGCTCCCATTGGTCCTCGCAAAAAATACCGCGCCGCCGTGGCGAATAATCTCGCGGTCCGGATTCTCCAGCACCACCTTGTCAGCCTGTTCAACCCGAAAATAGGCGTTCAGCCATTCCTCATTCAACTCGCGAAACTTATCCCCCCAGCGGGGTTTGAAATCGATGATGTCTACGACCATCGCTTTTTGCGGATAAAGGATCTCGGACACCCGGCCGTACATGTCTTTTTCATCCAGCGCATCTTCGATCTTCTGCACGCTTTCAAGAAATCCATCATCTACCGACTGCAGCAGCTCGGCCGTGCAGCGCCGGATAACCTCCCACAACGGCTGCAACTGCCGCACCGTCTCCTTGCCTTTCTTAGTCAAACTGATCAACCGCCGCCGGTCGTCATTGCGGTCGCGCGTCGATACCAAAAGGTCGTTGCGTTCCATCTGCCCGGCAATTTGATTTACCGCCGGATGCGTAAATTCGAGTTGCTCCGCAATTTCCGTCACCGACAGCGGCGACTTTTGCGACAGCAAATAGGCCACCGGAAACCAGCGCGCCTCAAATTGCACCTGATGCTCCTCATACACTCGCGAAATGTCCCGCGCCAGCCGGTCGCTCAACCGTTTCAAACGGCTCGCGAATGCCAACGCGCCTAAATCTTTGATTGTGTCTTTTCCTGGCCCTGTCATTGCACAATCCTCCCCGTCGCCAAAGGTTTACGTAAGCGCTTACATAAAAGTTTTGTCAATGTTGGTTAAAAGACCATGAGCCTCCATTCAGCGGCTGTGGCGGCAAGATAAAGCGGGACTTGGGCCTTCGCGACAATAATCGTTGATTTTGACCTCAATTTTTCACCCGCAACAAACTTAGCCTCGGCGGGCGTGCTGAGTTTGGATATATGCCTTGACAGAACATTAGGACGCCCATATATTGTTCAATTCCGGTGTAATGGGGCAGATCCATTTTTAACGGCAGTGAGAGGAGGTTGAGCCAGGCTTGACAGGAGTAAAAGTCCGCGACGACGAGTCGTTTGAGAAGGCTTTAAGAAGATTCAACAAGCTGTGCGAACGATCGGGCATTTTGTCGGATATCAAAAAGCACCAGCATTTTGAGAAGCCGTCCGACAGACGCAAGCGTAAAATGAACGCAGCCCGACGCAAATCGCGCCGGTTCAATCGGGAAGACTAAAGATGTCGCTGTTAGACACCTTGAATGAAGACCTCAAAATCGCTATGAAGGCCGGCGATAAAGCCCGCCTCGAGGTCGTTCGGGGATTAAAATCAGACATCAAGTATAAAGAGATTGAGTTGAAGCATCCGCTCACGGAAGAGGATGTTGTGGCCGTTTTGTCTTCGGCTGCCAAGAAACGCCGCGATTCCATCGAGCAATTCAAAGCCGGTGGCCGCGAAGATTTGGCCGGCAAGGAAGCTGCGGAATTGGAGATCATTTCCCATTATCTCCCCAAGCAACTTTCTGATGACGAATTGGCGGGCCTTGTGGATGCCGCAATTCAAGCCAGTGGCGCGACAGTGCCCGGCGACTTGGGTAAAGTGATGAAAGAAGTCATGCCTAAAGTCAAAGGCCGCGCCGATGGCAACAAACTGCGTGAAATGATCGCCGCCAAATTGGTTGGTTAGATTGTTCGAATTCAATTTGAGTTAATAACCCGTCTGATGACAGCATCGGGCGGGTTTTTTGATGGGAGTCTGGAACATGACAAGACAGGTACTTTGATGGAAGCACTAATCACTTATGACGACTTCCGCAAAGTCGATATCCGCGTCGGTGAAATTATCGAGGTCCTCGATTTCGAACGCGCCCGCAACCCCTCCTACAAAGTCCGCATCAACTTCGGCGCCGAAATCGGCGAGAAATGGTCCAGCGTCCAGGCAAAACTCGCCTACACCAAAGAAGAACTCCTGGACCGCCAGATTCTCGCCGTCGTCAATTTCCCGCCCAAAAACATCGCCGGATTCCAATCCGAGGCCCTGATCCTCGGCGTCGAGAAAGAAGACGGCAGCTTGTCGCTCCTCGAACCCAGCCGTAAACCCGCCGTCCTCGGCTTCCGCGTTTATTAACGCCCTGAATATCCCCTTGCATTTCCCGGCGCCGGAAAGTATAATTGCTGTTCTGTATTGTTTAACGGTGGAATATGTTTGATTCGCTTTCGGAAAAATTAGAGAAGGTATTTAAGACCCTCAAGGGTCAAGGGAAGCTGACGGAAGATAACGTCCGCGAGTCGGTCAAAGACGTCCGGCGCGCATTGCTCGATGCTGACGTTAACTTCAAGGTCGTCAAGCAGTTCATCTCCGGCGTCGAAGAAAAAGCCTACGGACAGGAAACCCTTCGCTCCGTCTCGCCCGGCGAACAAATAGTCAAAATCATTTATGACGAATTGGTCGCAATTCTCGGTGGCCAAAACGCCCCCATCGAGTTCCGCGGCGCTCCCGGCAAGCTGCTCGTCTGCGGTCTGCAAGGCTCCGGCAAAACAACCCTATGCGGCAAAATCGCGCTGCACTACCAGAAAAAAGGCCAGCGCCCGCTCTTGGTCGCCGCCGACATCTACCGTCCCGCTGCCGTCAAACAGCTTCAGGTCCTCGGAAAACAAATCGACGTCCCGGTCTTCCATGTCGACAAAAAACCGCCGCAAATCTGCGCCGACGCCGTCGAATACGCCCGCGCCAACAATCTGACTCTGATCATTTTCGATACCGCCGGCCGGCTCCACATCGACCAGGAGTTGATGCAGGAACTCAGCGACATCAAAAAGAAAGTCGCTCCCGACGAACTTATCCTCGTTGCCGACTCCATGACTGGCCAAGACGCTGTCAACGTTGCCCAACAGTTTAACGAAACTCTCGACATCACCGGCGTCGCGCTGACCAAACTCGACGGCGATGCTCGCGGCGGCGCCGCGCTCTCGATTCGCCATATTACCGGCAAACCGCTCAAACTCGTCAGCGTCGGCGAAAAACTTAGTGACCTCGAGCTATTTTACCCCGAACGCATGGCGTCGCGCATCCTCGGCATGGGCGATATCGTCTCGCTTGTCGAAAAGGCGCAAGAAACGATCGATGTCAAGGAAGCCGTCAAGCTCGAAAAGAAACTCCGCAAAGAAGCATTCACTTTTGATGACTTTTACCAGCAACTTCAGCAGCTCAAGAAAATGGGCTCGCTCGAGTCGATTCTAAAAATGATCCCCGGCGTCTCCAGTCAAATGCGCAATGTCGAGATCGACGAGTCGCAAATGAAGCGCGTCGAGGCAATCATTCTGTCCATGACCTTGGAAGAGCGCAATCGCCCGCAAGTGCTCAACGGCTCGCGCCGGGCACGCATTGCCGATGGTTCCGGTACCTCGATCCAGGAAGTCAATCGCCTCATCAAGCAATTCCAGCAGATGCAGAAAATGTTCAAGCAGATGCGAGGGGGTAAGCTAAAGAGGATGAATATGGGCAACTTTTTCAATTAGGATTCAAGTTAACTTATACGTATTTTACTTAATGGAGGAACGACTTGTCAGTCAAACTTAGACTCAGAAGAATGGGCGCAAAAAAACGTCCAATTTACAGAATCGTCGCCATCGATTCGCGCCGCGCCCGCCAGGGTCGCTTCGTCGACATGATGGGCAACTACAATCCGATTGTTACCCCCGCTAAGATAACAATCGACGAGAAGAAGGTATTTAAGTGGTTGGGTGAAGGCGCAACACCGTCCGACACCGTTCACACCCTGTTTTCGCAAATTGGCGTTAATGAGAAGTGGGAACTGCTCAAGGCCGGCAAGGATGCGTCATCTGTAGAAATCAAAACCATTATCACAGAGCGCAAAAAGAAAACCAGAAAAGCTAAAGCGGCATCTGCGGCGCCAGCCGAAGGCGCTTAATCGATCTCTGCCAGCTCTTTTTGATTAGTTAACCAATACTGAATCTCTCCCGGTAGGCAGACAGGCGGTGATGGCGCTGCCAAGGAACTTGTTTTTCATGATGGATTTCAACCTGATAACCAGACTGGAGAGAGTTAGTGAAGGAGTTCGTAGAGACGATTGTTAAGGCTTTGGTCGACAATCCCGATGCAGTTGTGCTCAAGCAGATCGAAGGGGAAAGGACCACGGTTTTCGAACTTAGGGTCGGCCCCGGTGATCTCGGAAAAGTAATTGGTAAATCCGGGAATACCGCCAAGGCAATTCGCACAATTATGTTAGCCGTGTCGGCCAAGAGTGGCAAGCGCGCGGTGTTGGAGATACTCGAATAACCGAAGAACTGATAGCAATCGGCAAAATCGTCAAAGCCCACGGTATCAAGGGCGAACTCGCGGTTCATCCGCTCACCGATTTTGTCGACCGCTTTGAAGATCTCGAATCAGTAATTGTCGACGGACGCACCAAAGCGAGTTTCAGACTCCGCGATGTCCGCGTCCACAAAAAACAACTGCTGATTGTCCTTGAGGGCATTGAAACTCGCAACCAGGCCGAAGAGCTCATCGGCGATTTCATTTGTGTCCCCAAATCAGAACTAATCGAACTTCCCGAACAAACTTTCTTCCAGTTCGATGTCATCGGCATGAAAGTATTCTCGGAAGCAGGCAACTATCTCGGCGAAATCGTCGAAATCATCGAAATGCCCGCCAATGATCTCTGGCGGGTCGAAGGCGAAAAACCGTTTTTGCTTCCGGCGGCGGAAAATATCGTCCTCAGTGTTGACAAGAAGGAACGCAAAGTCGTCATCAGATTGTTGGAAGGCCTCTTGGACCTGTAATTATGAAAGTCACAATTCTCACCATCTTTCCGGAATTCTTTTCGAGCCCGCTCGAGCAGTCGCTGCTGCAAAAAGCCATCGAAAACAAGACGCTCGAAGTCGAGATTGTCGACATCCGCAAGTTCTCCGGCAACAAGCATAACACCGTCGATGACGCCCCATTTGGCGGCGGCGGCGGCATGGTGATGAAAATCGAGCCGCTCTATGACGCGCTCTCGTCCGTGCTTTATAATGATGAAAGCAAAAATCGCCGCATCGTCCTGACTTCGGCAGCCGGCAAAAAATACGGCCATCCGGCCGCGGTAAAGTACTCGCTCCTGGATCACCTCATTATAATTTGCGGCCGCTACAAGGGTGTCGACGAGCGAATTACCAAATTTTTCGACCTCGATGAGGTCTCAATCGGCGATTATATCATCAACGGCGGCGAAACCGCAGCCCTGGTTATCCTCGAATCCGTGTTCCGCCTCCTGCCGGGAAGTATGCACGACATAGATTCGGCCTTGACAGATTCGTTCATTGATGATATTCTCGGTGCTCCGGTATGGACACGCCCGGCGGAGTTCCTGGGCGAAAAAGCCCCCGCAACTTTGCTCGAGGGCGACCATGCGCGGATGAGTGAATTTCGGCGCTTTGCGGCGTTGAAACGCACTATGGATAACCGCCCCGATTTGCTCCGGCGCGCTGACCTGTCAAATGACGACCGCGCCATGATCGAGCGCATCGCCGGCGGACATGACTTTGATAATTAATTTGATTGGAGGATAGAAATGAACATCGTTGAAAAAATTGAGGCGAAATATCTTCGCGAGCAAAAAACCGATTTCGCTCCCGGTGATACAATCGCCGTCCATCAGAAAATCATGGAAGGCGATAAAGAACGCATCCAGATTTTCCAGGGTGTGGTCATGGGTCGTCGTGGCGGCGGCAGCGCAACCGGCGCGTCATTTACCGTCCGCAAAGTTACCCAGGGCATCGCGGTCGAAAAAGTTTATCCGCTGCATTCGCCCAATATCGCCAAGATCGAACGAGTCCGCACTGGCCGCGTTCGCCGCGCCAAGCTGGGCTACTTGCGCAGTCGCTCGGGCAAAGCCGCTCGTATCGACGAGAAGAAGCAGGACCTCACCGGCGAGTAGTCTCGGAGACCAATGAGTTCGATCAGAGTTGAGAAGGCCGCGCATAAGCGCGGCCTTCTTTCTTTTAGTGAAGAAATTTCGGTATTTGGGTCTAGGGCGTAGATCACTTCAGCCGTTGCAGTATCTCTACCCAGCGTGTGAGGTGGCCAAAATCGTGAGACTTGATTTTGGACGCCAATTCTGCAGTCTCTCGGAGCAATTCAATATTCTTCGTCAACCCGTCCTTCTTAATTCTCTCATATTCCGCTATTTTGCAGTTAAGATAATGCTCTCGACTCTTACGCATTGCCTGAGCTGTTGGGTAGGGACGTCCGTTGACCAAACTATCCTTAGTTTCACCAAATTCTTCAAAGTTAGACTGAACTTCGTCAATAATAACGCTTTTGCACGTATTGCACGAACAGACATTTGCGTAAAACGACTTTTGACTCTCAATCCACTTCATCTCAATGAGTATGTCCTGTGCGTCGGGGTAGTAGTCAACTCTTTTATGGAATCTAGGGAAATAGTACTTGGCAAGTGGAACGCCACCGCCGACTGGAATAACTGCACGTTGCTCTCCATATTCAATGCCATGCCCAACGCCGTCTATCCTTGCATCGATGGACCCCGATAATGCAATCGAGAAGTAGCCGCCATGCAAAATGATGACTTTTGATTCGCCCTGTCGTAGCCGACGAATAAACTCTACATAAGCCGCGAGCAAATGACTGCTTGCCTTCGTTTCTGAAAAGCTGTCAATCCACAGCACGATTCCCGATATTCCTGAAAGAAGATAGGAGTCAGCAATTGCGTTGGCACTTTGGTTGTCAGTTAGCACTTCTTGAGACAAAACAAGTTGGGCATATACTTCCCGTTTTGGATCAAGCGAAGTCGCTGCATGGCGGAAAGCGTCGAGCATATGCAAGTTCTTTTTTAAGTGCAACTGCCAATTGTCCGCTTCCAAATATGTGTAAGGAGAAATCAGAAAGTCCGGCGCCAGCTGAGCGGGATCAACAAAATCTGATTCAGCGAGATTGCAGAGTGTATCGCTAAGAATTGAAAGTTGAAACTGTGCAATAGTGGTCGCTATTTCGGAAATGACTTGGCCAGTCAGTTCATCCGCCGTTATGGCCGACACCCCTGCTTTCTTCTGTACGATTGAATCGTAGTAGTCAGCCAATTTCCGGACCGATTCCTTTAGGACGCTAACCTTGTCTTTCTTTCTCATTACGGTTTTTGGATGTTGCATGAAGGCATGGAATTGAGGGTCAATGAAGAAACGCTTCCTCTTCAGACCAGCTACAAATCCGGTGGTGCCTTCCGGAGCGTGCGCAATCAAATTTGCATTGAGTGATACGATGTCAAATGAGTCCTTATATTTACCGATAAAATATCGGCCCTCGTTGAAAGTTCCAAAATTAAGTACGTGGAGGAGGTTATTGTTCGTCATGTCATGATTCCCTTTTCCGGTTCCGAATCTCTGTTCTCATTCGGACGCCATTTGGCGGCCAAAGAGATTCGTTCTTGCGAGCAGGAAGAAATTCGACTACCCGAGACGTTTCAATCGAGATTGTCAACACGCCGACGCCCTTCGCGGCGGCATTCATAATCAAATCGTCCGAAATTTTACGATCGGGTAGGCAGATGTACACGAAGTCGAATGTATTTCTATGTGCGGCTGCCTGTTCGATCGCTCTTCGCCAATCGTGTACTTTGCATTCAATTGCAAATAGCGCCCCCGATCCTAGTTCACCAACTACATCCACAGTCCGGTTAAAGATAGGTACCTGGGCTTCACAACTAATACCGTTCCTCGCCAGAACATCCACGAGGTGGCTCTCCAAGATATGCTCGCTAAAGTTTGCCATATTCTACCTGAATCTTCTCTATTAAACCTCGGATACGTGAGATATCAATGAGCCAAATCAATATTAATACAGTAAATACGCCAAGCCATGCGACAAGCGCCACATCCGGAATAGTGCTGTAGAATTGTGCAAATAGGTAGCCTACCGCTATTACAAAACAGAAGATAAAGCCATATCGATAGAAGCTGGCCCGTCCTATTGCGGAGTTGAGCCTATAAATTCGCTCAGTAGCTTCAAGGAGTCGTTGGAGGTCGGCAGACTTCAATTGGATTCTCTTCAACTCGAATTGGTTAACGCTTAGCACCTTGGTCTTGCCTGATGCTAAACTCATCAAGCGAGTAACATCCTGCTCTAATTGTCTAAAAATCGGCTCAATGCCATCATTCACCGTGTCGAAAACTACCGCCTCGCAC
>CAVPQS010000014.1:0-15439 GCA_963707485.1 uncultured bacterium
CTACGACAGACGTCCGGGCGGCTCGGCGGTCGATGCCCGGATCAGGAAACGCCAGGACTACGCGATTAGTCAACGAGTGCGCAAACGCATCGAGGAGATCTTCGGCTGGATGAAAACGATTGGCGGGTTGCGCAAGACCCGTCACAAAGGTCGAGCGCGAACGCAATTGGCCGCCGAGATGGTCGGCGCTGCCTACAATCTGTTGCGAATGGCAAAACTCAAACCGGATCCGGGACTGGTCTGAAGGTAAAACAGAGAGAACTTGACGCCGATGCCGGTTCGATAGCCGGCCGCTGAGCCTAACAACACTCGGAAAACAGCACACTTCCCTCCGCAAAATCCGAAATCCACGAAATCGCAGCAGCGAAATCGCAAATCATCAACTCCAGATGCCGTTTTTCAGCAAACTGCTAGATCATGCGAAAACACTGCATAGATCGGCGCTACGATGAAAACATAGAGTGGCTGGAATCCGTTGGTGAAATCGCTGCCGTAAAGCGGTCCCAGTCCTTTCGCAATGTTCCTTGCTATATTCAGTGAGAGGTATGCGTCGTCCGGAATTGTAAGCCCATCAATGAACTTTAGGGGGCGAATCGCAATAAGCAGCCTGCTGACGAGGTTCACAGCCAGAAGACTGGTAAACAGAGCCCGTGACTTTGACATTCTGATAATTAATATAGACTAATCTCTCATTATCGCAATAGCCTTATTGCCGCTTCAGCCCGCGACATTTGGATGGATAACCCTATTTCTTCTTCAACTTCTTCAGCTTCTCCACCGAAGCTTTGACCAATTTGGTCAGTACCGCCAAGTCAATATCTGCGAGCTTGTTTATGTAGAGACACCCTTTGCCGGCCTTGTGCTTACCCAATTTCGCGAGCAAATCGCCCTGGTCGTCCAGCCCGCCTATCAAGTATACAGTGATGGCAGTCTTGCGCGGCGAGACTCCAACCATGAACCAATCACCCTCGCGGCCGCTCGCACCAACATAGTGATATTCACCGAACCCGACAATGCTTGCTCCCCACATCTTCGGTTCTTCCTTGGCGACCTTCGCCATCATCATGGCAATTTCCTGACAGTCGCTGCGCCGGTCAGCCTCCGGTATCGCTGCCAGAAACTTGGCGACACTGCTTTTCGTCGGCTTGGTTTTCAATTCGACCATCTTGTGTACTCCTCAAAGCAATCATGGTTTGGAGCTGAGTTGGTGTACGGTAATTGTGCAGTCGAATTATTCGGAGAGGCAGGGATTCGAACCCTGGATACAGTTTTACCCGTATAACGGTTTAGCAAACCGCCGCCTTCAGCCACTCGGCCACCTCTCCAAAGAGATTTTGCGGGTGGACGACAAACAAGCTGCTCGCAATTCCGAGCGCTGTTTGTCATCCTCAAATGAGTCGACAAGAAATGCAAATCCCCAGACTCTGTCAACCGGAAAGTACGGCGGCGCTTTGCCGGCGCACTTTCGCAGAATTTACCAGATCTGGACTTGCAAACTCGCCGGTTGCAGCCCCGCCGCGTCCGGCTTGCAGCCAAAGGCCTTGGCGAATTCCGACAAGTTCGAAACCGTTCCGTTGACCCGGAACTTGTCCGGCGAATGCGGGTCGATCCCCAAATACATGCGTGCCGCTTCGTCGCGAATCTTGCTGCGCCAGATATTGGCATAACTCAGGAAAAATCGCTGCTCCGGCGTGAATCCGTCCATATCCGGCGGACGCTGCTTGCCTTCGAACGACTTCTGGTAGGCGTAATAAGCTATCTTCAGTCCGCCCAAATCGGCGATGTTCTCTCCCGAGGTCAAGCTGCCGTTGACACGCAGCGTGTCGATCGCGACATAGCCGTCGTACTGCGTTCTGATCATCTCAGCTCTCTTCTCGAACTTGGCGGCATCTTCCGGGGTCCACCAGTCCGACAGGTTGCCTTTGGCGTCATACTTGCGCCCTTCATCATCGAAACCATGTGTCAGCTCATGTCCGATGACCGCGCCGATGCCGCCATAGTTCAGCGCATCATCGGCTTTGGGATCAAAAAACGGCGGCTGCAATATCCCAGCCGGAAATACCACCTCGTTTTGGCTTTGGTCGTAGTATGCGTTGACCGTTGATGCCGTCATATACCATTCGTCGCGATCAACCGGCTTGCCGAGTTTGTCGAGATTGCGCTGAAACTCGAACTGCGCCGCGCGCAAAACGTTCTGGACATAGGAATCGGTCTTGATCTCCAGCTTGGTGTAGTCGCGCCACTTGTCCGGGTATCCGATCTTGTACTTGATCGCATCCAATTTTTCAAATGCCCGCTTGCGCGTCGTCTCCGATATCCAGTCAAGTTCCGTCAGGCGATCGCGCAATGAAGCGATCAGATTCAGCACCAATTGCTCAGCCTGCTTTTTCGAATCGGGGCCGAAGAATCTCTCGACATAGAGCTTCCCCAGCAATTCGCCGAGATTGTTGTCCGTAGCTCCCATCGCGCGTTTCCAGCGCGGGCGCAGCTCCTTGCGACCGGCTAGAAACTTGCCGTAGAAATTGAAATCTTCGTTGACGAAGGCGGACCCAAGGTACGGCGAAGTCTCGCGAATCAAATGCCAGCGCAGATACACTTGCCAATCCGCAATCGGCGTCGTGGACATCATCGCCGCAACTTCGGCGGTGAACAGCGGCTGGTTGTTGTTGATGTCGCCCGGGTCGCTTACATTGAGTTGCGCGAAATAGCGGCTCCAATCGAAACCCTTATCGCTGGCTTTGAGTTTGTCGAGTGTCGTAATGTTATAGGTCGAATCGGGATCGCGGCGCTGGACCGGCGTCATCGATGCCTTAGCCAACCGCGTCTCGACTGCCAACACCGTCGCTGCCTGCTTGGCGGCGTCGGCATCCGCATCGCCGAGCAGCTTGAACGTATTGGCGACATGCTGGGAATACTGCTGCCGAAGTTCCTTGCTGCCATCATCCTCGGCCAGGTAATACTCCCGGTCAGGCAACCCCAATCCGGATTGCGACAACTGGACAATATTGCGCGTGCTGTTCTTGGCGTCCTGGTAGACTTCCACCGCAAACGGAACCCTGACCGCCAGCGCCTGAAAATGTGCAAACGCATCGACCAGACTCGCGGCATCTGTAATCGCAGCAATTCGTTTGAATTCGGCCGACAAAGGAGCGACTCCCTGCGCGTCGATTCCCGCCGAGTCCATCGCCGTCTTGAAGAAGTCGCCAACTTTCTGTGCCGGTGTGCCGTGGGCCGCATTCGAGGCCGACGCTTCATCAAGCACGGTCTTAAGGTCATTCAAATTGCGTTCGGCAAGTTCGCCCCAGGATCCCCAAGTCGAACGGTCGGGCGGAATTTCAGTGCTCTTATACCAGCCGCCGTTGGCGAACATGTACAGATCGGTGCAAGGATCGACTGTGCGGTCGATCTGCGCGACGTTGAATCCGTGCTGTGCCTTGGCGCTGCCGGTCAGGCTTGCGAGTGATGCGCATAGAACTAATGTTGTCAAAGATATTGGCTTCCCGAGCCCGGTGAATGATCTCATGGATAAATCCTCTTCTGCAATGTGGAAGACTGTTGATTCTCTATTGGTTTGATATACGCTCGAAGAAGGGATTTGGTCAAATCATTCTTTGCCGACTGATTTCTCAGGATTCCGGTTCATCCGGCGGCGCGGCGGGAGTATCACCGTCCGGTTTGACGGCAAGGCGCCCCGCATCGCGAAGCGCCTTCCTCAAGACAAACTCTATCTGCCCGTTCAGGCTGCGCAATTCGGCATCGGCCCAGCGTTGAAGCTGCGCCAATGTCTCCGGATCAATCCGCAGCAGGAATGACTTGCGCTCAGCCACGACTATTGATACAACGTTCCGGTGTTGATCACAGGCTTGCTCGCGCTTTCGCCGCAGAGCACAACGAGAAGGTTCGAAACCATGGCGGCTTTGCGCTCATTGTCCAACTCGACAATGTTCTTCGCCGATAGTTTGTCGAGCGCCATTTCGACCATGCCGACTGCGCCCTCGACAATCAGCGTACGCGCGGCGATAACTGCGCCCGCCTGCTGACGCCGCAACATTGCCTCGGCGATTTCCGGCGCATAGGCAAGGTGGCTGATACGCGCCTCCTGCACCTTGACACCCGCCTGGTCCAGTCGGTCCTGGATTTCTTCGCAAAGTTGCTTGGAAATTATCTGCGTGTGCCCGCGCAGCGACACCGCCGCTTCATTGTGCGTGTCGTACGGATGTTGCGAAGCCAGATTTCGCACCGCCGACTCGCTCTGTATCTTGACGAACTCCTCATACTTGTCGACCTGGAAACTCGCTTCCGCGGTGTCGACAACTTGCCACACGACGATGGCGCCGATCTCGATCGGGTTGCCGTCGATGTCGTTCACCTTCATGCGGCTGGTTTCGAAATTGCGCACGCGCTGCGAGATTTTCTTCTTCGTGAACAGCGGATTCGCCCAGCGCAGCCCCGGTGTCTTTACTGTTCCGGCGTACTTGCCGAAAAGCTGCAGCACACGGCCCTCATTGGGATTGACCATAAAAAGCCCGCCCAACAAAAAGCAGTCCAGCATCAGCGCTAATGCTGCCGCGATTTTCACCGGCGGCGGCAGAAGGACCAATCCGGCGATCGCGCCGAGGAAGACCGGAACGAGAATCGCCAGCATTCCCCATCCGGAGATGGCTGCTTTTTCGATTTCTTTTATTTCGCCTGTTGGCTGTTTAATCACGATTACCTCCTGTGATATCACTTTGATATTACGAAGATATCGTACTTTTGTTACGAAAATTCAAGCCCTATTTGCGATTTTCCTTAACTGATTGGGATGATTTGCATTACGGCGTAACAGTTTTGCCGATTTCGTAAGCGTTGCTAAGCAAAACAGCACCCCGCGACAGCGAATTTCGGGTCCACTGCCGCGGGTTGACTGGGTGAGTGAGGTCCGCTTTTACGTCTGAAAGAGGTATTTTAACTTCATGAAAAACTGCCGCGACACCAGCCGCCACTTGGCCGGCTCATCCTCGAAATTGTCGACATAGGCGTAATTCGTCGTCGAACCCACGTAGAGCACCGAAAATGGACTGACTTTGTAGGTCACCAGCGGCTCGCATTGGCCCAGCCCTGGTCGCCGAGAATGCCGCCAGTATTGATTGCACCAGCGGACTTGTTGATATTCAAATTCGGACGAAACTGCGGCTGCGACGACTGAGCCGGAAGCAGACTGGGAATTAACAGCAGCGCGGGTAGAAGCGCGGCGCAGAGAATTTTTCCGGTTCGAAAACGATTGTCCATACTACACATCCTTGAAATTCAGGTTATGAATCGCTGGTCCCAGCGGTTCCCGCCAGCGCCCCCTGTCAGGTGTGTAGCCAACTCGGCGCCACTACGAGTGCGGGAAACGGACAAATTTCCTCAACTCACCAAGTCTCATTACGGGAGATTTTCAAAAGGGTTGCAAAAATAATTGGGAAAGGGCTTACGAAAATTACAGAAGTTTAATGGTCTTGGGCACGTCCCAGCAGATTGTCCTTGACAGGGCAAAGTGGACTCGGTAGAATTCCGATAGAGCTCATCGACATCTTTGACGATAATATTACAACGGGAATTGGCGGAGAAATGGATTGCTGAATCCGGCGATTGTTCGCCGTTTTTCAATTCGTCTGTTTGCCGAACAAGCGGCCGCCGGGAAGACCGGCAATTAAGTTGACATCATCGAGATGCAAATCATGGAGGTGAGGACCATGTCTATCCTACAATCTAAGGTTCACTCGCTGAATGCTGCAGGTCGATTGAGACGCTTCGTAATTGCCTGCACGCTGGTTGCACTTTTGCCGATGAGCGCCAATCAACTCGCAGTGGCAGAACAAGCAAGTCCTTTGCCGAAGAAGCAGGATGACCCGACTGCTGCTCAGAAACAACGCGAGTCCGAGTGGCCCTCGCCGGACAAGTTTATCGCAGTCGATAGTATGCCGGTGGCAATCCACCAAGAAACACCGGTCTATCCTGAAGCGGAAAAGAACGCCGGGATCGAAGGCAGCGTCTGGGTCAAGGTATTGGTTGATCGCGACGGCAACGTCGGCAAAGCCATTCTCGCCAAGGAGTCGGCAGTAACGGCCTTCAATGATGCCGCACTGGCGGCGGCGCTCAAGTGCACTTATCGCCCCGCCTGGAATAGAGGCAAAAAGGTCGCGTTCTGGCTCACATACGAGGTCAAATTCTCGCTCACGCAACCGCCCAAATGATCGATTTGGCACAAATGAAAGCGGCCGGAAATCACTCTCCGGCCGCTTCATTATTGTCATCTCACGACTGGCCAGCTGTTACTTCGCCGGCAGCAGCGCCTCGTACTCGTTAACCAACTCCAGGAACGTCTTGATTTTCTCCCCGTCGATACCGGACGTCACCATTCCCCCGATTCATTAATTGCTAAAATATTAGCATTTTTCACTTGACAAAAATCGCTCCAAGCGCTAAATTTTTAGCAGATAGAATACGCTCCTATTTAATAAACAGCCAGACAGGTGAGAGGTCATGAGCAAGCAATTAGTTGAAGGACTCAGTCGGCGCGAACGGCAGATCATGGATATTATCTATCAACGCGGCGAAGCCACCGCAGCAGATATTCAAAGTGCCCTGCCCGAAGCGCCCGGCAACTCCGCTGTTCGGGCACTGCTATCCCTTCTCAAACAGAAGGGCCTCGTCCGCCATCGCAAGAAGGGCCGGATGTACATCTACTCTCCGGTCGTCAGTCGCGAACGCGCGCGCCGAACCGTTCTCGGCCGCGTGGTGCAAACTTTTTTCGGAAATTCCGTCGAAAACGTGATCGCGGCGCTGATCGATATGTCCTCACAAAAAATGTCCGATGAAGAGCTGACGCGGCTGGAAAAAATGATCCAGCAGCGCCGGGAGGGAGGGAAATCAAAATGACGACATATATCGACATGCTAACCTGGCTCGCAAGCGATCGCGTTGTGCTTGCTGCACTTGGCGTTGCCCTCAAGTGCGCCTTAATCGCTGGTTTCGGGTTGTTGCTAACCCGCTTGATCGCGCCCAATCGCTCCGATCTGCGCAACCTTGTGCTGCGACAGGTGCTGCTGTTAAGCGTTGTTATTCCAATCATCGCATTGGCCGACTTGTTCTTGAATGTGTTTGGCGGAGTTGTCGAAACGACCAATTGGCTTGTCACTTTGCCCGCAGTGACTGTCGGCGCAATGTCCGCTGAAGTTGGCACTGTCGGTCACACAGGCATCTGGTCGGTGCAGTCCGCCGTGCTGCTCTTAGTCTTGACCGGCGTCGTCGTAATGCTGGTGCGGATCGGATATGCTACCTACTTGATTTCCCGCATCCAACAACGCTCGGCGGTCGTCTCATCACCGGTTTTGATCAATGTAATCGAGCGTGCCAAGGCAGGAGCCGGTCTCCAGAAATCTGCTCAGGTGTTTCTTTCAAAGCAGACGACCATGCCCTTTGCCGTCGGCGTATTCCGGCGCTTCATTATTCTGCCGGAATCCTCGCAAAATTGGCAACAACGGGAACTTGAAATGGTTTTGACGCACGAATTCTTGCACATCAGTCGCCGCGACTCTCTCTGGGCTCTTATCGGTTCGCTGGCTGCGGCGCTAAACTGCTACAACCCGCTGGTCTGGGTCGTGCGGCGCAAAATGATTCTTGAAGCCGAGCGCTGCTGCGACGCCGGCGCTACGAAAGACGGCGCCGATGCCTCAGACTATGCCGGGCTTTTGATCAAGCTCGCGCGCACGGCCCGCAATCACGGCTTGAGTATCGCTTTCGGCTCGCAAATTCTCGGAATGAAACTATTGGAGGTGAGGATCATGTCGATTCTTCAAGCGCAAATTCATTCGTTTAGTGCATCCGCCCGCATCAGACGGAGCGCACTACTGTGTACTCTGATTCTATTACTGCCGGTTGCAGCAATGCAACTCGCAGGTGCTGACCAGGCGAAATTTGACTCGGACATTAAGACTGTCAATGCAGCAACTGCCGACAGTAACGACCTGCCGTCGCCCGACGAATTTATCGAAGTCGAATCGCGACCGGAACTCATCAGCTTGCCCAGTCCTGTTTACCCCGACTCTCTAAGGCGAGCCGGGATCGAAGGCAGCGTCTGGGTGCGCGTCTTAGTTGATACGTCCGGAAGCGTGGCAAAGGCAGTGGTGCAAAAGACATCGGGTCACGAAAGCATGGATAACGCTGCGATTGCGGCTGCCGGCAAATCGACTTACAAACCGGCGATGCTTGACGGCAAGAAAGTCCGACTTTGGGTCGTTTACGAGATCAAGTTCATGCTGCAAGCCAAGAAGCCATAAATCCTACCACAAAACAAAGCGGCCGGAGGAAACTCCGGCCGCTTGCATTTTAAGTGACTTTGATTTCTGCTATTACTTCGCCAACAGCAGCGTCTCGTACTCGTCAACTAATTCAGAGAACGTTTTGATCGTGTTATCGAACGGCTCGGTCGTCGTCATGTCGACACCGGCTTTCTTGAGAATGTTCACCGGATAATCGGATGAACCGGTCTTGATGAAGTCCATATAAGCAGAGACTGCCTTCTTGTCTCCTGCCAGAATCTTGCGCGACAGCATCTGCGATGCCGCATAGCTCGTGGCATACTGATAAACATAGTATTGACGATAAAAATGGCTGATGCGCATGCCTCCGAGATCGCGATTTTCGGGGATGAAAATGTCGGGGCCGTAATACTTCTGGTAAACCTCGCGATAGATCTTGCGCAGTCCGTCAGCCGAAAGCGCTCCGCCCTTTTCGACCGTCTCATGAATCTTCAGCTCGAATTCCGAGAACCAGATCTGCGTATAAAACGTCCCGATGATCTGATCAATATAGTAATTGAGCAGGAACAGCTTCTCGTTCTTATCCTTGGTCTGCGCGAGCATGTACTTGATCATGATCGCTTCGTTGCAGGTCGAAGCCACTTCCGCCGTGAACAACGAATGACCGGAATAAATATATGGCTCGTTCTTGTTGCTGTAATAATTGTGCATCATGTGGCCCATTTCGTGAGCCAGCGTGAAGACATCGCCGAGCCGGCCGGAGAAATTGAGCAGCATCACCGGATGGACGGTGTAGGTCCCCCAGGTGTACGCGCCCGAGCCTTTGGCCTGAGTTTCATAAACATCAATCCAGCGCGAGTCGAGCGCCTTCTGAACGTTCGCGAGATATTCCTTACCCAGCGGCTGCAGACCTTTTAGCATGTACTCGCGCGCTTGCTCGTAAGTGAATTCCATCTTGGTGTCCGGCGCCAGTGGTACAGAAAGGTCATAACCGTACAGCGTATCCACACCAAGCGCTTTCTTGCGCAGCGCCATGTACTTGTGCAACGGCGCGAGATTGCTCGAGGCCGCCACCAATAAACTATGAAAAACATTGACCGGGATGCTGTCGCTGTCGAGGCCGCGCTCAAGACAGCTATTGTAGCCGCGAACTTTCGCGGCGAACACATCCGCATTCACCGACGAAGCCAGCGTTGCCGCGAGTCCGTTCTTATATTTCACGTACGTGTCATTGTAAGCATCACTCGCAGCACGGCGGGCGTCGCGATTGGTCGACTCCAGAATCTGGCCGTAGCGTCCTCTGGTGAGTTCGACCTCCTTGCCGTCAGCGTCCTTCACGTTCGGAAACTTGACATCGGCATCATCGATCATCGTAAAGATGCGGCTTGGCGCACCTGTGACCGGCGAAGCTAAAGCGAGAACTTCTTCGACTTCCTGCGAGCGGATATGTGCTTTCCGGCGCAGAATGTCATTGAGATAGAATGTGTAAACACTCAATCCCTTGTCCGCAGCCAGATATGATTTCAGCGTGGCATCCGGAATCGTCAGGATTTCCGGTTCCATGAATGCCTGTGCCTGGCCAAGATCAGAATACAGCATCCGCGCGCGGTCGCCGAGTTCCTGATACTTGCCGACACGGTTGTCTTCGTCTAAGTTCAGCGAAGCGTAGACATACAATCTATGCGCGATCATGCCCAGGGTGTCGCTCAGCATCAGGCACTGCGCCAGTTTGGTTGATGATTCGCCCAATTTGCCCTGGTATTGCGCCATTTCGCCGATGCGGACCTTGAGTGCGGCATATTCCGTCTCCCAGGCTTCATCGGAGGGATAGAAGTCGGCCAGGTTCCACTTGTATTTGTCTTCGATTTGGTCGCGGGTCGGCGCTTCCGTAGCCTGCGCATAAAGCTGGATCGGCAACATCGCCAAAATCAGCAGCGCCATTGCGGTTAATGTGACGGTCTTGAATGTCTTCATCGATGGGTACTCCTCTATTCTTATGGACTATTTCCTCAATAATCAGAACCTAATAGATAATAGAGGCTACGACAAGATGCAAGCGAGAGTTTCACCGCTGGTTCAGGTTGTAGGTTGTAGTTGTAGGTCAAAACCCGCTCTCGCCAATTGTTTGCATTTCGGGTACAGGAGAATCGCGACGCATGTGATCTGTGTTCGGAGACTCAAGGGTTTTGACGGCGTCGACTTTTTTGCAGATTTAATTGTCAAAACCCTTGGCTGGTTGATTCGAATCTTTGCATCGACGTCCTTATCGATGAAACAAATAAATCGACACAATCGCGCACGGGTTTTGACCTACAAGCTCCAACCTTCGCGTTCGTTAGGGCGGTAGGTCAAAACCCGCTCTCGCCAATTTTTTGCATTTCGGGTAAGAGAAAGCCGCGACGCATGTGATCTGTGATCGGAGACTAAAGGGTTTTGACGATTTCGGTCCTATTCTACACATTATCCTTCTCCTTCACCCGCCGCGCAATTTCCATCAGGTTGTAGGTCAAAACCCGCTCTCGCCAATTGTTCGCATTTCGGGTAAGAGAAAGCCGCGGCGCATGTGATCTGTGTTCAGAGACTAAAGGGTTTTGACGGCGTCGACTTTTTTGCAGACTTAATTGTCAAAACCCTTGGCTGGTTGATTCGAATCTTTGCATCGACGTCCTTATCGATGAAACAAATAAATCGACACAATCGCGCACGGGTTTTGACCTACAAGCTCCAACCTTCGTATTCGTTAGGGCGGTAGGTCAAAACCCGCTCTCGCCAATTGTTCGCATTTCGGGTAAGAGAAAGCCACGGCGCATGTGATCTGTGTTCAGAGACTAAAGGGTTTTGACGGCGTCGACTTTTCTGCGGACTTAATTGTCAAAACCCTTGGCTGGTTGATTCGAATCTTTGCACCGACGTCCTTATCGATGAAACAAATAAATCGACACAATCGCGCACGGGTTTTGACCTACAAGCTTCAACCTTCGCGTTCGTTAGGGCGGTAGGTCAAAACCCGCTCTCGCCAATCAATTGCAATTCGGCAGTCGGGAACCGCGACATAGGTGATCGTCGCCCGAAGCCTCAAGGGTTTTTACGGCGTCGACTTTTCTGCGGACTTAACTGTCAAAACCCTTGGCTGGTTGATTCGAATCTTTGCATCGACATCCTTATCGATGAAACAAATAAATCGACACAATCGCGCACGGGTTTTGACCTACAAGCTCCAACCTTCGCGTTCGTTGGGGCGGTAGGTCAAAACCCGCTCTCGCCAATTTTTTGCATTTCGGGTAGAGGAAAGCCGCGACGCATGTGATCTGTGTTCGGAGACTAAAGGGTTTTGACGGTTTCGGTCTCAATCGCACCCTGACAATGTCAAAACCCTTTGTCGGTTAACTCCAATCTTCGCATTCGCGACTATTTCCCACATGCCATTCTAACGGAACTTTCAACGACGGGTTTTGACCTACCAATTTCGAAATCGGGATGTTGGATCATTCGCCAAATTCGCCTTCGAAAATCCTAATCTCATTCACACCCCAGCCATCCGAATAGTGTCCCAGTTTCCGATAATTGTGGAATGAACTAAAAATCCACTCGTTCGGATCGTTTACATATCTGTGTTTTACCGGGTTGTAGTGAATGTAATCGATGTGGTAGTTGAGGTCTTCTTGGCTGCGAATAACGTGGTCCCAAAACCGATACTGCCACATTCTTCCGTGAGGGACATGGTTCAGTTTCTGGTAACGACTTGAAAACGAAAGTTTGATACGCCTCATCAAATTCGAGAGATTTTCGTCACCAGGGTCTATTATCGCATGAAAGTGTTCCGGCAAAATAACCCACGCAATTAACCCGTTGTCATGACAACGCGCAGTCAAAGCATTTTGGAGGAGCCAGGCAGAGTGAGCAAGAATTGGTCTGCGATGAATCGTAACGCTGGTAATAAAATAAAGGTTACCCTCCGAATAATATCTGCGAAGATTTGACATACGAAAATGTATGGGTCATGATTGCTTCGCGTCAATCACAAAGTAGGTCAAAACCCGCTCTCGCCAATTGTTTGCATTTCGGGTACAGGAGAATCGCGACGCATGTGATCTGTGTTCGGAGGCTAAAGGGTTTTGGCGGCGTCGACTTTTTTGCAGACTTAATTGTCAAAACCCTTGGCTGGTTGATTCGAATCTTTGCATCGACGTCCTTATCGATGAAACAAATAAATCGACACAATCGCGCACGGGTTTTGACCTACAAGCTCCAACCTTCGTATTCGTTAGGGCGGTAGGTCAAAACCCGCTCTCGCCAATTGTTCGCATTTCGGGTAAGAGAAAGCCGCGACGTATGTGATCTGTGTTCGGAGACTCAAGGGTTTTGGCGGCGTCGACTTTTTTGCAGACTTAATTGTCAAAACCCTTGGCTGGTTGATTCGAATCTTTGCATCGACATCCTTATCGATGAAACAAATAAATCGACACCATCGCGCACGGGTTTTGACCTACAAGCTGTAGGCTAAAATAGAAGAGAGAGAATTACGACCGCTCGTCGTTCCGATCAAGAAACTTGGCCATGCGCTCGCGCGCTTCCGCCTTCCTCGTACTCGACCTCTTGGATTTCGCGCAAAGTATAGACTTTGGACAGCCGGTGGTCGAGACCTTCCATACAATGTTGAAGATGCTCCCAGAACTGCTGTTGTTCCACCGGATCATTCGTGTCGACCGACCAGGCTTGCGGCCGGCGCTGGGGACTCCAGGTCCCGGCAATTGGTCCTGTCCCAATGTAGTCGAGATTATCCGGATCAGACACTTGATCGGGCTCTTCCAGGGATGTCTCCCGGTTCGACTTCCTGAAGTAGTCCATTATCTTGTTTTTCAAAATGCCGATCAGCCAGGTCTGCTCCGATGATGATCCGGCAAAAGACGAGCGCGCCTTCAAGGCCGCCAGAAATGTCTCCTGCACCAGATCCTCGGCAACAGCACGATTACTGACATATTTGAGCGCGAATCCAAACAGAACATCGCCATGCGTTTCAACCCAATCTTTGGGATCCGAAGCACAATATTCGCCTGATTGTTTTTTTGGTTCAGGTTTGCTCATACTAAGCGGTTACTTCTCCAACTCGACACCGAGCCCAGCGGCAATTCGGTTTACATGCGCTAAGCCGCCAAGAAGCCGATATTTGACTCGCCTGTCAATTTAATAGTGTCTTCGTACCTCATCAGCCAACAACGCAGACAGCCAGTCTTCTTCTTAGTGAAGACTGGCTGCAGCGAATTCGCGGAATGAGAAACTACGCTGCCCAGGAATGCGGCTTGAAAGCGTCATCCAGCGGCGTCTTGGCAATGTGATTTGCATAGTTTGAAATTGTCTTCAAAGCTACTGCTGTGATCACACCGAGTACCGTGCCTCCGTCGTACCCGACCGAAAGAAACCGGGATAATTGATCTTCGTTCATAAGTCCGCGCTGTTGCACGACTGCTGCTGTGAATGAACGCAGAGCTTCCAGCTTCGGGTCCTCCAGCGGCTGCTTGTTGCGCAAGGCCAATACGACCGACTCGGGAATCTTCATCATGCCGGCAATCGCCGAATGCGCTGCGACGCAATACTCGCAGCCGTTTTCGATACTCACAGTTAGCAGCACGACCTGCTGTTCGATCGCGCTCAGTCCGGAGCTTTCTAAGGCCTTGCTCAGGAGCAGGTACGAGTTGAGCGTTTCCGGATTATTGGACAGCATCCCGTATAAATTCGGAACGAACCCGAGCGTATTTTTTGCCGACAACAGAGCCGGTTTGGCTGCTTCCGCGGCGCTTTCGCGGGTCCTGACCGGCAGCGGATTTGTTGTTCTGTTCTGAGTTGTTGTGGTCATTATGTAGTCCTTTCCATTCGGTGTTTTATTCTCACTTGCTTAGGGTTGGCTGCGGTAACAAAGGTACGCAGTCCAAACCTGATTCGCCAGTTAGTCGCACCAAATGGAAAAGTGTTACAGATTTACGGAAATTATTTTTCGAGTCGCAGTATATCTTCTTGGCGAAACGACCTATTGACGCAGAATCTTCTCCATCGCCTTCCCTTTTGCGAGCTCATCAATCAGCTTGTCTAAGTAGCGAATCTTTTGCATCAGCGGATCAGCGATTTCTTCCACGCGCACACCGCACACTACACCCTTGATAAGCGAACTATTCGGATGAATTGCCGGTGCTTGTGCAAAGAAAGTCGCAAAATCGTTTTCCTGTTTAATCTGCTTTTGTAATCCCGCCTGGTCATAGCCTGTCAACCAGCAAATAATCTGGTCAACCTCTTTTTTCGTACGATTTTTGCGTTCCGCTTTTTGAACATAGAGCGGATAGACCTTTGCAAAGGCTATCGTGAAAATTTGCTGGTTATTCATAGTCATTCCTCCCGTGAGTTGGAGCTGGTCTCTCTTTGACAAAATAGCCCGGCGCCCGGCAGTGTCAATCATATCAAAGCGAGTTTAACGGGTCTTCCCGACTTGTCGGGACGGGCATTCTAATTTGCTGGAGAAAATAATGGCGGGGTCGACGAGACTCGAACTCGCGACCTCCTGCGTGACAGGCAGGCGTTCTAACCAACTGAACTACGACCCCGACAGGTTTGACTAACTTTTCTCCGCTTCGGCCGGCTTATCCTTGATCATGATTCCCACGGGAATCAGGACACAGTATCCCAACACCAAAAGGATCGGCGCTAATGTAATCGAACCGGAAGCGAGGGTAATAAATCCCAAGATAATCGACGCGAGCGCCGCGCCGAGTATCATCCAATTCTTTTTTCCGAACGGCAGAGCGTCTGTCTTCTGAACTGCCTTAACTTTCTTCAATTGCGCCATCAGGCCTCCACAGAGAAACGCAAATTAGCATTAATTAGCCCGACGTCAAGCTAATTTTTGGCCGCACTTCTGCAAAGCCCTCTTTGGTCTTAGAACAAATCTGCCAATGTGAGTTTCAGTTCGACTGTTTTTTCGCCACGCGTGATGGCAATCACATATTTCGTTCCAGCTTTTTCAGAGAGTAATTCGCGAATTGCGGAGATGCCGGCAATATCCGCCTCATCAATTCCGTTCACTGAGGTCAATTTGTCTTCTGCCATGAAACCGGCATTGGCGGCAGGTGTTCCTTCAGACACCAACCACACTTCATAACCGC
>CAVPQS010000015.1:0-18108 GCA_963707485.1 uncultured bacterium
CGAAGCTGATGCAGCATCCGCGCGACAATTTCCTTGCCTGTTCCCGACTCACCCCTGATTAAGACAGACAGTTCGCTGTCGGCAACCTGCTCAATGAGATTTCTAACTTCGACCATTCGCGGCGAGTCGCCGATAAAACCATCCCAGGCGCTCTTCTCGACAAGAGTGCGCTCCATATCGTCGATCTTCTTGATCAAACCCCGGCGTTCGAGCGCCTTCTGCAATTGCAGATCGACTTCCCGGACATCAAACGGTTTGTTGATAAAAAAGAATGCACCCAGTTGCACGGCTTCGACAACCGTCTCCGTCTCACCCTGCCCGGAAAGCATGATGACATCCGATGGGAGTTCAGCTTTCTTGAGCTTCTTCAGAACTTCCAGCCCGCTCATGCCCGGCATCTTGATGTCGAGCAGAATCAATGGCGGCTTCTCTTTGGAGGCAATCTGTATGCCCTCAATGCCGTCGCTGGCGGTAATAATATCATAGCCCGATTGCAGTCCTTCGCGGAGAATCCACGAGACCTTCGGGTCGTCATCGATGATTAATAGCTTTGTCTTTTCGTCTGCCATTGGTACTCCTGTACTTTGTTGAATCGGCAGATTGCAGTGATTGTTTAGCAATATCGTGCCATTTTCCTGCAAGATCTTGCACGAACAAACAACCGAATTCCAACGACTTGCGCAAGCTCATTCTGCGTTATCTTGTTGTTTGGCTGTTACTTACAGACAAAGGATAAATTCAACCGCTAACCGCAAACCCTTATCACATAAAGAGATGAGACACTTCCGCCAAATCCTGGCTCTCCCCCACCAGTACAACCACGTCGCCAACCCGAAATACCGTCGCAGCATCTGGATTCGCAAGGCTGGCGCCATCCCGTTTGACCAACAACACCGTCACGCCATGTTCCGACCTCAACCGCGTAGCCGCCAGGCTCTTTCCCACTACCGGCGCTTCCGGTGCAACCTTTAGCGTCGACATCTGCATATTCGCCAAATCGCTCTCGATTCGCTGCAATGCCGACTCCGAACTCTTGGTGCGGAAAATCTCGTAGTTGTGCGATCGCACCTCGTGGACAATCTGGTTGATCTCATCCTCCGGAATCAGATAATACCGCAACACCCGCGTGAATATCTCGACCGAAGTCTCGAACTCCTCCGGGATAACTTCGTCGGCGCCGAGTCGCGCCAGCGTCTCGATCTCAGTTAGATAACGCGTACGCGCGACAATTCTGACCTTGGCATTCATCGACCTGACTACCGACACTGCTCGCCGCGTCGCCTCCGGATCAGAAATGGCGATCACAACCATCCGCGCCGAATGGACATTGATCTTTTCCCAAATCAGCGCCTGCGTCGCATCGCCGAAAAATATCCGCTCACCGGAAGCCCGCGCACGCTTGATAGTTTCCGGATTCATCTCCAGCACGACATACGGAATCGATACCGCCTGCGAGGCCAACGCCAGGTTGTTTCCATTGACGCCAAACCCGACGATGATCAGGTGATCGGAAAGCTGCTCCCTTTCCATCTCCATATCCATCGCGTTGGCTCTCTCCAGCCGGGCATAGGGAAGATGGCTGATATTCTGAGCCAGTCGCGGCGCCAGTCGAATCAAGAACGGCGCCGCTCCCATCGACACCGCCGACACCGCGAGGAAAATCTGATAGTTGCCGTGCTCAAGCAATCCCGCCGCCAGTCCTGCACTCGCAAGGATGAACGCGAATTCGCCGACATTCGAAAGACCAACTCCGGTCAGCACGGCGACCCGCAGTGGATATCCGATCGCCAGGCAGATCGGCACAACCAGTACCGCCTTCAAAAGCACGACTCCGACTGCCAGCGGCGCCACAACTAACGGCTGTTCGAATACGACGCGAAAATCCAAAAGCATCCCGACCGACACGAAAAACAGGCTTGTAAACAAATCGCGAAACGGCGCAATGTTGCCGAGTGCGTGATGACTATAATCCGACTCCGACACAATCAGGCCGGCCAGAAACGCGCCCAGCGCCAACGACAGCCCAACTGCCGATGAAAACCACGCTACCCCGAGACAGATCAAAACGATGCTCATCAAGAACAACTCGCGATTGCGCGTCGAGGCGACGGCATCAAGCACATACGGCGCAATCCAACGCGAAGCCGCGAACACGAAAACGATCATCCCCACGCCATACGCCAGCAGCTTCAGGAACTCGCCGCCTCCGCCGGCGGCCGTTCCCACCAAAACCGGTATCGTCAAAAGCATCGGTATCGAAGCAATGTCCTGGAACACCAGGACCGTTACAACCGAACGCGCGTGCGGACTGTCGCCTTCCCCCTGCTCCTGGTATGATTTCATCGCGATCGCCGTGCTGCTCATCGCCGCCATCATACCGAAAAATATCGCCTCCCCCACCGGCAAGCCCAACGCATACGTCAACGCCGTTACCACCGCTGTCGTCGTAATCACCTGCAGCGGCCCGACGACGAAAATGACACGCTTGTTGCGCGTCATCTCCTTCAGCGACATCTCGACGCCGATACTGAACAGCAGCAAAACAATGCCGATATTTGCCACGTTGCCGACGCTGCCGACATCGTTGATCAGTTTGAATCCGTACGGGCCGGTCAGCACACCGGTCAACAGCAGCCCGACGACTAATGGTATTCTGAAGCGACTGCAAATGAGCAGCACGGCTACTGCGACCGCGAGAATAATGAGAAAGTCCTGTAGAATTGGACTGTTCACGCTCACTAAGACGAAACTTCTGCTCACGCCTGACATTACAGACGTACGCGGAATTTCGCAAACAGGAATTTGCTGGTTGGGGCAGATTGTTAATTAAGCTTAGGCTGAAGGTAGCTTTATCGTAAATGAAGTTCCCTGCCCCGACTTGCTCTCGACCGATATCTCGCCGTTATGCGCCATGACGATTCGCTCGCAGATCGCCAATCCCAAACCCGTGCCTGAATCCTTTGTGGTGAAATAGCGGTCAAAAATCCGGTCCAAATGTTCCGGCGGAATCCCGCCGCCCGTATCCGTGATCTTGAGCACGACGAAAAGCCGGCCCGTCCCCTCTTTGTGTTCGCTGTATGCGCGAATCGCCAGCCTGCCCCCGTTCGGCATTGCGTCGACGGCGTTGATGATCAGGTTCAGCAATACCTCGACGATTTCGTTTTCGTTAACGAGCACGCCCGGCAAATCGTCTTCAAATTCCTGTGACGACTCGATATTGTGCTTCTTCAGATCATTTTCGACCAGCCGGATCACCCGCTTGATCAGATCGTCGGCTTTCTTCTGTTCAAGCTGGTACTTGGTCGGATTCGAGAAATTCAACAGCTCCTTCAGAAGTTCATCCAGCCTTCTGATCTCCTGCTGCGCCGTCTGGAAGAAATCATCCGATTGCGCGATCTCCGGCCAGCGGTCGCGCATAATCTGCAGCGCTCCGGAAATATTCGTCAGAGGTTTCTTCAAGTCATGCGATATCTCCGACATCATCTTGCCCATTGTCATCAAACGCGTCGCGCTGAGTACCGCGCGCTGCTGCTCGTATATCGAAGTCGCCTGCGAGGCCACGATCGAAGCGATATATTCGTCATTCTCCGAAAATGCGCCCTCCCGGCGCGAGCCCAAACAGAACAGCCCATGCAGCGCGCCCTTGGTGATAATCGGCACCGCCGTAAATGTCCGGATCGCGTCCCGCAACTGCGGAATCTGATTGATCAATGCCTTGACCGCCATCGTCCGCACTGCCGATGAATACACCGTCTTGTCCTTGAGCTGGACTTCTTTCCCCCGCAGCGCACCCGCTTCTTTCTTGCCGAAGCCCTCCCAATAATTCACCACCAATGTCTGCGACCGCTCGTTCCACGCCAGCCACATGGCAAAATCAATGTCGATAATCTGCTTCAGCGAGCGGTAGATCAGATCCGTCATATCCTGCGAATTGTCGACCGTCGTAATTTCCGTCGCCAATTGATACAGCACTGCAAATTCATTCAGCTTCTTGTTGAGCTGCTCAAAATTCTCCGCGTCGTCGATCGCGATTGCCGCTTGCGAAGCAAACGTTGCCAGCAGCCTCAAATCGTTCTCCTCAAAAACCGTCCCATGCTGCGGATCAGACAAATTCAGCACCCCCAGCACCCGGTCTTTAATCTTCAGCGGCACCGAAATCAGCGACTTCGTCTCGTAGTTGCCCTTGCTGAATTTGGCGAAGCGCGGATCGGAGCTGATATCCGGAATCAGCAGCGCCTCTCCCGTCTGCGCGACATGCCCCGCAATCGAATCGCCGATCTTCACCCGCGTCTTCTTCTTCACTTCATCCGACAAACCCACCGATGCCGACACCAGCAACTCGCCGCGCAGTTCGTCGACCATCATCACCGATCCCACCGAAGCTCCGATTACGTCCAGCGCCAGCCGGATGATTCTCGTCAACAGCGGCTTCAATTCCTGCGACTGCGACAACACCACGCCCGCCTGGTACAAAGCATCAACTTCCGCAATCCGCCGGTTGAGCAAATCGTTCTTTACCTGAAGTTCCGCCAGCAGCTTTTGCCGCGCAATTTCCAGCTCGCGTTTTTCCAGCGCCCGCTTTGCCGCCAGCTTGAGTTGCGTAAACTCGATCGGCTTCATCAAATAGTCATAGGCGCCCATATTGATCGCCGCCAGCGCCGTATCCAGCGAGGCGTACGCCGTCATCAAAATCACCATCGCGTTCGGGTCGCCTTTGCGGATCGCCTGCAACAGCTCGATCCCCGTCATCTCCGGCAGCTTGATATCGCTGATGACGAGATCAAAGTCGCTCGCGCCGTACAGTTCCAGCGCTTTCTTGCCGTCGCCCGCCGTCTGTACTTGATAACCGGCTTTCGTCAACAATGTGTCGAGCGAGTCGCACATGCGCTGCTCATCGTCGACGACGAGGATTCTCGGAGTATCGGTCATATTCATGCTTTAACTCTTTGTCGGCAAAGTAATGGTAAACCGCGCACCGGCGCCTTTGGCATTTCCGGCCGTGATCACACCATTGTGCGCCTTGATTATACTATAACACACTGACAACCCTAAACCAGTGCCTTTACCTGCAGATTTTGTCGTAAAAAACGGCTCCCAAATCTTCTCGAAATTCTCCGCCGCAATCCCCGGTCCCCAATCGGTGAAATAGAGACGCATCTGGTGATCTTCGACCTCGCCCCTGATTTCGATTTTCCCGCCCGCAGGCATGAAGTCGCACGAGTTGATCATCAGATTCAAAAACACTTGCTTAAGCTGTTCCGACGACCCATACACATGCGGCAACGGGCTCGGCAACTGCTTCTTGATCGTCACCTTCCCTCGCTGCGCATGGAGCGACAGCAAGAGCAGTGTCTCGTCAATGACGGACTCGACATCCGTCTCCGAAAAACCCTCGTGACTCGGCTTGAACATATCCAGCAACTGCCGCACGATTCGCGCGATCCGGTCAACTTCCTCGGTCACGATTTGGACATATTCCGACGACTGCTTGTCTCGCGATTCAAGCTCGCGGATCATGAGCAAGTAATTCTTGATGATCCCCAGCGGATTATTCACCTCGTGCGCCACGCGCGCCGACAACTGCCCCAGCGCCGCCAGCTTCTCCGCCTGCATCAACTGCAATTGCGCCGCCCGCAATTGCTCCAAAGCTTCTTTCTCCGAGTCAAACAACCTTGCATTTTCGACCGCTACTGAAAGCTGGTTGGCGAGAATTGCCAGAAATTCCAGATCGTCCTCAAAAAACTCGGTGCCGGAAATTTTGCGCGTGACCGACAACAATCCTCGTACTCGATTTTGCAGCGACATCGGAATCAAGTATTCACACTCGAGCGTCCGCAACACTTTTACTTCGCTGATGTCCCCCAGCCGATTGCGAATTTCTTCGTATGACAGCGGCTTGCCGTGCATACTCTGTATCAACCGCAAAATCGGGCTGTCTTCCTTGATCAGCATCCGCGCTTTTGGCTCAACTGCAAGCCCCTTGAATTTCGCCAGCGTCAGATCGTCATTTTCGTGGCTCCGCACGATGAAGATCGCCGCGCCGTTGACGCCCATCTGGCCGATGCAAGTCAGGATAATTCCGTCCAGAAGCGTCTCGGTGTTGAGCACCGAGTTCAGATGTTTCGATATCTCGAAAATCGTGTAGAGATCAAAGATCTTGCGCTTGAGACGTTTGTTCGCCTCCGTCAACTCGGCAAGCTGCGATGGCGGACTCAGGCGTTCGCTCGAGTCGTCGCTGTTCTGCTTTACTTGTTTAGCCATTCATTAATGTAATATCGGCAGTTAACAAACTTATCTGCTTGCGGTCGCGCAGTTGATGCAGCCGCGTTATCGCTTCGCCCAGAGTATAATGTGAGCCGCTTATCAAGATTATGTCTTTCTTTGCGGCGATGTGAAGAATCCTGTCCACCGCGTCCGCAACTTTCATCTTTACGTCGAAATCAATCCCCGCACCGACCGCCGCCCAGATCACACCCTCGATTTCCGCCGCCCGCGTCGAGCCCGGTTTCGTCAAAACCGCTCGCTGCGTGATTTTGGCGTACTCGCGCATCATGACATCATGATCGGGCCGTTCAAGAAACCCGCACAACAACAATACCTTGCGCCCCGGAAACGCTTGCTCGAACGTCGCCACCAACGCCCGAGTTCCGTCGGCATTGTGCGCCGCATCGAGAATGATCGTCGGACTGCTCGCGACCTTCTGAAATCGCGCCGGCCATTGGCAATGCCGCAGGCCGCTCCGCACTGCCTTCGCACCAATCGGAACGCCGCTGCGATTCAATAGTTCTACGCATTTTAGTACGATTCCGATGTTGTCAATCTGGTGCGCTCCTGCAAGCGAACTCACCAATGAATCCTCGCTTGACCCCTTGATTTTGTGCTCAAATCGCATGCCGCCGGAAACATACTGGAACTTGCGGCTCATCTTGGTTGCCTTGTGCAAGCGCGTGCCGCGCTCATCGCAGTAATCCTGAAATAACTTCAGAATTTCCGGCCGCTTCTCCCCCGTCACTAACGGCACATCCGCTTTGATAATTCCCGCCTTCTCGCGCGCGATCAGGTCAAGCGTCGGCCCTAAATTCTTGGTGTGGTCGAAATCAATGTGCGTAATCACCGACAGCTTCGGCTTGATCACATTTGTCGCATCCAATCTGCCGCCCAATCCAACCTCGACAACGGCAATCTCGACTCCCATTTTGCGAAAATACCAAAAAGCCAATGCCGTCGAAATCTCGAAAAACGTAATTCGCGCATCGATGATAAACTGCTTGTGCTCGCCGACAAAATCCGCCAGCGCGCGTTTGTCAATATTCCCCGCACAGGTCCGGAAGCGTTCGCGAAAGTCGACCAGATGCGGCGAGGTAAACACCCCCGCGTTGTACCCGGCTTTGCACAGCACCGAAAACATCAGCGAGGACACCGAGCCCTTGCCGTTCGTGCCCGCGACATGAATCGCCTGAAACGTGTTCTGGGGATTGCCGAGATGATCAAGAAAACGCGTGATATTGTCCAGCCCCATCTTGATGCCGAACAATTCAAGATTGTAAATGAACTTAATCGCGTCGTCGTAACGCATAATCTACGGGCAGAGATAATCGAGCAGCAGGGCTACTGTGTGCCGGAGTTCATGGCGATGGACTATCTTATCAAGGAACCCGTGATCTTTGAAGAATTCCGATGTCTGGAAATTTTCCGGCAGCTTCTGCCCGATAGTTTGCTCGATCACGCGGCGTCCGGCAAACCCGAGCAGTGCGCCCGGTTCCGCGATAATCACATCGCCCAGCGACGCATAACTCGCCATCACGCCCGCGGTCGTCGGATTCGTCAATATCGAGATATAGGGCACTTTCGTCTCGGACAGCCGCGCCAGCAGCCCCGAAGTTTTCGCCATCTGCAGCAGCGAGAGAATTCCCTCCTGCATACGCGCGCCGCCGGTGCAGGAAACGATAATCAACGGCACTTGCCGGTCGAGCGAACGTTCAATTGAGCGCGCGATCTTCTCGCCGACGACGCTGCCCATGCTGCCGCCGATAAACGAAAAGTCCATGATCGCAATCGAAACCTGGCGCCCGTCAATTGCCCCGACCCCGCTGATCACGGCATCGTTGCGCCCCGTCTTCTTGCGCGCTTCGGCGATACGGTCGGTATACTTCTTGGAATCGCGGAATTGCAGCGGATCAAGCGACACCAAACCGGCGTCGTATTCCGTGAAACTGTCCGGATCGAGCAGAATATCCATGTAATCCGTCGACCGGATGCGGAAATGATAGGAGCACTTGCGGCAGACCCACAAATCCTTTTCCAGTTCGCGGACATATATAATTTCCCCGCAAGAATTGCACTTGGTCCATAACCCATCGGGGATTTCTTTGCGTTCAGTCGGCGGCGGCGCCGGCTTGCGTTTAAACCATTCCATTCTTACTCTTCCAGACTTTTCAGCATGGTGAATGAGTCTTCCGGCGGCGTCGTGTAAAATCCTTTACGCCGCGTTATGACACTGAATCCATATCTTTCGTAAAACATGATCGCGCGCGAATTCGACACGCGCACATCCAGGACGATATCGTGAATGTCCCGCGCCAGCAATCGCCTGCGCAAATCGTCCATCAGCGCCTTGCCGACGCCCTTGGAACGAAACTCGCCCTCAACCGCGACATTCGCAACATAGCCATAATCGTCCAAAGCTATGCAACTCAAATAGCCCACGCAATTATTGCCTGAACGCGCCGCCAGGACAATAACGTGTTCATTTTCGATATCTGCCACAAAGTTCTCTTCATCCCACGGATCAGAAAACGCTTCGCGCTCGATCCGCACGACATCATCGAGGTCTTCGCGCTGCATGTCGACGACCTTGATTATTTCCAGCAAAGCGTCCCGCTTTTGCTCCGGCTGCGATTTCAGCACGTAATTGACGTCAAGATTGATCGGGTTCAGCCGCTCGAACTTGCCCGAGTACTTTACGACCAATGCCGCCAACTCGCCGCCGCGCCACATCGTCGGTGACGTCAGTTGCAGCTTCACGCCTTGTTTGATCGCAATCTCATTCAGGCGATCCGCCCCGAACCCGCCGAATTGTCGATCCAAGTATTTCTCAAAAAGCGCCGTCGCCGACAAGATCTCTACTCCCTCGCCCGATACCGCGGCATAGAATTCTTCGCCCCGGCAATGCGTCACTACGACCGGGTCAATTCTGCGCTCGTCAAAAAACAAGCGCGCCAGCCGCATATTTCCGATCGCGAGAATTTCTTTATGCCAAGCCTGCGCCAGTCCCAGCGCCGTCGCAATTCCTACCCTCAGTCCGGTGAAAGAACCGGGCCCCGTCGTTACGGCTAACATGTCAAGATCGGTCGCGGCAATATCCGCCTCGCCGAGCAGGCTGTCAAGCGTCGCTATCAGCTTCTCCGAATGCGAACGGTCGGGCTCGCCGGTGAAATCGGCGATGCTCCCGTTCTCGTCCGCGACTCCGATCAAAAGTCGATCGCTGGCTGCGTCAAGCGCTAATATCCGCATCCTCTATCCGCCCAATCGTAATCTCTCGTATTGTCTCTCCAAGGATTTCGAGTTTAACCTCATAACCCCGGGCCGGTTTCAAGCGGCCGCACTTTTCCGCCCACTCGACCAGAACGATTCCGCCCGAATCAAGATACTCGTCGAACCCCACATCCGCCAAATCGTTTTCGCCTTGAAGACGATAAAGATCGAAATGAAATATCTCCGGGTCGGTCGGGTAAACATTGACCAACGTGTAAGTTGGCGACGTCACCCCGATTTTAGGGTTGAAATGATTGAGGATTCCGCGAATAAATGCCGTTTTTCCCGCTCCGAGCGAACCGTAAAAGAGCACCACGTCGTTTGCTTTCAAACGCGCTGCCAGTTCTCTTGCGACCGTTACGGTTTCCTGCTCCGAGTTTGTAATCTGCCGATTTTGGTCCATCTACTGTTTTGGTCGCAGAGTCGCCACCGGAACGATCATTTCCTCCAGAGTGATCCCGCCATGCTGGAAACTGTTCTGGAATTGTCGATTGTACTCGTTGTAATTCGTCGGATAGACAAAGTAGAAATCTTCGCTCGCGATAATATAAGTCGTCGCCAAATTAAATCGCGGCAAGCGGTACATGTCCGGATTCTTGATCAGCAGCGCTTCCTTCGGATCGCAATTGAGATTGTCGCCGTACTTGTAACGCAGGTTGGTCGAGGTGTCCTTCTTCCCGTATGCCACCGTTCCGCGCGTTCCGAGAATCGCTCCGTGATCCGATGTTATCACACACGTTGCACCGGTCGCCGCCACATGCTTAATGATATCAAACAGCGTCGAGTGATTGAACCACGAGAGAATCAGCGACCGGAATGCCGCCTCATCGGGCGATATCTGCTGCAGCGCGCGCGACTGCGAGCGTCCGTGCACGAGGATATCAAGGAAATTAAACACCACCGCTAACACCGGCACATGCTGGTGACTCGAGAGGCGTTTAATAAAACTCTCGTCTTCCTTCAAATCGCTCATCTTGAAATACTTCGGATCGCCCGGCGCCTTGAGCTTGAGCCGCTTATATTGTTCAACCAGGAGCAAATCTTCGAATCGATTCAAACTCCGCTCGTCCGCAGTTCCGCCTTCCCAAATTTCCGGCTTGTGCTTTGCCAATTGGTCCGGATACATGCCCGAAAATATCGAATTCCGCGCAAACGGCGTCGCCGTCGGCAAAATCGAGTAGTAGTAGTCGAGGCTGATATCAAGATACTCGGAAATAATCGGTTCGAGAATCAACCACTGGTCCAGCCGCATGCAATCGACTATGATAAAAAACGTCGGCTTCTTGTCATTGACATGCGGCGCGACAAAAGTCTTGAACACGTCCGGCGAAAGCGTCGGCCCGTCGCCGTTTTTGAGCCAGCGCGGATATTCCCGCTCGATGTAACGATAGAATTCGACGTTGAATTCACTCTTCTGCGAGAGGTGGCTCTGCTTGAGGCCGTCATCGTTAATCTTGTCGAACTCGACATCCCACTGCGACAGCAACCGGTGGACTTCGATCCAATCATCGGGCGCCATCGGTCCATACAGTTTCGCTTTCAACTGGTTGAGCTTCGGCACATACTCGCGCGTCACCGCGTCGCCTTGCAGCCGCTTCGCATCGAGAATCTTTTTGGCAACCGCGAGCACCTGCGACGGATTGACCGGCTTGACCAGATATTCGGCGATGTTCTTGCCGATCGCCTGGTTCATCAATTGCTCTTCTTCCGATTTCGTCACCATCACGACCGGTATGTACGGCTTGATCTTCTTGATCTCCTCCAGCGTCGTCAATCCATCCATGCCGGGCATCATTTCGTCAAGCAATATCAAATCAAATGCCGTTTTGCCGACTTCGATCAGCGCATCCTCGCCCGAAGACACCGGCGTGATCTGAAATCCTTTACCTTCAAGAATGATTCGATGCGATTCGAGCAGGTCAATTTCATCGTCGACCCACAAGACCCGCTTGATGTCTACGCTCATTAAGCTGTTCCTTTCACGCGATTTTCCGGACCGGTCGAGGCAAGTGTTATCTGGAAGGTCGTCCTTTGGTGGGGTATCGACTCTTTAAGTTCAATGCGGCCCAAATGGTACTCCTGAATTATACGCCGCGCGAGCGTCAATCCCAGTCCCCAGCCGCGCTTTTTTGTCGTAAATCCCGTCTCAAAGACCTTTTTCTGCATCTTCGCCGGTATACCGGGACCATTATCCGTCACCGAAATATAAATATTGCGGACGTCTTTACCCCGCGCCGTTCGCACAACTATCTCGCCGCTTTTTTGATCGCAAGCCTGCAGACTGTTCTTGATTAGATTCTCGATCACCCAAGTAAACAATTCCGGGTTGACCTTCGCATATATGTCCGGCCCTGCGTCAAATCGAATCGAAATTCCCTTCCCGCCATGCGGCAGGCGCTGCAGATAATAGCTGACAACCTCCTGCACCAGCGGATTAATTTCGTTGACCGTCGTTTCCGGAATTGACCCGATCTGCCCAAACCGGTTCGCGACACGGTCGAGCCGCTGTACGTCGTTGCGCATCTTCGCAATCACTTTGTCCAACGAACTGGCTGATTCGCTTGATGACTTGATGCGCCCCTCGACGCAATCGGTTTCGATGACCTCGAGCCACCCCATCAGCGAAGTCAGCGGTGTTCCCAATTGATGCGCTGTCTCTTTTGCCATTCCCACCCAGATATTGCGCTGTTCCGATCTTTGTATATTTCGGAACCCGACAAATCCCACGATCAGAAAAACACCGACCACGGCAATTTCGATAATCGGCATCAACTGCAATTGCCGCACCAGCGGCGGATAGTCATAGAGAATGTACTGAATTATCTGCCCATTCCACGCTACCGGAGTCTCGCCGTTTTCATACAGCATCCGGTCGCGATATTCGTTTATCGTCTTCAAAGCCGCTTGTGATGTGTCGGTGTCGGCTATGCCCGGTATCCGCGCCCACAACACCGGATTGCGATGATGATCGGTCACTATGATCGGGAAATACGCCTTCTGAATAATCTCTTCGAATACCACCGCATTCACGCGCGGCGACGAATCCTCCGCGCCGGCCAGCTCCCACAACTTCGCCCACATGCGCACATCGCGCTTGATATTCTCCTGCAGGCCGTTAATCAGAAACTGCGTGTAGACCATGAACAAAGCCGCCACCGCGATCGTCCCGAAAAAGATGAACGCCTTGAAAACGCCCGGCATGGTCGTGAATCCGCCTTCATTATTCAGAAACGGCAATTTCATTTTATGACTTCAAGCCCCCGCATGTAGGGCCGCAACACCTCAGGCACAACTATTGTACCCTCGGCGGTCTGATAGTTCTCGATTATTGCAATCACCGTGCGCGGCAACGCCAGTCCCGATCCATTCAATGTATGCGGGAATATCGGCTTCTCGCCCTCAGCCGGACGGAACCGCAGATTCATCCGCCGCGCCTGGAAATCGCCGAAGTTCGAACACGAAGACACTTCGAGATACTTCCCGACACCCGGCGCCCACACTTCAAGATCATTGCACTTCGTTGCCGCAAACGACAAATCACCCGATGCCAGCTCGGTGACGCGGTAATGCAGCCCGAGCAGTTGCAGTATGCTCTCCGCATGTCCGGTGATAATATCCAGTTCTTGATATGACACTTCCGGCCGCACGATCCGCACCATCTCAACCTTGTCGAATTGATGCACCCGAATCAGCCCGCGCGTGTCCTTGCCGGCAGCGCCGGCTTCGCGCCGGAAACACGGCGTGTAGGCGACGAGATACTTCGGCACGTCGGAAGGCGGCAGAATTTCGTTCGCATAGATATTTGTCACCGGCACTTCGGCGGTCGGCACCAGCCACATCGTTTGGTCGCTGAGCTGGTACATGTCTTCCGCCATCTTCGGCAACTGCCCCGTACCGGTCATCGTCTGCGTGTTGACCATGAACGGCGGAAACACCTCCGAATAGCCATGCCGCGTGCAATGGATGTCGATGAAGAAATTGATCAGCGCGCGTTCAAGCATCGCTCCGGCGTTCGTGTAGAGAATAAATCCCGATCCGGAAATTTTTGCCCCGCGCTCAAAATCCACCATTCCGAGCTTGCTCGCCAAATCCCAATGCGGCTGCGGCGCAAATCCAAATTTCGGCTGCTCGCCCCAATGTCTGCGAACGATGTTTGCCGACTCGTCATGTCCGACTGGCGTTGTCTCGTGCGCCAGATTTGGAACCATCAGCAGCATCAAATTCAATTCTTCTTCTACCGTACGCAGCCGCTCTTCATCGGCGCCGATTTGGTCGCCGACTGCTTTCATCGCCGCAATCTGTTCGGAGGCGTCTTGTTTGTTCTTCTTCATCAGCGCGATTTCGCCGGTGACTTTGTTGCGCTTTTCGCGCAGCGCTTCCATGTTCGTCACGATGTCGCGCCGGCTTTTGTCGAGATCAAGAATTTTGTCGATGTCGATCTTGCTGTTTTTGTTCGCCACACCTGTTTTGACCAATTCGGGATTCTCCCTGATAAACTTAATATCGAGCATTCGCTTCTTCCTTTATGATTACTGATTAATCTGCTTTGGCACGCTCTGGTATCCGGGCACGATCTCGCGGAACAACTGGATGATCTGCTCGCGGTCCTGTTCCCGCGCCGCGCGGTCGAGTTTCGCCAGTTCCGCCTTGATCGCTTCCCACTCGTAATCGGTCGCGCGCGCCACCAAAATATTCTCATGTTCGGAGGACTGCAGCCCCTCCTCGTCGAACAGCTCTTCCGTCAATTTTTCGCCCGGTCTCAGGCCTGTGAATTCAATCAATATCTCCTCATCCGGAACGCGCCCCGACAAGGTTATCATCGACCGCGCCAAATCGACGATTCGCACCGGCTCGCCCATGTTGAGCACGAGTATATCGCCCGACTTCCCGATCGTCGCCGCCTGCATCACCAGCAGCGAAGCCTCTGCGATCGTCATAAAATAGCGCGTCATTTCCGGATGCGTGACCGTCACCGGCCCGCCGTGCTCGATCTGGCGCTTGAATATCGGCACTACCGATCCGTCGGAGCCCAGCACGTTTCCGAAGCGCACGGTTATGAACGAGGTGCGTGACCGTTTGGCAAAACATTGCACCAGGATTTCGGCGATGCGTTTGCTCGCGCCCATCACGCTCGAGGGCCGCACCGCTTTGTCGGTAGAAATCATGACAACCACTGCAACCTCGTGCTTGTCCGCCAGCTCCACCAGCGTCTTGGTGCCGAAAATATTGTTGCGCGTGGCTTCTTCCGGAAACGTCTCCATCAACGGAACTTGCTTGTACGCCGCTGCGTGGAAAACGATTTCCGGCTTGATCAATTCAAATATCCTGTCCATCTTTGCCGCGTCGTTTATATCCGCCACATGCGGATCGATCGCCTCGTTGCCCGCTTGCCCCCGCATCTCGTGCAGCATTTCGTAAAGACGATTTTCCGCCCTGTCAATAATCGTCAATCGATCCGGATGAAAACGCATGACTTGCCGGCAAATCTCCGACCCGATCGAACCGGCGCCTCCCGTCACCAGAATGCGTTTGCCCTGGATGAAAGTCGCCAATCGAACGCTGTCCAATCGCACCGGATTGCGTCCGAGCAAATCCTCGACGCTGATATTGCGCACCTGGCTCAGTTCGACCTGCCCGCCGATAATCTCGCGCAGCGGCGGCAGCGATTTGAAACTCAAGTGCGCGCGCCGGCAAGAGTCAACTAGTGCGCGCATCTGTGGCCCGGTCGCCGAAGGAATCGCAATTATCGCATCAGTAACCTTGTATTTCAATGCCAGCCGGTCAAGATCATCGCTTCCGCCCACGACCGTGGTTCCGTGCAAGCGCATGCCGTGCTTTTGCTGATCGTCATCGATTATGCCAACCGGCTTTAGTCCCATCGGCGTCTTGCGCAACTCCCGCAACACCATTTCACCCGCCGAACCGGCGCCGACAATGAACGTCCTTCTACCCTGCCGCCACATTTGCGGCATTAGTTCGCGCGCCGCCCGTAACATAAACCGCGAACCACCCAGCAACACGACGAGCAACAGCCACTCGATCACAAACACGCCGCGCGGAATATTGCCGTAGCCGAAGAAATAGGTCGGAATCGCGATCAAAATGCTGCCCGCCGTGATCGCTTTGAGTATTTGCGTCAGGTCGCTGATCGAGGCATAACGATAGTAGCCCGAATAAAGTCGAAAATACAGCAGCATACTGAAGCGCAGAATAATCACGACCGGCAGGCTTTGCTGCAAGATGTTCAGGTCCGCACTCGGGATGCCGCCCTCGAACCGGATCAGATACGCACAATAATACGCCGCCGCAATGATGATCAGATCGAGCATCACGATGGTCAACCGCCGCGGCAACAACAGCGGCGAAATCACGCCCTCCGGTGTTTCGGCCGCACCGCCCTCTGGCGTCTGGTACATCACGATTCGGTTCAGGCACAAAGCCAAGATCAACGACGCCCAGTAGGCAAAGATCAAAATTTTGGAATTCGAAAAGAACGACGCCGGATCCGACGAGTCGACCGTCAGGAAGATCATGACAACGACGCCTAGCGAAACGACGTTGAATATCCGCAGGAATTCGCCATAAAGCCCCTGCGGGAAAAACGTCTTGAGCAGCCGCGATAGATAGAGCAGCCCCAGCCAGTATCCGGTCACGACCAGGTTCGGCCAACCGTAGAAATAGCCCAGCGTCTCGCCAAAACTATTGCGCACTTCGCGCAGGTTATGAAAGAGAATGACCGCAATGAGGAAGCAAAGCTGTATCATCACCAGATCGGCGAGGAAGATGATGATCTCCCGCCGTCGGCGGCTTATTCGCTTGATTTCCGGTTGTTGCATAGCCTATTAGTTTACGCCCGCATTAACATGCAGTCAATTGCAATTTGCGCACAATTGTTGCGCAACGGCAACGGATTATCGGACAAATTCAACCAACCGCCGGGCGATTCGTCGTGAAGCGCCAAGGCGGCAGATGCCGCGATTGGCAAATCGGAAGTTGCCGCTCTTGATTTCGCGCAACAATTTCGCGCGGTCAAAACCGACAATCTTGCTGCCGCCGCTGCGATTGATCTCCACCCACTCCGTCACTTCGCGCAGCAGCAAAGTCGGCACGCGCAGGAAGTACGCTTCCCGCTGCAACCCGCCCGAGTCCGTCAATACCATCCGACTGCCGGAAATCGCCGCCAGCGACTCGCGGTAGCCGAGCGGTTCCGTCATATATATGTGCTTTGATCCCGACAATTTGCCGAGCAGCCCAAACTTGCGCAGATTCTTTTGCGTCCGCGGATGGACCGGAAACAACACCGGGGCTTTTTGTGCGGTCAACATCGACACCAACTTTGTTAAGTTCTCTTTGCTGTCCACGGAATCGGCGCGATGAATTGTTGCTAAATAATAACCGCCAAACGACAGCCCATGGAGTTCAAGAAAGCTCTGCGCAAACTCTCTATTCGGATTGGCGTGCGTCAGAACGTCATACAACACGTCGCCGCAAAGATATACGCCGCGCGTAATGCCTTCGTCTTTCAAATTCTTGACCGATTGCGGCGTCGGGCACAACAGAAGATTGGAAATCCTGTCCGTCACAGCCCGGTTCAGTTCTTCCGGCACCGACATATCATGACAGCGCAACCCCGCCTCGATATGCGCCAGCGGCAACTGCATCTGCGCTGCCGCAATCGCCCCACCTAATGTGCTGTTCGTGTCGCCAATGACAACCACCAGATCGGGCGACAATTTCTTCAATGCTTTGCAACAACCGTCGATAACCCGCGCCGTCATCTCGCTCGCGCCGCCTGAACCGACAAAAAAAAACACAATCGCGAAGCATGCAACATTGTTGGTCCACTGGTCCCGCAACTATGAATGGACGCAACGCCAAACGAGGGAAAAAAAAAAGCTTACAATGTGTTGTTGTGTTTTTTTGAACAAACGAAAACGAAATTTGTGTTTTTATGTTAAATGTTCATGACATACTACATTAATTCAAACAAAATTTTTATTATCCCTCCCACCTCCGCAAGCGCAGCTCGTGCAGCAATGTGTGCATGGCACATCGCACTGCCTACTCCAAATGCCGCCCGTATTCTATGCTAAGCGTGCGTAGCACACTTAGGTTCCATGCGCGATCAGGTTCTGCGTCATCGTCATCATCATTGCGACTAACGCAACTGCCTTTAAATTGGTAAAGTGTGTGACAATCGCCACACACCTCAATTGTCTGCTCCGGCATTACGGTCTCGGACCCAAATAGTTCGCGTTCTTGCACACCCAACGCGAATCGCATGCCTTCGTTGCCATCCGGCTCGGCTGGCAACAGTGTGCCGCATAAGAAACACCAACCTGCAACGTTTTCTTCCTCGGCGCAGTTGATACAACAATTGCGTATTGTACCGCACACAATATCTGACTCGAACACATTAGCGCGATAGTCCGTCAAATCAATGCCACAGTCTTCTTCGATTGCACAATCCAGGCGCGTCTGTGCGCGAGTCTGATGCGGGAACACGCGGATAACGGATGGTTCACCGTTGTTTCTCGCCATTGTTGTTTTTGTTTTTGTTGCAGTTGCTGTTGC
>CAVPQS010000016.1:0-4323 GCA_963707485.1 uncultured bacterium
CATCAAGTTCAACATGGGCTTCTTCCCCGGCCTCAAAGCTTTCACCGCCGCGGTCGTCGGCGGCATCGGCAATATCAAAGGCGCGATGGTCGGTGGATTCCTGCTTGGCATCATCGAAGCTTTGTCGGTAGGTTACATTTCGTCCGCGTACAAAGACGTTATTCTTTTCTTAGTATTGATTTTCGTGCTCATTTTCCGCCCAACCGGTATTTTCGGCGAAGCCGTCACTGAGAAGATATGAAGATTTCCAAGAAGCACATTCTCTACGCACTCGGCTTGATCGTCATTCTCGTTCTTCCCATCGCCATGAATCAAGCCGGTAATTACTACGCCGTGCGCGTCGCCGGATTGGTCGGCATCTATTGCATTCTCGGTGTCGGATTGAATATCACGATCGGCTACACCGGCCTGCTCGATCTCGGTTACATCGCCTTTTATGCGATCGGCGCCTACACCGCAGCAATTCTCAGCATCAATGGTATTCCCTTCTGGGCCGGCCTGCCGGTTGTCGTCATCGTCGGTGGCGCTATTCGGCTCGGTCTCGGTGCGCCGCTGCTGCGGCTGCGCGGCGACTATCTCGCCATCGTCACTCTCGGCTTCGGCGAAATCGTCCGCCTCGTCCTCGTCAATCTCGAACCTATTTCCAACGGCCCGAAGGGACTCCCGCGCGTCGAAGAAAAATTCCTCGACATCAGCATCTTCGGATTCAAATTCACCGAGAACATCCATTTTTACTATCTGATCTTCGCATTCTTGTTGGTTGCAATCTTAATCAGCTACCGCCTCGAACATTCCCGCCTTGGCCGCGCGCTGGTCGCCATTCGCGAGGATGAACTCGCGGCCAAGCTCACCGGCGTCAATGTCGCGCGGGTCAAAGCCGTCGCCTTCACGATCAGCGGCGTCATCGGCGCCGTCGCCGGTGCGATCTACACGCATTGGAACGGCTTTGTCTCGCCGGAGCAGTTTACTTTTTGGGAATCAATTCTTGTTGTCGCCATGCTCGTCATCGGCGGCATGGGAAATATCGCCGGCGTCGTTCTCGGCGTCGTTTTGCTCGTCGCGGTCCCGGAAATTCTCCGCGCCTCGCTGGGCACGGCTTTCGTCGACTATCGCATGCTCTTGTTCGGCTTGATCATGATCGTCACCATCATCTACCGCCCGCAGGGACTCATTCCCTCGAAACGCCGCGCGCTTGAGCTCAAACCCGTCGAGGTCGAGTGACCATGCTCCTTGAAGTCCGCAATGTCTCCAAAAGTTTCGGCGGTCTGAAAGCCCTTTGCGATCTCTCTGTCACTGTCTCCGATAATCAGGTCATCGGCTTGATCGGCCCCAACGGCGCGGGCAAATCGACTTTCTTCAACGTCGTCACCGGCGTTTATAAACCCGACAACGGGCAGATCATCTTCAAAGACAAATCGATCTCCGGGCTCGCTTCGCATCAGATCGTCAAGCGCGGCATCGCCCGCACCTTTCAGAACATCCGGCTTTTTTCCGATATGACAGCGCTCGAAAATGTCATGGTCGGCCGCCACTGCCGCACCAATTCCGAACTCTTCGCCGCCTTGCTTCGCACACCGGTTTTTAAGCGCGAAGAAAAAGACATCGAAGGCGCCGCTTGCAAATGGCTCGATTTCGTCGGTTTGATTAAGCACTGCAACGATGTCGTCCGCAATTTGTCCTACGGTGTGCAACGCCGCCTTGAGATCGCCCGCGCACTCGCAACCGATCCGACTTTGCTTTTGCTCGATGAACCGACCGCCGGAATGAATCCCAGCGAATGCAACGATCTCGTCGTCCTGATCCGCAAAATCAAAGCCAGCGGCATTTCCGTCGTCATTATCGAACACCGCATGAATGTCGTCATGTCGCTTTCCGACAACGTTGTCGTCCTCGACTACGGCGTCAAACTCGCCGAGGGCAAACCCTCCGAAGTCACCGCCAATCCCAAAGTCATTGAAGCGTATCTCGGATCATGAACACTATGCTGCTTGAAGTCGATAACATCCAGGTCTACTATGGCCAGATCGCCGCGCTCAAAGGCATCTCGCTTTATCTCGACAAGGGCGAAATCCTCGCGATTATCGGCGCGAACGGCGCCGGCAAAACGACCTTGATCAACACCATCTCCGGAGTCCTTAATCCGCGCCAGGGTCAGATCAAATTTGCCGGTGAGCGTATCGACGGGTTCCCCGCCTGGAAAATCGCCCGCAGGAAAATCCTGCAAATTCCCGAGGGCCGCAAAGTCTTCGCCAAACAATCCGTGCTCGAAAATCTCGAACTCGGCGCCTATTCCGAAAGCGACAACAGCGTCGTCAAATCACGCGTCGAAGAAATGTGCGCGCTTTTCCCGATCCTCGGCCAGCGCCGCACGCAACTTGCCGGAACGCTCTCCGGGGGCGAACAGCAGATGCTCGCCATCGCCCGCGGGCTCATGGCAGGACCGGAACTTTTGCTCTTCGATGAACCATCGATGGGCTTGGCGCCGGTTGTCGTCGAACGGGTTTTTCAGACTATCAAGGAAATTAATCAGCGGGGGATTACGGTTTTGCTGGTCGAACAGAATGCGCGCAAATCTTTGCAGATCGCCAAGCGCGCCTATGTGCTGGAAACTGGAAATATCGTCCTGAGCGATAGCGCTGCAAACCTGTTGGAAAACGAGCAGGTCAAACAAGCCTATCTCGGCGGTTGATATTTTATTCGTCTTCCCTATTCGCCGACGATCGTCGGCGTAATCAAAATGCTCAAATCAGTATTTTCGTTCGTCGTCGTCGTGTGACGAAACAGCGCCCCGATAATCGGAATCGAGCCCAACAGTGGGAATCGTTTCACCGTCTGAAATTTCGATTCTTTAATCAAGCCGCCGATAACCAGCGTTTCGCCGTTCTTCACGCGCACACTCGTATTCACTGAGCGTTTCGAAGTAATCGGCCGCAGATTATCCACCGGACCCGTGTAGCCGGTGATCTCTTCGATGATTGGATTCACATCAAGAGAAATGTATCCGGCATCCGACACATGCCCCGTGACTTTCAGCGTAATCCCAACGTCGAGATCCTGAAACGACACGATGTCCTGAATTGCTGCGCCTTCGGTAAATCGATTCAGCGTCTGTATCGGAATCGTCGTCGTCACGGCCATTTCCGCCTCATGATTCGACACCGTCGTGAGATTCGGATCCGAAAGCAGCCTTGAATGACCCGATGACAACATCAGATCCAGTGCGGCAGTCACGCTCGAAGCCGTAAATGTCCCCCAGGTCCAGCGCCCGCCGTCAAGCGGATGCGACGCCATCGGCGGCGCCGTTGCGCCGTCTTCGCTCGGCACACCGCCGAAAACCATCGGGTACGACTCCGGCCAGTTGAATCCAACCTTGTTGTCTTTCGACAAATTCGTCTCGACCAATTTGACTGATATATTCAGGAGCGGTTGCGGCCGGTCTAATTCCGCAATCACGGCTTTGACTCGATCAACAATATCACCGCGATCAGACACCACCAGCACCGACGGCGTTGTCCGGTTTGCCGCCGAGGCGGCCGTCTCGATGAGAACTTCTATCTTTCCGCCTGCCGATAGCAACTGACCGGTAGCCAGCTTGGCTTCTTCGCAACTCACGTGTCGCAGATGGACCAGCGCCGTGATGCGCTCATCCGACGCCAGATACGCCGCCGGCTTGACGACCATCAAATTTTCCTTCATGTACCACGATAGATTGTTCGCCAGCAGAATGGCATCGAGCGCCTCGTGCAGCGGCACGTCATTGAGAATCATCGAAGCCTCGCCGGTTACTTCGCCGGCGATCGCGATATTGAACCCGTTCTGCCTGGCCAAAAGCCGCAGCACCGCTTCGATGTCCGTGCGTTCAAGTGTCAACAAAACGCGATTATTCAGAAAGGCATGGCTCGTGGAGTCCGCCAACAACATCGAACTTAGCATGGCGCCAAGCAGAATCCCCGTCATCCATGAAATGCGCTTCATATATTTTCCTTCCTCAATTTCTACCCTGGTGCTCTGCGTGGGTCCTGATGTTCGCGGTCAACGTGGTGCTGACCACCATCGGCGTCCGCTTCGGAACGGGACGCTGACGTGAGTGAAGCTTGGGAGCGAACCATCGCCACTGAATACGGCCGCCGAGCCTGCGAGGCTGACGCATGAGTACAGCTACAGTCCTGCGGACACGGTTCCCGCGCGCGTTCAACCGCGCCCGCGGATTCACCGGTGCGCCGGCCCGATTCGTCGACAGCATCGGTCATGTCGCCTGGTTCGTGGTGCAGGCGGTCGGATCGCTGCCGCACGCATTCAGGAACTACCGCCGCGAGGCGCTGC
>CAVPQS010000017.1:0-4479 GCA_963707485.1 uncultured bacterium
CCCCGAGGTCGGTTCATCCAGGATCAGCACTTGCGGATCGGCAATTAATGCCTGCGCCAGCCCGATCTTCTGCGTCATACCCTTCGAGTAATTGCGAATTCGCACGCCTCCTGCTGTCGGCATATCCAGAAACTCCAGCAATTCTGGAGTCCGCGCCTTCACCGCTTCAGGACTTGCTCCGCCGAGGCGCCCGAATAGCCGCAAAAAATCTTCACCTCTGAGAAATCCGTCGAAATTGAAAACCTCCGGCAGAAATCCGACTTTGTCGCGTGCTCCCGGATCGCGCGAGTCAATCCCCAATATCTCCGCACGCCCGTCGCTCGCAAAAATGAAGTCGAGCAAAATGTGCATCGCGGTCGTTTTGCCGGCGCCGTTCGGGCCCAGAAACCCGAAGATTTCGCCTTGCGGAACCTCAAAGGAAATTCCTTTAAGCGCTTCCTTCCCGTTCCCGCGTTCCCGATACGTTTTCTTCAGATTGTCAAAGCGAATTGCGACTGCCATCTGCTAATTTACCTTAAACTTGAATTCACCGGACGGTCCGATATAGCGCCGCGAATTGGCGAGACTCTCCAATTTGCCGGCCAGCTCGCCTTCTTCGTAGCCCGCAATCGTGCCGAATACTGTTCCCGTTGAGCTAAAGAACACTGTCAACGGAAAGGTTCGAATTTGATACTTGTCCAGAAACTGTCCTTCCGGATCATAGGCGAAGGGCAGGGAGGTGTTGTCAAAGTCCACCGCGAGCCGCATCGACTCCGGTGAATCATTCATATTGACCGCATAGAAGTTAAAGACTGTGTCGTATACGCGGCTCTCGTAAACCTCCATCATCTCCCGCACCATCGCGACGCTCCGCTCCGACCCTTCCGTCCAGAACAGCACGATCGTATGCTTCGTTGTGTCGTCAGTCAGCGACACAGTTCGTCCATCATTCATAGTAAACTGCAACTCTACCGGCGCATTTGTGCGGCCAACCTTGTCGCCGCGTCCGGATACAAGATCGTATTGCCAGATCGCCAAGCCGACCGCCAATACAACGATGAGTATCTTGAAGGATGACAGGGGAATGTGTCGCCACACGCTCACAGTCTGTTCAACCTATCCAGCCGCGTCAACACTATTCCGATTCCGAAAGAAAGCAATCCAAAACAAAAACCGAGCGCCGACAACGCGACGCCGATTAATGTCTTAGCTTGATTTGACAATTGATATACCGAATCCGAATGCAAAATCGCGGTGATAAAATCGTTCTCGGTTGTGACGCTGCGAAGATCAAATTTCGTGACCAGAAAATAAGCGATGATAATTGTGGCTATCGGAATTACGAATCCGAAGATCTTAAATACCTTATCCATTAATACTCCCACTCTTCTCGCACGCAAATCATGGACTCGCGAATTGGCTGGAATGATTCACTGTTACAACCTCATTGGCAACTATTTTCTCGCCGGTCGCCAGTGTAATTCGGAATTTTGTCTAAAAAAACTGTGAAGTCGAGAGGTAAAGCGACAGACTCCCGTCACGCGGATTCAACGCCAGGTCCAGTCGCCCGACCCGGCCGAGAAATTGCTTAATCGATCCACGAATTCCCGCGCCCACCGACCAGTACGGATTGCCGACCGCATCCTCAAAAGGACTGCCGCGTCCCCAGATCAATCCCGCATCCGCAAACGCTACGAGTTGTGCGTAGAGGACCCGCGTGTTCAGTGTCCGCAAACGCGTTTCAAAGTTGCCAATCATGGCATGATCACCGCGTTCAATTTTGTCGCGATATCCGCGTACATTCGACTCGCCCGAAATCGCGTATGGCTGAACCCGCTCATCCGCCGATGATACCTGGTAGCGGAGCCGCATTGCCAGGTTGAGCTTTCCAATAATGCTGTATCTTCTCGCCGTGAACGACATTCGCCATTTGTTGAACCTTCCTGCCGGACGTTCGTTGATCAAAGTCACTTCCCCCGACAAATCCGAACCATCATAAAAATATCGATCATAGTACACACGACCCAGTGTGGCGCCCGTGCTGACGAAGTACCTGGGATAGTCTATCGATGCGACTGCCAACCCAAGTGTATCCGGTGAAATCAACTGCCAGTTTTCGCGATCATAACCGGCAGATACCGATGCATAAAGCTTTTCCCGCAGTCGATGACCAAGCGACCCCGCTATGGCCTTGCGCAGATATTCGTACTCATATGCAACTCCATGAAATCCTATCGGATCAAGTTCGTGTTGCTCCGAAACTGCAAACCCCACCGCCAGGTCCTTGCCAAGAAACAGCGGGAATGAAGCAGAAACATGAAGCGAATTCCTCTCTTCAAATCGTCGATAGAGAATTACCCCTTGCAAGTAGATTCCCAGAAAGTTCCGCTCGTGAACTCCCAGTGACCAGTCAAGCTTGCCTTCGGTTCGACCGATTGCCACCATCGGCAATAGCGTCCACACTTCGCGGAGATCAAACTCGATGTCGACTGAGTCGCCTTCCGGTACAATGTAGGTGTCCACACGCGAAAAAATGCCGAATCCATCGATCTTACGCCGATCGCGCTCAAGCAACTCCAGGTCCAACGGTTGTCCGGGTCGCGAATCAATCTCGCGATAAAGTATATAGGTCCGCAATTTGTATTTGCCCGTAAACCTTATGTCTCGAATTGGTTTGCCCGAGTAAATTGAGGGGTCGGTGGCATCTGCCGGCTCGTCTTGTCCAAACGCCGTCGAAATCAGAATCATAATCAACAGCGGAATCATGCCTGTCAATCTAAATTCGCGCTGTCGCATGGTAACAAAATGAAACATTAGTATAGTGTCTACACGAATATGACCAATTTCGGCAGCTACTGTCGTGACTAACCGCCGTAGTGATCATTATACCCTTTTTAATCCATTCATTTAATGCTTTTTATTCAAGTTTAGTATAAAGTTGATGCCGTACACGGGCCGATAAATACAGTGGGAGGACAGAGTTTAACGATGCCTAAACAAGAATCAAAAGTCCTGATCGTCGACGACTTCGGAGACACCGGAACAATCCTCGTTCAGATGTTCGATCACCTCAATGTCGTGACCGAAAGCGTCAATAATCCCGAGCAAGCATTCTCAAAGATCAAGGAGAAGCAATATAAACTCGTGATTGCCGATTCCCGCATGCCCAAGCTCGATGGCGTCAGCTTACTCAAACGCATTCGCCAGTCTTCGCCCGACACCAAGGTCGCCGTCATGTCAACGTTCGACTCCGGCCACACACAGAAGATGGTCGTTGCCGATGGCATCGACTACTATCTTCCCAAGCCGGTCAAGCTCCAACACCTTCAGCAAATGCTCACTGAACTTGCCCTTAAGTTATAGGCGCACGCCGGCGCTCGTTTAGTTTAGTTTAGTTTACTTTCTTTTTTCAATCGATCGCACCCGCGTTCGGTATAATGCATATTAGCTTAACAGGAGGTTAGTCCGCATGAGACATTTATCCAATGCATTCTTGATTATCAGCCTCTCTCTCTTCGCAGCCATCCTCGTTTCTTGCTCCGATGACAAAGTCAATAACGCCGTTGATGTCACCGAAGCTCAATACAAACAAATGCAAACTCTTACCGATTCGACACTGATCCCAGTTGCCCTGGGGCTTCTTACCTCCGGCATGAGCGCTCTCGATGGCGTTTCTGCCTCTGACTACGGTCTTGGTAAAGCAGCAACTCCCGATGGAGATTCCGCCTTTATCGTCTACCATCCGCTCTCCGGCTGGTGGGAGGCGTACGTCTCGCTCTCCAGCGAGGCTGAGACTGTGCCTTACTACGAATTGGTGGTCCGCGACTCCGTCCAATTCAAATCTATCGACGGCAGCAATCAAATCGGTCCCAACAACAGCACCGACTTCGTGCACGAAATCCCGCGCGTCTCGGCTTTCACAAACTCAGAAGAGACCACAATCTCGGTTGACGCACGCAACAATGTCATTTACGACAACCTCCAGTCCGATGTCGCAAATATTAACGGCGAAGTGAGATGCCAAATCGCCATCCAACTCGATACACTTGGAGAAACGATCGCCGGTACGGTGACAGCCACGCTCGAAGCAGATGATCTGGAAATACCTATCCCGAATTCGGATGACGATGATGTCTGCCCGCTCAGCGGCGTACTTACATACACGATCGTCGAAAATTTCACGTCGCAGTTCGTCAGCCACGAAGTAAGAAACACCACCTGGTCGATTCGCTTGACTATCGTCGATCCAGATACCTACCTCGTCAAAATTACTGCCGGCGAGATCGAATTCGACGAATACCAGCTCGATCAAGAACACGTCTGCCAGCCGTCATCTGCCGGCGGCGCTATCGGCAAGACTATTGACCTCATTCGCAACCGCTAAGTTGGTAGCCTGAAATTGACTCAAGGGCGCCCGGGTTCAGCTCGGGCGCTTTCTTGAGCCTAATTAACTGTTGCGTTTTCCCGGCTGGTCCTTATATTGTTGCTGTTACTTCAACC
>CAVPQS010000018.1:0-18948 GCA_963707485.1 uncultured bacterium
CGCTGGTCTCCGACACGGCGGCCACACCGTCACCGCGACCTCCGCATCGAAGGCCTGGAACCTGCCCGGCCTCAAGTGCGCGCAGTTCATCATCAGCAACGATGCCGACGCCTTCCCCGGAAGCACTCCAGCGTCACCACGACCTGGTCCTTAGCGCACTTGGCGCAGATAACGCCGCCGGATTCGGGGCTGAACATGAGCTTTTCGGTAGAAATCATCTTACCGCACTCGGTGCACATCTCCAATTCGGGCGCGTAGCCGGAAAATATACAGAGCAGATACCAGAAATGCAAAATCTCGCGGCGGAAATTTTTCTGGGTCGAGTCGTTGAGCAGCCGCAGGTAGCGCTTGAGAATGAGGTAGACGTGGAGATTGGTTTCACCCTCGGGGAGAAACAAATTCACGAATTCCATCGCCGCCGAAGCGTAACCGTATTTGAGTTCGTCCTTGACGATGTGATGAAAGGTTTCCTTGGATTCGGCTTTGGAGATGTATTCGGCGGAGCCTTTTTCGTTCTCGTAGAAGATGACGTCGGCGACATTGAAGTATTGGAGCGCTTCGGCCATCGAAGAACCGGGCCGGGTGGCGGCTTTGGCGACGAGCGGGATTTTGCCGCGTTCGCGGGTCAGGCAGACGAGAAAGAGGGAGCTGTCCTGAATGCGGGTCCTTTTGAGGACAATTAATTCCGTTTTGTTGATCGGCATAAGTGGTTAGAGTAATACAAAAGGGGCGGGGTGTCAAACGGATATCGGGAAATCGGATGGGGCGATCTAACTCCTTTTGTTCAGCGAAAATAGCAGGGGCGATGATTGGTGGCAGGTCGCATCCCGGCGCGGATGAGTTGGGATCAGCGAGTAAATATTGCGAGGTTTTTAAATGCGCGCGCCCTCACCCTTAATCCCTCTCCCGGGACTGTTGAAAAAGACCAAAGCGAGGCGGAAGGAACCCTTTCCATCCGCCCAAAACGCCGTCAGGAATGGGTTCCTGACGCCTCATGTAACGACGCCGTCACTTTTTCAACAGTCCCCACGGGGAGAGGGAAAACTTGCTGGGCGCCTTCGGCAGCCGCCTTCGCGGGGAAGACGGAACAGCAGGCGTTCCTGACTTATGATGCGATTAGCAGAACGAAGACTTTAGTATTCGATGACGTGTTCGCCGGGGCGGGAAAGCTGGAAATTTTTGCGGGCGAGTTTTTCGATGTAGAGGGTGTCGTTTTCGAGGCGGAAGCGTTTGTACTCGAGGTCGACGAGGTCCGTGTTGAGCCGGACCTCTTCACGATCAAGTTCGGTGATTTGGGCATTCAGTTCCATCATGTTGAGAAAACCGTATTGGCCCATGGTCAGGTTGAAGCTGAGGAACAAAATAAAGGCGAGCAGGACGAACATGATGATTCGCCCGCGGATATGCGGCCAGCGGCTTTCTTCCTGACGCACCATTAAATTCGACTACTTCCTTGAAGTCAAATTGAAGAAGGCATTTCTGCCCGGGAACTCTCCCATATTATCCAATTCTTCCTCGATGCGCAACAGGCGATTGTACTTAGCGACACGGTCGGTGCGGCAAAGCGAGCCGGTTTTGATTTGGCCGGCGTTGACCGCGACCGCGATGTCGGCGATGGTGGTGTCCTCGGTTTCGCCCGAACGATGCGAGACGATCGAGGCAAACCCGGCGCGGGTCGCCATGGTGATCGTGTCGAGAGTTTCAGTAAGAGTGCCGATTTGATTGAGCTTGATCAAGATCGCATTGGCGGCTTTTTCCTTGATGCCTTTTTCGAGGAAGTGCTGGTTGGTGACGAACAGGTCGTCGCCGACGATTTGGACCTTGTCGCCGATTTCGTGGGTCAGTTTCTTGAATCCGTCCCAGTCGTTTTCGGCGAGACCGTCTTCGATGGAAATGATCGGGAAGGCTTTGCAGAGTTCCTTGTAGAAGTCAACCATTTCGTCGGAAGTCAGGCTGCGGCCCTCGCCGGCGAGGACGTACTTTTTGGTTTTCTTGTCATAGAATTCGGAGGCTGCCGGATCGAGAGCGAAAAGGATGTCGGCGCCAAGTTTGTAGCCGGCTTTTTCGACGGCTTCGGAGATGACTTCGAGGGCTTCGCGATTGGATTTGAGATCAGGGGCAAAGCCGCCTTCGTCGCCGACGGAAGTGTTGTAATGTTTGGCGTGAAGCACGTTTTTCAGTGAGTGGAAAACTTCGGTGCCCATGCGGAGCGCGTCGGAGAAGGTTTCGGCGCCGACAGGCATGATCATGAATTCCTGCAGGTCGACCTTGTTGTCGGCGTGTTTGCCGCCGTTGAGGATGTTCATCATCGGCAGGGGCAGGACGCGCGAATTGGTGCCGCCGACGTAGCGGTAGAAGGGCAGCATCGAATAGGATGCGGCGGCTTTGGCGACCGCGAGTGAGACGCCGAGAATGGCGTTGGCGCCGAGATTTTTCTTCTCGGGGGTACCGTCGAGGTTGAGCATGAAGCCATCGAGTTCGCGCTGATTGAGCACGTCGATGCCTTCTTCCTTGATGGCGGGGATGATTTTGTCGTTGACGTTATCGACGGCTTTGAGGACGCCCTTGCCGCCGTAGCGTTTTTTGTCGCCATCGCGCAATTCGAGGGCTTCGTGGGAACCGGTAGAGGCTCCGGATGGGACGGCAGCGCGTCCGAATGAGCCATCTTCAAGCAGGACATCGACTTCTATGGTAGGGTTGCCGCGACTGTCGAGTATTTCGCGAGCAAGACATTGAGCAATCTTCGGCATAGCCAAAACTCCTTAATCAGGCAGACTTTGCGGAGAAAGTATCAAGGGATGGATGAGGGAACAAGATAAAACTTTGGAGGGGGAAAGGTGGTTGCCTATGGCGGTGTTTGTTGTTAATTACGAGTGCGAAGATTGTGGGTTCGACTTCAGTCGAACAGGAGTTTTGGAGGAGACATGCCATATAGTGATCTCCTAAGAGGGCGAATCTCGCTCCATGGCACCTTTTACCACATTTCGACTGTGTCGTTGGAACGAACTCCGCGCTTTAGCGATTTCAAACTTAGCCGAATTGTAATCAAAGAACTCATGAGGCTTGACGAACAGGAACTTAGTCTGACATATGCTTGGGTGCTTATGCCAGATCATCTTCACTGGATCTTTCAGCTAACTGGTGCAAAATCACTATCGGAAATCGTGCGGCTCTTGAAGGGAAGATCAGCTCGGCGAATAAATCAGTTCGCTCAGTCCAGAGGCTCCATTTGGGAACCAGGATATTATGATCATGGAATTCGGGAGACGGAGGACTTGAGGGGCAGTGCAGAGTATCTAATAAACAATCCGGTCCGAGACGGAATAGTTGGAGAGTTGGGAGATTATCCATTCTGGGATGCAAGCTGGTTGTATGACCAATAAGTGTCTCGCCTTCGGCGAGATGTTCGACTAAAGTCGAACCCACAGAAGTCGACCCCACAATATTGGGCTCACAATGTTTTGAGTCAGAAAATCTACAACAGCTGATACCGTTTGCGGAGATACCACTCGGTACAGAGCATCAGGATTATAAAGACGAGCAGGAATTTGTTATCAAAGAGGGTTAGTTCGGAGCGGCGGACGAAGGTTTTAGGTTCGAAGCCGGCGAACTGGGTGATTGAAGCGGTGTCATCGATTGCGTAGAACTGGCCACCGGAGACTTCGCTGATACGTTTGAGGGCGTCGAAGTTGGCGGTTTGCGAGAGATCTTCCAGACTATACGGTTCGACGATAAAGGTGGCTTGCGGTTTGGCGATGCTGACGCCTTCGCGTTTGACGCGACCGCTAACTTCGTATTCGCCGGACGGCAAATAATGAAAATCGGCGGAGTAATTGCCGGGCCGGTCGTAGCGGAAGCTAACGATCTGGCTGTCGGCAGGATTCTGGCGCGAGCGCAGGGTGGCTTCGACTTCGGCGTCATCAACGGGGATGTAACTGTCATCAAGAACACGCGCGTTGAGCCGGACCGATTCACCGGCGATGAAGATTGGCCGCTCGGGTGTGATCGTGACGCGTTCGACATCTTCGCGGGCGATCAACCACAGCACCATGTTGTCGACGAGTTTGTTGTAGGTGGAATCATTTTCTTGGATGCTCTTCGCCAGAAAGTCAAGCCGCCAAAGGGGAAATGCTGAAAGAACAGCGACCTTGCCGTTGCGATAGCGATGCGCAGCCATGATCGGAATTTCGAGTTCGCCGGGCACGAGTCCGGGCGCTGTGGCGATGATCGTGGCATTGGGTTCAATGCGCGATGAGCGAAGGTATCCGGAGAACGGCGGGAGGCCATTGAGCAAACGCTGCGTGGCGGCGCCATCCTCGGCAAGACGCATCAGAGGATGAATGCGGCCGCGCTCGGTGAGAGTGAATTGAATCTCCTGGCGGACGATGGCGGTGTTGCCGCCGGCGGGCTGATAGGGCAGCAATTCCGGTTGAAGACGAGTCTTGGGATGCGCGCCGAAATTTTCTCCCGCGAGGAAGAACATGCCCTTGCCGGTGCGCTCGAAAAATGCATCAAGCTGCTGTTTGCGATTGGCGAACCAGTCGGCATCGAAGTCGAGCAGGATCAACGCATCGTAGCTGTCGAGGGCGTCGACGTTTTCGGGAAACGGCACGGCGCCGGTGATGCGTTGCGGCGAGTCGATGCTCTGGTCAATCTTGAAATCTTGTTTGGCGGCCAGTGCGCGATGGAGGAATTTGTAATCCCAATTCAGTTGTGCGGCAGCAAGGAGAATCTTGATCTGGCTGGCGCGAATGCGCACGGAGACCTGGCGGGAGTTATTTTTCTCGGATTCCTCGTTGGACTGGACCGGCGCAGCGGCTTCGAGAATGACTTCGCCTTCTTTGTCCGGCGCAAATGAGATCGCGACTTTCTGCTGGCGGCCCTGGCCCTCGAGATCGACATCTTTGGAAACGAGAGTTCTGTCGCCTTGGCGGATGCGAATCGGGAGGCGCAGATTTTCGAAGCCGCGGGATTCGATGGTGACTTCCATCGGAAAATCTTTGCCGACGAAACCGACCGGATTGCAGCTAATCTGGGAGACGCGGATATCGGGCAGCGGATTCGGGTCGCCAAAACCGAGCGTGGTTACAGGCACTCCGAGCGAACGAGATTCAGTGACGGGATTAGCGCCGAGATTGGAGACGCCGTCGGAAAGCAGGATGACGCCTTGCAGGTTGGATTCGGCGAGGTCTTTTTTGAGATAGCCGAGAGTGTTGCCGATCGCGGTGACGGGGAAGCTGCCATCGATGACGCCGTCGCGTTGGAGCGTGTCGGCAAAAGTGTATTGCGTGATTTCGACGCCGGCGGGAAGCTTGGACTGGATGCCCTGGAGAATCTCCGGCATTTTTGCGAATTGTTCGGCGGAATGGCGATTGCGCGACATTGAGGTCGAATTGTCAACGAGGACGGCGACGGTCGCGGGCTTGGTTTCGGAATCTTCGACAATCAAGAGCGGCTCGGCAAAGACGAAAAACAAAGCGGCGAGTGCGAGTCCGCGCAAGACGCCGAGGAAAATTCGAAATCCGCGATTGAGCATCGGGTTGGTGCGGCGGTAATAGAAGACGGTAGCTCCGACAGTTGCCGCAAATGCGAGGGCGATCACCCACAACCAGACCGAGGTAAAGGAGAGGCTGTATTGCGTGACCAGCAAAAGGTTCAACATATTATGGTTATACTGTCAGAATTGGGAAAAGATGTATCAAGGCGAAATTAAACGTCACGATTTATGGAAAATGTGGCCAGCTTCTCGAGCGAGTCGTAGTGGCGGCTGTTGGCAAAGGGTTTCAGATACGACAGACCCTGATCGGCGAGCGACTGGGCGCGTGTGCGGGCGTAGTCGATGCCGCCGGAATCTTGAATGAAATCGAGGACGGTGTCAAACCCGGACTGTTCGACGCCATTTTCGAGGATCTTGATGATGCTCTTTTTGGTGCGATCCTGTGATTTGCGGAAAGCGTGAATCAGCGGGAGCGTGATTTTGCCGTTGAGCAGATCGTTGCCGACTTTTTTGCCGGTGCGTTCGGCCTCGCCCACGAAATCGAGCAGGTCATCGGCGATTTGGAAGGCGCAACCGGTGTACTCGCCGAAAAAGGCGAGACGTTTGACCATCTCGTCGGATGCGCCGGAAAGAATCGGCGCCGAAGCGGCAGAGGCCTGGAAGAGCGATGCGGTTTTGTCGGAGATGATCTTAATGTAAGCCGGTTCGGTGAGCTCGTAGTTGTGGGCCTCTTCGATTTGTCGAAGTTCGCCAACGGAGACCCGTTCAGTCGCCTTTGAGACGCGTTCGAGCATTTCCAGCGATCCGGTCTTGACGAGGAGAGTGAAGGCCTTGGCGAAGAAATAGTCACCCATTAAAACCGATACAAGATTGCTCCACTTACTATTGACAGTCGACTCGCCGCGGCGGGTATCGGACTCGTCAATTACATCATCATGGAGCAATGTTGCCGTGTGGATCATCTCAACCGCAAGTGCGGCTTCAACTAAGTGCGGCGACTTGTAGCCGGTTGTTTTAGCGACGAGAAAGGCGAAAGTCGGGCGCAGGCGTTTGCCGCGGGTATTGAGGATGTGCTTAGAGATTTCAAATATGAGCGGCGATTCGTTTTTCAAGACCCGGACTTCAAGCTTTTTGAAGCGTTCTAAGTCGGCCTCGATAGGTTTGATCAGCTCTTTCAGTTCAGCGCTTTTTAACATCGTCTGTATTGTATTGCTTTCCGGCTCTGAGGTCAATGTTTTTATGAAAACGGAGCGACGTGGACGCAATTCCAGAACAAAAAAGGCGGAACTTCGTTCCGCCCGTGAAATCCGGATGTCGGTTTGGGGTCAGGAAATGCAGGGAGGCAGTCCACCGGCGAAAATGTAATTGATGATGTAGACGGCGTCAGAAATCGTGACCAGCGCGTCGCAGTCGACATCGCCGATGTAAAGCGGGTTTGGCGCCGGCCCACCGGCGAAGATATAAGTTATCAGGAAAACTGCGTCGGAGATGCTGATGAAACCACTGTTATCGCAGTCGCCGATTATCGGCAGATCGAGATGGACAAGCTGCGGCGCGGTGCTGACGGTGTCGCGGCCATCGGAGAAGGTGAAATAGTATTCGTACCAGCCGGCGGTGTCGATGTCGATGGAGGCGTCAAAGGTCGTTCCGGATTGGTACTGTTTGATACAGGCGGCCATGTCGAAGGGAACGCCGGCCAGGTAGAATTGCCGCAGGGTTGCAAGATTATTTTCGGTATCTGTGAACGTAACCGATGCCAGAGCAGAGCCGCTTGCGGAGACGACAGAAGCGCCGGTTAGGGTCGGGGCAGTATTAGCGCCAAATGTCAAAGTTTGAGCTGCCGGAACGAAACCGCCGGCGGCGCCAATGTCGTTGGAGGTTAGGGCGCCAGTGAGGCTTTGCGTGGCTGTCACCGGCGCAGCAAATATCAAACCGGAAGGCGGCGGCCAAGTTGACCAGCCGGGTTGCGCAAGTAAGTCGCTGATATTACAGGCCAGGCTGAGATTATTGCCGGAGATGTTGGTCGAGATGTTGCCGATCTTTGCGAAGGAACTATCAACCGGGTTGATTTTGTAGAGGCCGGAACTTAGGACAAACGGGACGTTGACATAGATCATGGCGTAAGCGGCCGAGTCGGCGGCATCGGGGTCGATTATGCCAATCGAATACAGATAGAAATCGAGGCCGCTGGAGGTCGGGAATCCGCCGCCGGCATTGGTCAGGCGGCCATAGATGCGCGTGTCGGAGTAGCTCATGGCGCTGGCAGTGATATCGAGATGGCTGCCGCCGGAGACGACATCGCTGGCCGGGTCGGAACCCATGTCGGCGAGCAGATCGGCCGGAACAGGAAACGTGTTGGCGGTGTTTTTCGGAGACTGCGAAACTACGATGGTATCGGTTTCGGAGCGGAAATAGTATTCCAAAGTGCCCGAAGGCGGGATGTAGCTGATCGAGCCGGAGACGGTCCAAGTTGAACAGGTTTGATAGCTGACACTGAGGGAATCGGTGCTCCAGATTGTCGAGCCGGAGTTGCGATAGAGTAATTGATAAACAGCGGTCGGGCTGTAAAAGGCAGAATCGGGGATGTCGTATTCGAAAAAAGTTACGGCATCAGGCGCGCTGGTGAAATTTGGGAGATAAGGGGTCGGTAGCGACTGCGCAAAAGCAGCGACGGGGAGGAGGATCAGGAAAACAATGGGCGCGAGAAAGCGAAAGTTCAGCATTGAGGCATCCTTCAGAAAGTGAAAGTCGCGAAAAATCCAGGGACAGTAAAGTTGTAGTGAGAATGTAACGAGAATTGTGGATTTATCAAGCGGGGATTGAAGGGAAATGCGGATGGTTGAGGCGCCGGCGGTGCGTTCTTAGAAAGCTCTGATCTGCCTTCCTGAGCTCTCAAGTCCGTTGACCGCTCGGCAACCTGTCAACCTTTTTACAAATGCGAAAGCAGAACAACCCGGCGCCCTGAAGGTGAAGTCATCAGGTAACCCCGAGTCTGCTCGCAAAAAAACCGCAGGAACCAAACGCGCGAGCGCAGTTCCTAAAAGTACCCGTCCTTTGTCGACTTGAAGATATAAGGTAAGCCTGTGAGGGAAGGCTCCATCTCCCCGGAAGCCGACATCCTTGTCTCAGTCAATATACGTTGAGTGGTCGATTTTTAGCAAGTGGGAAAATGGGAAGCGAGAATTGAGTTGCAGCGAAAGTGAGAAGCGTTGATAATTGAGGGATTATGCTGAATAGAAAGCGCCCTCACCCCCGACCCCTCTCCCGTGAACGGGAGAGGGGAGAACAAGACATCGTATAACAAGACAAGTTCTTATTGGATGGAGAAAGATATGATTCTGTTTGGTGCAAGAATGTTGGTATTGGCGTGCGTGCTGTTTAACGTTGCGGCACTGGCAGCCGAAAAGGAATTCGAGCCGCTGCATCCGGTGAACACCTACTCGATTGTGGCTTACGACAGCGCGACCGGACAATTCGGAGCGGCGGTGCAGTCGCATTGGTTCAAAGTGGCGGACGTGATCTGGGTCGAGGCGGGTGTCGGCGCGGTGGCGACACAATCGCTGACGGAATTCAGCTATGGACCGTTGGGGCTGGACATGATGCGGATGGGTAAGTCGGCGACGCAGGCTTTGAGCGGGTTGATCGTCACGGATCCGCAGCACAGCGTGCGGCAAGTCGCAATGATTGACAAGAACGGCGTGGTGGCAACGCACACCGGCGACAAGTGCATCGCGATGGCGGGGCATCATGTCGGGCATCACTATTCGGTGCAGGCTAATTTGATGCGCGATTCGACCGTGTGGGCGGTGATGGCGAAAGCATTCGAGAATACCAAGGGCGATCTGGCGGAGCGGATGATGGCGGCGCTTGAAGCCGCGCAAGGCGAAGGCGGCGATATTCGCGGCAGGCAATCGGCGGCGATGGTGGTGGTCACCGGCAAGCCGACGGGTCAAAGCTGGCGGGACAACATCGTTGATATTCGCGTTGACGACTCAGCCGAGCCGTTGACGGAATTGCGGCGGCTGCTGGAGATTACGCGCGCGTACGACCGCATGAACAAAGGCGACGAGTATATTGCCGTCGGCGATTTTGATAACGCCAACAAGGAATATGCGGAGGCTTCGCGGCTGGCCTCGGGCAATCCGGAGATTTTGTTCTGGCATGCGGTGACTTTGGTGACGGCGGGACAGGTCGACAAGTCGCTGCCGATTTTCAAGGAAGTATTCGCGATGGACGCGAACTGGCGCGTGCTTGTGCCGCGTTTGGTCAAAAGCGAGTTGTTGCCGAACGATGCGAAGATTATTGAGAGGATTGTGGCGCAGTAGGGGGGCGCGATGGATGACCAGAAATCTACTTCTTCTGAAACACGAGCGCGGTGGAGAGGGCTTTCGAGCAGGATTTTTGGAAGTCGGAAAAGGATTCAGAGTCGGGGGGCGGGATACGCGACATCGTAATGGTGTGCCTTCGCGAGAGCGTGATGCTTGAAGGGGAGCCAGTTGCGGAAGTGGATGCGGAGTCGGTGGCTGAGTCGGCGGCAGATGCAACGCCTGATTCGGCGGTAGAGGTGAAGGCGCCGAAATTGGATTCGATGGACTGCGCTTCGGGAAAGCGATCGAGCTTCCACGTTTCGGGAATCTCAACCTGGATGTGATCGCTAACAGTTAGCGTTGAACCGCGCAACAAGGGGACGAGGCGATCAGTCAAATTGGGCGGTTCGGTGCTGATCGGCGTCGGTAAGATCGAACTCCAGACATGAACACGATTGTCGAGTTGCTGCCCGGCACCGCGAATGCTGCCGGAGACTTGACAGGAAAAGCGGGACAAGGTCGAGTCGAACTTATTGAAGAGGCAATTTTCGATTTTGAGACCTTCCGGAAGTAGATTGCGCCGGCGCAAGTAGTCGCGAAATTCGTCGGGAGTGAGTTCCTGCGCGGCATATTTAAGGTAGTGACTGGCGTTGCCGGCGGCGGTGATATCGAGAACGAAGTGTGCCGAGTTGTCGGCGGCGATGCGCATCTTGAAATCACGTTCGATCAAGTTCGATTCCGCCTTGGAGAGCGGCGTTCTGACCAGATCCCCGGCGATTGGATCGATGACTAACGCATAGGTGTCCTCGACCGTGTTGGGAATATCGCCGAACTCGCAGGCGGAGCAAGTCGGATCGACCCAAACTGTGTCCGCACCATTCAGGAACATGACGATGGCGTGATTGAAATTCGAGTTCCAATCCAGGCTTGGCAGATGAGATGGTTGAATTGGCCGAGATGGTAGATTTGCGGGTTGAAGAATCCTTACGAGCGGGTACAGATCAACACCGGGTTGGCAGTAAAGCCGAGTTTGCGCAGCATCAGAGTCAGGAGAATGTTCTTGCGGACTCCGGTTCCGCGCAGTTCCGTCAGAATTTTGGATGCGCCCGGCGAGATGAGGTAGTAATCGTCGCCTGAGTCGTCGGTAAGGATTTCGAGCCGGACGAAGTCGTAAAGGCGTTGGATGATTTTGACGGAGTCGGTCATTCCGGCGGCGAGTTCCATGGCTTTTTCCTGGACGCCGCTATCCTTGTCGAGTGCGGGGTTGATGTAGTTTTTTTCTACGATATCGGCGAGGCTGGTCCAGTCGCTGATGAAATCGAATTGATTGTAAGCATCCTTGAAAAAGAACAACTGCAAATAGAGCGAAGCATAGTAGCTTTTGGTGGCGGCCATGTAAGGCTCGGGTTCGACCGGAGCGAGGTCGCCATCGACCAGTTGAATTCGACAGATTTCGCGTCGCCGTAGTCGACTTCACGTTCCGTCGGCTTGCGTAATTCTTCGGGGACATTGCGGGAGACGACAGTGTAGTTGAGGCCGGGGGCGATTGTGGAAGAGAACACGGACTCGTAAGTATAATAGGGTCCCTGAAAGTACCAGGGGTTAAGCGAGCCGAAACTGTTGTCGCCGACCCTGTACTTGTATTCCACGATGCAGCCATCTTCTACTTCAGGAAATGTGAAGGTCATATATTCGAGATTCTTGCCGGAGCGTTTTTTTAGCAAGTCATCCTTGGAGACTTTGAATTTCTTGCCATTAGGCAGAACAGTCTGGGCTTCGAAGCCCGCCGCGACCTGGGATGAAACACACAAAATGAAAAGAAGCGACAAGATTTACACTGCCCGAAAATAGTAGTATTGCATGTTACCCTCTTCCCGGGAGAGAAATTTCAGGTCGCCAATGCCCGCCCCTGTGGTTGTGAATCGAGTCAAGATCACGGACACCTTTTATGTTAAGAAATTCAATGCTTCAGAATGGTGTTTTTCCTCAATGTTGTCAACGGCAAACTCGGATGTTGTGAGCGACGATTTATCTGGACAAATAATGAATGGCGCCGCTGACGCCGCTGATCAGGAAGCTGATGGTTCCGATGAGGGCGATTTTGGCGCCTTTGGGGCCATAGAACTCGATGAGTTTCTTGGGTGCGATTCCCATTCGGGGCGAGCTGTTGCCCTCGTCGCGGCGGTACTTGAGCGCCCAGAAGAAGCAGACGAATGCGACGAGGAAGAAGATTCCTTGCAGGAGGAAGAGGATGTCGTTCATTTTGTGCCAACCTTTCTTGCGTGAAATGATGTGTCGCTAATACACCTGGCCGCTGTCGTCTTTTTTGCCGCGGCTGGCTTTACCCATGACAAAGCCGAAGAAGAATCCGAGGAAGAAAATGAATGCGACGATGATGAATCTTGACATGGAATCAATGTATTGCGAGCGAGGCGAAAGCGCCAATTTAATTTTTATGTTGGGGATAATGGCGTCCGGTCCTGCTCAGGATATGCACGGTTGTGCAGAATAATTCGAAAGAAAGACGAATCAAAATGGTCCTCGATATGAATCTAACGAAAGGTTGAATAGCTGGAACTCGACTTGGTTAAGGCGGTTATAAGACACGGATGTCACAAAAAGAATAATTTAGCAATGATCGATGAGTTGGCAGGAAAATTGCACGAATCGGTTGACAAACGGGGTGTAGTTTCGTTAAATTCTCAGGAGAATCTTTTAAGGAGAGATGGAGTAGTTTTATCGACCGATAGGTAATGAAGATTTCCGTAAAGACGGAGCATTACAAATTCAGAGCTGACTTACGTTTGTCGATTTTTTGTTTGCAGAAGAGCGGCGCGTAGGTATACTCGAAATTCTAAAGTTAGGTCGATTGAACTGATGTCCAGAATTCCGCCAAGCATTCTCGCAACTATTTTCGCCACACTTTTATTATTTCCGTTTAGTTCGAGATTGAGCGCGGGCGTCGCGATTAACGTTTCCAACGAGCGTGAATTGGCGTTGTCGTGGAATTCGTCTGTGGATGCCGGCCAGGCGTTGGCAAGCGGAGCGACGGCGCAAGCGACGAGCCTGATCGTCGGCGATTCTATTGCTATTGACGCCCAGGTCATTTGTTTCTGGGCGCCGACCAAGCAAGTCCGGTTGACGCGCGGCGAATTGACGTTTGGAAAACAGACGACAGGCGCTACGAATATTGCCGGAATTGATTTTCCGATTAGCGCACAGCTTGTTGAGCCGGTGCAGATTCGCGGACGCTGGTTCGGCAAAGTCGTTGTACCGATGAAAGTATTTCAAGGGGGAGCATGGTTTGAAGTCAGCTCCGCCAATATTGCCGTTTCGTTTGATGGTGCCGTGCAATCAGCTTCGGTATCCAACGGCGCTCTGGATCGAGTTCTCGACGATCTTGCGGTGAACAGCGGGGAAGCGGAAGGCTGGTATGCGAGAGCCGCAGCGCCGGTTCAGGCGAATATCTACAATCCTTTCGCGCAATCCACCAACTGGCTGCGCATGGCAATCACGCAAAGCGGCATCCACAAGATCAGCCGCAGTGATTTGTCGGGTGCGGGAGTCAATGTCGGCGCGCTTGATCCGCGGACGATCAGGTTGTTTCATGCAGGTGGACGGCCTTTGCCGTTATCGAATTCCGGCGCGCGCGATTCGCTGGCGGAGATGGCGATTACGGTAATCGGCGAGGACGACGGAGCGCTGGGCGATCAGGATTTCGTAATGTTCTATGCGAACGGCACCGATTTCAACACCTGGAACGGGAATCCCGATTTCATGAGACATCCTTACAGCGATCGCAATGTTTATTACCTGACATTCGGCGGTTCATTCACTGACGAGCCAAAGCGGATGGCGACGCAAAGCGGCGATGTTTCCGGTGCGGTCGATACGCTGACGCGGTTTGTCGATTATTTGCATTTCGAAGAGGATGTGGAATTCGAGCAATCGCAGGGCGATATATTTGATTACTACAATTGGTATTGGGGGCTGGCCGGCGACATGACGTTATTCATCAATCTTCCGCAGCCGACGCCGCTTTCAGTGAATCATTTTCGCCTAAAGACGACGCGGCCCTCGCAAGATCCGCCGCCGTTTACGATCAGGGTCAACAATTTCGAAGTAACGCCGGACTCGACCAGAGCCGGATTCTACTACTATACGACCGATCGGTTGGCCGTTGGGCTCAACCAGATCGGTGTCGACTACGGACCGTTCGGGCTGGGATATACGGATAAACTCTTCGTATCGCTGCAGCGGGCGCTGACATTACCCGCATCAGGCGAACTGCTGTTTACGGGCGCGGGCGACGGGAATGTTCATGCGTACAAGATGACCGGGCAGTTTGCGACGCCATACCTGCTGGATGTTAGCGATGTCTACAATCAGCGAGTAATTTCCCCGGCAACGACTGCGGGCCAGATGACTTTCTCGGCACTGGCGAATGCTTCTTTGGTCACGCCGTTTGCGATTGCGAATGCAGCGGCGCTGAAAACGCCGCAATCAATCGTCGCAACTCAGGTTGACGATATCAAAGCCGCAAGCAACGGCGCGGATTACATCGTTCTGACACATGACAATTTCTACAATTCCGCGCTTGAGTATGCGGCGTATCGGCAGCAGCATGACAATCTGCGCGTGCGGGTGGTAAAGATTTCGGATGTTTATGCGCAGTTCTCGGGCGGGCGCCTTGACCCGGTGGCGATTCGCGATTTTCTGCGGCATTCCTACAATAATTGGAGCGGCGCCAAACCGTCCTTCTGCCTTTTGGTCGGCGATGGAGTATTTGATTTCCGCAACAATCTCGGCGCCGGCGGCGTGAACTACATTCCGCCGTTTATCGTCGATAATGACGAGACGGTTTCGGATGAAAATTTCGTGTTTCTTGATTCGTTGCTCGATCTCGACTCAGACAATTCGTATCCAACCGATCGCGGCGTCGACATGGTGATCGCGCGCTGGCCGGTAAAGACGACGGCGGAATTTCAAGCGGTGTTCGACAAGATGAAGCGGTACGAATCGGGCGACGATGCGGGAAGCTGGCGCAATATGATTACGCTTATCGCGGACGACGAGAATCACCCGCAATCGAGCGCGCCGGAAATCTTCCACACGCAGGATACAGAGGAATTAGCGACGACGATCATCTCGCCGAATTTCGTGCTCGACAAGATTTATGGGATCTCATATCCCTTCGGCGCGGCTGCAGAAAAGCCGGAGATGCGCGAGGATATCATTCGCGCGATTAACGAGGGGCGCCTGATCGTGAACTACACCGGGCACGGCAATCCGAATCTGTGGGCGGACGAAAGAATTTTCCGGCGGACGCAGGATATTCCGCGGCTTTCAAACTTAGTGCGATTGCCGCTGATATTTAACGCTTCGTGCTCGATTGGATTTTTCGACGATCCGCGCAGCGAAGGCATGGCGGAGGATTTGCTGCGATACACCAACGGCGGCGCAGTGGGAACGATTTCGGCGACGCGGCTGGTATATGCGCGGCCGAATTTCCAGTTCAACAAAGCCGGCTTGACGCAGCTTCTGGGCGACAACAACTACACGGTTGCCGAAGCAGTGTATGTCACCAAGCTTTTGCGTCAGGGCGAATTCGGCGTCGGCGACAACGACCGCAAATACATTTATATCGGCGATCCGCTGACAAGATTGGCGGTGGCGCCGAACCGGATTCATTACACGACGCTTGCGCCGGATTCGCTGGTGGCGCTGACGGTAACTGAGCTGGCCGGACAAATTGAGGACCAAGACGGCGTCAAGCAAACCGGGTTTGACGGCACGGCGACAATCAGCGTATTCGACAACTCGCGCGAACGCAGCGTGACGATTCCGTATTTCGATACTCAGTTTGTGGTCAGCTATAAAGAGTATGGTCCGGAAATTTTCCGCGGCAAGATCGGCGTGGTCGACGGCGATTTCAGTCTGAAATTCGTGGTCCCCAAGGATATCACCTACGGCGGTGATGATGCGCGGATCAGCGGATATGCGGCGAGCGCCAATAGCGGCGCGGCGGGAGTGATTTTCCCGATTGCCATCGGCAGCATCAACCAGGATGTGGTTGACACGGTTGGCCCCGAGATTACGTTGCTGCTATCCGGCAGCTCCGGATTGAACAACGGGGCGACGCTCGCTGCGGGCAGTGAAATCACTGTCGAGTTATTTGACTCGCTGGGGATTAATTTGAGCGGCGAGATCGGACACGGGATTGAACTGCAGTTCGATGACGATCGCGAATTCACCTTTGAACTTACTGATAGTTTCACCTATGCAACCGACAGTTATCAACGCGGCAGCGCCAAAATGAAACTGCCGAATTTGGCCGCCGGCGAACACAACCTGCGCGTGAAGGCATGGGATTCGGCCAATAATTCAAGCCAGAAGTTAGTGACGTTCAGCGTTTCGACTTCAGCAGAACTGGCGATTAATGATCTGCTGTGTTACCCGAATCCGGTCAAGCAAGGCTGCGAGTTCAGCTACTCGCTTACAGGCGACGCGGACGATGTCACATTGAAACTGTTTACGTTATCGGGGCTGGAAATTTGGTCATTAGGGAGCTTGCCGGGGACGCGCGGCTATCACCAGGGAGTTGCCTGGGACGGGCGCGATGCCGACGGCGATGTGATCTCTAACGGTGTGTATCTGATGCAATTATCCGCCCGGCCGACAAACGGCGGCGGTGAAAATGTCGATAATAATAAGGCCACGGCGACCGGCAAGATGGTCGTTCTTAAGTAGAAATAATTCTGTTTCAATACATCAAGGAGACTTTGATGAGACGCAATTTGGTTTTCATATTTTTGATCGGTTGTTCGCTTCTGCTCGGCGCAACCCAGGCGCAGGCGCAAGTGAGCGATGCCGCCGTGCTCTTCTTGCGTATCGCACCGGGCGCCAGAAGTGCAGGCATGGGCGAAGCGTTTGTCGCGGTAGCGGACGACGCCTCGGCGACGCACTGGAATCCCGCCGGACTGGGGGAGTATCCGCTGGCGCATGCCTGGTACGAGATCAGAGTCGCCGATGACACGCGCCTCAAGCAACTGGCGGCTTCCGCTTTCGAGCACAAGCTTAACGAGACATTTTTCGAACGCGTGCAGTCATGGCAGATCAAGGGCAACATGATCAGCCGCTTTGAGAACGAGCAATGGCTGGAAGCGGAAGAGATTACAATCGATCCGTCGCGGACGGTGCTGGCGAATCTATCCCGCCGTCTGGTTGCCGCCGACAAGGAAAAGTTTAAAATCGCGGTGCGCGAGATTTGCACCGCGAATACCGGCATATCGTTCGAAGACATCAACGGCATGCGCGTGACGATGCTGCGTTCGAGCGGCAAAGATGCGGCGGCGCAGATCAATGCGATAACGGAAAAGCTGCTGACAAACTGGCAGGACCTGCGCTTCAATACCGAGGCGTTCAGTGCGCTGAAAGAAAATGTCAATTCTGCAACAATCGACAATCAACTGACGACAGACGAGCTGAACCGGATCGAAGCGGACGCGAATGCATGTGAAACCGAGACTCGTCCGACTTCGATTAAAGTGCCCTATTCGGTTTTGTTGACGGTGTGGCGCGGCTGGGAAGTTCCGTGGGAGCAGCGGATCGAGAAGATTGCGGTGATGGAAAACGGCGTACCGAGCGACAATTATTCGCACTACGATATCTGGGCGCTGTCGAATTTCGGACTAATGCGCTATGACGGCACGGTTTGGTCGACCGGCGACGCGATAGAACCGCGGCGGGGCGACAACCTGAAAGACATCGTGTCGCGCGCGTTGGGCACTTCGAAAGAAGAAATGGTGAATCCGCGGCTGGAGATGGTCGCGCGCGCGAACAATTCGATTCCGCTGGAGCGAATTCGCGAAATTCAGACGGAAGTCCAGGCTGCCTTGCCGGAGAAGTTTGAAGGACGCGAGGACTTTCTCAAGAATCTGGCGCGTCTCGAAGAGGCGTGGCTGGGATGCCGGCTCGACAATCTGCGGATGAATGCATTTCTCGATGCATACGGCAAAGCTTACGCGGACAGCACGATTACGGAGTCCGAAGGCGACCGCTTGATGTTTTCGCTGGAGAAGGCATTTCGCGACCGTCTGCCGGCTGCATTGGAGTTTCCGTTTGCAGCGGTATTTGAAGGGCAAATCAACGACATCGCCGTCGATCACAAGACGCTTTATGCGGGCACAACGCAGGGTCTGTACCGCTACAATGGCCGCAGTTGGGAGAAGTTCGCGATACCGGGCGACTCATCGGCAGTGTGGTCGATTCGCGTTCAGAAGCGCGGCGTGGTGTTTGTCGGCACCGAAACGAACATACATATCAATCGCGACGGAAAATGGTCACACTACGGGCCAACTGAGGGCGTGACGGCCGGACCGATCAAGAGTATCTACGTCAAGAATGACAAGCTGGCCTGGGCTGCTACCGACAATGACCTATTCCGATTTGACGGCACGAACTGGTCGAATTTGCATTCGTACACGACGACGGTGAACGACTCGGCCGGATCGTTATTTGCCAGGTTCTATGGACCGATTGACCAGACGCGAATCGAACTCGAATCGGCGCGACTTCAGGCAGCCAATGCGGAATTCTACGCGAATCCTACAGCCGGAATGGTGATCACGATTCCGTACAAGGCCGAGTTTGAAGGCAACATCACCGCGCTGGAGATGGACAACGACAACAATCTCTGGGTCGGCACGGATCTGGGTATCAAGAAATTTGACGGCCGCGCTTGGATGAGCTAACCGTCGCATGCACGAGATCCAGGCCAAGGCAGGACGCACCGATCGCGCGTATCTGGCGGCAGCGGCGCTCGTCGAGCTCGGCGAGGCCGAGATCGAGGAACAGGTCTTCTTCGACCAGTATCATCCGGTGACTCCGGCACAGCAGACCCGGCCTTTGGACGAGGAAGCGTGGGAGCTGCTGTATCCGCTCGATCACGACGTGCACGTGCGCGACATCCTGCAAGTCGTCGCGCCGGCTGCCATCGAGTTCCGCCTTGCGAAACTCCGGGGCCGACTGAAAGCCCTTCCTGTGCTCGACCCCCGAACGCGACAGGATCCCGCCACCAGCACCGTGACCCTGACCCGAACGTTCGTGTGGGCCTCGAAGGTGCTGAACTCTCCGTTGCCGAAT
>CAVPQS010000019.1:0-15875 GCA_963707485.1 uncultured bacterium
TTCGCCCGCGAACGCCAACGTTTCACTCAGAGCCAGGTCTCTGCCGATGCCGTTGTTGCCGAAGACGACGTTTTGGAAGACTCTCCTTTCAAAGAAGCCACCGAGGCCGCCACGAAAGACTACAACAAACTCGCAGCCGATGTCGCCAAACTCCCGCCCGCTGAGCAACAGGCGGCCCTTGATGCCAAGATGGCGGAGTTCTGGACCAAGCATCCGCCCGAGACTCTCGATCCCGCGTTTGTGACCAGGCTTGAACAGGGCCACGAGAAGTTCAAATCCGGCGGCGCCGACGTCGCCGAACAAAAATTCGAACTCGAGTTGACAGTACAGAATATCCGCGATAAAGCGCAGGTCACCATCCAAATCGGCTCCGATACCGAGGTCGAATTCGGCAACCTTACCGGAGGCTCATCAACGGTCACCAATAAAGTTTCCGGCGCCGGAAACGAACCAATCACTTTCAAGTGGCTCGATTACAACGATGCCAGTGCGCCGCCGCTGCAACAAGTCGTCGAAAATCCAATCGAGGAATTCTATCCCAAACTCAATTCCGGATTCCGCGTCGACTTCCAAAAAGATTACAATATCATCGTTAAACTTAAGTCCGGGACACCGCCCAAACCGCCGTCTTTGCCGCAGCTCTAAATGAAGCTCGAACATCTGATCTACGGTACCTTCCCGGACCTCCCGGGATCGCAGCAGGTAGTCTACAAATCATCCGGCATTTCCCCTGAACTCGAATCATGGCTAATTCAGAGCTACGATGCTTTCGGCGACTGCAAAACCGAGGACTTTCGTTCGTCGTTGACATTACAATGGTGTCGCGAATCTGAAATACAACTTGCCGTTCTCACCAAAGTCACCCACGCCGGTCAGGACTTCTCCGGTCGCTGGGGCGCGCTCCTGCGCCACAGCGCCATTTTGACGCAGGAACAACTCCAGTCATTGTTCTTCGATGTCTCGCCCGTGGCGGCACAGTTGGTCTCAACCGGCGCTTCAGAAGAACTCGCGCAAAGCGGCGACCTCGAAATCGAAGCGACTTCGTCAATCGATATTCTGACAGACAAAATTCTGCCGCTCAACCTCGCCCATTACAACGCCAATCTGAAGCGATTGCTCACCGGCAAGCGTCTCGTCCTCTATGCCGATCTCAACACCGACCATCTCAACGCCTACCTTCACAATCTGCTGTCACTATTACCTTTCCAATTCCGCGCAGTAATCAACTGGTCCGAATTCGTCTTTCATTCGCTCCCCGAACTCGATTTGTCGGTCGTCCACTCTTCTCGCTATTCTGCACCCGAAAGTGACACCGTCGAATTTCAATCCGACGGTGAGAACACATTCAATGATTTTAAGATGACTGCTGAAGCAGCGGACGAGTACATCTCGCAGTTTTCCCAAGCTCAACGCAACTCCAATCGCGAAAGTCTTGCCGGAATTATTGGCTTGGACAATTCCCCCGATCAACCCGAGCCATCAATCGAATAGTCCAGTCAAAACAAAACCCCACCCGGCTCTCGCCGAATGGGGCATTCTCATTACCGAAATCTTCCGATTATTATTTTTGATACTTCAGCGGCGTGTCGTCCACAACCACCGGTTTCCAGACATTCTTTCCTTCTGGAAACTGAATGTCTCCGCCCTTGATCAACCACCCGATCGGGAACAACACAATCGAAATGATCTTCTTGCCCGCTCCGCTCTTGCCTTTGAATTGCGCCGAGCCGCGCAGCGGTATCATCGTCTTCGCCGACGAAAAAGTCGAATCAAACTTGATCGTCATATTGCCGCTGCCGGCGTAAGCGCCGCCGCGGCTCCGCTTAATCACCGAAGCAAACACCGTCTGCCCTTTGTTGATCAGCTTCTTGTCAAACTTCATCACGTTTTCGAGAACTTTCAGCTTCACCGTCTGTCCGGATCTCGCAGCCTTCATGGCTTCAAAATCCTCGGCGTCGACATACACGGCAATCGAATCGCCTTTGTTCAACAGCGACTCGCCAACTGACTGCGAATAAACCGGTTTCCACGATAACGTCAAAATTGCGGCCGTCACGGCCAGTATGATTAATGATTTCTTCAGCAAATTCATCAGCGTCTACCTCCTGTATGCGCTTATTGGATTCTCGGGCCCACCGGCACCGAATCGTAGCTCAACTTCTGAAAACTCAACATAATGCCGCAGTCGAATTCGGTCAACCATAATTCTCGTCCCGCGATCAGTCCTTGACGCCGGGGACAAAATAGCGTTATACTACAAATCTATGATTGTTGGACTAATCGGACTCGGCCTTTCGGGCAAAACCACAATTTTCAATGCTGTCACTCGCGGCAACGCCGAGGTCTCCAGCTTTCAGTCGCAAAAAGGCGCCTTTAATCGCGGCCGCGTACTCGTCCCCGACGAACGCATCGACTGGCTCACGGAACTGGAGTCCTCTAAGAAGACCGTCTATGCCGAGGTCGAATACATCGACGTCGCTGGATTTTCCGGCGATAAAGAATCTTCCGTCGAAAACGAAATCCCGGCCGTTCTGCGCGAGTGCGACGCCCTCGCTCATGTCGTCCGCGCCTTCAAAAACGACGAGGTCCTGCACCCCAAAGGTTCCGTCAACGTCAAACGCGACATCGAGACCCTCGATGACGAACTCGTCTTCGCCGATTTGCTTCTGATCGAAAAACGCATCGATCGCGTCGAGCGTCAGGCCAAGATGATCAAAGACGACAAGATCAAGCACGAGTACGAGGTCCTCAAAAAAGTCAAGGATGCCCTCGAGGCCAATACGCCGCTGCGGACCGTTGAAATGACCGCGGAAGAACAAAAAGTCATTCGCGGCTTTCAGTTCCTCTCGCAAAAACCGCTCATGGTTATCATCAACGTCGGCGAGGACAACATCGGCGACATCGACAAAATCACGCAGGAATTTGCCTTCGTGTGCGAAAAGGCGCACACTGACCTTGCCGTCGTCTGTGGCAAAATCGAAATGGAACTGTCACAGCTTAGCGATGAGGATCGCCAATCTTTTATGAAAGACCTCGGCATCACCCAGTCCGCCTTGGATCTCGTCATCAAAAAATCCTACGACCTGCTCGGCCTGATTTCTTTCCTCACTGCCGGCGAAAAGGAAACCCGCGCCTGGACCATCCGCAAAGGCTCGACCGCGCCGGTCGCCGCCGGCGCCATCCATGCCGACTTTGAGCGCGGTTTTATCCGCGCCGAAATAGTTGCCTATAACGACCTCAAGCGCTGCGGCTCCAACGCGGAAGCCAAAAAGCAGGGCCTTGTCCGTCTCGAAGGTAAAAGCTATATCATGCAAGACGGCGACGTCGTTATCTTCCGCTTCAATGTCTGATCAATCGCGACTCTCAACCATCCTAATCATTGTCCTTTCGGTGCTCTTTTTCATCAGCGTCACCGGACCGCTGACCAACTCATTCTCGTTCTGGGGCCTCAACTACCTGTTCTACTTCGATTGGTCCGTCCGAATTCCGGTGGCAATTGCATCCCTGCTCTGCGCCGTCGCCGTCGTTATTCTCGGCAGTCGGCTTTCTTTGAAGAAAGCTGTTAAGAACTTACTGCTTTATGCTGCTATCCCCGCGCTGCTGTTGACGATATTCTACACCCTGCGCGTGAGCACGCATTATCTCGGCGATGGTATCTTGCGCATCCGCGAAATCGGCGTCGGAGTTTGGTGGTTGCCAACCGAACCGTTGGCGCAGGCGGTAAATTTCCTTGTCTACAAACTTACCTCGATGACTCTCGGCTTCGATGAAACAGCCGCCGTCGAATTCGTTTCCTTTCTCGGCGGTCTCTTTTACTATTACGCGCTGCTTGGATTTGTCCGCACCATCGGCGGCGACACTCTCAGGCAAATCTTGGTTTTTGTCCTGCTCTGCTTTTCCGGAACGACCTTGCTCTTCTGCGGCTATGCCGAAACTTATATGCTGCTCCCCGGCTTAATCGCGCTCTTTTTCACCGCAGGAATCAAGTCACTACGCTCCAACTCATCGCCGATATTGCCCAGCCTGCTCTTTCTTCTTCTCGTGCTGTTTCACTTCAAGTCGCTTATGTTCGCGCCCTGCATCGCTTTGTTGGCATTCTACAGCCTTAAAAACAACCGGCGCTGGCAAGCCGTCGCTGCCGGCGTTGCGATAATCGCGGCCATTGTCTTGACTATGGTCCTGCCGTCATTCTCCAAACTGCCGACCTTGTCCGCCTCACAACTGATGTTGCCGTTCACCTCCAGTGTTGTCGGCTACTCGCTATTTTCGCTTCAGCACTTGCTCGATATTCTCAACGAACTCCTGCTCACCGCGGCTGCCGCTGTTATCGTTATCATCTCTGCCGCATTCGTAAAATCAAAATCGCCGCGAACCGACAGTAAAGCCTTCCTCTTTGTCGCCTCAGCCTTGCCCGGCGCAATCGCGATGCTGTTTCTCCTGCACTCGCGTCTTGGCTTTGCCATCGACTGGGACCTCTTTTCGTCGGCAACATTGATCGGCAGCTTTTTCGCCGCGATGCTCCTCTCGCAATTCGAAAATTGGAAGGTCACCAAACTCGCAACCGGCGCACTCTGCGCCGTCGCATTTCTCTCTTTCTTCTCTTTCGCCGCCTTGAATTCGAAATTCGAAACGTCGGTCCAGCGCCAGGTTGACATCCTGAGCATTTACGGCAAAGAAGGCGCCATCGGCTACGAGACTATGGCGAACCACCTCAACAGCATCGGCCATCCGGAGATCGCCGAACAACTTTGGAAGAAGTCCCTTTTCCTGCGCCCTCACGTGCGCATCTATGCCAACCTCGCGCAACTTAGCCTCAACGAGGGTCGCATCACTGATGCCAAATACTTCGCCGAAAAGGGCCTCGCTCTGGATTCCACCCATGCCGCCCTTTGGAATCACCTCGCTGTCGCCATGACGCGATTTGGCGATTTCGCCGCCGCCGAGTCAAGCCACCTCAACGCAGTTCGGTTCAGTCCCAATGATGCCAACTATCACCACAACTATTCGCTGATGCTTGCTCAGGCAAAACGCTGGGACGAAGCCGAGACTGAATCTCGCCTTGCCCTTGGCTTGAAGCCGCGCGACCCGACTATCATGACCGCTCTCGGAATTGCCCTGACAAATACCGGCAAATACGCTGAAGCCGAGAATATCCTTGCACAGGTTACCGCCATCGCTCCTGGTTTTGGCGAACCATACCTGCATCTGTCACACCTTTACCTGATCGATGCCGATACCGCGCGCGCCAAGTCGATTCTATCTGAATATTTGAAAGCCGCCCCTAATAGTCCGGCAGCCCCGCGAATGAAACAAATTCTCGAACAACTGCCATAGCCGTTCTTCCTTTTTGAGTTTCGCTACTCGATCAACGTCAACTCTGTGACTCTCGACACCGTTGCGCCAATCACGAGCTCGTTTGCAGAGATCGTCAATCTGTAACGACCCGGCCGCAGTTCGCCGACATCCAGTTCTACATCTCGGATCACATTTCGCGATTTGCCGCCTTCGCGGTAGGTGTAACTCACCGATTCCTTCTTACCCGGGAATATCTCCCCGAAAAGCCCCTTGATCCCTTTTTCCGAGCCCTTGATGAATTGGAACGTGTACGTCACATCAAAGCGCGTGAGCGACCGGATATCCGTCGGCAAATTGTAGATCTCATAGTAAAGCCGCAACGGCTCGCTCAACGAAAACACCTGGTCAATCGCCGGGAGTACTCTTGCCGTGTCGTCGCGCAGGATAGCAGCACCTTTGTCTTGCCCGCTCGGACTATGCCCAAGCACTACATCAGAAATCGCCGGTTCATCTCCTCGGAAGTCCGGCACAATCAGCGAGTCTGTAATTACCCCAAACTGCCGCTTCGCCTGTTGGTCAATCGCAAGACTGAGTCGATATCTCCCCGCCGGAATCCTCATCTCAATGCGGCTGCCGGTAAGTGAATCCTCGTTCGCTTCATTCGCGACCATGGCAAAATTACCCATCTGTTCCGACCGCCACACCTCAACGCCGCCTTTCCCGTGCACCACGCAACGCATCTCCCCGTTAGCCGGATCGCTAATCTCGCTCGCCGGCATCATCGCCACCAACTGAACTTCCGTCAGCGAATCATCGCCGGCAAATTTGTATGCTTCAGCAAACAGATTGATCGGCGTCCGCGTCCGCTCAACCGTCGATTCCTGCGGCGCCTTGCGATAGTTCAGATAGGCAATCTCTTTGCTCGAATTGGCGCGCGCTGAGCCGGTGTTGTCGCTGTATGCAAACGGAAAACGGTATGTCCCCGACATCATGTGGTCCACGAACGCCAGTGTGCACGGGTACTCCGTGCTCGTATAATACCAGTACCACGTCGGCGCTCCGTTGCTTTTTCCCGACAGAATTTTCCCGCGCTGTCGCTCATCCGGCGCACCCAGTCGAATCAGAGTCTCGCCCATATCCGTCGTCCAGCCCGTCACATCCCACCGTGAATCCGTATAAAGCAAATTCGCCAGCCAAACCCGTGCATAATGTTCGACCTGTCGTTCATTCACCGGCGTCGTCGGATCAACATCGACCTCAAACCAAAACTCCCGCCGCAGCGATTCCCGCCGCTCCGGCGACAGCGTCGTAAACTTTGAGGCGTTTTGTGGTGGAATCAAGTATAGAATCGACTCGTACCCCGAACGTTCGAGCGAATCCATCTCCGCCAACCCTTTTTCGAAATATCGCGCTGCGCTTTCGAATCTCTCGCGCCGGTACTGAACATAGCCCATTACCATATTCGGCTGCTTTGAACTTGAATTTGTTTTCAGAACCTCGTTCGCTGCCGTCTCAGCGCTGTCAAGTTCTCCCCGGGCTGCGCACAGTTCCGCCAAAATTATCAGACCTGAATCTGACTTCGGCGCGGCTTTCAAGAGTCGGCCTAAAATGTATAGCGCCGAATCAGCACGGTCGCTGTCGTCATCAACGAAGTACGGCCGTCGATATAGTCGCGCCATCAGCAGATAGGCTTCCTCGAGTGTCGGATCAAGGTCTATCGCCCACGCCAGTTGTCCCCGCCCCTCCATCTCAAACGATTGAGCGATCAGCGTCTTGCCCAGTTCCAAATGATATCGCGCATTTTTCGAGTCGATTCCCGCCAGCTCGCGAAACGCTCGCTCCGACTTGATCCGCCCCTCGACCGTTTCCAATTGCCGGTTGATTATGCCCTGCCGGAACAACACCAGCGTATCATCGGGCGTCTTCCGCGCCAGATCGTTAATCAGCAAGGCAGCCGAGTCAAGATCGTCCAGAACAATCATCCGGTCCGTCTCCGCTACCATATAATCGATCTCGAAACGACTCATTCGACGGCTGCTGCTGCAAGCATACGCCGCAACCAACAGCGCCCCGATTATCACTATCCGCAAGCTAATCTTCATCATGGACAAATATACGAATTTCCGGGACGTGAGGATGTCCCATTCTGCAGAACTGACGAACACTCCCCCCAAATTGCTGAATCCCACCTCTTCGGAAACCATGTAATCACTCTTGTAATTTTGACGAAATAGTTTATATTGGGTGCTCTACTTGCCGGAGAAGCTTGATGCCGAAACTAATTCTGATCTTCCTGATATTCGCGACCTTCGCAACCGCTGCGGCGCAGCGCAAATCCTACGACTACAATAATCTCACCACCGACCAGATCGCTGAAATCAAAGCTCAGCGCTTGCAATATTATGAGGCCGAAGGCGCCCGCAAGGATGCCGCCATCAAACGCTATCTCCTCCGGGAAGCTCGTTCGATCAACGCCAATCAGGCCGACTATGATGTCTCCTACTACGGCCTGCACGTCAGCATCTTCTTTCCGACTGAATCAATAAAGGCGTCAATTGACTATCAATTGACTTCGCAAGTCCCCGCTCTGAACACCGTCGACCTTGACCTCATCCAGGACCTGATCGTCGATTCCGTCAAGGTCAATAGTCAACCATCTCCCTTCAGCCACATCGGAGCCATCCTGAGCATAACTTTGCCGACGCCGATGAACACCGGCCAGAGCTTCTCGATGAATGTCTTCTACCATGGCGTGCCGCACTCCGGCTACGGCTACACCGATGGCGGTATGGGCTTTATGAATAACAACGGCAATCTCGTCTGCTGGACCGCCACCGAACCGTTCGACTCGCGCAACTGGTGGCCGTGCAAAGACACCCCCGAAGACAAAGCCGACTCCATCAAACTTTGGATCGAGTGCCCCTTAAATATGACCGCCGCAGCCAACGGCGTCCTTCAAACCAACACCGATCTCGGCAATGGCCGCCGCGTGTTCTATTGGAAGCACAACTACCCGATCACAACCTATCTCGTTGCGCTATCTGTCGCCGAATTTGATGTCGTCGACACCACCTGGACCTATGACGGCCACACCATGCCCGTCTATAGCTATACATTCCCGAATGCCTATATCTACAAGGAAGTTTTCGACACCCTGACTTTCCCGATGCTGAACATCTACAGCGACGCCTTCGGTATTTACCCGTTCGTCAACGAAAAACTTGCCAATGTCAATTGCGGAGTTTACGGCACAATGGAGCATCAGACCTGTTCTTTCCACGATCCATTCTCATTCTACGATCCGGTCTATCTGCTCATTCACGAAAATGCCCACCAATGGTGGGGCGATATGATCACCTGCAAAACCTTCCATCACGTCTGGCTCAACGAAGGCTTTGGCACATATAGTGAATCAATCTTCTACGAACAAGCTTACGGAACTTCGCAAGCCTACTTTAATCACATGGACGTGCTCAAGTATTTGGGCGGCGGAACTATCTACGTCGAAGATCCCCTCAACGAAAACATTTTCGATGGCAGCCTTTCCTACAACAAAGGCGCCTGGGTCGTGCATATGCTCCGCGGCGTGCTCGGCGATTCCACCTTCTTCAGCGCAATAAAAGACTGGACATCCTCGTCATTCCGCTATGGCTCCGCAACCACGCAGGACCTGTCAAATTCCATCTCCAACAGTGTCGGCGCCGACATGAGTTGGTTCTTTAATCAGTGGATCTACGGCGATGGACACCCGGAATACGACATTTCGTGGCAGTGTCGACCAGACACGGTCAACGGTGGCTTCAAGCTCGAATATGCCGTCGAACAAGTACAAACCGGCGGCCGGCTTTTTAAGATGCCCATCCGAACAACCCTCGTGACAACAGCGGGCAACCGCGATACCACATTGTGGAACGACAATTGGTCTCAGTTCTATTCGATCCATTCGCCTGATTCCGTTACCGGTGTCAGCTTCGATCCCCAAGAGTGGATCCTGCGTACCGTTAAGCGCATACCGTTTACGATGCACGTCGCCACGACTGTCTGCGCCGATGCCGAAATCGGTCAGCCCTACTACCAGAAATTTGAAGCTGTCGGCGGAATCGAGCCATATCATTGGACGTTCTTCGGTGGCGATTTACCAATTGGTTTGGACTTCGAGGATGATACTGTCGGCGTGCTTTCCGGCATTCCAAACTACGCGGCCACGTTCTATTTCACTCTCATGGTGCAAGACTCAAAAATTCCACCGCAAGAGCGACTATTCTCTTACTCTGTCACTGTGAATCCCCCGTCTGCCCTTTGCGGTGATGCCGACGCCAACGCCATCGTGACTATTTCCGATGCCGTCTATCTCATCAACTACATCTTTGTCGGCGGACCGGCGCCCGCCGGTGCCGGCGGCGACCCCGATTGCAACAGCATCGTCACGATTTCCGACGCCGTCTATCTCATCAATTACATCTTCGCCGGCGGCCCCGCACCCTGCGAGGTATGTCCGTAGTTCGCCCGACGCCATCCCTAAACCATCACGTCAAAAATTGAATTGCGCGCATCCTTAGTTCCACCGATATTCCCCCACACCTTTTCCAACTGAGGTCACTCGTGATCTATGTTAAAGACCTTTCAAAACACTTCGGCTCGCTCAAAGCTGTCGATCACCTCAGTTTCGAAATCAAGGCCGGCGAGGTCTTCGGCCTGCTCGGCCCCAACGGCGCCGGAAAAAGCACCACCGTCAAGATGATGGTCGGCATGCTTTCTCCCACCGAAGGCGAAATCGAAATCAACGGCCTCAGCGTCAAATCCGACATCAATCGCATCAAAACCGGTCTCGGCTATGTCCCGGAAAACTGCGCCCTCTACGAGAATCTCACCGGTCGCGAACACCTCGAATTGGTCTGCAATCTTCACCATTTCCCGCTCGAAAAGATTGAGCCGCAGGTAAAAAATCTGATCGAACTTTTCGAACTCACCGATGCCGCCGACAAACGCATTGCCGGCTACTCCAAGGGCATGAAACAACGCCTGCTCCTCGCCGGCGCGATCATCCACAACCCGCAGGTCCTGATTCTCGACGAACCGCTCTCTGGTCTCGATGCCAACGCCCAAAGTCTGATTCGCGAATTGATCCGCGAATTCGCCCGCGAGGGCCGCACTGTCGTCTTTTGCTCGCATGTCCTTGAAGTCGTCGAACGCCTCTGCGATGAATTGGTCATTATTGACCATGGCAAGAAGCTGATCGAGGGCGCCCCGCAATCCATCGTCGACAAAATGCAGGTCTCGAATCTCGGCCACGCATTCAATCAACTGACCGGCGCAACGGACATCGATTCGCAGGCCAAGGGAATCATCCGCGCTCTCGACCAGGGCAAAAATTAACAACTGCTATGAACGAACAAGATCGCGTCGATCATCGCCAGCTAAAAGCGCTCCTCAAAGTCTCCATCAAGGCTGACTTGCGCGGCGCGAACAATCCCTTCAAGAATTACGGCAAGGGCGAATCCAAATTTCCGCCCATTCTTGGCGTCATCGCCATGCAACTATTCGTCAGCGTCGTTATTGGGGCGCTCGTATTCAAGTTCAATGACGCCTTCTTCGGCGCCTTCGTCGTCAACTCCATGGTTCTTGTCTTTATCTCGCTGACAATCCTGCTCGAATTCTCCAACCTTATTCTCAGCCCTGAAGATCACGCGATCATTTCGCCGCACCCGGTCAACTCTCGGACTTTTTTTGCCGTCAAGGCATTGCACTTCCTCATTTTCATCAGCGCCTTTGCCGTCACGATGTCAGCGTTCCCTTCGATTATGGCGGCAGTCGCTTCCGGGAAATGGTGGATGGCGCCCATGACCTTCATTTCCGCCTTTGCCACTGGGCTCGCCGCTTCCTTATTTTTCATTCTGTTCTATACCGTGATGCTGCGGGTCGCAAAACGCGAAACGATGCAACACTATCTCGGCTACTCACAGATCTTGCTCATGTTCGTGATTTACATCGGTTACATGGTCGTGCCAAGGATGATTGAGAACACCAATGAATTTGACATTGCGGTTCTCGATCGTTGGTATCTTTATCTGACTCCGCCCGCTTGGTTCGCATCCTGGCCCGGGCTGATCGCCGATGGCCTTCGCTCTGGCCGCCTTGCCGCCGCGCTCGTTGGCATCCTTGCCCTGGCTCTCATGATCTTCATTGGTCTCTCGCGCCTATCCTTAAATTATGCTCTCACTCTCGCCGATACTGTCGAACAGCAGGAGAAACTCATCGCAGTCCGCAAACGCGGTTTCTTTAGCAGATTCTTCGATGCGATTTCCAACAACGAGGACCGCGCCGTCTGGAGCTTGATCAGAGCCCAGTTTAAGTATGACAACCGCTTCAAAACAACCGTGCTCTCGATCATCCCGCTTACGATCATCTACATCTATCTGGGAGTCAGCGATAGCGGTACGATAATCGACCCCTTTGCTATTATTGCCGATGCCGAAATACAGAAGAACTACTTCCTCTATTTGGCCGTCGCCTTCCTGCCGTTCATGATTATTACCGGCACGTCCTATTCCGCTTCGGCAAATGCCTCCTGGGTTTTCTTTGCGTCCCCCGCCGATCGCACCAAACTAATTCTCGCCAGCTCTCGCTTTGCCCTGATCTACTTTTGCATTCCTTATCTGATATTTCTCTCCATAGTATTTGGCTGCTTCTTCGGCAATTACCTGCATGCCGTGCTCCACTGCTTCATCCTCTTTTTGACTTTGATCGCCATGCTGCAATTGATGGTCGCCATCATGCCGCGCATTCCCTTTAGTCTTCCCGCTCGAGCCGGTCAACGCAGCCTCGCCTTCTTCGCCATGTTTATTATCCCGGCGCTTTTCATCATCGTGCCTATGATGATAATCTTGAAATTTGGCTATGGCGACCCCGTGCGCTATCTCAGTATCGTCGCAGTTTTTCTGTTCGTGGGTTGGTTAACGAATTGGCTGCTGAAAAAAACCGCACCCAAACGTCTCGACAAACTCGAATACGCCGAATCCGAATAGCCGGAAATCTCAGTGCGCCTGCGGTGCGTTGCGAGATTGAAGAATTACTTGGTGCCGTTAGAGGAGATCGCGCCTTCGATTGTCTTCCAGGGAAGAAGCGCACACTTGATACGAACGGGGAATTTGGTCACGCCTTGGAACGCGGCTGTATCCGACAACTCTTCGCAGGCCGCACACGCCTCGCCGCGCAACATTTGATTGAAATTTTCCAAAGCTACTTTTGCTTCATCGAGATTCTTGCCGATCAAAGATTCCGTCATCACCGATGCCGATGCTATCGAGATCGAACAACCCTTGCCCTCAAAGTGCACGTCGGAAACGATGTCGTCCTTGACCGAGATATAAACCGTGATCTCATCGCCGCAGACCGGGTTCTTGCCTTCGACAAGAATGTCCCACTTTTCCGGCTTGCCGTAATTGCGCGGATGATTATAGTGATCGACTATCACTTCGCGGTACAGGTCATCTAACTGCATTCTTCAAGAACCTTTCCGATTGCTGCAGTGCGTCGATCATTATATTAACATCTTCTTTCGAATTGTAAAGGTAAAAACTGGCCCGCGCAGTCGATATTACACCCAACCTGCCCATCAGCGGCTGCGCGCAGTGATGGCCCGCCCGAATCGCAATATTGTGAAAATCCAGCATCGAGCCGATGTCGTGCGAATGCAAGTCCTTGTAGTTGAACGCGAAAACCGACCCGCGATTTTCCGCGGTCGTCGGCCCGTAGAGCTTGATGCCCTCGGTCTCGATCAGTCGCCGCAGCACATATTCCGTCGTCTCGCGCTCGTGCATCATGATATTGATCAGCCCGACCGAGTTAATATACTCAATCGCCGCGCCAAATCCGATCACTCCCGCCATGTTCGGCGTGCCCGCCTCGAATTTGTACGGCAGCTCGTTCGTCGTGAATCCATCGTACTGAACATATTCAATCATGTCGCCGCCGCCCTGCCACGGCGCCATTTTTTCGCCGAGTTCCTTCTTTACATAGAGTACGCCAACGCCAGAGGGTCCCAGCATCTTATGTGATGAAAACGCCACAAAATCGCAGTCGAGAAACTTGACGTTTATTCCCATGTGGGGCACCAATTGCGCCCCATCAATCAAAACCTTGGCGCCCTTAGCGTGCGCCATCGTCGTTATGCCTTTTAAATCCGGAATCGTCCCCAGCACGTTCGACATGCCCGAAATCGCCGCGATCTTTGTCCGCGGCGACAACTTGACTGCAAAATCGTCCATGTCGATTCGCCAATCGCGCGTCGACTTGACATAAACCAGCTTCACTCCTATTCGGTCCCTCAGCATTAGCCACGGCACTAAATTCGAATGATGTTCGAACTCCGACAGCAAAATCTCATCGCCTGCCTTAAGCATCGCATCGCCGTAGCAGCGCGCAACAATATTGATCGACTCGGTCGCGCCGCGCGTGTAAACAATCTCGGCAGGGGATGAAGCCTGGATGAATTCGGCAATCAACCGGCGTACGCTCTCGTACTTCTCCGTCGCCATCGCCGACAAATAGTAAATCCCCCGTCGCACCGTGCCGTATTCCTCGGCATAGAACTTTGATTCGGCATCAATGACAACTTGCGGCTTATGCGAAGTTGCGCCCGAATCGAGGTAAATCAGCGGTTTGCCATTACGATTGGTATTCCGGAAAATCGGAAAGTCGGACTTTATTTTCTCTATGTCCAGCGGCATGATTCCTTCTTGAAGCAGCAGGGCGGGGCGTGAAGCGGCCCATGCCCCTGCGCGTCCCTATTCGACTGTCTCGCCTTTGCCCCATTGATAGAGAAGGGCTTCCAGACGGCGCGCAAATCCACTCTGCAACAGCGGAGCCTTGATGCGCGGAGTTACCTGCGAAATGAAACCATCAGCAAGCAGAACCTTGGCGGTTAAATAATCAATCCCGCGGGCGCGCAAATAGAAAGTCTCCAAATCGGAAACCTTCGCCGTCGTCGCACCATGCGTGCACCGAACATCATTGGCGCCGATTTCCAGTTTCGGCGAACTGTTGACCGTGCAGCCTTTGTTCAAAATCAAATTGCGATTCTTCTGATAAGCATCCGACCTCTGCGCATCCGGAGCAATCGTGATCTTGCCGAGATAGTTCGAGGACGAATGTCCCGACAATGTACCGATGTAAAACAGATCCGAAGTCGCATGTCCCATGCGGTGGTCCTGATGCGTGAGCAGATTGAAATTTTCTTTCTCGCGCCCAAGATACACGCCATTCACCAGCGCTTGCGAGCCTGTCCCCGCGAACTTGATATCGATTTCCATCTGGTTCACGTGACCGCCGGAGTTGATCGTCGCCAACTCCAACATCGCATCCTTTTCCAGATAAACTCGCACCGTCGCCACGCTATTGATCTGCGCGCTCAAATGCTGCGTCAAAAGCAAATTCAGGTGACTGCCGCTCTTGACAATCACATCCAGCGTCCCGTTAAACAACCCTGATGCCGCCGGATCGGAATCAATATCCCATACTAAACTTCCGCGCGAATTCTCGTCTATCTGGGCCACCGTCGCAAACGACTTCATTACCTTCTCGCCCGCGAAGCGGGTAAATATCTGCCGCGGCGATGATTCGGCCGTGTTCTTCTTCACATGCAAATAGGCGCCCTGGCTCAAAAACGCATGCGCCAGTAAAGCAAATTTCCGGCTCAGGAATTTCTTGTGAAAGAACTCCAGCAACTCGGCAAATCGCGCCGGCTCGGCCGCATGTGCATCCGCAAATGACCCAAAGAAAATATTCTGCGCCGGGTCCGCTTGAACCTGGTCAACTTTGTACTCTTCCGGCAACTGACTGATCTGGTCGATTCCCGTCGCCAACAGCGTATTCGCCGCCGCATGCTGTAGCCACTGCATCAGCGCCGGCTTGAGCCCATCGAGACTCAGCCCGCGAAAGTTGACGTACTTGAAATCTTCGTCGTGATTTGTCGGCGTCGGCGCAACCAATGCCTGCTCGAAATTCGAGCGTCGCCACTTATTGATATTATCGCTGCCATTGAGCGACTGCGCAAATTGCGCAAAATATTCTTCTGTGAACGGCGCGAACAATTCTCCCTTTTCGCGCACTTTCAAAACGACCGTCATTAACCTACCGATCCTTCCATTTCAAGTTCGATCAGTCGGTTAAGTTCCACCGCATATTCCATCGGCAGTTGCTTGACAATCGGCTCGATAAAGCCGTTGACGATCATCATCGATGCCTGCTCCTCCGAAAGCCCGCGCGTCTGCAAATAAAACAACTGCGTCTCGGAGATCTTCGACACCGAAGCCTCGTGGCTGATCGAAACATCTTCCTCATCAATCTCCATGTACGGATAAGTATCCGTCCGCGAATGCTCGTCAAGCAGCAGCGCGTCGCACTCGACATTTGACTTCACGCCCGTGCAACCCTTCGCTACTTTGACCAGTCCCCTATAAGTCGAACGGCCGGTGCCTTTCGAGATCGACTTCGAGGTTATCGACGATGAAGTATTCTTCGCAAAATGACTGACCTTGGCTCCCGCATCCTGATGTTGTCCGTCGCCGGCAAACGCCACC
>CAVPQS010000020.1:0-4598 GCA_963707485.1 uncultured bacterium
AAGTACGTGATGGCGAACGGCACAATGTTTGATACGATCGTTGTTGACCGTTACGTGCGTCAGGTAAATATCTCGGTAGTCACACGGACTGAGAAGCGCGACATGTTCGTGGACGGCTATCGCTACGACACGTTGTCGTCGAGTGCGATGATTAGAAATTTCTCAATGTAACAAGCGAGGTACCATGTTGACCAAATTCTCTCGCGAATCCGGTTTTACGACATTGATATTTCTTTCGTTGTTATTGATGTTGTCGCTGTTGGGAATCAACGCGATTATGACATCGACCAACGAGGTAGATATCGCCGGATACGAAATGAATTCGCAAGGCGCGCTGTATGCCGCCGAAGCGGGCCTGGAAAAGGGCGCCGCCTTTGTCCGCAACTATTACAACAAATTCGGCAAGCCGCCGACTTCGCTGCCCGACGATTCCATTCAGATCGGCAAGTTTGCAGTGACGTACGAGGTTGTCAAGCCGGGTGTGACGGTGTCAAAGATAATGACGCAGGGCGCTTACAGAGGTCTGTATGCGCTGTCGGACGAGTATGTCATTTCAGCGACAGCGACGGCTCCCGGTGTTGCGGCTTCCAAGAGCTTGCAAATGACGGTGGATGCTTCGGTAGTACCGATTTATCAGTTTGCCGTATTTTATGAGAACGAACTGGAAATCGCCCCCGGTCCGGCAATGACGCTGGGCGGTCGCGTACATTCGAATGGGGACATGTATCTGCAGTCGGAGAATTCGCTCAAGATTGACTCTTATACAACTGCCGCCGGCGAAATTTTTCATGGCCGTCATCCTAATTCCGGAATGTCCACAAGCAGCGGTTCAGTCGAAATCAAGGATGCAAGCGGCGTCTATCGTTCGATGAAGAGTCCGGACAATACCTGGCTCGACTCTACCGATCCGGACTGGGTTAACAATTCCATCAGCCGTTGGGGCGGCAAAGTCGAGGACAAGAACCACGGCATGACCGAATTAAAACTCCCGGTTGTGGCTTCGAATGATCCGATGGATATGATCACACGGGCGGGAGCTGACAACGTCGACAGCTACGAAAAGAAAGCCGGGCTGAAGGTAATCGATGGCCAGGTGCTTTGGCGCAAGCCGGACTCGACTTGGCAGAATGTCACAACGGATTTTACGAACACTGGAATTCTGACGCAGTCGACGTTTCGTGACGGCCGCGAAAATAAAGATGTGGTATCATATGACATCGATATCGCAAAGTTGAACACCTCTGCATACTGGCCGGATGGCGGAATTGTCTATACTGCCAACGAAGTGAGCGGCAGTTTGACAGCCACGAAGCTGAAGAACGGATCAACGTTGAAAGAGGGATTAACAGTCGCTTCCGAAAATCCGGTTTATACGCAGGGCGATTACAACTCCGTCAACAAGAAGCCGGCGTCAATTATGGCCGACGCATTGACCATATTGTCGAATAACTGGACGGACGCGAATAGCTGGAACAGCACGCGCACGGCGTCGGACACCAAAGTAAACGCGGCGTACATGTGCGGCAACAAGGCATCGGGCACCGGTGGTGACACCTACTCCGGTGGTTTCGAGAATCTGCCGCGCTTTTTGGAAAACTGGAGCGGCAAGAAGTTTACCTGGAAGGGATCAGCCGTTGATCTGTGGAGATCCGAGAAGGCCACCGGCACGTGGGGCGGCAGCTACTACAGCCCGCCAAATCGTGATTGGACATTCGATACGGATTTCCTTGACCCGAGCAAGCTTCCTCCGGGAACGCCGCTGATTGCGATCGTGATGAAGACGTCATGGCGGGAGATAACAGCGCCGAGTTATGTAGCCGAGTAGACATTTGATCCATGCATCCAACCCGCTTAGGGGCACGCTCAACGTGCCCCTTTTTGTTGATTTGCGGTTCCGGGCTTAGCATTGGGTGACCGGGCAACAAGATGGACTGTTCGACTGAGGTCGAACCCACAAGATGCACAGTCCTCTAAGTACTTTACCGGGGCGTCGGGTCACAACTCGGTCGAGGAACCGATACGACTCCGAACGTCACTTTGATCGCGGCCGAGCCAAGACCCGACGCAACGCGCAGTTGGATTCCGGCTTTCGGGACCGTTGAAAAAGTCCTCGCCCATGTCATCCTGAACGAAGTGAAGGATCTGCTTCGGTTGCCAATGAACAACTTACAGATTCTTCGCTTCGCTCAGAATGACAAGAATTGACTTTTTCAACTGTCCCATGCGCGGGAAGGACTTAACAAAACGACGGCGCATGTTTAGAGAGTTGTGATAATGATCGACTCGACTTTTTCAGCAGACTCTTTCGCCGGGATGATATGCGGAACGATTATTACGACTTGATGCCGTAGCGATCAATGCGGTCGCGGAGGGTGTTGCGCGAAATGCCGAGAGCTTCGGCGGCCTTGACTTGATTATTGTGGAGATGCTGAAGGGTGAATTCGATCAGGACCTTTTCGACGGCTTCCTCGATGTGGGCGTAGATTTGGCCGTTGGAATTGGAGAAGACCTTGGCATAAATCGGTTCGATGACGCGGCGGAACATCTGGTAGTAGTTGTCCTTGAGCGCGTCGAAGTCGATCTTCATCAGGTCGCGGCGATCCTTGGTGATCGGCAAGTCAGCCGGTTCGAGCCAGCGGTTCTTGCTCATAACGACGGCGGTGTGGATCGTGTTCTCGAGTTCGCGGACATTGCCGGGCCAGGAATACTTGGAGAGGATCTTCATCGCCTCGGTGGTGACGCCCTCGATATTTTTGCCGCATGCCGTGTTGTAAATCTTGAGGAAGTGATTCGCCAGCAGCGCGATGTCGTCGGAACGCTCACGCAGCGGCGGTAAATAAAGCGAGACGACTTTCAGGCGGTAGAACAAGTCGACGCGGAACTTGCCTTCCTTTATACAGGAAACGAGGCTCTTGTTGGTCGCGGCAAGAACGCGGACGTTGACGCGAATAGTTTCTTCCCCCCCTACCCTTTCGAATTCCTGTTCCTGCAGGATGCGGAGCAGCTTGCTTTGCGTGGCGAGCGAAGTGTCGGCGATTTCATCGAGGAAGATCGTGCCGCCGTTTGCGAGTTCGAATTTGCCGAGCTTGCGCGAATAGGCGTTGGTAAAAGCGCCCTTCTCGTGCCCGAACAATTCGGATTCGAGGAGCGTTTCGGTAAGCGCCGCGCAGTTTACCGAGAGGAAGACATTATTGCTGCGATTTGAATTGCGGTGGATAGCGCGCGCAACGAGTTCTTTGCCGGTGCCGGATTCGCCGAAGATGAGAACAGCGGCATCGGATTTGGCGACCTGGCCGATCATTTTGGCGATTTCGACGATTTCGTCGGAGACGCCGATAATTTCGCGATTGGGATCGAGATCGGATTTGTGCTCGGACGGCAAGGGCGCGTGGCCCTCGCGGATGGTTTTGGCGACGCCATTTGGTTCGCGCGTGGCGTTGTGAATGGTGGTCATCAAGCGCTCCATTTGGAACGGTTTGGTGACATATTCGTAGGCGCCTTCTTTCATAGCCTGAATGGCGCTGTCGGTCGAGACGAAACCGGAAATAATGATCACGGGCGGCGCGTCGTCGATTTGCCGGATCTGCTTGAGCAAGTCGAGCCCTGATTGCGAAGGCAGATTGACATCAAGCAAAACTACGTCGGGCGTGTTTGATCGAATAAAATCGACACTTCCCGGCGCATCAGCCATTGTATCAACGCGAAATTCTTTCGGGTCAAAAAGGGCTGTTAAAGATTCGGTTAGACTAAGATCGTCATCAATGAGCAATATGCTCTTCATGTTACTCCTCTTTTCTATTAATCGGCGAAAAGAGGCTTAACATTTACTCGGATTTACTGCTTAGCCTTCGGAATTTTGTATTTATCGAGCAGATCGTAGAGAGTCGTGCGGCTGGTTCCGAGATCGCGGGCGGCCCGGGTGACGTTCCAGTTGTTTCGCTGCAGTGCAGCACGGATGTGCGCAGATTCGGCTTCCTCGCGCACTTCCTGGAGTGTTTTGGTCTCTGTACCGGCGGTGGCGGCGAACCCCAAATCGACGGCGCCAATTCGATTTGTTCCGGAAAGAATCACTGCCCTTTTGATGCGGTTCTCGAGTTCGCGGATATTGCCGGGCCACTCGTAGCTGCGCAGGGCCTGCAGAGCCGAGCTGGAAAACGTGAGATTGGCTTTGCGATTTTCTTCGCCGTAAACCCGGAGCAGATGCTCTGCGATCAAGAGGAGGTCATCCTCGCGATCGCGCAACGGAGGCAGCTCGATTGTGATGACCGATACTTGATCAGTCTCGGGATTTGGCTTCTTACCTATGTACTTTTCTATGGCGCGCCCCCTGCGACCGTGTTCTATCTCCCGCTCATCCTGCTGCCATTGTTGATCTTCACGCTGGGCATGAGTTGGATGCTTGCTTCGCTCGGCGTCTTTCTGCGCGATGTTTCCCAGTTCATCGGTCTTCTCACGACTGCCATGATGTTCCTAGCGCCAGTGTTCTACCCGGCGAGCTCGCTGCCGGAAGGCTATCGCCCGTTACTCTATCTGAACCCACTGACACCGGCGATCGAGCTTTCGCGTGACGTGCTTTACTGGGGGAAGCAGCCGGACTT
>CAVPQS010000021.1:0-42512 GCA_963707485.1 uncultured bacterium
GATTTCTGTGGCCGGATTGATCGTGCTCGCGCTGCACCCGTTGTACTTGTACGATCTTGGTACCCAGCTTTCTTTCGGAGCGGCATTCGCCCTAATTCTATTCATGCCGGCGCTCGATTCGTTCGTCCCGATGGGGAAGAGGCTCGACCAGAGGCTGGCGCGCTACTTTCTGCTCATTCTTTTCGGCAGTTTTGTTGCGCAACTCGGAGTGATGCCGATTTTGCTTTATCACTTTCACACTGTGCCTTTGGTCAGTTTCTTGTCCAATCTCTTGATCGTTCCCCTGGTCGGTTTTTCCGCCACAGTTGGCATTGTGCTCGTCTTTGCCTCGGCGTTGCCGCTGCTGCCGGATTTATGTGCCGCATTGCTCGAACTCGTGCTGAATTGCGTACTGTGGTCTATTACCTTCTTCGACAACCTAAAGATTCCGCCGCTGCAAATTGGTGCCCCCGAATTCCTCACTGTGCTGACCTACTATCTCTTCCTGCACGTTGTCTTGACTATCAAGACTCGGAGCCGGCATTTCCTAACGTTTTTGATGCTCTTTACCATTGCGTTGAATGGAACCGTGTGGAAAGCCGTTTTCGCTGGACCCGAAAAAGGAACTAACATCACGATTCTCGACACTTCGAAATTAACGACGCTTTTCGTCAAACAGCCGGATGGCTCGAGCATACTTATAAATGGTGGCGGCAAGAATCTCAGCTTCGACTATGGTGAATCCGTCGTATTGCCGTTCCTTCTGTACCGAGGTATCAACTCAGTCGGACAATTTTGTTACACGACTGAACGCGACGACAATATCGGTGCCCTTGCGACCGTCGCCGAAACTCTCGAACCCGGAAATTCCGCTGATTCACTCTCATCAATTCAACGCTTTCGCCGGCTCGATCCTATCGTTCGACTTCAGTCGGACAGCGTCAGAATCGTTCTTCTCACCGAGCTTGTCTCTGTGCAAAATTTAGACAGCGCGAAAGCGCCGGCAGACATTCTCGGACTCGATTGGTCATACCTTGACGCCGAAGCTGCAGACGAGGCGCTCGATCTGTTTCAACCTGAAACCGTAATTGTAACGAACTACTCCAGCCGTTATGCGCGACTCGACCGCCTGACTGGGCTCAGAAAGAAGTATCCACTAATAAAGATCATTTCAGTGATCGAAAGCGGGGCAGTAGAGATTCAGGTCAATCGCGACCGCTACGCATTACGGACGGCCATTAAAAATTGACCAATTCGAAGTCCCTCCCCGGTTCGACGCTCCGACCATAAATCCAAATCGCCCTTAAGAAACGACGCAATTCGCCCGATAGAGAATATGAAGTAGACCCAGTGGACTGTCGTGTTCGCTGCGGCTGGATTTTGAACAGTTTAACAAGTTGAGATCATGAGTTTTACCGGCAATCTCCAAACGGTGACTTTTCCCGATTTGCTGCAATTGTTTTCGGCGGGGAAAAAAACCGGCACAGTCAATATCATTCGCGGAAATATCCGCAAAGAGATTGTCTTCAAAGACGGAAACATCATCAGTGCAGCTTCGCAGGATGCCGAAGAAGATTTTCTCGGCCAGATCTTGCTGAAGACCGGCCGCATCACCAAGACCGACCTCCAGCGCGCGATCTACATGCACAAGACCTCGGGCAAACGCATCGGCCAGGTGCTCGTCGAGATGAAGCTGTTGTCGCGTGAAGAACTCAGTTTGTTCCTCAAGCAACAGGTCGAAGAAATCATCTACAACCTGTTTAGCTGGAAAGAGGGAGAATTCATATTCAAGGAAGGCCAGTTGCCCGCATCGCGCGAGGGCATGGTCGATCTCAACACCATGAATATCATCATGGAAGGCACTCGCCGCATCGACGAATGGGTGGAAATCCAAAAAGTCCTTCCCAACGATCATCAAATTATTCGTGTCGTGTCGTCGCCGCAAGTCAAGTCGGACGAGGTCACAATTTCGCTCGATGAATTCCGAATCATAACACTCATCGACGGCACACGGACCCTCCAGGAGGTCCTCGAACAATCACCTCTCGGCGACTTCGCAACGTCGCGCGCTATCTACAAATTAATGCTTGGCAAGCTGGTCGAAATCTCCGGCGCCAAGGAGGCGGAAGCTCAGGATCCGCGCGAAGAAGACTCGCTGTTCTGGCTCTTGCTGCGCGTGTATGCTGCTTCGTTCACTACAATCCAGCGCACGCTTGAGAAAAAGTTGGGCACTGAAAACGAGAAATTGCAGATCACGCTGGCAAACTTCCGCAAGGGTATTTGGGCGTACTTCAACGGCGTTAATCATGCCGACTTTCCGACAAACTTTGAAGCATTGAAGCGGGCGATCGGAAAAACGCCTAAAGAGACGCGGTCGCTTAAATTGATCAGCGGACTCAATCAAATCCTCGAAGAACAACTTGCTTATGTTTACAATTATCTCGGCATCGAAATTCGGAAGCAAGTTGCCGTGGACATTAAGAAAGAAGTGGCGCTGCCGCTCGCTGAGCGCCGCGAAATCGACAAGAAATATGACGTTGGCAACGAACTCTATCGGATTCTCAAGGAAGTCAAAGTGACCAAGGAGGTCCTGTGAAGAATAGTTCCCGGCTTGTACTGATACTGGCAATCATCTTGTGCTTGCTTCCGATAAACGGCGCTTGGGCACAAGCTTCATCCGTGAATGATACTTCCGCAATGGGCGTCGCAATCGACGTCCTCTTGCTCATCGCCGGATTGCTTTGTTTCTCGATGTGCATGAAAATCTTCACTCTCCTCAAAGGCGGAGAGTTGTCGCCCGGTTGGCAGTTGTTGTCAGTGTCTTTCTTGATCTTCGCGATCGGTCAGGCGCTGAGCATCTCACGCGAACTGGATTTTATAGCTCTTCCCAAGAGTGCTGTCAGCGCCCTGCATGTGCTGGCGCTGTTCATGATCGTGCTCGGTGTAGCGCGGATCAAGAAGAGTCTGACTTGAACCCTAACTTTTGTAGGTCTCTATGATGGAATCTGCAAGTCTGGCGGAGCGCATCGAAAAGTGCGAGCGAATTCTCAAAGAGAATTCCAACTCGCAGGTCTTTGCCTCATTGGCCGATGCCTACCGCTCCAAAGGTGATCTCGATCAGGCATTCCGCGTTTGTCGGCAAGGTCTGCGCCTTCATCCTGAATACGGCCCCGGACATCTCGTCATGGCCAAAATCAACTTCGAACGCAAGATGTTTGATTGGGCCGAACAGGAGCTTGTTGAGGCAGTTACCCTCGATGGCGAAACGCGCGCGACTCAACAATTGCGCGTCGAAGTCTTCATTGCCAAGGGCAATTTCGTCGAGGCGGAAAATGCGATCAAAAAGCTTCGCGCCGCCGGACTCAATCCGATGATGATTCAGGATCTGCAGCAACGCCTCGAGCGGCAAAAGAAAGAAACACGGCGACGTCGTGTCGACCAAACCTCCAATCACGGTCCCGCGCCTGCCGGCGGATTTGGACCGGGCGGAGGCGCCGGACGCCCTGTGGCGGTCGCCGCTGAACCGCAGATGATCACTCTCAGCCAAGCGCTCGATCGGTTGGCGCAGTTTGCCGGCGTTCGGTGCGTTGTCTGCACTAATCACGACGGCACTGTCATCGATAACCGCGGCACTGCCGAGCGCGACTGCGCCGAGATCGCGGCGTTCGGAGTCGAGATGTGCCGCAATGCTGAGAGCGAGGCAGCCTATGCCTCGCTCGGCGAACCGCACCAAATCTGGGTCGAAACACAAAACGCGATGATCCTCATTGTCAAGTTGAGCCGCTATGGCATCGTCTTGATGTGTGATAAGGAAGTCAACTCGGGATCGATGCGGCTCGCGCTGGACGAGATCATCGATCGTTTGCTGGACAGTTAATCGTAGCGAGGCATTTATGGCTTTGTCGGTAAGAGATACAAGACACATTTTTCTAGTTTGCCTGATCATCGCGGCGCTCCCCATGCTCGTCTATCCGAACTTGCTCGGTTTTGACATCGGCCTGAGCGGACCATTCTATTTCCTTTGCGAAATTGCCTACTTCTTCGGCGTCGCATTCATTCTCAACCGCGACCGAAATGTGGTCAACGGACTTCTCAGCGCGGCTATCGTCTTTGCCGGACGCCTGAGTCTGTCGCTCATCTTCTGTGTCTACTTGCTGGTGATGGAGCGCGTGCCGTTCGGCGACGCTGCGGCGGATGGGTTCTTGAGCTTCAAGCCGGCAGTCTTCCTTTTTACTCTAACTGCGCCATTCGTATTCGGATCATTCGCTCGCGGCATACTTGGAATCAGAAATCGACGCTTGACCAAGGGTAACCAGGACCGCAAGATTATCGATGGTTCACCGCGCCCGGTGCAATCATACACTCCATCTTACGAACCGGCTCAAACTCATGCATCCGTCCGGCCAGCCTCAGAGTATTTCAGCCGGACATTTAATGAAGCAGTTGCCCATGTGGGCCAGTATTCCGGCGTGCAGTGTGCGATGCTAATCGACGCCGATGGCTTGCCGGTTGCCGGCTGGAGTCGTGGTGTCTATGACCAGGAAATGTGGGGAGCCTTGTCGCGTAAGCTCGTCGATGAAATCGGCGACACCTGCGCGCTGGGCGGAGCCGCACGTCCGTTTTCAGTGGAATTCAAGTCTGGAAACGAGCGCTTTCTGTTGCAAAGCGTCTCCGATATGTGGCTGGTATCGATCGCCGATGCTGCCTCGGATGAACTTGAGAAGATTCGCGTTAGCCAGGCTGTAGAGATGGTGACGCGTCATTTACAGGAAAGATATAAAAACGTCTATACGACTGAAGCAGGGAGAACATATGCGGGAAGTACTGTCTGAATTGAATAAGACTTCCGGTATCACCGGCAGCATGCTGGTGGGACATGACGGCATCGTGATCGCGGCCGATCTGAATAGCAAATTTGACGACGAAACAATCGGCGCCCTCGCCGGATCAATCAGTTCCACTGTCGCGAAGAGTCTCGATCGCATGAACCAGACTCCGCTGCAGCAGTTAACCATCGAAGCTGACAAGGGGAAAATGTTTATCGCCTCGACTCCAGTCGGCTATTTGGTTGTAACTGCGGATCCGCGTGTCAATATCGGTCTAATCAGGCTCGAAATCAAAAACGCAATTACACAGATAAGTCTGTAACCGGATCACGGGGAGAACTTAGATGGTTTCGATAAACTACTCAAGCCGGGAAGTCAGTTGCAAGATTGTCTATTACGGTCCCGGTTTGTCGGGAAAAACAACCAACTTGCAATATGTGCACGCGAAGGTTCCGAAGAAAACTCGCGGAGATCTGATCAGTCTCGCGACTGATGCCGATCGCACTCTCTATTTCGATTTCCTCCCGATCAACATCGGTGCAATCAACGGATTTGCGACAAAATTCCAGCTCTACACCGTGCCGGGTCAGGTCTTCTACAATGCCACCCGCAAACTCGTCTTGCGCGGCGTCGACGGTGTGGTATTTGTCGGTGATTCGCAGCGCTCCAAGAAAGACGAGAACATCGAATCGCTGAACAACTTGAAAGAAAACCTTGTCGAGTATGGCTACGACATCATGTCGCTGCCGATCGTGCTGCAATATAACAAGCGCGACCTGCCCGATGTGATGAGCATCGCCGAACTGCAGGCGGACCTCAATTGGAATAATTTGCCTTACTTCGAAGCCTCGGCGGTCAAGGGCGTCGGTGTCTTCGATACTCTTAAGCTGATTACAAAGCTCGTGCTAAATAAGGCTAAGAGAGGCGATGACGCCGGCTCCAATGCCGACGCGGCTGCCGATCCGGTTGAAACACCGCAGTACTCGGTGTCAGGACCGCAGTCTAATTCAGGTTTCGGTCAGCAAAAACCATCCGAACCGGAATTCCCCAGGGTCGCCGCTTCCTCGAGTTCAACTGCCGTTGCTCCGGCGCCGGCAAAACCCGGGTTGCCGCGGCGAGTCGAAGTTTCGACCGAGCCGGATCACGACTGGAATCTTGCCCAGGTCGCAGACACGCCGGTGCAGTCGCCACAGGGCGCCCGGACGCCGCGACCGACGTTGGCGGATATAGAAAGCAAATTAACACCAATCGGTAATAATGACTTTGATGCCATGAAGGCGGATAGCGCTTCCAAGAATCAGGCTGAGGCAGAGTCAACAGCATCCGATTTCGCAGATGCATTTGAGGTCCCCAAAGTCATGGGTATGTCGAAGAGTCTGCGCGTGAAAAAGAAAAAGAAAAAATTCTTCTTATTCCGCTGGTTTAGCCGGGATAATGACTAATCAGGAGGTCTGAAGTGGCTGGCGACAAACTTATCGTTTATTGGGACGACACCGAAAAAATCGATACGGTGATGACCAGGCTTTTGAAGGGTTCAGAAGCTAAATGTGCACTGCTGGTCGACAAGGACGGTCATCTGATCGCCCGGCATGGATTCACGCAGACTCTCGACACGACGGCGCTGTCTGCGCTCATGGCGGGAAGTTTTGCCTCGACCGCGGAAATTGCCAAGCTGGTCGGTGAGCCCGAATTTTCGGTCCTCTTCCACCAAGGCAAAAAAGACCACATCCACATGGGTCTGGTCGGCGACCGCTCAATTCTTGCTGTCGTTTTCGATGACCGCACAACTATCGGTATGGTGCGGCTCTATGCTAAGGAAGCAGCCGAGGAATTGCAGAAAGTTTTCGAGACTGTATTGCAGAAGATCAACAGCGACGATCAAGGGTTGTCGGAAGAGTTTACCACCTCGGCCGAGAACAAGCTGGAAGACATCTTCCGCGACTAACGGTCTGGCAGGATTCGCAAGGCAGCACCAGGAAGGAATATGCCGAACCCAAAAGATTTAGGGACAATGCTCGTCGATGCTGGCAAAATCAGCAACGAGCAATTGACTCAGGCGCTCGCGCTGGTCGAGAAGGGGAAAGGCCGGCTGGAGCAGATTTTGATCCAGATCGGCGCGGTGTCCGATGAAGAGGATTTGACCTCATTTATCGGCAAGCAGCTTAATATTGGCGCGATCCGCCTCTCCGATCTCGAACTCAATCCCGAAATCGTCAAGCTGATCCCCAATGACATCGCGCGCAAGTTCAATGTTATCGCTGTCAGCAAGCTCGGTAAAACGCTGGTAGTCGCTATTTGCGATCCCAATAATATTTATGTTCTCGATGCGATCAAATTCATCACCGGATGTACAGTACAGCCCGTCATCTCGCCCGAAGGCGCTATCCAGAAGGCGATCGAACACTATTATTCGAACTCGTCGCAGTACACAGAAATCCTCAAAGGACTTGAGGATTCTGAACTTGAAGTTATCTCTGCGGGCCCCGAAGAGGTCAATGACATGGACCTGCAGTCGGCGGTGCAGGACAAACCGCTGGTTAAACTCGTCGATTCAGTCATTGCCGAAGCCGTCCGCAAAGGTGCATCCGACATTCACATCGAAACCTACGAAAAGCGCCTGCGCTTGCGCTATCGTATCGACGGTGAATTGATGGAAATGTCGCCGCTGCCGTTCAAATACCGCTCTGCGATTGTCAGCCGCGTCAAAATCATGGCCGAGCTTGACATCTCCGAACGGCGTCTGCCGCAGGATGGCCGCATCAAGATCAAAATATCCGACCGTGCAATCGACTTGCGCGTTTCGGTGCTTCCGACGATTTTCGGCGAGAAAGTCGTAATGCGAATTCTCGACCCGAAGTCGCTGATGCATGATCTGACGCATCTCGGCTTCCCCGAATTGTCGCTCAAAAAATTCCAGCACGCGATCGAATTGCCTTACGGCATCGTGCTTGTTACCGGCCCGACCGGTTCCGGCAAGACGACGACCCTGTACTCCGCGCTGAAAGCGATCAACACGACCGACGTCAATATTATGACCGCAGAAGATCCGGTCGAATTCAACTTCGACGGCATCAACCAGGTCGCAGTCCGGTCCGACATCGGTCTGACATTTGCCGCAGCCTTGCGCTCATTCTTGCGTCAAGACCCGGACATCGTCATGATCGGTGAAATCCGCGACGCCGAAACGGCGGAAATCGCGGTGCGTGCCTCGCTCACCGGTCATTTGGTGTTCAGCACGCTGCACACGAACGACGCGCCATCCTCGGTCAACCGTCTTATTGATATGGGCATTCCCAATTATCTCGTGGCTTCGGCGGCAAAATTGATCATGGCCCAGCGCATGGTGCGCAAGATTTGCAAGCGCTGCAAAGAAGAAGCCAAGGTGCTTCCGGAAGTACTGATTAATCTTGGAGTCGCAGAAGAAGAACTCAAAACTTTCACTGCTTTCGTTGGCCGCGGCTGTAGCGAATGCAACAACACCGGCATGTCGGGACGTACTGGCTTGTTCGAAGTCATGGCGATCACGCCCGCAATCGAGCGGCTGATTCTGGAAAGCGCATCTGCTCCCGACCTCCAGGCGCAGGCCGTCAAGGAAGGTATGCAGACGTTGCGCATGGCGGGTATCGAAAAAGTTCGCAATGGAATCTGCAACATTGAGCAGATTCTTGCTGAGACTTCATAGCTCGGCGTCGGAATACATATGAATAGAATGCTATCACAATACAGGAGAAATTCATGATCAATCTACGTGAACTTCTGGAGATTCTTTTGGAGAAGAAAGGCTCTGACCTCCACCTGTCGGTGGGAACGCAACCGCAGATTCGCGTGGATGGCCGTCTGATGACTCTTGACATGGATGTGCTTTCTCCCGACATGACAAAGAAACTGGCTTATAGTATGATGTCGGAGAAACAAAAACAGCGTTTCGAAGAAAACAACGAGCTCGACATGTCGTTCGGCATCGAAAATATGAGCCGGTTCCGCTGCAACGTCTATATGCAGCGCGGCAATATCTCGGTTGCACTCAGACAAATCCCGTTTCGCGTACCGTCCTTTGAAGAGCTTGGAGTCGACAAAACGGTAGTCGAATTTGCCAATGTCCCCAAGGGGCTGGTCTTGATCACCGGCCCGACCGGCTCGGGCAAGTCCACGACACTGGCGGCTCTGATCGATAAAATCAACAAAGAACGACATTCTCATATCCTTACCGTGGAAGACCCGATCGAATATCTGCATCGCCATCAAAATTGCCTGGTCAATCAGCGCGAAGTCGGCGCCGACACCAGGTCATTTGCTATTGCATTGAAATATGCGCTGCGACAAGACCCCGATGTCGTGCTGGTAGGTGAAATGAGAGATCTGGAAACCGTTTCCGAAGCGCTGAACATTTCGGAAACCGGCCACTTGACTTTCGCGACTTTGCACACCAACTCTTGCGCGGAAACGATCAACCGCGTTATCGACGTGTTTCCGGTCAATCAGCAGGAGCAAATCCGTGTGACCCTCTCATTCGTTTTGCAGGGTGTCGTGTCGCAGCAACTGATTCCGCGCATCGGCGGTGGACGCTGTCTGGCGACCGAAATCATGGTTTGCACACCCGCGATTCGTGCACTCATCCGCGACGACAAAATTCACCAAGTCTATAGCATGTTGCAGTCTGGTCAGAAATACGGCATGAAAACCATGAATATGTCTCTGGCCGAATTATACCTGGCACGCAAGATCACAATCGGCGAAGCGATGGCGCGCTCTTCGAATGTGCAAGAACTCAATGAAATGCTGTCGCGTGTTCAGTCTGTCTCTGAAGTGCACCGTTAACGATGATAGTTGGAGGTTGTTATGCCGGTTTTTGAATACAAAGGCAAGACGGTCACCGGTTCAGCCGTAGAAGGCGAACTCAAGGTTAAAGACCGCGCTGAACTCGAGCGGATTCTCCGACGCAATAAAATTCTCGTCGACAAAGTCAGCAAGAAAGCGTCGCAGGTCTCCATCCGAATTGGCACGGGTATTAAAAAGGTTCACATTTCCCGCTTCACTCGCCAGTTCGCCACAATGATCGGCGCAGGTCTGCCAATGGTGCAGTGCCTCGACATCTTATCCAAGCAAATGGATTCGCACGAATTCTGCAAAGTCATTGGCGAAATTAAGGAATCGGTCTCCTCCGGCTCGACTTTGTCCGAGGCGATGAGCAAACACAAAAAAATCTTCGATGAACTCTATGTTAACATGGTCGAAGCCGGCGAAATGGGCGGCGCACTTGATACGATCCTCGTGCGTCTCGCCAACTACCGCGAAAAGGCGGACGCCTTGACCCGAAAAGTCAAAGGCGCTTTGGTCTATCCGGCAGTTGTGTCGGTGGTGGCAACCGGCGTGACTGTTGCGATGTTGGCGTTCATCGTGCCAATCTTCGCGAAGATGTTTTCGAACCTGGGTGCAGAGCTGCCTGCGCCGACACAGGTCGTGCTGCAGATCTCCGAATTTCTGCAGAGCTACTTTCTCGTAATCCTTGGCGTCATTGTGGCCGGAATCATCGGCCTCCGGATGATGTTGAAGAACGACGAGGGCCGATTTCAATTCGATAAGTTCATGCTCAAAACTCCAATCTTCGGCGACCTGATCCGCAAGTCCGCTGTCGCTCGCTTCACCAGAACTCTTGGCACCCTGATTCAATCGGGCGTCACGATTCTTGACGCCCTTGAAATCACCGCGAAAACAGCGGGCAACAAAGTGCTCCAGCGGGCAATCAAGAAATCAGTCGTTTCGATTGCCGAGGGCGATACCATTACGAATCCGCTCAAGGAATCAGGCGTATTTCCGCCAATGGTTATCCAGATGATCAGCGTCGGTGAGAAAACTGGCGGTCTGGACGAAATGCTCTCGAAAATCGCAGATTTCTATGATGAAGAAGTCGATGCTGCCGTTCAGGCGCTCACCTCGATGATCGAACCGATGGTAATCGTGCTGATGGGTATTGTCATCGGCGGTATCTTGATCGCCATGTATCTTCCGATGTTCGACATCATCGGTAAGATCAGCTAACTCTAATTGACCGGCAAACTCCATGCGCCACCCCTGTCAAAACAGGGGTGGCTCTTTCTCGGAATATGAAGCAACGCAAAAAAAAACTCAAAGAAGAACTCCGCAGCTTTTGGTTCATTCCGCTGCGATTGTCGATTTTTCTGTTGCTCTTTGGCGCGGTCGTTCTCACCGAGAGCATTCAACGCCAGACCTTTTGGCCGTTTCTCCTCTATTCAGTGGCGACACTCGTCTTCTTGCTGGTGATCGAGGTCGACGCGCGCTTCTTTCGGCCAGGATTCCTGCGCTTTATCATCTTCTTTCATTTCGTTTTCGAACTGCTCGCTGAAGCATCAATCCTGCGCAGCGCCGGTCAGCTAACTACGCAGTATTCTATCCTCTTCCTGCTCACGATCGTGTCTGCAAGCTTGGTCTACAGGTTGGTCGGCACAATTACCATCGCTACTCTGGCGGCATTTACTTATGCGCTGACCTCAAGCCTCAATCGCGTTTTCGAACGCGGAAGCGGAATGAGCATCGAACAATTTCGAATTACATTCCAGGGCGACGATGTTTTCTACGCCATCTTCCTTCACGTCTGTACGTTCTATTTGGTTGCGTTCATCTCTGGCTTTCTGGCGCAAAAACTTCGAGCCAAGGAAGGCGAATTGTCACATGCCTCCGAAGAATTGGAACGCGTCCAACTCGACACTGACGACATCCTTCAAAATTTGCACTCGGGACTGGTGACAGTCGACAACGTCGGCAAAGTTGTCTATTTCAACCGTGCCGCCGAAACAATCCTCGGCTATCGCCACATCGACGTGAAAGGGAAGAACTTCCTCGAAGTATTCAACCGGCAAATGCCGGAATTCTGCGAGCGGGTACTGTCGGTGCTGAAACTCGCCAAGCCCAGCGTTCGCACCGAAGTGGAAGTCACCTGCAAGAACGGCTCTAAACTCCCGCTCGGACTGAGCGCCTCCGTCCTCGGCGACGAGCGCGTCGGAATTCGCGGCGTCGTCGCAGTTTTTCAGGACCTGACAATCGCCAAGGAAATGGAGCAGGCATTGCTCAAAGCCGACCGACTCGCTGCCGTTGGCGAATTGTCCGCTCGAATTGCTCACGAAATTCGCAATCCGCTCGCATCAATTTCGGGGTCAGTGGAAGTGCTCAAAAATGAAATCGATCTCCAGGGAGACAACGCCCGCTTGATGGAATTGATCGTCAAAGAATCCGAACGGCTGTCGCGCATCTTGACGGACTTCCTCAGCTACGCCCGCACCAGCCCGGTGCTTTCGACGAAAATCGAGTTGATTTCGATAATTGGCGAGACCGTTGACTTGATTCGCCACGACAATAGAATTCCCCGTGATGTGCACATCGATTTCGTCAGCAATCAACCGACCGAGTATGTTATAGGTGAAGATGACCAAGTCCGCCAAATACTCTTCAACGTCATTACCAATGCGATCGACGCTGTCGATCCGGACGATGGGCAGATCAGCATCAAAGCCGGCGGCCCGACCGGTGAGGACAGACTCTCACAGGGCGAATGGGTCCTTGTGACCATCACCGACAACGGCGCCGGAATCAGCAACGAAGTTAAAGAAAAGATGTTCGAGCCATTCTTTTCGCGCAAAAAGGGCGGCACCGGGCTCGGGCTGGCAATCGTCAAGCGTTGTCTCGACAACATTAAGGGCCACATTAGCGTCGATTCGGCGCCGGGAGCCGGCGCGAAATTTCGCCTTTACTTTCAGCGTTATGTCCAGACACGCGAAGAAAACACTCCGGTCGTCGCAAACCGATCCGGCGAATCCAAGTCTCCCGTCGCCTGATTACTCCCGCATATATCCGCCCCTTGCCGTATAATCGACACACCGCGCCGTTCGCGATTTTGATACTATGACCAAAAGCGCCGCTGCAATCATCGCCGCATCTTTGATGATATTTACCGTCGGCGTCTTTTCTCTGGCTAAGAATGAGGATCCCCAATGCCGCAATATACAAACCGCCTTGCTCAAGAGACGTCGCCATACCTTCAACAACACGCTCACAATCCGGTCGATTGGTATCCGTGGGGTGAGGAAGCCCTCAACAAGGCGCGCTCAGAAAACAAGCCCATTTTTCTTTCAATCGGTTACTCCGCCTGCCACTGGTGCCATGTGATGGAGCGTGAGTCATTCGAAAACGATTCAACGGCAGCAATTATGAATAGGCAATTTGTGAATATCAAGGTCGATCGCGAAGAGCGCCCTGACCTCGACGACATCTACATGTCATTCGTCCAAATGTCCACCGGCTCCGGTGGTTGGCCAATGTCGGTCTTTCTAACTCCGGAAGGCAAACCGTTCTTCGGCGGCACCTATTTCCCGCCGGAAGAAGCCTTCGGCCGTCCCGGGTTTCCACAGTTGCTCGAGGCCGTCGCCGATGCCTGGGACAATGACCGCGAAGGAATTCTCCATGGCGCCGATACTGCGGTCGAACGCCTGAAATCAATGCTTGAACTAACGCCAGAGCCCGCGGCCATTTCGCCTGATGCAATCGATACGGCAATAGAGCAAATGCTGCAGCGCTTTGATCCGATCAACGGCGGATTTAGCGGCGCTCCTAAATTCCCGCCCAGCTATGCACTGTCGACAATGATGCGACAATACTACCGCACACAAGAGCCGCGCATACTCAAGGCGATCACCTTCACGCTCGATAAGATGGCACAAGGCGGCATATATGATCAACTGGGTGGCGGCTTTCACCGCTACTCCGTCGATGCCCAGTGGTTAGTGCCGCACTTTGAGAAAATGCTCTACGACAACGCATTGCTGACGGTTACATATTGCGATGCCTACCAGCTAACCAAGAAACCGTTGTATAAACTCATCGCCACGGAAATTCTCGACTTCGTGCTGCGCGACATGACCGATGCGACCGGAGCATTCCATTCCGCCGAGGATGCCGACAGTGAGGGAGAAGAGGGTAAGTTCTACGTCTGGACGGCAGGCGAAGTAGTCGCAGCACTTGGAGAAGAGGATGCCAAGATGTTCTGTGACTACTACGACGTCTCCACCGGCGGAAATTTCGAACACCAGAAATCTATCCTGCATGCGCGCATCGCCCCCGAAGAATTTGCGAGTCGTTACTCGCTCACTCCGGACGAATTGCAAGCTATACTTTCAACGCTTAAAGAGAAGCTCCTAAAGGTCAGATCGACTCGCATCCGACCCAGTAAAGATGACAAAGTCCTTACTGATTGGAATGGCCTAATGATTTCCGCTTTTGCACGTGGCTACCAGATCTCTGCTAAAGACAAGTACCTACTCGCCGCGCAGAATTGCGCCTCGTACTTGAAATCTACTTTGTATTCAAAAGACGGATTAAAACGAGTCTATCGTGCTGGCTTTGTCAAACAGCACGGCTTTATCACTGATTACGCCTTCTTATTGAATGGATTAGTTGATCTTTATGAGTCGGATTTCGATATCGCCTGGCTGGAATGGGCAAATTACCTAGCTCTGGAAATGTTGGAGAAGTTCTCCGACAAGCAAAGCGGCGGGTTTTTCATGACAATTGCCGATCAAGATGATCTGCTCGTCCGTCAAAAGGATAGCTACGACGGCGCAATTCCGTCCGGCAGTTCTGTCGCTGCAATGGCCCTCCTTCGGCTCGGGCTTCTACTGGACAACAGAGAATTTCGCTCAGCCGCCGAGAAAACGATTGCCTTGCTTGCCGCGAATGCGAACAAGGTCCCGATGGCATACATGAATTTGTTGAACGCAGCCGACTTCATGCTCCACCAACCGCGCGAAATCGCAGTAGTTGGCAAACCAAACGATCCGGCAACAAAAGAGCTAATCCGCGAAATCTACTCGACTTATCTTCCAAACCGCGTTATCGCGTTGCTTATTCCTGCTAAACTGGAGGCTTCAACCGCAGCGAACCTTATTCCTCTCCTGCGTGAACGCGCGATGATCGATGGCAAACCCGCAGCTTACGTCTGCGAAAATTTCACATGTAGACTTCCGGTCACTTCCAGTTCCGCTCTCGCAGCGCAGCTTCGTCAATAACAGCAGAATTGTAAGAAATTGCGCCATCATGTGATCAAGCGCGCTTGAACAGAGCATTTTGGCTCAAATTAGTCGTTATTCCATTCGGACATTTCCGATCTCAGCGAGCAATAATCTCTTGACAGCCAACTCCCTCTTTCTATATTTGGCGCCTACGCTCAGGTAGGCCTGAATAATGCAGGAAGACAAAGACAAAAAATCCAGCTACATCAGGCAGGTAGGTCTACTTGGGTCGATTCCGATCTTGATGGCTGTCGGTCCCTTGGTGGGATACTTCATCGGGAGTTGGATTGACGACTGGTTGGGTACCAGGCCCTGTTTTATCGCAATATTTCTAATATTAGGGTTTGTCGCAGCAGGCAAAGAAATTTACAATATCGTGCGTAAGGTCAATAAGGACTTGTAACTTTTTTCACAAGCGATGGGATTGGAATTTGTAACACGCATCATCAAGACCACGGCAGTAGTGTCGTTGGTCGTTTCGCTTTGCCTATCCTACTACTTTGATTGGAAAATGGGGTTGGGATTCCTGGTTGGCGCCTGTTGGAGCTTGGTCAACTTGATTTTCATCAAAAGCCTCATTAAAGAAGTCATTTCTACCAATGCTGCGCGCAAGACCATCACTGCCGTATTGGCATTGCTGAAATTTCCGCTCCTCTATGTGGCGGGCTATTTCATTATCGCAGCAGATATCTTCTCGGTATACGCTCTGCTGGCCGGCTTCTCACTAATGTTCGCCATTATTGTGCTCAAAGTGTTGGGTCGCTTGATTGTCGGACTTGACGTTCCCGGCGTTCGTAACAAGCAACCAGAGGGCAACGCGTGATCACTCAGTACCTTCAAAATATCCTCGTTACGACCGAGCAAGATGTCGAATTTATTGCTGACACGCTTGCTCATGTCGCTGAGACTGCTCACGGCGCTGTCCATGAAGAGTCGCATGAACTTCCGAATATTCTCCATATGCTTTACAAGGCGTTCGGCGATGCTTTCTCCGGAATTTATCACTGGGAAAACATATTCTTCGCGTTTCTTGCGCTCGGATTTTTGTGCATTGTCTCGACCTCAATTGCCAGAAAACGCAAAATGGTCCCCAATCGCGTGCAGGCGATGGCGGAACTGGTCGTCGAGGGTCTCTATAACTTTTTCTACAGCATTCTCGGAAATCATGCGCGCCGCTATACACCGTTCCTCGGCACGCTCTTCGTCTACATCTTGGTAATGAACTGGATGGGAATGCTCCCGCTCTTGAAAGCTCCCAGTTCTGCAGCCACGATCACAGTGTCATTGGCTCTAATAGTCTTCTTCTATTCACAAGCTGTCGGTTTCAAACACCTCGGCATCACCGGCTGGTTCCATCATCTGATGGGTTCGCCGAATGACGTGATCGGTTGGTGCCTGGTGCCGCTGAATCTGCCGATTCACATCATCGGCGAGTTCGCAAAACCGCTTTCGCTTTCGTTGCGTCTATTCGGTAACATTACCGGTGAAGATATTCTCATTGCCGCTTTTACCGGCGTCGGCATCATGGTGCTGTCGTTTATGCACTCGCCCGTCGGCATACCGCTGCAATTGCCGTTTTATTTCCTTGGCTTGTTGATGTCGACTATTCAGGCATTAGTATTCACTTCGCTGTCGGCGATCTATATCGCAATGATGTTGCCGCTCGATGAACATGGTGAAAGTCATTAATTTTTTAGATAACTGTTAGTCAGGAGGTCACATGGATTTCAGATTCGCATTAGCGCTGGCGCTGCCGCTGGCGATCGGTCTGGCTGCTATCGGTTCAGGTATGGGCCTGGGTCGGGCTGTTGGTCAGGCGATGGAAGCTATCGGACGTCAGCCCGAGGCTGCAGGCAAGATTCAGACCGCTATGATCATCGGCGCTGCGTTTATCGAAGCGTTGACCATCTATGCATTGGTCGCCTTCTTCCTGCTCCAGGGCAAGATTGCGTAATTCGAAGGATTCAGGCGGGCGACGCCAATTGCTTCGCCCGCTGATTCGATTAACAGTTGAATGAGGTAACGACCTTTGTTAGATCAAATCTTAGGTGCTCTAAAAATCGAGATTCCCCAGTTGATAACGCACATCGTCGGCTTTATCATCGCACTGTGGATTCTCAAACGCTACGCCTGGAAGCCGTTGCTTGGCTTGCTCGACGAACGCCGCGATCGTATCAAAGCCGGCTTCGACGAAATCGACTCCAAGAATGCTCAGGCGGAAGCGTTGAATCAGCAATATCAAGCCAAACTGCGCGATATCGACACCGAAGCGCGCAAGCGCCTGACCGATGCGGTTCAGGAAGGCGAAAAAATCGCCGCCAAAATCAAGGACGACGCGCGCGCCGAAGCCAAAGAAGTAATGACGCGGACGAAATCCGAACTTGAACAAGACTACGCTAAAGCGCGCATCCAGCTCAAGGAAGACGTCGTCGAGTTGACTATCAATGCCGCCGAGAAAATCATTCGCGAAAGGCTCGATACCCAGAAGCACCGCGAAATGATCGGCCGCTTTATCGAAGACGTCGAAAAGGTAAAATAAAGAGGACGCTGGTTTGAATACTAATATCATTGCCCGGCGTTACGCGCACGGCCTGTTTGAACTGACCGAAGAGAGAAAAGCTTCGGACGAAGTTCAGCGCGACTTCGAAGATTTGGGAAATATCCTCAAAGCCGACGATTCGCTCATTCAATTTCTGGCCGCACCGCAATTGCTCGATTCCGATAAGCACGCCGTTATCGACAAAATTTTCCAGGGCAAGGTTAACGACAACCTCTATAGCCTGATTCATTTGCTTGTTGCCAAGCACCGCACAGACTTCATGGTCGAAATCTCGGATGAATATGAATCACTCTATAACGAAAATCGCGGCATCGTCGGCACCCGGCTGATCACGGCCATTCCGCTCAGCGAAGATGAGACCAACGCGATTCGAACAAAATTGAATAAGCTCACCGGTCACCAGATTGATCTCGAGACGGAAGTCGATGAAAAGATCATTGCTGGCGTGATTGCCATCGTTGGCGACAAAATTATTGACCGCTCGGTGCGTCATGAACTTGAAGTTCTCCGGGAGCAGTTGATGGAGCTCAAAGTTAATTAGAGTTGCTAAACTATCGGCGCAGTTTGCGCCTAATTGAGATATGAAAATAATGATTACAAATAGAGGAGTCCAAATCAAATGGCTCTGAAACCCGAAGAAGTAAGTTCGATAATTAAACAGCAGATCGCCGGTTACCAAACCAAACTCGAGATGGAGTCGGTCGGTACGGTGCTGCAAGTTGGCGACGGTATCGCGCGCGTCTGGGGTCTGCGCGACGTCCAGATGTCCGAACTCGTGACATTTCCCGGCGACATCACCGGCGTCGTGCTCAACCTTGAAGCCGACAATGTCGGCGTAGCATTGATGGGCGACGACCGCGAGATCAACGAAGGCGACACCGTGCGTCGTACGGGTCGTATTGCGTCGGTTCCCGTAGGCGAAGCCTTGGTCGGTCGCGTTGTGAACCCGCTTGGTGAGCCGCTTGATGCCAAAGGTCCAATTGCCACAAAAGAATTTCGCAACATCGAATCACCGGCGCCGAACGTTGTCCAGCGCCAACCCGTTAAAGAACCCTTGCAGACGGGTCTCAAGGCTATCGATTCGATGATTCCGATCGGCCGCGGCCAGCGTGAATTAATCATCGGAGACCGTCAGACCGGCAAGACAGCCATCGCGCTTGATACGATTATCAACCAGAAGGGCACCGACGTAATTTGCATTTACGTCGCCATCGGCCAGAAAGCTTCTACTATTGCCCAGGTCGTCGGCGTTCTGCAAGAACATGGCGCAATGGATTACACCATTGTTGTGGCCGCCTCGGCAAATGCGCCGGCGCCACTGCAGTACCTGGCTCCTTACGCAGGTGTCGCCATGGGTGAGTACTTTATGCTCAAAAGCAAACATGTCTTGTGCGTGTATGACGATCTGTCCAAGCACGCTCAGGCATATCGCCAATTGTCGTTGCTGCTCCGCCGTCCCCCGGGACGCGAGGCCTACCCGGGCGACGTCTTCTATCTGCACTCGCGCCTGTTGGAGCGCGCTGCCAAACTCTCCGATGAACTCGGCGGCGGATCGTTGACCGCTCTGCCGGTCATCGAGACTCAGGCTGGAGACGTTTCCGCATACATTCCGACCAACGTGATTTCGATCACCGACGGTCAGATCTTCCTCGAAGGCGACTTGTTCTATTCTGGAACTCGTCCTGCCATCAACGTCGGTATCTCGGTATCTCGCGTAGGCGGTAATGCGCAGACGAAGGCGATGAAAAAAGTCGCCGGCAGATTGCGCCTCGATCTCGCGCAATACCGCTCACTTGCTGCTTTCGCACAGTTCGGGTCCGACCTCGATGAAGCCACTCAGGCTCAGTTGACACGCGGATCGCGTACCGCGGAGATTCTCAAACAGGGCCAATATGTTCCGATGCCGCTCGAAAAACAGGTAGCGATTATTTGGACCGCAGTAAATGGATATCTCGATTCGATACCGTTGGAGCGCATCAAAGCTTTCGAAGATGGATTCTATCCGTACATAGAAACGAACTACCCGGATATTTTCCATGTCCTGCGCGACTCCAAAGTTCTCGATGATGCCACCGAAGGCAAGCTTAAAGATGCCGTGTCCAAATACAAGTCGGAGTTCACTAAGTAAATCATGGCAACACTTCGCGATATCCGTAAACGCATCCGCGCCGTCAAAAGCACGACGCAGATCACCAAAGCTATGGAAATGGTCGCCGCCGCCCGTTTGCGCCGCGCCCAGCAGATGGTCGAGCAATCGCGCCCGTATTCGGAAAAAATGCGTTTGATCCTCGAACAGATCTCTGCCGCATCCGGTACAATTGACCACCCGTTTTTTGAACAGCGCGAAATCAAGCGCAAGATGCTGGTGGTGTTTACCTCCGACCGCGGACTCTGCGGGTCATTTAACTCGAACATCATCCGCCCGGCCACCAAATGGATGCGCGAGAACGAGCAGTTCCAGCCGCGTCTCGTCTTGGTGGGCAAAAAAGGCGAGGACTTCTTCCGCCGGCAGAAATGGCCAATCGCGAAAGTTTACAAGAACATGCAAGGCCGCATGAATCTCGACACGGTGCGTGATTTGACACAATTCCTGATCAACGCCTTCGTCTCCGGCGAAGCTGATGAGGTCCAGATGATCTATACGAAATTTATTTCCACCACTTCATACCGCGTCGGCGTTCACAGTTTCTTGCCGATAGTGCCGCCAAAGTCGGAGAAGAAATCGAATAAGAATTATATATTTGAGCCCGATCCGGAGCATATTTTCGAGGCGCTAATGCCCTCGTACGCCTTGACGATTGCCCAAATGGCGCTGGCTGAAACTTTCGCCTCCGAGCACGGCGCACGAATGATCGCGATGGGGCAGGCGACTCGCAATGCGAACGAAATGATTGACACGTTGACGCTTCAGTACAACAAAGCTCGCCAGGCAACGATTACAAAAGAACTGCTCGAAGTTGTCACCGGCGCCGAAGCGTTGAGAGGCTAATCTCGCATGACGAAGAATTTTGATAATTCCAAAGATAGGAGCTGTAATGGCTGATAACTGGGGAAAGATCGTTCAGGTAATCGGTCCCACTGTCGACTGTGAATTCGAATCGGACAAGCTGCCGAACCTGCTCAGCGCTCTCAAAATTGAATATCCCGACAAAGATATCGATCTGACGGTCGAGGTTGCGCTTCATATCGGCGATAATATCGTCCGCTGCATCTCGCTGGGATCAACTGACGGTCTCGTGCGCGGCATGAGTGTCAAAGACACCGGCGGTCCAATTACAGTTCCGGTCGGCGAAAAGTCGCTCGGTCGTCTGTTCAACTTGTTGGGCCAGCCGCTCGATAAGATTGGCGCGATTTCTGCCGATACCAAGCGCTACCCGATACACCGTCCTGCTCCGCAGCTCTCCGAGCAGGAAACCAAATATACCTTGTTCGAAACCGGTATCAAGGTCATCGACTTGCTCGAACCCTACGCCAAAGGCGGAAAGGTCGGCTTGTTCGGCGGCGCCGGCGTCGGCAAGACAGTTATCATTCAGGAACTAATTCGCAATATCGCCACCGAGCACGGCGGCTATTCGGTCTTCTGCGGCGTCGGCGAACGCACCCGCGAAGGCAACGACCTTTGGCTCGAAATGAAAGAGTCCGGCGTGCTCTCCAAGACTGCACTTGTGTTCGGCCAAATGAACGAACCTCCCGGCGCCCGTCTCCGCGTGGCGCTGTCCGGACTGACCATGGCAGAGTACTTCCGCGAAGAAGAACATCAGGACGTACTGCTGTTCATTGATAATATTTTCCGATTTGTTCAGGCGGGATCGGAAGTGTCAGCTCTCTTGGGCCGTATGCCTTCAGCAGTAGGTTATCAACCGACTCTGACGTCCGAGATGAGCGCTCTGCAAGAGCGTATCACTTCGACTAAGTCAGGTTCAATCACGTCTGTACAAGCCATCTACGTGCCTGCCGATGACCTGACCGACCCGGCGCCGGCTACCACATTCTCGCATCTCGATGCGACGACAGTGTTGTCGCGACAGATTTCCGAGTTGGGCATTTATCCGGCAGTTGATCCACTTGATTCAACTTCTCGTATTCTTGATCCCAACGTCGTCGGCGAAGAACATTACAACGTCGCTCGCGGTGTGCAAAATATCCTCCAGCGCTACAAAGATTTGCAGGACATCATTGCGATTCTCGGTATTGACGAACTTTCTGAAGATCAAAAGATCATCGTCTCGCGCGCCCGCAAGATTCAGCGTTTCCTCTCGCAGCCGTTCTTTGTTGCCGAGCAGTTTACTGGCCGCCAGGGTCGTTATGTTAAGCTCAAAGACACGATCGCATCCTTCCGCGAACTTATCGACGGTAAGTGTGACGATCTTCCGGAGCAGGCGTTGTATATGGTCGGTAGTCTTGACGAAGCCCGCGAACAGGCGAAGAAAATGCGCGAAGGCAAAGCCTAATGTCGTCGTTCAAGCTGTCCATCGTTTCGCCCGAACGCATCCTCTTTGAGGATGACGTAACCTCGCTGGTTGTCCCCGGAGGCGAAGGATATCTCGGTATTCTGGCGCAACACGCGCCCCTGATATCGACTCTCAAAGTGGGTGAAATTAAATTCCGGGATACTGAGAATCGGGAAGTCTGGATGGCTACTTCCGGCGGCTTCATCGAAGTCTCCGACAACAAAGCAACCATTCTCGCCGAGACCGCGGAGTTTGTTTCCGAAATTGATCATACGCGCGCAGTCAAGGAACTGGAACGCGCCGAAAACGCGCTGAATCTTGACTTAACCGCAGCCGAGCGCGAGATCGCACTCCACTCGCGCAATAAGGCCAAAAATCGCCTCGAGTGCCTCAAGAAGCACAGATAAATAAGGGCGCGATTTTCGCGCCCGAATTTCTCAATCGATCCTGAAAAGATGTAAAGACGTGTTAACTGGTAACCGCTCGATTTTACCAACCGAAGATATTGATGCGCCAGATATCGTTCTTTGTAACGAAAATGATAAGCAATATTAAGAACACCAATCCGATTTGCTGGGCGATTGCTCGCCCCTTCATCGAAATTGGGCTGCCCTTGATTTTTTCAATCAATAGAAATAGCAACTGCCCCCCGTCGAGTACCGGTATTGGCACGAGATTCACAACACACAGATTGACACTGAGTATTGATGCCAAGAATAGCACCGGCAAGATTCCTTGCTTCGCCGCCTCGCCCGCCACTTGTGCGATAAACAGCGGCCCGCCAATCAGCTTTGACGATACCGCTCCGACCGTGATATCTCGTATGAATACAAAAATCTGGGCAGCATAGAAATTGGCCATGTCGAACCCGCCCTCTAGCGACGCAAAAAAACCCATCGGCTCGTAGTCGATCTGACGTCCGACGCCAATTTTGCCGATAGCCTGAACCTCACCCTGCATGTTCATTATAGTATCGACCCGCGTCGTCGTGTAAGCATACATTGTATCGGCTCCACGCAGCCATGTTAGCTTGATCTCCGTCCCGGGCTTCTGCGTGACGATGCCGTACATCCCCTCAAATGAGTTGATGAGCGAATCGTCAATCGCCAATATTACGTCTCCCGGCCTTAGTCCGGCCCTATCCGCCGGATCGCCTGGGCTGACGATGCCGATTTCGGATGTCTGCACGTCAACCGGTTGCCCCTTCACCATGTAGATTCCGAAAAGCAACAGCACCGCCAAAACGTAGTTCATCGCCGGGCCGGCAAAGATCACCAGCGCCCGTTGCCAAATCGGCTTCGACATGAATTCGTACGGGCGTCCGTGTATATCGCCTTCGTCAGGCTTCTCGCCCGACATCTTGACATATCCGCCCAGCGGAATCCAGGAAATACAATATTCGGTGTCGCCTTTACGGAAGCCGATCATCTTCGGCGGAAAACCAAGCGAAAATGTCTCGACGCGGATTCCGCACCATTTTGCGACCGCAAAATGCCCGAGTTCATGAACAAAAATGAGGAGTCCGAGAACAAAAATGAAAGCTAAGATTTCAAGTATCATGTTGCTTTTAACGCCCTGGTGTTGCTAAAGTTCCGCGTTTAATCAGCTCAGTCGCGCGCTCGCGCGCCTCACGGTCTGCTTCCAGCAGATCGCCAAGATTCAGGTGCGATCCAGCCGGCAAAAAACCGAGCACTGATTCTACTGTCGCCGGAATTTCCATAAATTTAATCTTTTCCGCAAGAAATGCCGCCACAGCGATTTCGTTGGCTGCGTTGAGCACGAGCGGCGCGAATGACCCGCCGCGTAAGGCGTTATAAGCTAACGCGATAGACGGGAAGCGGCGCTCGTCGGGCGGCTCGAAATCAAGACTCATACGGATCGAAAAATCAAGTCGGGGCAAATTCGTCAAAAGGCGATTCGGATACTCAAGTGCATACGCTATCGGCAGTCGCATGTCCGGCGGCGACATCTGCGCGACTACCGAACCGTCATGGAATTGCACCATCGAATGCACTACCGACTGGGGATGCACGACTATCTCAATCGCGTCTGCGTCGATATCGAATAAGTGGCGCGCTTCGATGACCTCAAGCCCTTTGTTCATCATCGTCGCCGAGTCGATTGTGATCTTGCTTCCCATTGACCAGTTTGGATGCCGCAGCGCTTCGGAACGCGTAATCGAAGAAAAACCCTCAAGCGGGCGCGTTCTGAACGGTCCGCCGGAACTGGTCAGGATCAGCTTCTCGACTTCGTCGTGCTTGCCCGCGAACAAGCATTGGAAAATTGCAGAGTGCTCTGAGTCAATCGGTATGATTTTCGCCCCGGAACGCGCCGCCGTCTCGCGCAACAATTCGCCACCCGCAACCATCGACTCCTTGTTCGCAAGCGCCAAGTCGATTCCGCCGTCCAACGAGTAATAGGAGACTTCCAACCCGGCCGCTCCAACAATGGCATTTACGACCAACTCGCATTGCAGGTCGCGAATCAATCCCGGAATACTCTCGCGTGAAGAATAGAGATTTGTCGAAGGTGGCAGGTCCGATTGAACGGCTGCGGCTGAGCTTTCATCAAATAAGTGAATCTGCCCAACCGCAAACTCCCGCGCTTGTTCGAGCAGGAGTTTTGCGTTGCGATTGCTTGAAAGCAGCACGATTTGATATCGCGAGCGATTCTTGCGTACGATATCGAGCAGGCTCGCGCCGATCGATCCGGTCGAGCCGAATAAGGCGATTCGCCTCACTTCTTCTCGTAGGCCTTGATAATCTTCACCGTCTTCAACGGACGATCAGGTGCCGGATTTCCTTGCGGATCGATCTTAACATCAGCGCCGGCTTTTTGCTGCTTAAGTAATTCAGCTTTGCCGGCCTCAGCTCCCATCGATTTGATGATAGATGTCGAAGTTTGCGTCTTGCCGATCTTTTGAACGACATCATATCCCTTAATCGTGTTGCCGAACACTGTGTACTTGTGATCGAGGAATGATTGCGGTCCGAGGCAGATAAAGAACTGGCACGATGCCGAATTCGGGTCGGCAGACCGGGCCATCGATAATGTGCCCGCATGATGCAGTGAGTCATTGAACTCTGCCGGAATTTTCTTGCCCGAATCACCCATTCCGGTGCCGGTCGGGTCGCCCCCCTGGATCATGAAACCATCAATTACGCGGTGAAAAATTACGCCGTTGTAAAATCCCTTATTGGCAAGCTCAAGAAAATTCGCCACATGCTTTGGCGCAACGCCGGGATACAACTCGAGTTCGATGATGCCTTCCGAGGTTTCCAGCACAACGACCGGATTCTTTGACTGGGCATTCTGGGCGTTCATTGTCATGAACAGAGCCATGATTACAATCATCACTTTCAGGGTAAAATTCATTTCATTCCTCAATTCTGAATGACTATTGGGTTTCTGTTTTAGCAGACCGAATATAGTAGTTATTGGCTGCCTGTCAATTTTGCTTTTTTCGGGCTTTGCACGCTGCAACCCCATAAAGTCGATCCCGCAAGGGTGCTTTTGCTTATACATTCAAAACCGGCCTACGATCCTAAAAATCGTGGCCGTGGAAACAGCTAACTCTAAACATCGCGCCACGTTTTTCTGGTCTCTTGGCGCCAAAGCTGTCACCGTGTGGACCTGCCTAATGGGCATTTCGATTAGCCGTAAGTTCAAAATTCTCAAAAAAAGACTTAAGCATATCAATTCAATGCCGTATACTAACACAAGGAAAGTTTAGGCATAGCTAAATAATTTAGTAGGTATGACGAAAAAACAACCGCGACAATCTATATCGATCGAAGATTACCTCAAAGCAATCTACCGCCTTTCCGGGGATCTTAAAAGCTACGCGACGACTAATGCCATCGCCGAGTCGCTCGGCATTTCCGCGCCGTCCGTTACCGGCATGCTTAAAAAGCTGGCCCAGACGAAGCTTGTCAAACACAGTCCGTACTACGGCGTTCGCCTTACCGAATCAGGACAGCTCCGGGCAATGAAAATCCTCCGGCGCCATCGATTGCTGGAGCTGTTTCTGAACAAGTGCCTTCATATGAGTTGGGATGAGATTCACCAGGAAGCCGAAGTCCTCGAACACGCGGTGTCTGACCGTCTTGAAGCCCGCATCGACGAGTGGCTCGGCCAACCCAGCTTCGATCCGCATGGCGCGCCGATCCCCGATGCTGCCGGGCACATCAAGCCCCGCAATGTCCTCAGGCTATCCGATATTGCCGACCGCAAAGAAGCCATCGTAGCGCAGGTCATGGGGAAAGATGCGGCATTATTGAGCTATTTCGAAGAACGCCGCATCTTTCCCAATCGGCGCATAATGGTGCTTGAACGCGAAAAATTCGGCGGTTCGCTTAAAATCCGTGTTTCCGGCAAAATTCAATTTGTCGGTCTTGAGGCCGCCCATCAAATTATGGTTGAAGAGTTGTAAGGAGATTTGAGGAATGATCATTGAGGTCGAATCATGACGCCGCCCGATTCACACGACGAGGACATCAAGAAGGATAAAGTCGAGCCGCCGGTTGCCGATTCCGAAGCAACCGAAAACGATATTCCCGACCTTGGCAGTCCAGCGCTGACCGTTACAAACCGCGGCTGGCGCAAGGATGTCCTCACTCCGTCCATGCCCGAAGTGCATTCTTCCATTCCAGTCCATATCGGGGCCGGTTTCTGGCGAAAGTTATTAGCTTTTTCCGGTCCGGGACTTATGGTCGCCGTCGGTTACATGGACCCCGGCAACTGGGCTACTGATTTGGCCGGCGGCGCACAGTTCGGCTATACTCTCCTGGCGGTTATCCTCATTTCGAATCTCATGGCGATTCTACTCCAGCATTTGGCTCTCAAACTCGGTGTTGTGTCCGGCCGTGATCTGGCTCAGGCTTGTCGCGATCACTATCCCTGGGGCGTCGCCATCTTCCTCTGGATTTTGTGCGAGGTTGCAATCGCTGCCTGCGATCTGGCTGAGGTCATCGGCTCCGCGATTGCATTGAATCTCCTCTTCGGAATTCCCCTCGTGGTCGGAGTTCTGATCACCGCTGCAGACGTCCTGGTTGTCCTTTTCCTTCAAAATAAGGGCTTTCGCTACGTCGAATCATTAGTCGCCGGACTGATCTTCCTGATCGGTGGCTGTTTCTCTTACGAACTTGTCGTTGCCCAGCCGGCAATACGCGAAATGCTCGCAGGACTAATTCCCAGCGCTGAGATTATCACCAATCCGGGCATGCTCTATATCGCAATCGGCATCCTCGGCGCCACGGTCATGCCGCACAATCTATATTTGCACTCCAGTATTGTACAAACGCGTGCCTATACCCGCGATGAGCTGGGCAAGAAAATGGCAATTAAGTACGCAACGATCGACTCGACCATCGCGTTGCTCTTTGCTTTTTTTATCAATGCCGCGATTCTCATTCTCGCGGCGGCAACCTTTCATGGCACTGGACATCAGGACGTCGCCGATATCAACGACGCCTACTTCTTGTTGACGCCTATACTTGGCGCATCACTCGCCAGCATTCTTTTCGCGGTAGCCCTGCTGGCGTCCGGTCAGAACGCGACCCTCACCGGTACTATGGCAGGACAGATTGTTATGGAAGGCTTCCTCAATATCCGACTCCGACCTTGGGTGCGTCGTCTATTGACACGTCTGGTTGCTATTGTGCCCGCTGTCATCGTTGCGGCTCTCTATGGCGAACGCGGAGTTGGGCAGTTGCTTATTTTCAGCCAGGTGGTCCTGTCTCTGCAACTGAGCTTTGCGGTCGTGCCGCTAATTCTATTCACAAGCCAGAAAGCAAAAATGGGTCAATTCGTGAATCCCCCCTGGCTTCTGATTACGTCTTGTGCGGTAGCATCCATAATCATTATCTTTAATGGCTATTTGCTGATTCAAACCGTTGGCGAATGGATCTTGTGATGATTGGGAAATTGGAGAAACTATGTATAAGCACATTCTAATTCCGCTGGAAAACAGCGCTGCCGACGAGGCGATCCTGGTGCACATCCGCCCGCTGGCAAGATTGACCGGAGCCCGACTCACACTGATCCACGTCGCTGACGGTTTTATGGCTCGCAATCAGAATCGCTTGGGCGAATCGGAAGAAATGCGCAATGATCGCGCATATTTGCAGCAGCGTAAAGAGGAACTCGTTATTGAAGGTTTCGATGTCGCCTTCATACTCGCTTGCGGCGATCCGGCCAAGGAAATCCTCGCCCAAGCCGACTCAATGCAATGCGACCTCATCGCAATGTCCACGCACGGGCATCGCTTGATTAGCGACTTTATCTTGGGTTCAGTCGCGACGGACGTGCGTCACAGCACCCACATCCCGGTGCTTCTTGTCCGGGCGTGAACTCAAAGTGTGGTGCTGCTTTCTTCGTCATTTCTGGTCTGGCGTAGTATCCGTTTTCGAGGTATCCATGCCGTCGCGGGCGTCGATCTCTTGTCCTCTAAAATCCGGCATTGATAGGGCTATACGTGTGCGATAGTCGCGATTGCCAATCTCGAGCAATTGCCGGAGCGTACCGAGCATCGGATCGGTGGCTTCCTTGAATCGGGTGTAAGGATCAAAGTTTCCCGCGAATAGAATTTCACCATTTTCGCCAATCACGAGATGTATCGGAAAGTCAGTGACCGTCCTTTCATTGCCGCGCGTTGATGGCCGCTTGCCGATCACCTTGAAGTCGAACAGAGTCAGCCCGGCTCGTTGCGGTACAAAACCGATTCGCCCGTTGTAAAGACGATATCCCGGGGCCGGTCCGGCTTTGTCCCCCCATGACTCCGGCAATTTGGACAGCGAGATGTTGGTCGACGTCTCCACCTGAAATTGAACTTGCGTGTACAGCCCGACATGGCACTCCAGCTCGAAGTCAACGAACGCCGAGTCCTTCATCGCCTTCGCCGCCGTAAATTTGAACTTCGAACTAAAGTGACGGTCCTGAGTTCGTCGCGGCTCCAACTCATTGATCGGAAATTCCACCAACATCGGCACATCGGCGCGACTCGGATGCGGCGGTATCAAAGCGTCTTTGCATAGGTCCGTTGGACCCGCACAAATCGTCTTGCCGTCTTCATTGATGTTGATTTGCAGCGTCGCAAGCTGCAACCATGTCTTGTCTGACTTTCGTGCAATCGAGAGGCGATGACTTCCGACCAGCGTCGGCGTAAATTCAAATTCGAACGTCTTCGTTGCGCCGGAATCGATTGGCGCCTCCCAAACCACTGTGTCAGGGCTAAGTGTCATGTTGTAGACTTCCGCTTTCATCATGCGAAACGCCGTCGATTGAGAAATCTGCCGATGCGAAGTCAGGACCACTCTCACCGTGCACGCTTGGCCCAAAGCCGGCGTACTCAAGAATTTCATCTCTCCGCCGAACGGCTGCTCCGACACACTCAGTCGCAGGCTTAGTGTTGGATCAATCTTTGCCGGCTCCGGTATGGCCGCAAAAAGACTTCCCAGAATCAAGCAGACGAACACAATTAAGATGCTGGCGACCTTGCGATAACTCATGAACACCTATTTTCTTTTTGCCTTGGCGTAATCACTTATCATCCAATTATACATCATCAACGCTTTGAACACATTCGTTTTCTCTTTGGCGCGGACCGCATTTTGGGTATGTTGGCCCGATGAATGAGAAACTGCGCAAATTCGATACGATAGAGCTGGAGATCGAAGACCTTGCCCTGACCGGCAAATCAATCGGTCACCACAACGGCATGGTCATCATGGCCGATCAGGGCCTGCCCGGCGAACGAATTTCCTGTCAGGTTACCATGCTCAAGCGTCGATACGGTTTTGCGCGCTTCAAAGAACTGCTCCGGTCCTCGCCGCGTCGAATCGAACCGCGGTGCTCCAACTTCAAACAGTGTGGCGGCTGCACCTGGCAGAATCTCGAATATGCCGACCAGGTCGGATATAAGGCTGGCTTCATTCGCGAGGCGCTGGCGCGAATCGGCAAGCTATCCTCAATCCCCATTGACCCGCCGGTCGTGTCCGCCGAGACATTTTACTATCGCAACAAAATGGAATACTCATTCGGACACAATGACGATGTCCCGGCTGTCGGAATGCACGTGCGCGGTCGCTTCGACAAAGTCTTCGACTTGAAAGAGTGTTTTCTGCAGTCCGAACTGTCTGTCCTGGCGCTGGACATTGTCCGCCAATCGGCAATCGAGTTGAACATTCCGTTCATGAATGAGCGCTCCGGCGTGGGTGAGTTGCGCTTTTTGGTTGTTAGGGAAGGCAAACTGACAGGCGACCTCATGCTAAACCTGGTGACCTTTAATCGCGAATTCAGCGGCCGCGATGAACTGTTCGACCGCATTATCAAAGGCGTGCCCGGTGTAACCTCACTATTTCATACAGTCAACGGCAAGAAAGCCAACGTCGCTATCGGCGACGAATTGATTCTTATCCACGGCGAGCCGCACTTGACCGAGATGATTGGCGATTTGAAATTTCAAATCACGCCATTCTCATTCTTCCAAACCAACAGCCGCCAAACTAAAGCCCTTTACGATGTCATCAAGGAACACGCCGCGCCGGCGTCGGATCAGGAAATTCTCGACCTCTTCTGCGGTTGTGGAACAATCTCGCTCTATCTTGCTCGCTATGTAAAGAATGTGCTGGGAATCGAACTCAATGCCGAAGCGATTGAAATGGCTAAACTAAACGCCGAACTCAATCACATCGACAATGTCGAGTTCCTTGCAGGAGATGCCCGGAAAATGCTCGTGGAACTTGCTCACTCCGGTAGGCACTTTGACACGATCATCACCGACCCGCCCAGAGCCGGAATGGAAACTAAAGCGATTCAACGTATAGTGCGCCTTCGGGCCGACAAGATAGTGGCTGTCTCCTGCAATCCTGCCACATTGGCGCGCGACCTCGAATTGTTCGCTGAGGCCGGCTACGCCACTCAAAGAGTCACGCCGGTCGATATGTTTCCCCAGACCGCTCACATCGAGGCCGTCGCGACCTTACTTCGTGACCCGGAGTTTAATCCACCACTGCCGCCGGAGTAAGTCGAAAGCTATTGAAGTTGACACTTGCGTTGTATTTCATTACTTCATGGTCAGCAAATTCTAATGGAGTGACTAATGATTCGGATTCTGAGCCTAAGTGTGATTTCAGTGATTTTCTTCATGTCGTCAATTGCCGTCGCCGCGCCAAAACTCACCGCTGAAGAGCAACTCCAGGCTATCGCCGAGGACTTTCTTTCCCTTCAATTCGAATTCGATCCCGTCTATGCTACTGAAATGGGAGAGCACAAACTTGATGCCCGTTACCCTGACTTTAGCTCCGGAGCCGTTAACCGGATGGTAAACAAGCTCCGCCAGACCAAGACGAACCTGAAGAAAATAAAGGTCGCCGACCTTGGCGCTGACGCAAAACTTGACTACACGCTGCTCGAATCAAATATTGACACCCAAATCATTACGCTGACCAACACGAATCTCTATCGCGACAACCCGAAGCTCATCAGTTCAACTGCAGTCAACGGGATATATTTCATAATGCTATCACAATCGATGACAGAGGAAGAGCGGCTGAAACTCATTCTTGAGCGGCTCGTTAAACTGCCCGACTTCCTGACCGCTTCCGAAAAACAGCTCAAGAATCCGCCGCAGATTTGGACGTTGCTTGCAAAGGAAGAAGCCGACAATGCCACGACCTTTCTCGGAGACGTCTCGGCTTTTTATGGCGCCCAGTTGCCGCAACATCAAAAAGAAATAGATGTCAAGTTCGCCGCTGCTGTGGCAGCCTTTCAAGACTTCTCTGACTTTCTCGGAGATTTCGGCGAACGCGAGGGCCAGTCGTTTGCCATCGGCAGGGAAGTGTACAATCGCTTGCTTACGACCGAGTACTTTCTTGACTTCGATGTCGACTCGCTAACGCGCATTGGCGAATCGCTTCTTGACCAATACCAGAAAAGCTACGATTCACTTTCCGCAATTGTCGACGCACTGCCGCCCATCGAAGAATTAAACACCTTCATACCGGCAACCTTCAGCCGCGATGATGTTATAGACTACTTCCAATGGGAAATCGACCAAACTCGCAAGTGGGTCTCGCAAAACGAATTCGCGACAGTGCCCGCCGACATCGGCGAGTGCCAGCCTGTCGAAACGCCGAAATTTCTTGAAAACATTATTGGTGGAATTGCCTACCAGGCTCCCGGTGCATTTGAAAGTGTCCAAACTGGCCGCTTCTACGTCCGGCCCTTGCCCGACTCGCTGGACGATGCCAATCGGTCGGCATTCTTTCGCTATTGTTACCGACGCGGATTCCGCAGCTCTGTAGTTCATGAGGCTTACCCCGGACACCACATGCAACTGCAGTTGGCAAACCGCAGCACCTCGTTAATTCGGCGTATTCAGCGAAACAATCTCATGATCGAAGGTTGGACGCTGTACTGCGAGGAAGCGATGTATGACCAGGGCTTCTATGGCTCCGATCCGCGGCAGATGCTTGCCATCATCGGCGGCATCCGTTTCCGAGCCGCTCGCATTATCGTCGATACCAAACTGCAAACGGGCCAAATGACCTATCAGCAGGCAATTGATTGGATGGTGGAAAAACTGGGCGCATCAGTAGAGTATATCGAAAAAGAAGTCAATCGCTACACGCTTACGCCAACAACACCAATGACTTACCTCCTTGGAAAAGAACAGATAAAGATGGTCCGTTCCTCCCTGCAATCACGGATGGGCGAACAATACTCCGCCAAGCGATTTCATGATCTACTGCTAAACGAAGGCGCGATTCCGCCAATGCTGATCCTTCGCAAAGTGAATGATCTGATTCTCTAAATCCGCTCAATTACTCGCCTAATTCTTCCGATACATTAATTGACAAGGGCAATCGTGCGTCCGGGTATCTAAGTAACCGGATTCCGTATGCGTGCAAGCCCTGTAAGGGTTGGAAAGACAACAACTTAACAAACTCGCCGAGAGATTTGTCGACTAGGCAGTTGCGGCAATTTTTCGGCGTTCAGGCGAAGGCTGGCAATTATGGCAAAAATCCTTCTCGCATCAGATATTCAACTTGGACGCCAATTCCCCGGACTGGGAAAATCAGGTGATCTCGTGCGCAAAGCGCTCAAAGTCTCTCTGGAAAAATGTGTCGCTCTGGCTCTGGAGTCAACTGTCGACCTCTTTGTCGTGAGCGGCAATCTCTTCGCAACCAATCTAGTCTCTCGCAATCTCATCGAATTCGTCTTCAAGCAGGCCGATCGCCTCGGGAGAATTCCTCTTGTCATCGTTCCGGGAAACCTTGATTGCCTTGATGACAACTCGATCTATCGCCATATGCCAATCGAAAATCGCCCCGACAATCTCTACGTTCTTGGCCTTGACCACGAGTGTGCTATCAATTTCGCCGACTCGGATATTACCGTCTACGGAATCCCCGATTTCGGCGCCGAAGAATCCCAGAACGGCTGGAAAGTCCCGGCACGCACCAATTTCGATGGTTCCCACCTGCTGATCGTCGGAAACACCGAAGCATTTGACGCAGTCGACGATACTCAACTCAGCCCCATCATGCAGCAACTTGTCCTGAAGGATGCTTTTGACTTCATTGCAGTCGGCGGAACTACCGAATACAAACAATGGGCAACCAACGTCTACTCCAGCGGTTCTGCCGAAGCCCTCGACTTTGATCTGGCCGACTCCGGATTGTGCCTGATGATCGACCTGGACAAGAGCCATGTCGCGGCCGAACCCAACCCGATTGGCGAGTTGAATTGGAAACGCCTCATCATCGACACCAGCAAATTCCGCTATAATATCGAAATCGAACGCGAACTGCAGAAGCTTGCCGGCGCCAATACTCTCCTGCGCGTGGAGATATCCGGCGCTGGAACCAGCGATGGATTCTTGGACCTTTCCTCGCTCGAGCGCAGCCAGGCAAATGAATTCTGTCACCTGCAGATTTGCGACAAACGCAACCTCACTGCCCAGGGCTTCTCCGAAAGCCAGGGCGAAGGCAGCCTCATCGGCGAATACACTGCGCTACTTTCCGACAGCATTGATAAGGCGCCGGGCGAACTCAAAAGCAAATACATTGAGGCGATGTCCACTGGACGCGCCCTCTTATCGGGCAAGGATGTGATCTAATGAAATTATTGCGCCTGGAAATGAAACGCTTCGGCCGCTTCGAAGATCAGTCGATCGACTTTGTCGATGGTATCAATGTCATCCTTGGAAATAATGAATCCGGAAAAACAACCGTCGCGGAAGCTCTCTGCGCCGTGCTGTTCGAAGATCCGGCTCGGCTCTCACAATCGCTAACACGGTTCACCAACTGGAACTCCGATCACTCGTTTCTCCTTCATCTGGAATACCAGTCCGACAACAAAAGATACCAGTTGACCAAGGATGTCTCGACTGAACTTTCGCTCCTCGTAGAGATCGAATCCGGCACCCGGTGGAGTACGCACAAGGAAGTACAAGAGCAGATTTATAAAGCCCTGGGCTTTTCCGAAAAAGACTTCTTCGAATCCACATCGTTTCTACGTCACGCCGATGGCGCGCGTGTCAGCCGCCATGCCAATCTCGTCAAAGACAAATTGGAGCGTTTGTTTAACAGCAATAAGGACGAAGTCCTCGCCTCGCGGTTGCTCGAAAAATTAGGCGAACGCGTGCGCGAGCTCGAAGGCAACGATTCCCATGGCGGCGAGATCGGACATATGCAAAAACGTATTGCTGGTCTCGAAGCCGAGCTTCAAACCTGCAAATCCAAGACCGCCGAACTGTTGGAAACGCGAAAACGCGTCCACGCCAATTCTCTCGAACTGCGATCGTCGCAGGCCAAGTTCGACGAGCAGCACGAACGCTTCAAAAAGAGCAAGCTTGCGTTCGAAGCCTCGCAGAATCTCGAAAAAGAACGAGAACTTTTCCTCGATCTCACTCGCCGTACTCGCGAGGCGCAGGAGATCAAAAATGTAATCACGGCGCGTAAAGAGACCCTCAAATCTATGACTAAGATCGAACGCGCCGATCTCAAGACTTGTGAAAGCCTCGCAACCCAGCGAACCATATTTGAAGGCAAGGTTCGGGATTGCGAAGCTCGATTCGAGCGCGAACGCGATGGACTCGACCAGACCGTCCCCAAGGGCTGGTATCGCTACATCGTCGGTGTCGCGCTGGCTGCCGTCGCCGGGTGTGTGATCGTCTACATGAACGCCAATGATCCGTTATTCCTGGCTTCAGCCGGCGCTGCATTCATGGTGGTAGTGGCTGCAGTTGGTTTGTGGGTATCCGGTAAGAGGACTCACAGCGCTGCCTTGGCCAAGTATTCTCAAGCCAAGACTCAACTCGAAGAAGAGCACGACACGCTCCGCAAGAATGTCGAAACACTCGATGCGCTTCTGCGTCGCTTTAAAGTCAAAGACGTGGATGAAATGGCAGAGAGCTATGAACAGTATCGCGATCTCGACCGCGACATCAAGACAATGGTCGCCCGCTACGAATCTATTCTCGGCGAGAACAATCTCAAGGATCTCGAAATTGATCTCGACAAGATGACCGGGAAAATGAACGAGCAGGGCAAAGTTTTCGAACAGTACCGCGCCTTCGCCATTTCTGCGCACGACCTTGAAGAATTACAACGCGAAGTGGCGGAGTTGGATAAGAAGTTGACGCGGCTGCGCGAAGAGGCAACTGGACTCAACCATAAGCTCGAATTTCTCGAGTCCGGAACCGACGTTATGGCGCCGCTACAGGAGCGGATTGAAGAAAGCTGTCGCAAACTTGAAATGCTGCGCAGCGAAAGCGAACAGCTCAAGATTGTAGCGCGCTACCTCGAAGAAGCCCGCCGCAAAGTGCTCAAGAGTTCAATCGAGCTTCTGGAAGAGGAAGCCTCGTCGTTCTTGAGCGCGTTGACTGCTGGAACCTGGGGCAAGTTGCGGCTCGACCGCCACAGCCTCGAGTGTGAAATCATCTCCGATGGCGTCCATTGGCACAAGCCGCAAGAATCGCTGTCTGCCAGCACTTCCGACTCACTCTACCTTGCAATGAGATTTGCACTCGTCAAAGTGCTCGCCAACGATCGGCGACCTCCGTTTATTCTGGAGGATCCATTCGTCAACCTCGACCGGATTCGCCGTTCGGAAGCCCATCGGCTCTTGCGGCAATTGGCCGACGAGTTTCAGGTCGTCGTGCTTTCTTGCGACAGCGCCTATTCCGACATCGCTGACAAGGTCTGCGAACTCAAAGCCAACGTCGGCAATCCAGCTTCCATTTCTGTGTAATTGCCTCAATTCTGTAGAAGTATCCAGTTCTCTCTTCAACTCGGAGAGAGAACTGGACTTACAACACTCACTGATTTACTTTTTATGCTTTCCTAACCAAAGTCCGCCTTATTCCGTTTGCGCCCGCGAGTCACGTTTCTTATACTTGAACTACCATGACCAAGCATATGTTCGCGCCGTGGCGCGGCGATTTCATTCGCGGTCCGAAAGAAAAAGGCTGTGTATTTTGCCGGATGCTGAATGAAAAACGCGACCGCCAAAACCTGATTCTCCATCGCGCAAAAAACTGCTTCATCGTATTTAACCGTTATCCATACACTTCCGGGCATCTGATGATTGTCCCCAAATCCCACGTCGGCCGTCTTGAAAAACTCGACTCCGCTATCCTCAGCGAAATGATGGAGTTATCACAGTACACAGTCGCTTCGCTTAAACAGGAGTTCAAACCGCGCGGATTTAATCTGGGCATGAATCTCGGTCGTTCCGCTGGGGCCGGTATCGCCGGTCATCTTCACCTGCACATCGTCCCGCGCTGGGCCGGCGACTCAAATTTTATGGCGACCACCGGAGATGTCCGCGTTATTTCGCTTTCACTCGAAAGCGTATACAAATCACTGCAAAAATACTTCAAGAACAAGTGACAAGCCGCCGAATTCCGACCAAGCAGGAGTTGCTTCAGCTCCAGAAGCTTTATCGCACCGACAAAAAAATTGCCCAGGCCCTCGGCGGCGTTACTGAACAACTGATCGCCTATTGGCGGCGCAAGAAGGGTATCGGCAAGTCGGTATTTCCAAAATACTCCTACCCTGAGATTAAAGAACTGTGGGAGCGCTACGGTGACGATGCCAAAGCCGGCGCCGATATGCAGATCACCAAGCAGGCCTTTTACCGCTGGCGCAAAAAATACAAGCTGCTGGAGAAACCGACGATCCTCAAGCTTGAGCAGCTCGAATTCAAATTCTTCGACGAACAGCGCAACAACCGGGGCGCCAGAAGCGAAAATCCCGCTCAAACGTGCTTGCAAAAGATCGCTTCATATCATCAGGGCAATCGCTTCGTCCGCATCAATGAAACGATCGAGACTCAGCCGGACTTTGCCGTCCATGTCAGCGACGACGGATTTCACATCGTCGCCGCGGCGGAATCCCAGACCTACCATTCTCCCGAAGAAATGTTCGCAGCCGGCTATTTCCAATCCGGGCGCATTATCGTCGTAGATTCGCCGCAAGGTGCCATCTTTGCGGCTACTTCATCTCTCGTTCAGATTCTCCCTGCAAATAGCCTGAAATCGGCGACTGATCTCCCGACAGTGTCGCTGTCAATAGTTCCCACGATTCGCGTGACTCTGGCCGGGACTCACCAAACCAAGCAGACACCGTTCGATTCTGCTTGCCTGCTTTGGGACGCGCTCCGCGAAGCATTATCGCAATCCTTCTGTATCGAAATCTGCGGAGTTGAGCGTTTAACTCTGGAAGAGCGCATGTCGCTGCTCGCTTATGCGCAGTTGTTGACGAAAAAAAACGTCCTTCTCGAACCCGATCAGACCTTCCTCAACTACGTTACACAGTTTGCCGCCGGTCGTTGGCCCGTTCCATTTTCCGATAAGAATGTCTATTTTCTCGATGACCTCAGTGTTGGTGCCGCCCGAACGCGTCCTCTCATTTTCGCACTTGGTCCCAACGCATTTGTGAAAGATCATACCGAATTCCAATTGATCAAGCTCCGACGCGTCAGAATTGGCCCTATCCTCGGCGGGACTTTGGAAGACTTTCGAACTGTCGCGACAGCATTAAAAGACGGCGACATCAAAGCAGGATTGGAATTATTTATGCTCCCTCGCAGCAAGCCGGTGTTTGTCGAGGCGCTCCGCCGCAAGTACGTGCAAAGAATTGTCGAGGCCGGCGGCTATGTCGGCAATTTTGCAACCCAAATGCCGATGCCGGCATTGGCAAAAGGCGAGTTTGAACTTACTACCGAAATCAACATTAACGCGGTTGGCCGCTATCTTGCCTCAGTTCCCACCATTGCACAGACCCTCGTGTCCGGCAAAATTTCCAAACGCGGGTTCGAATCGCCTGATTAAATCATCGATTTGAGTTCGAAGCGCTCTCCGTCGAAACGCACATACGTGAAGTAGTTTAGCCAGTCTCCGCAATTGACATAAAACTTCCCATCAATATCAACCAGCTCCGGCCAGTGAATGTGGCCGCAAACCACCGCGGCGCAACCCTCTTTGAATCTCGCCCGGGCAAAATCGTAATACTCCTTTACAAACTCCGGACTCGGCTTTTCTGCGCCATAATGTCGCGAACTCCCGGAAACCCTGAGCGCCAACCAATACGCAAAACCCGTCGGCAATTGCCGGTACAAGGCTATCCCAGCCCGATTACGCAACACGCGCTTTAGGATGCGGTACTTATAGTCCGAAGGCGCTATGCCGTCGCCATGAAGCACCAGGACCTTGCCAAGCGGCGATTCCAGTATCAATTGGTCAGGTTCGACCTCGAATCCCAACTCGCTCGCCATGAAGTCGCCGATCCAAAAGTCGTGATTGCCGCAAATGTAAGAAACTCTGATTCCTGCCTGCACCAGCTCGCGCAGTTTGTAGAGAATCGACAGGTTGTGCTTGGGGATCAAGTAGCGGTACTCGAACCAAAAATCGTAAAGGTCGCCGAGAACGATCAGATGCGTCAAATCGCCTTGGCATTTTTCGACAAATTGATCAAAGAGCGCCAGCTTGCGCCTGTCTCGATTCTTGTCCCGCTCACCCAGATGAAAGTCCGATACAAAGTATATTGCCATTGGCTCGAATCTACGCCGGACCGGGGCAAGAGTAAAGGCAAAACTCTGCCGTCGCATTGTTCACTGTTGAAACGTATTGCGCCGAGAGTACTTCCGAAATTTCACAGTGGAACAATCCGGCCCGCTGCATCGCCAGATCCAAATGTCGATGATCGACAGGGGAGAGTCTGCCGTCTAATTTGTCATTCGCACGACTCCGAGTTTGTCATCTCCGAGTCGCAAAACCCGTTCACTCTTTGCACCCGCCTTTGGCAAAACATCACCGTCAAAGTTGGGAATTTGTGTGTTTCAAACTAAAGTATCTGTGCTTTGATCCGATACATTTAACTGTTAATGAAACTAACGAAGAAAATTTTAGGACAAAAAATACTTCAGGATGAAGTCACATTCACATTCAGATCCTCATGCGAAAGGAGCAAAGGATGAATCGCAGAAGAAGAACCACTTCAGTACGCAAGGGTAGACGCACAACCTCTTGGAATGCTCGCCCGACCGGCACCACCCGTCGCTTCACCACTAACGGCCGAACCAAAAATTGGACGCCGAGCGAAATCAGCACGCTGAAGAAAACCTACCGCACGAATTCCAACGTGTCGATTGCCAAGAAGCTGGGTCGCACTGAAGGTTCTGTCCAGTACAAGGCCTCCAGCCTTGGTCTGCGCAAGAGCGCTCAGTACCTCAAGCAGATTCGCAATAACTGGGCCTAACCGGCTTAGTTAGTTTGTTTTTGCGACGGCGACAGTGATGTCGCCGTTTTTTTTGCATTGCTATCTCGTCCCCGCGCCGATATAGTGCCAGCTATGCAACAACGGACGCCAGCCCGCTTTTTCGACTCGACCGTAGCTATTCTCGCTACGCAGTTTTTCTGTCTTCTCGCGATCTTCTTCCTCAACTTGTTGATCAGCCGACACTTTGGCGAAGCCGGAAAAGGGTACGTTTCCCTGGTCGTCTATCTTGCCGAGGTCCTCTTTAGCATCGCCAACTTATCGCTTGGTTTCACGGCGCAATATTTCGTCAGCAAGCGCCTCGCTACGCCGAGGCGTCTTTTTTCCAATTTCGTGGTCTTTTCACTCGGCGCCGGGATTCTCGTCGTCGCGGTTTTTGTCCTGACTCATTCGTGGTGGCAACCCTATCTCCAGAATCTCGAACTCCACCAGCTACTCCCGGCGTTGGTTCTCGTCCTGATACTGCTTATCTACGAACCCAGTTGCCAGCTCTTAATCGCAATGGGCAGAATCGGCAAACGCAGCGCCGTTCTCTTGACTCAAAATTACCTGATTCTTGCTCTGCTTGTTGTCCTGCTCTTGCTTGGAACGAATCAACCGCTGCAAGTTGTCTGGCTTCACCCGTTGTCGTACGGAATCGCAGCGGTGCTGTTGATCTACTTTGTCGTTCGCCAGTCGGGACCGCCAAACCAACCGTCCCTCAACCTGTTCAAAGAAACGATGAAATACGGAAGTTGGATATACGTCGCCAACCTGCTCTCATTCCTTGTCGGACGCGCCGACTTCTTCATGTTGACCGCGCTTGGCTCGCTCGAGGCTGCCGGCGTTTACTCGGTTGCCGCCGGACTGACATCGCCGCTGCTGATGGTCTCGCTCGCCGTACATACCGTCTTCTATCCCAAAACATCCTCCGAGAGCGACGCCGATGCCGCTATCACTACGCCATTCTACTACCGGCAAGCGATAATTGTGCTCATTACTGGAGCGCTGGGGCTCGCCATTTGCGCACGACCGGTATTGGGATGGTACGGTGAGGGCTTCATTGCCGGGCTTGCACCGATGTTCATCCTCCTTGTGGCGGCTATCATTCGCGGACTCAACGGAATCCTCACCTTGCACATTCTTGGCCGCGGCAAATCCTACATCAAATCCCTGACGATGTTTTGTTCGCTTATTGTCGCGGTTGGAGTAAACTACTTGCTGATTCCCAAGTTTGGCATGATTGGCGCAGCGCTTGGGCTAACGTCCGCTGTCTTTCTGGAGAATATTATCCTGACCGCCCTGTATCGCGTATTGGTCAACGGTAGAATCGGACAACTTTATCGATTTAATAAAAATGACCTGACGGCAAGTTTTCGGGAAGGCATCGCATTACTGAAACGCATGCGGTCGACTCTCTGAGAACTACAAATCCTCAGCCTCAAAAGAACTGAACACTTTGATCGCCCGCGACTCGATCTTATAAATCTCCTCGAGTCGTTCCGGCGCCTTGTCAATTTCGCCAGATCGAGCGTTGATCGCAATCTCGCGCCATAGCGCTGCCGACTGCTCATATAGCGCCGAAGCTAATTCATATATCGAGCGTGCATATATCTGTGCGGCCTGATCGAGGAACTCCGCAAACATCTTGCGACCAAGTCCACCTCCGGTGCCGGCCTTTTCCACCTGCTGATAGATCAATGCTGGATCCTTATAATCCATCAAATGGTCGCGTAGATCGAAAATCTGCAGCAGATTATATCCCGGCATGTGATTTTCAAATTTGCGGTAAACATTGTAAAGCGACTTCGTGATCATTTCGTCAATAAAGGGTCGTTCTTCAAAACGGGCGATCCGCCACCGTCGCCGTCTGTGCTCAAAGGGCGGATGCTCGCTGCGTCGCGCCTCGACGAACTTGTCGATAGGACATGCCTGCAGCTTGAGAAATCCCGTGTCGGCGACATAAATGTTAAATTCATCGTATCGAACCGGAATCACCCTGTGACCGGCAAAATGAGTCTTTGAATCGAAGTAGGGAAGATGCAGCAAATCGACCTGCACAATGACCGGCGCCTGCTGATCGATCTGCGCCTTGAGATCGTCCATTGCAGCCTCGTCGCTGTCGAATTCACGACTTTCAAGGTCCAAATGTAGATTTCTGCAAAAAGAATCGACCAATCCGGACCCCGTTCCTCCGAGATATGGATTATCTTGACCCTCGATTCGCTTAAAAACGAAACCTAAACCCTCAGAAAGACCATATATTCTTGATTCCGGATAACGAAAGCCGTAGAAATTCAAAATATTGCGTATAGCTGTGGTAATGCAATTATTACCGGGAAGGTGCACAAAGTTTTGAATTTCATTACTGTTTGCCATTGCTATATTCTCACGTCGCGACAATGATAGTTATTTGAAGTTTTACAGAAAGAATAATTGAAAGGATATCAAAATAGTTCGATGGCTCATCACATAGTAACACTCATTGAAGGGGACGGAATCGGTCCCGAGATCAGCAAAGCTACAACGCGGGTCATCGAAGCCACCGGCGTCGAAATCGATTGGGAGCCGATTCCGGCCGGAATCAATGCAATCCCCGACTACGGTTCGCCCGTGCCCGAAATCTTGCTTGAGTCGATTCGCCGCAACAAGGTCGCCCTCAAAGGACCACTGACAACATTTGTTGCAAAGGGTTTCTCTTCTGCAAATGTCGGCTTGCGTAAGGCGCTGGATTTATATGCTAATCTGCGCCCGGTGCATTCTATCGATGGCATCAAGTCGCGATACGACAATGTCGATCTGATCATCGTTCGCGAAAACACCGAGGATCTCTACGCGGGCCTCGAACACATCAT
>CAVPQS010000022.1:0-8068 GCA_963707485.1 uncultured bacterium
CCACGGATTGCTGCCGACTCCGAACTCTCGACGACAAACTTTGCCTTCGCGAACGCGCCCGGTTGCAGCCGCTGATCAAAATTCGGGACCGAAACTTCAACAGTGAATGTCCGTGTCTGCGGATCGGCAGCCGAAGCCACACGAGTAATCGTGCAGGCATAGGAGCTGTCATCCAGAGCCACCTGCAATGTGCCAACCATGCCCACCCGGAACTTCTCTGCCAAGTTGCTCGGCACCCCGAACGACATCCGCAACGAGTCGATTTGCGCAACGCGGGCGGCTATCTTGCCGACCGGCGGAATGTCGCCCACCAGCACGTTCAGCTCGACGAGTGTGCCGTTAATCGGCGAACTGATCTCCACCAGTTCTCGCGCCGACTCAAAGTTCGCCCGAGCAACCTGATAAGCGTTCTCAGCCTGGTCAAATTGCGTCTCGCTGATGGCTTTTTCCTCGAAGAGATACTTCATCTTGTTGAAGTTCTTCTCGGCATTCTCGAACGTCGATTTTGCTTGAAAATACTGCGAAGATGCTCCGCCCTTGTCCAGCAACACAACGACGCTTCCGGCTTTTACTTTGTCGCCGATCTTGAACGGTAGCGCGCTGACAGCCTCGGAAATTCTTATATACAGATCGGCCTGGCTGCTTCCCACCAACCCGCCGCCGAATTCGCGTTCAACCTCGATTCGCCCGACTTCCGCCTTCACGGTCCGCACCGGAATCGTCGGCAGCGGCGTCGCCTGGTCCGCGCTGGAGTCTTTACCGCATGACAGCGGCAAAATCATTACCAGTAAGAGATATAACCACCTGCTTCTCATCTATTGCTCCTTAAGCTCATCAAAATTCTTGATACCCGTAACTCGCAGCAGACGATAAACTGCCAGCGCCGCGTCGTGAGTTGCTTGAACATAGTTGCTCCGCGCCAGCGTCAGCGCCGACTCGGAGGACAATATCTCCAATTGCGTGCCGATACCGTTTTGGTAGCGTATCCGCGAAATTCGCAGACCCTCCTCGGCCTGCTCGATCGTCTTGCGCTGCGACAGGAGCCGCGCGTTCGCTTCGCTGTACCGCAGAATCGCATCCCGCACCTGCAACTCGACTTGTTCCGTGATTTTCTCATATCCCAATTCCGCTTGCCGTTTGTCGACCTTGGCTTTGCGGACGGAGGCCTTGGTTGCAAAACCGTCAAAAATCGGCATGGACAGCGATATCGATGCCGTCCAATTCGGCGACCAATCGCTGCCGTCGAGCCCGAAATCATCCGCCTGGTAGCGCCAGCCGTATTGGCTGACAAAGTCGAACTTGGGTGATCTTTCCGCCGCGGCGACGCGGACAGCGCGACTAGTGATCTCTTTCAAGTGCTCTTGCTGCTGAATCGCCGAACGATTGGCTATGGCAAGTTCCGTCACGCGCGGCAGGTTCAATACCTGACCCACTGTGGTCGAATCAAAATTGTACTGCAACTCGAGTTCTTCGGATAGATCGAGCGAAAGAAAATTCCGCAGCGAGTGCAGCGCTAACGCCGCCTGATTTTGCGCCTGCATAAGTTGCGGCCGCAAATTGGCGACCTCGACCTCAGCGCGAAGTTTTTCGTACTCCGACACGACCCCTTGCGATTGCATCTTCGAGACGATATCCAGGTTCAGCTCAGCCGCCGCGAGAGCATCGCGAAAGACGTTGACGACGTCCCGCGCCAAAATTACATCCAAGAACGATTGCCGCACGTTGAAAACAATTTCAGCCTCGACCTCGCGCACTGCCTCCTTCGTATATTCGCGGTAAGTTCGCGCAATCTTGATTGCCTCCAGCGCTTTGCCGCCCTGCCAAATCGACTGCTTCAAAGTCAGCCCGGCATCGATTTGATTTTCGGTCCCCAGCTTGATTGTCTGGCCGCCGAATACCAACTCCGGAATTTCCAGATTCCGCGTGTACGTCGATCCAAGCGACAGATGCGGGTAGACATCCGCAGCCGCGGCTTGTATCTCCGCCTCTGCCTTTTCCAGTTCGGTTCGCGCAATCTGATAGTCCTGATTGCCAATCAACGCTTCCTGGACGGCCTGATCGATTGTCAGCACTCGCGCATCGGCGCTCCGGAACAATATTACCGGCAACAGAACAAACATTATCGCATATTGCAGTCGTCGCCGACTCTTCATAGCTCAAGTCCCTTCAAGGTGATTTCCACCGCATCTTTGATGTCTTTAGTCCGCGAATGGCCTTTGCCGTACAACTGGCGTTCAACGATTAACTTCATGAGCGAAAGAAATATCTGAGCCGCAAATTCCGGGTCGGCCTTTTTGAGCTTCTTTTCACGAATATCGTTCTTCACGGCTGCAGTAATTCTCGTAAGAAAGTGCTGATACCCCGCATCCACGTCCAGATTGACGCTCAGTCGTACTTCCGGATGTTCAATCATCATGACACGGTAAAAATCCGGAGATTCAACAAAAAAGTCAACAAATTGTCGCAGTCCCAACGCCATGTGCACCGCAGCCTCGCACTTAATGTCCAGAATCGGCTCGAATCGTTTGAGCAACCGGGCGTGCCCGCATTCCACGACTGCCGCAAACAACTCTAACTTCGAGGCGTAATGGCGGTACAGCGTCCCTTTACCGACCCCCGCTAACTCCGCAATCGCATCGACATTGCAAGCTTCGAATCCATAAGCGGCAAATGCCTTCAGCGCCGCCTCAATGATCATGTCCTTGCGCTCCTGATCGGGCAAGTTGCGGCGTTTCTTTTTCGTGGTTTCTCTTATCATACCTCTTTAGACGGACTGGTCAGTCCGTTTGTTTCAAAAAAATTGCTCTAAATCCATTTTTTTCTGCGGAAAAACAGGAGCAGGCCGCTGATAACACCCACAATTAAAAACACAGCAAACGGGAAGCCCAGCCGCCAACTAAATTCCGGGATCGTCTCGAAATTCATCCCATAATAACCCACTATGAACGTCGCCGGCAGGAATAACGCCGAAAGTATTGTCAGGAACTTGATTACGTCGTTCGTCTTGGTCGACACCATCGAAAAATACAAATCCATCGCCGAATTAATCGCGTCGCGCTGATTGTCCGCCGTCGAAATCATCACATGCAGATGGTCATTAATATCCGAAAAATAAATCGCCGCCTTGGGCGTAATCACGTCGAATTTCTCGCGCGTAAATTGTGACACGATTTCAGACTGTGGCACAACCACGCGCCGGATAATCGCCAGGTCGCGGCGAATCCGAAACATCTTCTTGAGAATCACTTCATCCGGGTCCTCAAAAACCTGCGCCTCGACCAGATCGACTTCTTTTTCCATCGTGTTCTGCGCGCTGAAATAAGTATCCACGATATGATCGAGCATCGTGTGAAACAGAAAATCAGCCCCGCGCGAGATCAGCCGGCTGTCGCGCTGCAAACGTAGCTGCACCGAATCAAGCGACTGCACATCGTGGAAATGCACGGTCACGACCGCGTTCGGCGTCAGGAACAGACCAATGCCCTTCGCTTCGATCTCCGTCTCCTGCACCGGCGGACCCAGAACTTGGACAATCGTGAACAGGTAGTTGTCGTAGTCGTCGACCTTGGGGTGAGACATTTCCGACAACACGTCCTCAATCGCCAGCGGATGGAACTTAAAATCGGAAGTAAGAATATACGACTCTTCGTCGGTCGGCGAAGACAGGTCGACCCAAAGCACGCTATCGCGCCGTTCACTCAAGCAGCGGAAATCCTTGATTCCTTCCGCATAAACCAGCCCGTCGTCTGGGGTGTAGTAGTATGACCTGATCATGGTGTCTTCTCCGCCGGTTGTCCACGGAGACGTCGTGGGCGAGCGGCTTAATTCGCCTCAACAGCCGTCGAGCAATAAGTGGACCGGCCGCATCCAGAGTTGGTTAATTTGCCTGTTTATTGCCCATTGTCAAGGCGGAAATCAACTGACGGTCCCCGCCTCATGCGCCCGGCTTTCCGCCTCGGCGCGCAGTTTTCGGAAGGTAATGTGGTTAGTGAAGAGAAAATAGATGCCGATGACAAAGACCGGCACAATGTCCATAAAATGCAATACCAGACTGAATGCCGCGGCCTCCGGCTTCGGGACGTTGAAAAACTCGTGCAGCACGCCGATGACAATAAACTGAAACGAACCGATATTCCCCGGCGAAATCGGAATCATCAACAAAAACGAATTGACGATTACCACCACGACACCGGCCCACGACGGCACATCCAGCTTAAACGACTTGATCAATGCCACCGCGATCAAGATGTGAAACATCCAGACCATAATCGAATAGAAACTCACTTCGAATATCCCGCGCCCGCTCTTTAGCGAAGTCATCCCGCTAATCATCGAAGTCGTCCATTTTTGCAGCTTCATGTACAAACCGGGAAACCGCCGCTTGATCCGGGTTTTGCCGAAATACTCCAGCGATCGCTTGTTCCGCCAGACGATTACGATTGTCAAGAGCACGACTCCCAAAGCAAGAGCCGCGTAAATCTCCGCCTGCCGCAACCACTGCGGGAAGGCAAAAATAAATGAAGCCAGATAAACCAGCGCTATCAGGCTGACGCCGTCCAATAACACTTCCATCGCAACTGTCGTGAAGCAGAATGTCTTCGACAACCCTTCCGCCTTGGACAACATCACAATCCGGCCCGCTTGACCGGTCAGCGCCGGGAGCGACAAATTAATCATTTGCCCGACATGAAAGAGCGCGAATACCCGCAGCTTTGACACCGGCTTGACGTCGCGAATCAGCGCCCGCCAGCGCATCCCTTTGGCCCAATTCATCGCGATGGCCGAGCAAAATGAAGCAAAGAGATAGAGGAAATTCAGTCCGATAATGCTGCCCCAGAGTTCCTTGAGATTGACGTTGTGAAAGCTCAAAATCAACAGGCCTATCGCAACGACCGCTCCGAGAACTTTTTTCCAGTCTAAAGTCTTAATAGATCCCTCTACCTTGCCACGATTTTGATGAAGTGTTAATGATAGTCATCGACAAAGGCACTGTCAACGATTTAAGGGGTCAGTACTTGGCTATGGCGGACAGGGAGTTATACGTGGTCAGACAGATACTCAAATAGTCACAACGTCGGATCGGCGAATCCAGCCCTTGAGCTGATTGGCGAATAACGCCAGATAATGATCCTGCCGTGTCTCGAGTATCTGGAACATTAGCCCCTCATGAGCCTCAAATTGAAGCTCGAATTCAGTGCCCGGACCCGACATGATCTCAGTTTGCTCCACCACCACCACGCCTTCTTGCACCAGATAGTTGTTCTGCAGCGCCCAAAGCATCGCCGCCCCACAAATAATTGCGACAATCACCAACGTTGTCACCACCGCGCGCCCCACCGAAAATTTGCCCATCCGCTTGAGAGCCAACAGCCCGAACGCCAGGAACAGCGCTCCGAGTGATATCAGGAAGTATTGATTTGGTGTGAAAATATTCAGCACGCGCCCGATCTGTGTTTGAAACACCCCTGGTGCGGACGCCTCGATTTTGTCTACGGTGTAAAGTCGCGCAAATTCCAGATTCGCCCGAATATCTGCATCTTCCGGCGACAATCGCTCAGCCCGCCGAAAATTGGCGATGGCGTAACCGATCTTGCCCGCCTTGTAATATGCGCATCCCGCGTTGTAGAATAACTGCGGCGAGGAATACCCCCGGTCAATGATCCCCTGAAACGCCGTCGCCGACTCGACGAACTTGCCTTGATCGTAAAGGCTCACGGCAGCCCCGAAATCATCTTCGGCCCCGGCAAAAAGTACAGTCGGAATTAATAGCAACAGCAACCAGAGTAAGCGTCGCATCAGCGCGTCTTCTCCAGATCAATAATCAACTGTCTGGCGTCTTCCCACAATTTTTGCATCTGCGAATGTTCCGAACCTCCCGGCGCGAACCGGCCAAAATCGCATTGCTGCAGTAATTCCAGCATCTTCGCAATCAATTGATCACTCTGCTTGCCCGCTGCGAATGCTTTGATCTTGTCGGCCGTCAATCCAAACGCGGGAAGATTGTACCGGTCGGCAAAATAGTCAATGAGCGACCGGTTGGTCTCGGTGTAAAACGCATCCGGATCCTTTGATGACAAATGCGCCTTCGCCTTTGCCAATCGCCCTTCCGCCATCTTGCGCGCTTGTTTCAGCCGCCGGAATCCATGATCGGTTTCGAACCGTTCCTTGCGGCGCTGCTGCTGAATGACGGCAATATAGCCAAGCACCGGTATCAGATAGAACGCCAAGAACAGCGGACTCATTGCCAGCGGTTGACTGCGCCGGCTGTTGAGATTACCTGCCTCAGTCTTGAGATAGCGGATATCCTTTGCCGCCAGATCAATGCGGTTGGTCTGGAGGTTCTGCAACTGCGAGGCAAACCGGTCCTGTGAGGGCGTCGCCTCAACGCGAATCGGCTCCGAAGTCAGCGTCTTGTAGCTTTTTGCCTTCGGGTCAAAATACGAAAAACTCAATCCGGGAATTGTATACGTCCCCGCCCGCTTCGGAATAAACACCTGCTCGTAAATTTTGCTGCCGCCAAGTTCATAGTTGACGCGTTCGATATTCTCCGAATCTCCCGCTTGATAGGTCCGAAAATCCGGTATCTCCGGAATCGTCGGCATCCCGATTGTCTTGACATTGCCGATTCCCGATATCCTGACCGTCATCGTGATCGGTTCATTGACCGGAACTGTAGTCTTGTCAACCGATGTCGACATCGTGAACTGCCCGACTGCGCCGCCGAAATCCACCGGCTTGCCCCGCGTCGGAAGCGGCAGCGCCACGATCTCGATTGGGTCGGAGGCCAACTTAACGCTCTTGGTCTCGCCAAACACGCCAAAATTATTGAAGATCGAAAACGGATCGCGATTACGCGGACGGTCCTGCACCAGACATGTCAGCGTCGCCGAGCCGATTGTCTGCACTCCTGATGAAGTCGGAAACAATCCGGTCTTAATCTCAGTTACTCTATAGTCGCGACCGGCGACCGTCTGATAGCTCGATTTTTGCGGTCCAAGGTCCTCCACCCAGAATCCGGTCTTTTGCGGCGCCTGATAGTCTGGATTTTGCAGTAATTCGATCCCCTGGAAAAATTTGAATGACAAAGTTATTTGCTCGTTGACATAAACGGTGTCTTTGTCCGCAACCGTGCGGATAAACAAATCGTCGCGCGTGATTGCGCCTTGCGCCTGTCGTTGACGCGGCTGCGGATTCGGATTGCTGTTGCGCGCCTGGCTGCCACCACGCCCCGGACTCACCTGCACGTACTGCGCCTGCGTCATGTAGCGCTTGCCGTCGATATCAAGCGCAAACGCCGGAACCTCCAATCGCCCGGCGCGCTTGGGCGACAACCGAAACACATACCGTTTCGTGTTTTGCGACTTGCCGTTAATCCAGGTGAAGCTTTGGCTCGTTCCGGACGAAAATACGTCGAAATCGGCCAGCTTCGGCATCACGCGCTGCTCACGCATGAGGTTCTGCATGACCAGGCCGTAATGGGTCCCGACACGATCGCGCAGGTCATCAAGCAACTCCCACACCGCCAATGCCTGCTCTGGCGTCCAGTTGGCGTCCACTTTGAACGACAACCCGCTTGAGAGCCCCGAGGGCTGATGCCATTTTTTCATGTCGTCCCCTTTGAAGTTTTGCGTTTGCCAGCGCGTGCCTTGGCATGTTCTTGTGCCTCCTTTTGCCGGTACGACTGGCCCTTGATGCCAACGATCTCAGCGTGATGGACCAGTCGGTCAACCAGTGCCACCACGCAGGCTGCGTTGGGGAATACTTCGTTCCATTCGGCAAACGATTTGTTGGTCGTCAGCAGCGTGCTTTTTTGCTCGTGGCGGCGACTGACCAGCTCGAACAACAGGTCGGCGTAGCGGCTGGAGTACGAGAGATACCCGACCTCGTCAATGGCCAATAGTGAAGGTCTGGCGTAGTGACGCAGCCGACTTCGCAGTGCCGAATCACTGTCCAGGCTGGCGAGCTCGCCGAGCAGCTTGCCGGCCGTGGTGAAGATGACGGTGTGCCCCTGCAATACCGCCTGGTGCGCGATGTTCTGGGCGATGGTGGTCTAGCAATACGCAACGGA
>CAVPQS010000023.1:0-4255 GCA_963707485.1 uncultured bacterium
GGCTACTGGACTGGAAGGCCTTTTTTGGGTTATGGTCCTTCGGCCTTTAGTTATTGGAACAAGAAGCGCTTTCGCAATGCGGCAAACCAGAGCCGCTGGAGTAAACTTCTCATAGATGGGCAATTCCCTATTGACTTTGAAGAGGAGCTAGAACCTTCCGCTATGAAAAGGGAGCTTTTTGTCATTCGTTTGAGAATGATTGAAGGGGTGCATCTTCCTTCATTTGAAAGTAGTTATGGACCACTAGAGAATGAAACACAGTTGCAACTGAAGCAGCTAGAAAGCGAGGGATTTATCCAGATGAATCAAGAAAGAATCAGCCTCACTTCTCGAGGAATTCTCTTTTACGACACAGTTGCCGAAAGGCTTATCTAAAGCTCGCCCCAGGCCTTACGATCTGTCTTCAGGCCTTACGGCCTGGGCAGGATATGGCGTCCCTTCGGGACTCTATAGGATTACTCGCTCCCTACCCAGGCCTCTCGTGCTCGCGTGCTCGCACTTCGACCTGGGCTATGTTATGGATTCGGCAATCGCGCGCGACAGAGTTCCGCAGCAAGTGTCGGGCGATATCAGGCCGAGCAAGCAACTATCCAAGGCAGTAGCCTTCTCAATATTCAGCGTCGCTCTAATAGGATCGGCCATTTTGCGCACCGCCTGAACGCAGGAGCTTGACGAGTCTCGATCACTGCCCAAGTCAAAGAAAGACAATTGCAGCGGATGGGATTGCGAATCGCGAAAAGTGAATGACCGGCCGGAACAAGAGTCCATGGCAAGATTGAATTGTTCGGCGAGTCGGGGATACATTTTGTAACCGGGAAAGTAGCAATCGAATTTTTCTTTATTCTTTCGGGACTGCGTAAACAATTCACGCGCGTGGGTCCAGTTTTGCGGGAAGATGGTTTCGAGCTGAGCCTGGTTGATTAAAGACGAATAGGCGCGCTCGCTGCTGTCGGCGAGGAGTCCGCGAACGCAGTCGTTGAGGGCGGTTGCCAAGAGGTCATCGTTGATGGTTGCGCTCAGCAAATTCCATTCGAGCAAACTGGGCGAGTCGATAAGTGCCGCAGCGTCGGGGATTTCAAACTGCGGCATTATGAGCAAGTCAACCCGTTGCAATTTTGCGGCGATCTCGACTTCCTTCATATCATCGTAATATCGGAACAGGCAGCGAATCGGTGGTTCGGCGTTTGCGATGAAGACTGTGTCGAGCCAGAGATTGCGCAGATTTGCGGGCATCGCGATGATTAGCGAATCGCAGATTATGTCCGATTCGAGAAAGACAGCGAAGGCGCAATCTTTTCTTGATTGCAATGTCGCGACCATTTCTGAGGGCAAATTTGAACTTACGGCGACTCTATCGAGAACGCCGGCGACCTTGGAGCGATAGATTCCAACTCCGTCGCAGCGGATCGCGATTGAAAAATCGGTATTAATTTTGATTGGATTTTCGACCCAGACATAGATCCGATTAGAGTCGAGACGCAGGAAATCGGCGCGAGATTCGTGGAGTCGTTCGGCGCCGGCAGCGCTCGTAGTTATGGCAGAGAGGGCGACAATCAGCAGGGTGAGTTTGATTAATTTGAATTGGCGCATCTTATCGGATTTCCTGAGAAATCATAGCTTATACACTGGTTGATTGGGCAGAATCTAAGAATTCTGGCCGGAGGGGTTTGTAGGCGCCATGATTTAACTTGGGACAACCGGGGATTCGGTAACAGGCGTCTCCGGCAGCGGTTCCGGCTCAGGAGCGGGTTCGATCACCAGCACTCCGGGAAAGCCGAGCGGACCGGAGAGCTTGTACTTTATGGGAATGAACTTCTGTGTCACCCAAAGATTGGTTTTGAGATGGTTGGTGACTTTGGAAACATTCATCACGACACGTTCGCCGCAGAGTGCGACGTATGGAATCAACTGATCCGCCAGGTAGTGGTCGAGGCAGACATCTTTGCCGAGGAAGTTGCGCAGCTCGGTAACAGCGGTTTCGGCGATTTTTTCGGCGGGCATGCCTTTTTCGCTAAGTGCGGAGAATCCCGCGCGAACGTTATCGAATTCGGCCGTGAGGAAAATGATCGTCCCCTTGCCATTGGCGGCAACATCACTGTTGCGCAGTTGAGCATCGAGATTGTTTGCGCGCAATTGCTTGATTGCGGCGCGCATCTGGCGTTCGCCAACTCCGCCGCCGACATTCGAAGTCACTGACATGCCATAGATTTTGCGCAATTGGCCGCGGTCGGAAAATTGGCGTGTGCGCAAACGGTCGACCGGTTTGATTCGACAGGCGATTTCGCCGCCGCCTTCGGGATACCAGCCCCAGCGATTGATTTTCAAGAACGTTTGGCAACCGAGCAAACCCAGAACCGGCAAGAAGACTTGCTTGAGATAGGTTGCGGGCGGCGACCAGGGGACATGCGTTCCGCCGCGAACGGTGATGTTTGATTCCGATTTCGCAAATAAGAGCGGCAGGATGATTGTCTGCAGAACGAGAGTTGCTGCGCCGGCAGATTTCTTACTTTCGGCGACATCGAAGGTATACTTGCCGCCGCGGATTTGACCGGGCGAAAACGTGAGGCGTTCGGAGTTGATTTCGGCGCCCTCGACTGTGGCTCCGCAAATCTGCTGGCAGGCTTTGACAGCAGTCAGGTGTTGCGGCATCATGCCGGGGAATTTGCGGTTGCGGCGGATATTGGTAACCTCGACCGGACGACCCAGCAGGGTCGATAACGAAATCGAGGTCCTCAGGATTTGGCCGCCACCCTCGCCGAAACTGCCGTCAACGCGCAGGAAGTCTTTGTCTGCCATAGGCAAGTAAGTTACAGGGCAAGACTTGATTGGTCAAGCGAATAGTCACTCCGGTCGGGTGTACAACGGTAACTTTTGAGATGTGATTGCGTTTCATTTGACATGCATTAGAATTCGAAAAACTGGAAAGAGAGCCCAAGTGCATGTTGCCATCAAACCAATTTCCGAAATTCTGCAAGTAAACAACTACATGTATGGACTGAGTTTCGAAGGCATGAATGAAGACCTTGCGAGAAGACAACTGCGTGAAAATGCGAATTCATTGACGTGGCTTCTGGGGCATATCGCCTCAACGCGGTTCGATTTACTCGGTCTGACCGGTGTGAAGACTGCGTCTCCCTGGGGCGACTTGTTTGACACTGCGATTAACAAGACCGATCAAAGCAAGTACCCCAAGTTAGGAGAGATCAAGTCGGTGTGGGAGGAACTGACCGCCAAGTTGATGGAGAAACTCCCCAAGGTCGACAAGGCGCGTCTTGAGCAGCCAGTCTGCGGATCCCACCCACAAGCAAGAAGCCCACGAACTGCTCGGTGTCGCGCGAGAACGCAATCACCAGCTCGCTCACGCCAAAGCCGAGTATCAAGAGTACCTGCGGCTCTACCCCGAGGGGGAGGGCGCCTATCGTGTCCGGCAACGGCTCGCCGCCCTTCTGAGCTTCGGGCGCGAGCCTCGCCCTGCGTCCGCCGTCGAATCCGGCGGCGCGCGGAGCGCTCCCGACCTTCGTTGACCACGGACTACTCCGGGATGGGTACGGAAAAGAGTACAAATATGCCCACAGTTACGAAGGCAATTTTGTGGAGCAGGATTTTCTTCCAAAAAAAATCAAAAAAGAAAGGTTGTACCACCCTCAAAACAACCAGTTGGAAATCAAGATTCTGGAACGACTGAAACGCTGGTGGGGAGAAAGATTTTAAATGCGGAAATGTTTGAATGCATGAATTAAAATAAAAGAATCATTGTCGTTTTATTTTGAATATCAGATTTCGACTTCGTTCAGTCTGACGGACACCATGAATGAAATACTTTCCTGACTGGACGGTGCCCATCGTCTCGCGCTGGATGTGGCGGAGCACGGCAGGGCAGTTGAATCCTCCGGCGCGGCGTTATCAAGCCCCGTCCGGTCGGCACGCTCGCTCTCCCTGGCGACGCGACGGCGCTGCGCGAATGGGTCGATCCCGAGACAGGTGCGGCCATGGTGCACGACCCCCACGCGCAGACCCTGACCGCGGTGCTCGGGGTGACGCACCCTGCGTTCGTGCTGCTCGATCCGGGCGAGCAGGAACGTCGAGTCAACGGCTGGGGCCGGGTGCTCGCCACCGCGTGCCGCTCGGGCCGGATTGCCCGGCTCCAGGTCTCCGAGCGCACACTGCCCGACTCCGGCACCGGCCTCGCAGAGTGGTGGGCCAGGTCATGGGACTGACGACGGTTTCCTGGCCCGCGACCACCTACCGAGAGCTG
>CAVPQS010000024.1:0-21953 GCA_963707485.1 uncultured bacterium
AATGACCTATTCCGATTTGACGGCACGAACTGGTCGAATTTGCATTCGTACACGACGACGGTGAACGACTCGGCCGGATCGTTATTTGCCAGGTTCTATGGACCGATTGACCAGACGCGAATCGAACTCGAATCGGCGCGACTTCAGGCAGCCAATGCGGAATTCTACGCGAATCCTACAGCCGGAATGGTGATCACGATTCCGTACAAGGCCGAGTTTGAAGGCAACATCACCGCGCTGGAGATGGACAACGACAACAATCTCTGGGTCGGCACGGATCTGGGTATCAAGAAATTTGACGGCCGCGCTTGGATGAGCTACGGTTACAAGGCGATCAAGGTCGAGCGTCAAATTACGATCGAAGAACTGGCGCAGGAGTATCTCAAAACGAGCGATCCGGACAAGATCAACAGCTTCGTAAACATCCTGAAACAAAAAAATACAATCCAAGAGGGCAGCCTGCAGATGGGCCGCGTCGTTTGGGTTTACGCCAACCCGGCCGGCAGCACGATCAACTCGCTTCATTCACACGGCGGTCGCTTGTATGTCGCCTCGATCTACGGCACCTTCTCGTATGGAGGCGGGGCGTGGGAACGTTACTACCACGAGGGTCTGCAGCAGGCAAACACCCGCGACGTCGTCGGCCAATCCGGCGAGATGTGGTTTGCGACCTCGGATCGCATCGTTGTGTTTGCTCGCGGCAAAAACGAACTGGCGTTTACGCACGCCAACTGGCTGCCGGATTTGGCGCCGGATTTGTATTATGAATTCTTGAGTTACACGCAGCCGTTCGGCGGCCTCGGCACCATCGGCGGCAACGTGACTTTCCTTTCGTATGGTGAAATACCGACGACGGGCGAAAATTCGTCGGAAGTTACCGGTATCATCAATCCATTTGACGTAGCCGTGACGCTGTCGTATGGAACGCGCGCCTCGAAGAAGCTGGCAGTTGGACTTTCGGCGAAGATCATTTATTCGAAACTGTCAGTGCAGGGTGCGGGCCGCGAAGTCGGCGAAGGTTCGGGAACTTCGTTTGCGGTTGAAGGCGGATTATTGTACTCAATCAGCAGGCGGTTGCGATTGGGCGCGGTGATAACCAACCTCGGTCCGAACATGAGCTATATCGACGCCGCGCAATCGGACGCATTGCCGCGCAACGTGGCGCTGGGTTTTGCCTACAAGTTGATTGACTCGCCCTACAATCGGCTGACGGTGGTTGGCGAAATCAACAAACTGGTGGCGACGCTCAATGATGACTTCGCGACGGAGTTCCAGGAAGCAGTCGAAAACGTCGGCATCGAATACTGGTATGGATCGCTGCTGGCGCTTCGCGCCGGTTATATCTATGACAAAGAAGGCCAGATCAAGACGCCGACGCTGGGCGTCGGTTTGCAGTACAAGGGCAAGTATCGACTCGACTTCGCCTATATTCCGTCATCGGAGAATCTGCCGCTGGCGAATACATTGAGAACTTCGCTGACAGTGAAGTTGTAGGAAGACAAAGCCAGAATGAGAACATTTGTTGTCACTCTAATTTTCGCCGCGGCGGTTGTGAGTACGCTTTCCGCCAAGACGTTGACAATTCGCGGCAAGCAGCCGAGCGAAGCGCAGAAACGCAATTGTTTGCAGGAGGAGACCTCTGACCGCAATCTGCTTGGTCTGGAACGCGAGTCGAAATTTTCGCTGCCAAAGCAGGCGCTTTCGCCGAACGAGCCGCGCGTGATTCGAATATTGGCGATCAAGGCGCAGTTTAAGAAGGAGACTCCAGACAATCCGCTGACCACGGGCGACGGGAATTATGATCTGCGCACGATGGCGGAGTTTGAAGGGGATGAGGGTCATTCAATTGACCCGGCGCCGCATAACAACGATTATTTCCGCGCGCAATTGCAGGCGCTCAACGCCTACTATGAGACTGTTTCTAATGGCCGCGTCACGCTGGTGTATGACACATACCCAACACAATCGACGGCGGTATATCAACTCGACTCCGCGATGGCGTACTATGGATTGCAGGAACCGGAATTCGGTTTGACGGAATTTTATTTCGATGCATTCGCCAAGGCTGACGAAGATCCGGAGCTGCAGTTCGTAAATCCGACGACGGGCGAGCCGAACTATGATGCGTTTATCGTGTTTCATCCGGGTTCGGACCAGCAGAACAATCTTCCGGGCTTTGGTATTGAAACGCCGGGTGATTTGTTTACCGGTTACTTGCGGCTGGGCGCGCCGATCTCGGTGCAAAATGACAGTTTGTTGATTTTTGACGGCATGGTGATGCCGGAGACGGTGTCGCAAGACGGACGCGTGACGGCGCTGAATGCTGTTATGGCGCACGAATTTGGGCACCAGTTGGGGCTCGTCGATCTATACGACACGCGGACGTTTAATACCGCAGTCGGTGATTTTTCGCTGATGGACAACAATGGCTTTGGCGTGAATATCGACTTCGGCACTGACGTCAGCATTGTTCTGGTTCAGGGCGTAATGCCGATCTTCCCCGATGCCTGGTCGCGGGCTTATCTCGGATTCGTCGATGTCGTTGAAGTGTCGGCGGGATCGAACATTCGCGTTGCCGCAGCGGAGTTGAGCACGACGGAAAGCCAAGTTATCATGGCGCCGATCAACGCGGATGAATATTTCCTGATCGAGAACCGGCGGACGGATATCGACGGCGACGGACTGACAAATCTCAAGGCTGACGATGCGACGGGTGTGATTCAATTTCCGACGAATACGCAGGCGGTTGCCAACAATCGCGAGTACGATTATCTGACGCCGGGATCGGGGATGCTGATCTGGCACGTCGACGAATTGGCGGCGCGACTGGATTTTGACGGCGACGGCTTCAACAATTTTGATGATAACGATCTGCAGTGGTTTAATTTTGCGTCTGATCCGCGGCGCTGGGATAACCGCCACCAATTTGTGACCTTAATGGAAGCGGACGGGCGAATCGAGTTCGGGCGCGAATATTTCGCCGGTTACGGAACGCAGGCGGATCTGTTCGAGATCAACGGCAACGACATTTTGGGGCCGACGACGAATCCGTCCTCGGCGGCGAACACCGGAGCGTACTCGGGAATCACGATCGACAATATTTCTGCGGCGGTGCCGACGATGTCGTGCCGCATCCGCACCGACGGTCGCGGCGCGAACTGGCCGAACTATGTCGGCAAGGGCGCCTCGGCGCTGCGGGTTTATGATCTGAACGCTGACGGCAGCGACGAGATAATCACAACCGTTGACAACTATGTGTTGGCATACAACTACGACGGCACGTCATTCTTCCAGCCGATAGCGGGCACCGAGGTTGTCGTCGAAAGACCGACATTAGTCGGCGATAAAATTGCGCCGGACACTTTGGCAGTGCTTGGGCGTGTTGCGTCCGACCGCGAATTCAGCATGGCATTGGCTGTCGGCGACTTGGACGGCGACGGATTTGCGGAGATTGTCGGCGCGACGAACAGATTTACGATAGCAGCATTTAGTTCGCGGTCGCTAAGCAACATCGGCGAGGCAATCAAGCGATTCGAGACTTTCGTTGATGAGCCGATCGCGATTGCGCCGATTATTCTTGAATATGATGAAAGCGTCGCCGGTAAAGAAATTCTGCTGTACACGATGACGAATCGCAAAATCGTACTGGACCGGGACGGCGATGTCATTCTGAATGAGCCGTCAACCTGGCCGTATCGGGTGTTTACCGATTCGCTGCACCGGTTCGAATTGATTTCGCCGGCGGGCGGAATGCGCGGCAGCGCGGATGCGACGGCAATTCGCGGCGCGGCAGCCGGCGACTTTGACCGCAACGGCAGCTTCGAGACCTGCGAAGTTTATGTTGGCGGCACGCTCAAGATCAACTATGCGAGCAATCCGCTTATTGTAAATGTCGGCGGGCCGGTGTTTTCCGAGGTTGCGCTGGGCGATATCAACAACGACGGCGATGTCGAGATCGTGTTTTGCGGGGACAATTTGATCTACGGATACAATGCCAATGGCACGCCGGTCGAGGATTTTCCAATCAAAGTTAATCCGGCGCATCCGGTCGGACCGTTGCGCTGCAGCCCGACGCTGGCGGATATTAACGGCGACGGCGTGATGGAGATTTTTGTCGGCGCCGGAACCGGCGAGCTGAGCGGATTTGATCTGACAGGCAGCCGATTGGAGAATTTCCCGCGGGCAGCCGGCGGCAATGTTGACTCACCGGTCGCGGTCGCGCGCAATGCCGGGCAGGGCGCGGTTCTGGCGCTGTCACGCGAAGGCGAGATTAACTCGTTCAACATTTCGCGCCCGCAGGACCGAGACTGGAATGCGCTTTACGGCAGCATGGCAAATACCGGCAGCTATGTGCGCGGTGTTCCGGCGTTGACTGTAGCCGGCGAGGCGATCGGCTATGTTTACAACTATCCGAACCCGGCTGCCGATCATACGACGATTCGATTTAGCGTCAGACAATCGGGCACGGTCAGTCTGAAATTTTACAATACCGCCGGTGATCTCGTCCTGGAATCGAACGTGGCCGGCGTCGCCGGAACCGACAACGAGCATCTGGTGGACACCTCGCATCTGGCGGCGGGTGTCTATTTTTGTCAATTGGAAACTGGTTCGGGCGATCGCAAGCATTGCTCGATAGCGATATTGAAATAAATTTGTTTTGGAGGATAAATTCATGACGAAATACCTGGTCGCATTTATAGTGCTGATAACGGCGTCGCTCGCGATTGCCGAAGACCAGACGCTTCCGACGGGAGAAATCGGCAAGACTTTGGCTGCGCGCGAGTTGAAAAACTACCAGCGGCTTTCGGAATTGACCGATTACAGCCTGGCAGCTTCGGGATTCGAAGACTTTCCGATGACCTCGGACATTTTCGACATCGATTACAAGTCGCCGGGCAAGGGCTTCATGTACTCGCTGATGATTCCGGGCGGCGGCCAGCTTTACACCGGTTCAAAGACCAAAGCGTTTATTTTCATGGGGATTGAAGCGCTCGCCTGGGGCGGGTACCTGGTCTACCATGACCAAGGCAAGCAACAGGAGAAGGACAACAATTCCTTTGCCGACACGCACTGGGATGCCGAACGCTATAACAACTGGCTGATCGAGGAACTCGGCATCACAAGCGATGATCAGGAGTATATCCAGAATGACTCGGTCAAGACGTTCACGCATCATCTTCCCGACACGAAGACGCAGCAGTATTATGAGATGATCGGAAAGTACGATCAGTTCAGATACGGTTGGGATGACACCGACTATATGCGCGGCAAGGATTCGTCCGATTATCGCAACGCCTATTTGCTTGATCGCAGCACCGCCAACGACAAGTTCGACAAAGCGAAGTTAGGCGCGATTGTGGCAATCGCGAACCACTTGTTCTCGGCATTCGATGCGGCGCTGTCGGCGCGGCGTTATAACCGCCAGCAGGACAGCTTCTCGGAAATTTCGTTAAAAGCGAGAATGGCGAAGCATGAAGGCAAGCAAATCCCGAAACTGATTTTGACTTACAAGTTCTGAGCATGAAGAAAATTGCTGGAGTTATCTGTTTCTGCCTGTTGACAGGCACAGCGCTGCAGGCAGAGGTAAAATTGCCGCCGTCGCAGTTTGCGCTCGACCAAAAGCCGACGATTCAATACCAGGTAGAGACAGGTTCGGGTTTCTCGGAAGTGCAAGACGAGAACGCCGGCGACAATCTCAGGAAGAGTCCCTGGCGGGCGTTTTTGATGTCGTTGATTATTCCCGGCGCCGGTGAGCAATACACCGGCTCGATCACCAAGTCGCGGATTTTCATGGCGGCAGAAGTTGGCGGCTGGGTATCGCTTTTGTCATTTAAGCATTTGGGCAAATGGCGCGAGGATGATTACAAGCTGCAGGCGGCGCGCGAAGCGGGCGCCGATGTTGCGGGCAAAGACGACCGCTATTTTGACGTGGTCGGATTTTATTCGTCACGCGAGGAATACAACAAGATCGGCGGGGCATTCGACCAGACGCGGGAATATTATCCGGACACCGAGGCCTATTTCTGGAATTGGAGTTCGCAGGCGGCGCGCGAAAAGTACCGCGATTTGAAAAACGACAGCAAAAGTTATTATCGCAATGCCGACTTCGCACTTGGATTTCTCATCGCGAATCACTTTCTTTCTGCCGTCGATGCATTCTGGAGCGCCAAGCGGCACAACCGGGGCATTGAATCCGGATTTTCGGGCGTCGATCTGAAGATGCTTGAAGACGGCGGATGGCAATTGACTCTGAACGCGAGGTTCTGAGATTTTGAATGTGACCAAGCTGTCACCAAGTTTGCTGCTGCTCTTGCTGGGCGTATATATCAGCGCCTGCACACCTCCACCGCAAGCACAAGTTTCCACGCCGGCGCCGGTCAGCCAACTCAAGTATGTCGGCGAGATCAAGGGCGAATTGGGCACCAGCGGGTTGAGTCTTCCGGTCGGGATAGCGTTTGATTTGAGTAACAATGCCTACATCGTCGACCAGGGCAACAACCGCGTCGTGAAAATACAAGCCGATAATTCGTTTGAAGAGGAAAATGGCGGGTATGGTTTGGGGATCAACGGACTGACACATCCGGTGGCGATCGAGTCCGACGGCGGGATAAATTTCTTCATTCTCGACCAGGGCAACGACCGTATAGTGCGTTCGAATTACAATCTTGTCTTCTCCGACGAAATTCGTTTCAACTCGAATCCTGATCTGGAGCTGGCGGGGAAGATTTCCGACATCGCGCTTTCGCGATTCGGCAATATGTACCTGGTCGATCCGGACAATCTCAAAGTGATCATGCTCGACAAGGATTACGCGCGCGAGCAGGAGTTGTTTCCGGCGGGTGGGTTTGCGCACTGCACGCTCGCGACGACGGCGGATGACGGCAGCGTTTATGTATATGACCGCGACCGCGACACGATTTACATTTTCGACAGTTTCGGCAACGCCAAGAGCGCAATTGAACTACCGGACACGGGCATTCTCGGCGGGTTTATAATTCATGCCGGGATGATTATTGCGACCGACAAAGAGCGGCACGAGATCGTGATTTTCGATTTGGACGGAAACCGCCTGATGCAGACGGGCACGATTGGAACGGGTGCGGTGAATTTCAACGGACCGACCGGGCTGGCGTTGCGGAACGATAATCGACTTTACGTCTGTGATACCGGGAATAATCGGATCGTGATTTATGAGCTTGCGGCATCATTGCCGTGATCACGAGACATTGATGATGAGGCGGGCCTTTGTGTTCGCATTAATCATCGGCGCTTTTTCTTCATTCAATCTTCTGGCCGAGGACAATTCGGCGCCAATTTTCATCCACGAATACCATAAACCGGACAGCAGCGGCTGTTACGGGCACGGGCGCGACTCAAGTACTCTTGCCGGAGTCGTCGCTTGCAACGGCGATACGCTGAGATCGGGAGTTGATTTTGAGTTGAGTGAAGGGCGGCTGTGTCTTATTTCAAATGTCAATTGCGATTCAATCTTGATAATAACGCAGTCAAAACAGGGTCTGCAGACGGCGCCATACAGCATCAGGCCGTATGTCACGACGACGCAAATCGCGACAGTCGGCGAGCCGGTCGACACACCGGCCGGCAGCGCCGGGCGGGCGGGTTCAAATTTAAAGATTGCCGGGAGCAAGAGTTTTTCGGCGGACGTGTCCGACCGCGGGCGCACGACGTTGGCGCAGGGGTTGATCATGACGGTGACGGGAGATCTGGGCCATGATATTTCGGTGCGCGGGAGTTTTTCCGACCGGGGGTTGCGCGACAATCGGCTGGTGACGCGGCGGTTTTCGGAGCTGGAGAATATTTATCTCGAGGTCGAATCGCCGAAAATGCGCAGCGTGTTCGGGAATTTTCAGTTTCGGCAGGACAAGTTTCAGATCATTCCGTATCAGCGCAATGTGCAGGGACTGCAACTGGCGCACTTTACGCCGCGGCAACGAACGGAAACGACCGTGTCGGCGCCGCAGGGAAATTTCGGGCAGTTTGAATTCACGACGGCAGACGGATTTTACGGGCCGTACCGCCTGCAGGGTCGCAGCGGCGAGCAGGGAATTGCGGTCGTTGAAAATTCCGATGCGGTTTGGATGAATGGCGAGAAGCTGCAGCGCGGGCGCGACCAGGATTATTACATCGACTATCTGCGCGGCGAGTTGTTTTTCACCGGCCGACGGGTGATCGATGCCGATGACCGCGTGCGCGCCGAGTACGAATTTCAACGGCTCGAATACCGCAAGACATTGGTCTCCGCCACGAACACACAGCAATCGCGCGACAGCAGCAGGGTATTTACGTTCGGATACACGGGATTCCTGAGTTCGAAAAACGACCCGCTCGATTTCAGTCTTTCCGAAAGCGAGATAGCGACACTGGAGCAAGCGGGTGACAACCGCGACGCGGCGCTGGTGTCGGGAGCGAAGTTTGTCGGCGCCGGTTCGGGGAATTACGTTCTCGACACTGACAGCTCCGGAGCGGAGATTTTCAATTTCGTCGGCGAGGGATTGGGCGACTATCAGGTCAGTTTCAGCGAGTTCGCAAGCGGTGATTATGTCTACCTCGGGAACGGTTGGTATCAATATGTCGGAGTGGGAAACGGGCGATTTTTGCCGCTCAAGCAATTGCCTTTGCCGGAGAATATCAATTTAACGGCTGCTGCCGGAGCGATTAAAATCTCGAACACGCTGCGACTGAGCGGAGAAACTGTGCTATCGAGCTATGATCGGAATCGATTTTCGAGCAAGGACGACGGAGACAACAGCAGTGTCGCGGGATTGGTCGGGCTGAAGTACGGGACAAACGCAAGCAGGGTATCGGGTGATTTCTCGGCTGAAGTCGTGCCGGACGGATTTCCGCGGATCACGCGGACGGAAAATGTGGAAGAGTCCTACCTGTGGCAACGCAGCGATACAACGGGAATCGGGCGCAAGCGGGCACAAGCGGGATTGTCGATAGCGCCGGGCGGAATCTTCAGCGGACGCATCAGCAGCGGTTATTCCGACGAGCAAAACGGATTTGTCGCGCGGCGGTTCAATCTCGATTCGGAAGTTGCGAAGATCGCAAAGTCGAAAGCGAAGCTGCAGGTCAATATGGCGTCGTCGGAGCAGGGCGACACGAAGCGTTCGCTGCTGGACTTGAAGCCGCAAGTCGAGTCGGAGATTCTTCCGGTAAAGATGGTATTGCGCGGCGAATACGACAGGCGGAAGACTGAATTTGCCGGTGCGAATCGCGTCGATAACAAGAGAGAGATCGAGTCGACGGCGAGTTATGGCGGCGTGAGTATCGGCGGACGTCTGCGCGAGAACTGGTTGGAGGAGGAATCCAGTTGGTCGCAACTCGACAGCAAACGGAGTCTGGTTGTCACTGCCTTGCGGGCATTCGGGAGCGGCAACAAGATAGACGCGGCCGCAAATGTCAATCGTTACAAACAGGGGGGAGTAAAGCAGGATTATCAAACGGGGTCGCTGGCGCTGAATTTGCCGGCGCTGATTCCGGCGACGGAACTCGCAGCGAATTATCGATTGAATCGACGCGGTTTTTCGCAGACGAACCAGACCTATCTCAAGGTCGATGCCGGCGAGGGCGACTACGTGCTGATTGACTCGGTGTATGCGGCGCAATCGCGCGGGGATTACATTCTGGTAACCGAGCAAGTCGGGGATGTCGCGCAAAGTGTCGAGGCGGAAAAGCGGTTTCAGGCGGATATTTCATTCGCGAAACTTGCAGCGAATTTCCTGACGCGCGGGAGCGTGTTTCGATATGAAGTCAACTTTCGCGAGATCGGAATTCCGGATAGAAATTTTACCGAGTCGTGGTTGCTGCCGCCGCTTAAGTACTTTGAAGAGGGCACGCGCTTTGCGACGCGATTTTATGACTACCGTTTTCAGCAGTACCAGCAAGGGATTCGGCTGCGCGCGGAATTGTCATACACCTTGCGGCGCGATGAGAATAATCTCGAAGTAACGGCGCCGATCCGGCGCAACAGCGACGAATTGCGGTTGGCGGTGAGCAAGAATTTCGCGGATCGCGACAATGCGCAGTTGGCGCTGGTCAACCGCGAACGGTCAATTCGCGAATACGGGCGCGTCAATTTGAATTTGCGCGAAAAACGGATCGAGGTGACGGCTTCGCATTTTTCGGGACCGTGGGAGTGGACGATGAATTCGACGATCGCCCGCGAGCACGCGGACTCGCTTGATTTGCTGGCGTACAGCGTGCGGGTTGCGCCGGGGCTAAATTACAATCTGTCGCAAAATGGCCGGATCGAATTTGCGCCGTTCGTGTTGAATGTCAGCGAGCACAGCGATCGGACGGTGTTCTTGCAGATGGCGGAGGGGTTTCCGACCGGTACGCACTGGGGTGGGAGAGTGAAGATCGATATCGGATTGTCGGAGAGTTTCAGTTTCAAAGTGTTTGGGCAGGCGGAAATTCGCGAAAATGAAGAGAATCGTTATTTTCTGAGGAGCGAGTTGGTCTCGAAATTTCAATGAAGCAGGTCCTCCTCATCTTATTGGTGATTGCGAATGCTGCGGCGGGTGAAGTGCGCATCGTCGGCAGTAAAGCATTTAAGGCAACGTCATTGCGCGAATCGGCGAGAGTGGCTTCGTCGCTGGAGCAATTTAGACATGAGCTGACCGCCGCCTATATAAATGAGGGGTACTTCGCGGCGAGTATCAATGTCGAAGCAGAAACAGATACGGTAATAACCATCAGCGAAGGCCGGCGATATTCGAGCGCAGATTTGGAGATTGTCGGAGTTGATACTTCGATTGTCAGCACGAAGAAAATCGCAAGAAATTCGCTGCCGGTGGCGGCGGAATATATCGAAGCACTGACCAGGTCGATTGCGCGCAGCTATGCCGATGCAGGATTTCCGTTCTGCCAGGCGGCTTTGACCAGAGTTAATGTTGCAGGAAAAGGACTGCAGTTAAATTATCAGGTCAACACCGGACCAAGGGCGACATTCGGCAGCGTCGCGTTTACGGGACTGGTAGCTTCGAAACCGGCGAAGCTGATTCAGAGAACGACGATCAGGGAGGGCGAACCATATCGCGAGTCAAAATTGCGGCAGTCACAAAATCGATTGGGGCAGCTTGAGTATACACAGCCGGTTCGCGAGCCGCTGGTGGCGCACAATACGCGGACGAACGCCGCGGATATCAGTTTCGCGATGCGGGATGCGCGCACCGTGACATTTGACGGGCTGGTCTTTTTGAACCCGGATAACAGCGTCGGCGGCAGCGGCGATGTGAATATTCTCAATGTGCTTGGCAGCGGCGAGCGGATGTCGCTGCATTGGGCGCGGCAAAATGAGCAGTCGTCGGATTTGGCGCTCAATGTCAATTTGCCTTTTGTGGCCGGATATCCATTCGGTTTCGACGCCGGCTTGGCGCAGAGCGACCGCGACTCGGCTTTCATTTCTGCGAAAATTACGGCGGGGCTGCAATTCTATTTCAATGACCACCTTAAAATCGGGTCGGTGTTTTCGTGGGAGAAAATCACACCGGAGGAAGGGCAGAATTCGCCCTCGGCGCGAATTATCGGCGCGAGTCTGACGACGAGCTACGACCGGCGCGACAATATTCGCGCGCCCAAGAGCGGTGTGCGAGTTGCGACTGAGTTCGGATCGCTGTATCGACGGTCGTTTGCCGAAGGCGGCGATGTGAGCACGGGGTATTCGACGTTGATCAAGGCGAACATAGAGTTGTGGCAGCCGGCGGCGCAGAAGTGGGTGCTGTATCAGAGTGTCGCGCCGTTCCAGATCAGGTCGGATTTCGCGCCGATACCGGTGGAGCAATTAATTGATGTCGGCGGTCCACGATCGGTGCGAGGATATCGCGAACGCAGCTTCCGGGCGGATCTGGGAGTGGTTGCGGCGACGGAGCTGCGCTGGATTCCGACGGAGGAATTTCTCGCGCGTGTCTTCTGTGATAATGCGTATATTGAAACTGAATCAGGAGCGCGCAAGTTGACGGGATTTGGAGTCGGGATGAGTCTGGCCACGACATTGGGGACTTTCCGACTCGACTTTTCGCTGGGAGAGGAAAAGCAGCTCGACCGGATGCTGGCGCATTTCGGTTTTGAGACAGGATTATGAGCAAAGCGATCGCCGCGTTCAAGCTGATCAGGCCGCTCAACGGCGTGGTCGCCGCACTTTCTGTTGTGCCGGCGGCGACGATCGCTTGCGGAAGCTTGACGATACCGTGGCGGGAATCGGGATTGATATTTTTTCTGGTCTCATTCGGCTATGCGGTTAATGACATATTTGATGTGAGGACTGATTCTATCAACCGGCCGAGTCGGGCGCTGCCCTCGCGAAGTCTGGCGATCAAACATGCCTGGCTGACTTCGGTATTGAGCTTGATACTGGGCAGCGGGCTGCTGATCGGGGCGAGTACGCCGGTGGCTGTCTACTATGTCGGAATCGCAGTTTTGCTGTATTCGTATGCGGCGCGTGTCTCGTCATGGTTGATTGCGGGGAACGTGCTGGTCGCAGGTTTGTGCGCCTCGGTTTTCTTGCTGGGTGCGCTGATTTGCCGAACCGATGGCAGAGAGCAGGCGATTTTAGCTGCCTGCGGGCTGTTGACGTTTCTGTATCATCTGGGGCGCGAGATTGTCAAGGATATTGAGGATGTGGCGGGCGACAAGGCGATTTTGCGGTCGACTTTGGCCCTGAAATGGGGAGTCCAGCAGGCACGAATTGCAGCAACGGCGATTTTTGCACTCCTGATTGGGGCGACGTATTTGACCCAGTGGCTGCTGGGGTTGTCCGTGTGGTTTTTGCCGGTAATAAGTTTCGGAGTCAATTTGCCACTGGCATTAATTTTTGTTATCTATTGGCGGCGGGATGCGATAGCCGGAGCGGGGGCGGTTTCGCTGGGGCTGAAGGTCATCATGATTCCAGCTTTGCTGGCGATCATGCTGGCGACCGTTAATTAATGTTAATAACTGAAACCAGGGATCATTTGAGCGATATAATCACATACTTTATGGTCAGATTGATTTTGGCAGCAATGGTGGTGGCGAGCCTCGCGGCGTCTGCGAAGGCAGAGATTTCATTTACATCACATGTCGACAAGGTACAGGCAGCGTTTGAGGATGAATTCAAGTTGACGCTGGAGGTCACGGTTTCTGATCCGACGATGACGACGACGCCGGCGCCGCCGCCGGATATTATCGGGTTTCGCATCGGCGGCTCGGGAAGCAGCGTCGAGAAACAGGGCGCGTTGACGATTCGCAGGTATACGTACAATCTCAAGCCGGCGCGCAGCGGCGAGGTGACGATTCCGGCATTTCAGGTCGAATTCAAGGGCGCAAGCAGCGTGGATACGTTATCCTCCGACCCGATCGTGGTCAATGTTGACCAACCAAAACCGCGACCGGAAGAAAAGAGCAGCTTTGGATATATTATCGCGATCGCAGTCGCCATAGTCGCGGGAATTGGGTATTTCCTGTACAGCCGGCGCAAGAACATGCCGGTTGCAACGAACGAGCCGGACTGGCGGGAAGAGGCAAAGAAGCAGTTCGCGGAGATCAAGAAAATGGCGGAGCGCGAGGATTTTCGGCAGTTTTCCGCACAAGCGATGAAGTTTGCGGTCGGTCTGGTCGAGAGAAAGTTCGAGACGCGTCTGACGGGGTATACCTCGACGGATATTCTGCGTTGGATGGAGGAGCAGGGCGTGGAGAAAGAAATACGCGATCACAGCCGGGAGCTGTTCGGATTCTGCGAAGAGGTCAAATTTTCGAGCGGCAAGGTCGAGGTTCAGAGCGGCCGCAACGCGGTGGCGAATGCGACAAAATTAGTGGAACTGATTTTGAAATGATGCCGTACAATTTGTTCGAAACGAATCATTAGTTTAGGGAGATAAAGAGGTGGATCAAGATATCAGACAGATTCAAGCCGAAGTTGAGCGCAACTTTGAATTCGTACTGCGTCTCAAGGCTGAAGTCGGCAAGGTCATCGTCGGGCAGGAGTATCTCGTTGACCGGATGATCATGGCGCTGTTGGCGGATGGCCACATTCTGGTTGAAGGCGTGCCGGGACTCGCGAAAACGCTGGCGATCAAGACGCTGTGCCAGGCGATCCAGGCGGATTTCCGGCGCTTGCAGTTTACGCCGGACTTGCTACCGGCGGACCTGATCGGAACGATGATCTATTCGCAGAGCGACGGCAAGTTCAGCGTCAAGAAGGGGCCGATTTTCGCGAACATGATTTTGGCGGACGAAATCAACCGCGCTCCGGCAAAGGTGCAATCGGCGCTTCTGGAGGCGATGCAGGAACGCCAGGTGACGATCTCCGACACGACGCATCGGCTGCCGAAGCCGTTTCTTGTCATGGCGACGCAAAATCCCATTGAGCAGGAAGGGACGTATCCGCTTCCGGAAGCGCAGGTTGACCGGTTTATGTTCAAGCTGCGAGTGACCTATCCGAGCAAGGCAGAGGAACTGGAGATTCTCAACCGTATGACGGTCGGGACGACATTCACGACCAATCCGGTGATTGTGCCGGCGGACATCGTCAACGCGCGCGAAGTGCTGAACCGAATCTATGTCGACGACAAGGTGAAGGAATACATCGTTAATATCGTGTTTGCCACCCGCAATCCCGAAGCATTCAATCTCAATCTCAAGGGTCTGATCGAGTACGGCGCATCGCCGCGAGCCACGATCAATTTGACGCTGGCTTCCAAGGCGCATGCGTTCATGAAAGGGCGCGGATATATCACTCCCGACGATGTCAAGTCGATCGGCATGGAAGTGCTGCGTCATCGCGTGATCGTCACCTACGAAGCTGAAGCCGAAGAGGTCGACAGCGAGGCGATTGTCACGAAGATCTTCAACGAGATTGAGGTGCCGTAAGCCGTGATTCCATCCGAAGTACTACGACGAATCCGCCGCATCGAGATCACCACGAAGAAACTGGTGAACGACATCTTTGCCGGCGAATACCACTCGACCTTTCGCGGCCAGGGTATGGAATTCGAGGAGGTCCGCGAATACCAGCCGGGCGATGATGTGCGATTGATCGACTGGAACGTCACGGCGCGCACGGGTGTGCCGTTTATCAAGAAATTCCGCGAGGAGCGCGAGCTGTCAGTGATGCTGCTGGTGGACGCATCGTCATCGGGGCAATTCGGCACGCGCAACCAATTGAAGGAAGAAATGGCGGCGGAAATCTGCGGGCTGCTGGCGTTTTCGGCAATTCGCAACAATGACAAAGTCGGGATGATCATTTTCACCGACGAGGTCGAGAAGTTCATAGCGCCGCGCAAGGGTCGCGGACACGTGCTGCGACTGATCCGGGAAATATTGTACTTCAAGCCGGTGGGGCGTTCTACTAATATCAGCAAGGCGCTGGAGTATCTTAATCGCGTGGTCAAGCGGAAGTCGGTGGTGTTTTTGGTCAGCGACTTTTTGAGTTCGGGATATGCGAACGATTTAGTCATTGCGAATCGCAAGCACGACGTGGTCGCGCTGAAAATCAGCGACGAGCGCGAAGCCAAAATGGACAATTTCGGGTTGATCGATTTTGAGGACGCCGAGACAGGCGAGATCATATCGATTGACACGTCCGACTCTTATTTCCGCAGGCAGTTCGGAATTCAGGCGGAAGAACTGAGCACCGAGTTGGAAAAGGCATTCCGGCGGATGGCGATAGATTTTGTGCAGTTGACGACGGGGCGCGACTATTTGATTCCCTTGACGACATTCTTCAAGAAGCGCGAGCGGAGGTACCGTTAGCGTGACGGCAAAGGCACTCGACAAACGTTTGATATTGATACTGCTGTTGCAACTCGCGGCGGCTTTGGTATTCGTGTTTTACCGTACGGTTGATGCCGACGAGGGATTTTATCTGGCGGCCGCACAGCGGGTGGCAGACGGGCTAATGCCGTACCTTGATTTTTTCTTCCCGCAGGCGCCGCTGATGCCGCTGACATTTTTTGCATTATCAAATTGGGGAGTCGAGTCGCTGTTGTTGCTGCGAATACTGGCGTCATTGGCAGGGATAGCCACGACGTTTGTGATGTACAAGCTGGTGAAACGGACGATGCAGAACACGAATGCGGCATTAGTTGCCGCATTTTTGATGGCGTTCGGCGGGTTGTTTCTGACCTGGCATTCGACATTCAAGCCGTACGCTTTCGTCGATCTTGCGCTGTTGATATCGTTCTATTTTCTGCTGAAAAGCGGCGAGCAAGATAAACTCGACACGAAGGCAATTTTGTTTGCCTGGCTGGCATTGGGGATCGCGATCAATTTCCGCTCGATATTTCTGGCGCTGATTCCAATCTACGTCTACGCGCTGGTTCTGGCGGCGAGACGGGCGCGAACGGATGTGTTCAAGCCGGCTAAGTTTGCAGCGCTGGGGATATTGCTGCCGTCGATTCCGGCGATCTATTTTTTGTTTTCGGCGCCGGAGCAGTTCCTGTTCAATAATTTGGGATTTCATCTTCAGCGCGAACCAATTGAATCGATCTCGGCGCTGCTGCTGCATAAGTTGACGGTGGTCGGAAAGTTTCTGGCTTTACCTCAGACGATATTGCTGGTCGGAGCGGCAATGGCATCATATTTTTTGATGCGGTCCCGCTACGTTCCCAAGTCGATAATCTTCAAACCGGCGGGATTGTTTGTGCTGGTGATTTCCGCCGTTTATCTCGTGCCGACGCCGGTGCACATGCAGTATTTCCAGCAGGCGACGCCGTATTTGATCATAATGAGCCTGCCGTGCGCGGCTTATCTTTTGCAGCACGAGCAACTCAAGCGCGTCCTGCGATCAGCGGCGGCGCTGTACTTGATCGGGACAGCGCCATTCGTGTACCTGTTCATATTGTCGCCGCGCGAAAACGATCAGCGTTTTGCCTGGCCGCAACTGCGGGTGATCGTCGCGGCGATTCAGAATAATTCGAGCACACAGGACACGCTGCTGTCGGAGTGGGCGGGTTACAGCGCCTTGTCGGCGCGGCCACAGATAGCGGGGTCCGAGCATGTCGGGTTTCATTATCCGCTGCAACTGACTGCTGAGGAATATCAAGGGCATCACCTGCTCACGAACGAGGAGATTGTCGCAGCGCTGGCGGCGCAGCGGCCGCATTTGGTGGTGATCGACTACAAGGTCTATCCGGAGTGGGAGGATGCGTTGAACGCCAACTATCGACTGATTGAGCAGAGCGATCAGACCTTTATTTATAAGAGGGCCAATGAAGCGCTTTAGAACGATAGTCATTTTACTTCTGCTCTGCACCGCCACCGCTGTTGCGCAGGATCGCATATCGGTTGAATCGACGGTGGACAAGCAGTCGATCACAATCGGCGACCGGATCAAGTACACAGTCAAGATCACGGCGGATACTTCGCTGATCGTCGACTCGCTGACAGTCGGGACAAATCTTGGCATGTTCGAGGTGAAAGACTACACGCCGCGGGCGATCGATATCAAAGACGGCATGAAGATATCGACTGAGTCGTTCGAAATCACGACCTTTACGACCGGCGACTATCAGATTCCACCGATTACGATCAAGTATTCGACGGCGACGGGCGAGCTGAATTCGGTGGTGACGGATGCGATTGCGATCAAGGTGAATTCGCTGCTCACGGGCGAAGAGGGTGAAGACATCAAGCCGCTGCGCGGCCCGAAAGATTTCGCGAGCAAGATTCCGATCTGGATGATCGCCGCGGCAGCCGCACTGATCGTGGCGATTGCAGTGTTCTGGTACTTGTATCGCCGCGCGCGGCGACCGATTGATCTTGGCAAGGAACCGATCGATGAACGTCTGCCGTGGGAAATTGCGCTGGAAGAGTTGAATGCGCTTAAGGCTTCGGACTTGGTCGCGAAGGGTGAATACAAGGAATACTATCTGCGGCTGTCGGAGATTTTCCGGCGGTACCTCGAACGGCGCTATGGCATTCAGGCGCTGGAGCGGACGACGTACGAAATCATTATCGAATTTCGCAGTCTCGCGCTGGAGAATTCGGAAGAGGAAGTCATTTATCATTTTCTCGATGAGTGCGACATGGTTAAGTTCGCCAAGCATGATCCGACGCAGGAGGATATTACGCGGCACTTCGAGACAGCGCGCGAATTCGTAATGCAGACCCGTTCGCTGCCGTTTTCCTCGGCGAAAGGAGCGGCGCAGGGATGATCCAATTCGCCGATCCGATCTACCTCTGGCTGTTGTTGGCGCTGCCGATCGTGGCGTACTTGATGTTTCGTCGTCGCCGGGAATCCGCGATCAAGTTTTCCGACATCACACTCCTGCGCAATGTTCGCAAGAGCGGCCGGGTTAAAAACCGGAAGATATTGCAGGCTTTGCGACTGTTGGCTTTGGCGGCTCTGATCATTGCGATGGCGCGTCCGCAGGCGGGGAAGAAGACGACCGAGATATCGTCGGAGGGCATCGATATCATGCTGGCGCTCGACATTTCGGGAAGTATGAAGGCGGAAGATTTCAAGCCGCAAAATCGTCTGGTCGCAGCGAAGGAAGTGATCAAGGAATTCGTTCAAGGGCGGCAGAATGACCGCATCGGGCTGGTGATTTTTTCGCGTCAGTCATTTACGCAGTGCCCGCTGACGATGGATTACGGTGTGCTGTTGAATTTTCTTGAGCAGGTCGACTTCGGGATGATCGAGGACGGCACGGCGATCGGGATGGGCATTGCGAATGCCGTGAACCGGCTGCGCGAATCGGACGCGAAGTCGCGGATTATCATCTTGCTGACGGACGGTATCAACAACGCGGGTGAGATTGACCCGTTGACAGCCGCGGAAATCGCCAAAACGCTGGGGATTCGAATTTACACAATCGGCGCGGGCAAGCTGGGTAAGGCGCTTTATCCAGTCGATGATCCAATATTCGGGCGGCGCTATGTCCAACTTGAGAATGAACTCGACGAAAAGCAATTGACACAGGTGGCTGAATCGACCGGCGGCAAGTATTTCCGCGCTAAATCCGAAGATATGCTGAAGAACATTTACCAGCAGATTTCCGAGTTGGAAAAGACCAAGTTCAAGGTCAAGGAGTACCTCCAATTTGACCAATATTTTCCGTATTTTTTGATAGCGGCGGCACTGTTGCTGCTTCTGGAACTCGTTTTGCGCGAAACACTTTTCCGGAGATTGCCGTAAATCGAGCGGCGGGCTTATGGGTATAAATAAGGTTGAGGAACGATAGATGAGATTTGCGACTCCGGAGTATTTGTACGCATTTATCGTGATTGCTTTGCTGGCGCTGTTTATGTGGTATGTTGCGCGCCGCAAGAAGCGTCTGCTGGAGACGTTTGCGGACAAGTCACTGCTCGCCGGGCTGATACAGAATTATTCTCCCTCTAAACGCCGTTACAAGATCGTGTTCCTGTTTATCGCACTGTCGTTCTTGGCGCTGTGCCTGGCGCGCCCGCAGTTTGGGACGCACATGGAGATGTTAAAGCGCGAAGGACAGGATGTGATGATCGTGGTGGATTGTTCATCGTCGATGTTGGCTGAGGACATGAAGCCGAACCGGATCGAGCGGGCCAAGCAGGAAGTGCGCGGATTGCTGTCGCGGATGCAGGGCGACCGCGTCGGGCTGGTGGCATTTGCGGGCAGCGCGTTTGTGCAATGTCCGCTGACGCTGGATTATTCGGCGGCGCAGATGTTTGTCGATGTGCTGGATGTCGACTTGATTCCCAACCCGGGGACGAATCTGGCCGAGGCAATTTCGGTGGCGACTGCGGGATTTGTGGTCAAAGAGCGCAAGAACAAGGTGATGATAATCATTACCGACGGCGAGGATTTCGGCGACGGACTTGACGGAGCGATTTCCGAGGCGAAAATTGCGGGGGTGAATATCTACACAATCGGCATTGGCAGACCGGAAGGCGAGCCGATCCCGATTCGCAATGTTCGCGGCGAAATGGTCGGATACAAAAAAGATCAAAACGGCGAGCTGATCATGACCAGACTCGACGAAGCGACGTTGCAGAAAGCCGCCGGCGAGACGGAGGGCCAATATTACCACGCATCGCAGGGTGAAATCGCTCTGGATATGATTTACGAAGAGATTTCGAAAATGGAAAAGAAGGAATTGGCGGACATATTGATGACGCAATACGAGGACCGCTTTCAATATATACTCCCGGTGACAATTGTTTTTCTAATCGGCGAGGCGCTGTTATCGGAACGCCGGCGGAGCAAGAAGGAGAATGGCACGAATGCAAAAGCATAGCGGACTGATTCTGGTATTAGTGTTGTGTCTTGCCGCGACAACGCTGGCGGACTATCGAAAGCTGAATAAGAAAGGCAACGAAGCTTATTCAAAGAATGACATCGAGCAGGCGCTCAAACTTTATCAGGAAGCCGAGATCGAGAAGCCGCAGCAGCCGGTGTTGGATTACAATATCGCGACCGCGCTGTACGGACAAGCGAAGTATGAGGACGCGGTCAAGCGTTATGCGAAATCGCTGCAGACGGACGATCCGGCGTTGCAGTCGGACGCTTACTACAACATGGGAGCGAGTTTTTTCCGCAATGAAAAATATGCCGAGGCGATAACGGCGTTCCAGAAGGGTCTTGAGCTGAACCCGGACGATCGTGACGCCAAGTATAATCTCGAGTTGTCGCGCAAGAAACTCAAAGAACAGGCGCAAAACCAGCAGCAACAAAATCAGGACCAGCAGCAGCAGGACAAGCAGGAACAACAACAAGAGCAACAGAACGACCAGCAGCAACAGCAGCAAGGTGAAGGCGATCAGGAGAAAAAGGACCAGCAGGAGCAGGGTCAAAAAGACGAACAGGGCGAACAGGAGCAACAGCAGCAGCAGCAAGACGAAGGCAAGCAGGATCAGCAGCAACAGCAACAACAGGGCGGCGAGGGCGACCAGGACAAGCAGCAAGCCCAACAAGAGCAGGGGCAGGGCGACGACCAGAAAATGAGCAAGGAAGACGCACAGCGAATTTTGCAGGCGATCGGAAATGACGAAAAGGACTTGCAGAAGAAAATAAACCGCACTAAGGTCAAGTTTGGCAGTTACAAGAGCACAAAAGATTGGTAGTTATGTCCGCGTTTACTCGAAATATTGCTTTCAAAGTCCTTCTCGCCATAGTTATCTATGCCGCCGCGTTTGCCGGTGATGCGAATGTGATGGCGCGGGTCGATCGGACCGAGGTGTCTCAGGATGAGAATGTCGAGTACTCGGTGGAAATTGGCGGTGACGTTTCGAATTTCCCAAATGTGGCTTTGCCGAAGCTGGCCGATTTCGACGTATTTTCGTCCGGAACGAGCCAAAGCTTCACCTGGATTAACGGCAAGTCGCAAAACACGAAACGGTATGTGTTTCGGTTGTCGCCCAAGCGCGCCGGGCGATTGGAGGTTCCGGCGTTTGCGCTTGATATCGACGGCAAGCGCTACATGACGCAGGCGCAGTACGTGCAGGTGAGTCCGGGGCGTGGTGGCAGCCAGGCGCGCAACAGCAATCCGAATCCGCAGCCGCGTCAACGACAGGCGCAAGGCGCAATCACGCGCGACGATTTGTTTATCCGCACGGTTGCGGACAAAGACACCGTTTATGTCAACGAGCAAATAACTTTGTCATTCAAATTTTTCCAGGGGATCGAATTACTGCAAAATCCAGACTATCAGGCGCCGCAAAAGACCGGATTCTGGGTGGAGGACCTTGGACCGCAAAAATCGAGCTATCAGACGGTCGCCGGTCGCGACTATAGAGTAACTGAGATTAAGACCGGATTGTTTCCGACTTCATCAGGAGTGCAGACAATCGGCTCGGCGACGCTGACATGTCTGGTGAAACCGCGACGCCAAGGAAGTTAAGATCTACCGCCATTGGGCAATCATCGTCAAGGAAAACTTGAACCGCTTCAGATATTCGATATCGCCAATGTGGCAAGTCCGGTACAGGTCGCGACCATCAACCCCATCGGCGGCGGCTCCCATAATTGCTGGGTCGAG
>CAVPQS010000025.1:0-25196 GCA_963707485.1 uncultured bacterium
TCTTGGGGTGCCGCCAGACGGCTTAACCCGGTGGGAGTGGGTTTTGCCGCGATCGCCCTTCGCCAACGAGCGGAGCAGGGCCAGGTTGACCCGGTCCCTGTCGCGGCCGCGGGCGTCGGTTTCCTTGGGCGTCTCCAGGAGCATGGGGCGACCGGCCAGTCGCGGGTCGCGGACGATGCGGCCGAAGGCCGCTTTGCCGAGGTGGCCCTTGCCGATGTGCTCGTGACGGTCGACCCGCGAGCCCAGCGGCTTCTTGGAATCGTTGAGGTGCAGGCAGTGCAGGTGCTGGAGCCCGATGACGCGGTCGAAATCGGAAATCGTTTGTTCGTGGCCGTGCTCGCTGGCCAGATCGTAACCGGCGGCCAGGGCGTGGCAGGTGTCGAAGCACACCCCCAGGCGCTTGGGCTGGGCGGCGGCGGCCATGATCTCGGCCAGGTGCTCGAAGCGGCAGCCCAGGCAAGAGCCCTGACCGGCGGTGATCTCCAGCAGGATGGGGACCTTGGCGTCGGTGAAGTGGGCGTGCACCGCGTCGAGCAGCCGCGGCGACCCGGCGGATGCCCCAGGCCTCGCCCCGCTCCCCCGGGGCCCCGGGGTGAACGACGAGGCCCGCGAGGCCCAGGCGGTCGCAGCGCTGCAGTTCGTCGGCGAAGGCCACCACGCTTTTCTTCCAGATCTCCTCATCCGGGGCGGCCAGGTTGATCAGGTAGCTCGCGTGGCAGACGATCGGCTCGATCTTCGCGGCGGCCCGCGCCCGCTGCCATTCAGCGATCGCCTCGTCGCTCAGCGGCGGGGCTTTCCATTGCCGCTGGTTCTTGACGAAGATCTGCATGCACTCGCAGCCCGCGGCGGTGGCCCGCTCGAACGCGGCGTGCAGCCCCCCGGCGATGGACATGTGGGCCCCGAAACGCGGGGCGGCGGCCGGTGGTGACGCGGTTGGCCTGGGCACCTGGGAACGGTTCCTTATTCGCCGATGATCTTGACCAGCACGCGCTTCCGGCGGTTGCCGTCGAACTCGGCGTAGTGAATCTGCTCCCAGGGGCCGAAGTCGAGCTTGCCGCCGGTGATCGCGACCACCACCTCGCGGCCCATGACCTGGCGCTTGAGGTGGGCATCGCCGTTGTCTTCGCCGGTCTCGTTGTGGCGGTAGCGCGAGATGGGTTCGTGAGGAGCCAGGCCCTCGAGCCAGGCATCGTAGTCGGCGATGAGCCCCGGCTCGGCGTCGTTGATGTAGACGCTCGCGGTGATGTGCATGGCGTTGACCAGGCACAGCCCCTCGCGGACGCCGCTCTCGCGCAGGGCGGCCTCGACCTGGGCGGTGATGTTGAGGTAGTCGCGGCGATGTGAGGTCGAGAACCATAGTTCTTTTCGGAATGACCTCATCGTGGTATCCTGCCACTACTCTGCCATACTAAAGGCTCGGGTGCTGGCACGGCTGAGCCCTTCACTAGCTTGTGTGCCGCTCGCGGCAGCTCAACTAAGCCCTACGACGCTCGCCTGCAGTGAACAACAGGAATGAATGGTAGATGGTAACGGGGCGTCCAACCACCCGACGTGCATGAACAGAGACAAAGCCATGCCGCGGACCTTCAGGGAATACGTGCGGTTTCCAGCAGTTGAGAATCTCGACCTCGTGTAGATCCGGATTGGCACGCAGCGTCTTTGCGATCTCGTCAGCCCAATACGAGGCATCGTCGTCCTGAACGTAGCCGATCATGCCGGCATCCTCGTCACCTCGTGCATAGTCTCCACGAACGAAGCAGCCAAGTCCTTCCGCCCCAAGGTATTTTCCTACAGTGCAGCCACGGGCCAATCGCTTGGCCTCAAAGGAAAAGTTCGCCCCGGGTCTGGGAGTCGATGACTCAACGCCAGATGTCAACTCGTGTTCGGGTGATTGCCAACGGTGGATCCGCGGGCGGGCTCTTGATCGGAGCGGTGACGAACATGCGACCGGATTTATGGCGTGCGGTGATTGGCGATGTGCCGTTTGTGGATGTGATCAATACGATGCTTGACCCGACGATTCCGCTGACGGTTACGGAATGGGAGGAATGGGGCGATCCGTCGCAGGCGCAATTCTACTCGTACATGAAGTCGTATTCGCCCTACGACAACGTGACGGCAAAGGACTATCCGAACATTTTGATTACGACAAGCTTGAATGATCCGCGGGTGGGATTTTGGGAGCCGGCAAAGTGGTGCGCCAAGTTGCGCGCGAACAAGACGGACAAGAATCTGCTTATTTTCAAGATCGACATGGACGCCGGTCATGGCGGGGCTTCGGGACGATATCAACAGTATCGCGAGATTGCGTTTGAATATGCATTCGTGCTGAAGGTGCTGGGGATTTCCGAATAGTAAGCATTCTATCAAGACAGATTATTTGGAACAGGGCGATGGTTCATCGCCCTTTATATATCCGGATGTTTCAATCTGAAAATCCGGAGAAGCCGCTCATTGTCGTAATGAGCACGGATGTAACTCATCTCCGGCGGCAGAGTACCTTTCACAATCAAGGAATGTTGCGGTTACGCTTTGAGATTGAGCAGGCGCTGCGCGGCGACGATCGGGCCGGTAAAGCGGCATAGCCGCGTACGCACTATGTAATTGGAATGTACCGTGCCGGTACGGAACAGCGGCCAAGCTTCACGGCGAGAAGAAAATAAGGGATTAGGCTCGCGCAACCGATAATAGAATAATGGAAAACTATATCGGTTGAGAGCGCATTGAATCAGAGTATAAGGACTCTTTTTCCGAGGCTCGAGAACATTTACATCGGTTCGCGCGCGATTACTGCAGCGGCGGTAATCGGATGGATGTTATCGACTCCGGACGTAAATGAGGTACAGCGGGAGATCTCGTTTGCGCTGATAATTTTTGCACTACATCTGTCCATTTTCTCATTGATCTGGAAATACAAGCCGAGGATCATTTCCGAGGTATTCACCTATTCGCTGATCTTCGATGTCATATTCGTCACCTACCTGATCAAGTTCACGGGCGGCGCGGATTCGAGCTTCTACCTGCTCTACTACCTGAACATTATGTTCTCGGCGTACTACTTCAATTTGAATTTCTGCATCGGGATTTCATTTGCGGTGACGATGCTTTACATAATCAGCAACCCCGAGCTGCTGAGCCAGGTTTCGCCGGTCGAACTGGGGCTGAGAGTGGGATTCGCCTGGTTTTTTGCTTACGCCGTGGGATTTGTGTCGCGGCACATGAAACAATCGGAAGCGAAACTGCTGAAGTTGCTGGACACTTTGAACGAGAGCACGACGGAGCTTGAGCGTTCACAGGCGCGGGTGGAGAAGATTTACGAGACATCGCGGGCGCTGGGCGAAATTCACGATGACCAGGGAATCACGCAGGATGTGTTCAATATTGTCGAGTCGATTCTGGGATTCGAAATGTGTTCGATTCAACTGTGCTCGCCGGACCATAGTTACCTGTATGAACGGGGACGGCTGGAAGAAGGAGTCAGGCAGACAACGAACTTGCGGGAAGTAATCGCGCTTGACGGTGTTGCCGGCGAGGTGGTTCTTTCGGGAGAGACGAAAAGACTGATTGATTTGGATCAGAATGAGAAATATATTCCCTCCCTCAAGGATGCCAAGAGCGCAATGATTGTGCCGATGGTTTCACACGGAAAGGTGATTGGTATCTTGCAGGCGGAATCCACACGCGTCAGTCGATTTAGCGAGACGGATCAAAAGGTAGCGTCGATATTGGCGGCATCGGCAGCGATGGCATACGAAAACAGCCGGCTGCACAATGAGCTGGAGAAGATGGTCGTGATCGACGAATTGACGGGGGTATTCAACTACCGATATTTCAGCGAGAAGCTACAAGACGAAATCAAACGCGCAACGCGATACCGTCAGGCGTTGTCGTTGATCATGGTTGATCTCGATTGGTTCAAGCGGGTCAACGATACGTATGGGCATGAAGCGGGCAACGAACTGCTCAAGGGAGTAGTGCGCGTGATTGCGTTGACTATTCGCGATACGGACACCTTGGCGCGGTACGGCGGCGAGGAGTTTATCATTATTTTGCCGCAGACGGATCACGACGACGCGCAAATCATTGCGGAGAGAATTCGCAGTGAAGTGGAGCGTTCGAAGTTTGGCGACGGCGTGAAACATCCCACGCTTACGGCAACAGTCTCGGTGGGAATTACGACCTATCCGGATAATGGACACAGCGAGGACGAGTTGGTGCAGCTTGTCGATCGGGCGATGTACCTCGCCAAGGGCAGCGGCAAGAACGCCGTAGTCACGGTATAATGGCCGAGTTGCGCAGTCAATTGGGGGAGCTACTTGTCTGCGGGTTTGACGGTGTTGTGTTGCCGCAACACTGGCGCGAATTGTTGGAACGGCAGATGTTGGGCGGGCTGATCCTCTTTGCCCGCAATTACGAAAATTCCGAAAAGTTGAAGAGACTAACTGAGGAAGCGAGAATCGCCTCCGCCGGTCGGTGTTTTATTGCCGTGGACCAGGAAGGCGGACGGGTGGCGCGATTTAGCGGGGACTTCCCTGTCTTTCCGTCGCCGGGATTTTACGGAAAGAGCGAAGATATCGAGGGGCTGCTGCAGGCGACCAAAGTTACGGCAACAGCACTGCGGGAGCATGGTGTTAATTTGAACTTGGCGCCGGTGTGTGATCTTGATCCGAATGATTCCAAGCATGTATTGAATACGAGAGCCTACGCCAGTGATCCGACGATTGTCGCCGCGGCTGTTGCAGCGCAAATTGCGATGCAGAAAAGTTGCGGTGTTATGAGTTGCGCAAAGCACTTTCCGGGACTGGGATCCTCGACGGGTGATCCGCATTTTCAGGTGGCGGAGTCGGCTCAGACTCTTGAACAATTTCGGCAGTTGGACTATGTGCCATTTGAGGCCGCGATAAGAGCGGGCGCGGACATGGTAATGCCGACGCACTTGCGGGCGAAGGCGTTGGATCAGGAGAACGTCGTAACATTCAGCAGCAAGGCGATTGAAGGCGAGCTGAGGGCGCATTTGCAGTTTGCGGGGTTGGTGATCAGCGATGACTTGCAGATGCTGGGGGCGCTTGAGGGAATCGACCAAGTCGAGGCAGGCAGACGCGCGCTGCTGGCCGGGAACGAATTGCTGATATATGCTAATCTGCACGATACGTACGCAGCGGTCCTTGATGGCTTGGTTGCGCACGCGGAAAAGGACGGGGCTTTGCGGGCGCGAATTGAGGCAAGCTATCAACGATTGATTGCTTTTCGACATAATAACCCAGAATACTTCCCGGCATGACGCACACAATTCTCGAAGCGGCGATGCAGAAATCGCAGCGCCGGACGCTGGGGCTGATGTCGGGGACATCGGCGGATGGACTGGATATAGCCTATTGCGATGTCGTAACCAAGGCAGGGTCGTTGCGAAATTTGGCGAGCGAGACGATTGAGTATCCGGCCATCTTGCGGGAGAAAGTGCTGGGGATTGCGCGGAGTGGAAGCGTTGCATTGGGTGAGCTAATCGCGCTGTCGCAATTTCTCGGGCAGTTTTATGCGGACGCGATTGAGAAGTTTTGTGATAAGCGAAAGATCAGCAAGTCGGAATTTGAACTCGTCGGATTGCATGGGCAGACTGCAGCACATTTGGCGCAGCCTCTCCCCTATCTCGATCGAACGGTGAGAGGGACGCTTCAGATTGGCGAGGCGGAAGTTATCGCGAAGCGATTTGGGGTCGTGACAGTGTCGGACTTTCGCAACGGTGATATAGCAGCGGGCGGATCAGGCGCGCCGCTGGCGCCGATTTATCATCGCGCAATTTTCGCGCGCAACGATGCGACGAATGTCGTAGTGAATATCGGAGGGATTGCCAATATCACGATTCTGAAGGGCAGAGACGAATGTCTGGCAACCGACACGGGACCGGGGAATTGCCTGATTGATACGGTGATTGGCGAACGAGCGAAACTGCGCTTTGATCGAGACGGCGAGCTTGCACAAAAAGGCAAGATTGATCGGTCGCTGGTGCAGAGAATGTTGAAGGCGGAAATCCAGCAGCGGCAGTTGCCCGTTTCGCACGATCGCGGCGAAATTCTGCGATTATTGAACGATGAGGCAATTGCGGGCGAGCTGGACAAGTTGAGCACGGAGTCGGCATTAGCAACGCTGGGAGAGCTGACGGTGGCAGCGATTAAGCAGGCTTACGAAAAGATGAGTGGAGCGGCGAAGCCGGAGTCGGTCATTGTCTGCGGCGGCGGCGCGCACAATGGATTTTTGGTTGAGAGATTGAAGTATTATTTCTCCGGGTCGAAGGTCGAGACGACGGGAGCATTTGGAATGGATGTGGATTTCGTCGAGGCGGAGGCGTTTGCCTATTTGGCGAACCTGACGTTGGACGGAGAGCCCGGGAATATGCCGCAAGTGACCGGCGCAAGCCGAGCGGCTGTTTTAGGAAAGATATCATTGCCATGAAGTTGAAGTTTCTTGTCTTACAGGCGCTGGCGCTGCTGATGATCTCGGGATGCGCGCGCATGAATTATGCGCTGCGGCAGGAAGGTTACGACAAACTCAAGCAGCCGATCATTCGCGTGCGCGTGGTTCACACAAACGACCAGGTGCAAGTCGGCGCAAAGGGCGATTGCGTGGTGCGGACATGGGATGTTAACAGCGAAAAATCGGCTTATTATTCGGCAGTGCATGTAGTGGTCAAGCCGGCGGGGCAATACCTATCACTTTTCGATCTCAAAGGCAATTTGCTTGAATCGAAGTTGAAACGCGTGACGGTTGTCGCCGAACTCAAGAGCTGGTTGTGGCTGGACAAGCGCAAGTTTCGCGGGATATTCGAATTCTATCCGGACGGGCACGACACGATGTACGTGGTGAATGTGCTTCACGTGGAAGATTACCTGCGCGGTGTGCTGGCGCCGGAAATCGGCAGACGCAAAGAAGAGGAAGTTGAAGCGGTAAAAGCGCAAGCGGTGGCGGCGCGGACCTATGCGCTGGTGACGCGGAATAAGTACCCGGGGAAAGAGTACGATCTCGTCAACGAAATACTCGATCAAGTGTACACGGGTGTCGAAGGCGAGCAGCGGTTGACCGACTTGGCGCTGAAGCAAACGCGCGGCGAAGTGATGAAATCGGCGGGCCGCTTGATCGATGCGTATTACCACTCGACTTGCGGCGGGCATACGGACAATATCGAAGATGTCTGGGAGAAAGAGCCGAGATCGTATCTGGTGAGCGTCGAGGATGACACGTTCTGCAATTGGTCGAAGTACTATACCTGGGACGAGGAATTTCCGGCGGTGACGCTGCTGGCGAACGTGAGGAGTTATCTCAAGTCGACGGGGAGGACCTCGTCGCGGCTGGGGAAGACGCTCAACGACATTGCGATTGAGTCGCGCTCGCCGGGAGGACGGATAGCGGCGCTGAAGCTGGTCACCGAGGCCGGATCGACGGCTTTGGGAAAGGATATAATCAGGTGGGCATTTGCGCGACCGGGATTGCCGGGGATATTGCGATCTTCGGATTTTGCGGTCGAGCTAAAGCGGAACGCGAATGGCAGCGTTGCGACAGCGTTGTTGCACGGTCGCGGATACGGGCATGGAGTCGGAATGTGCCAATGCGGGGCGATCGGGCGGGCTCGCGCAGGAATCGATTACAAGTCGATACTGACGCACTACTACAAGGGAGTCGAGATTCAAAAATTGTATTGATGATCTACAAATAACTTTCATATCCTAAATGTGATGCGCAATTACCGGCTGACCCTGATTCTGATAACAATTTCCACAATTATCTGTCTGAATGCGGACGCGGAAGCGAGCGTCAAGAACCGCGTCTTCTCGCTACAGCTTGATTTGTATGGCATTCAACCGGCGTTGAACGATTCGGCGCAAGTGTGGCTGTTTAGTCCCTATTACGGCGCCGATTTTCAGTATATGATTTCGCAACAGACGGGATTGATGTTTTCGGCGCGAACCGGCAAGGTTTATAACGATTCGGTGAGCACATCGATTTTCAAATTCAACAACGACCGTGCGAACCGGCGCTGGACGCTGACGAGTATTTCGGCGGGACCAAAGTTCTATTTGAATCAGCGCAAAGGGACGACGCCGTTTTTCGTTACGCGCGTGGAGCTGATGATATGGAAGGTTGAGACGCATCCCGGCGGCGAACGGATTGCGGTTGCAGATGGGGCCGACAATCCAAAAGATTTCCAGGCGACTGAGCTCGGGATCACGGGCGGGTTCGGGATCGAGCAGTTGATCGCGGACCGGTTCGCATTCACGATTAGCGCAGAGTTTACCTACCTGACGGGAGTCGGGGCTGATTTTGCGCAGTGGGTGAAGAATTCACGCTCGCGGGCGATTCTGCAATTTGGGGCGGGAGTATCGATTCATTTCGGCGGGAAGAGAAAGAGCTTGTCGGATCGAGGCGATGACAGCGAGTACGAGCGAATGACGAGGAAGGTCTACGAGGCGGAGGTGGATGAAGAAGGCGACACGATTTTTGTCGACCAGGCAAAGAGGGAGACTGTGCGGGACTCGATTGTCGCCGCGCCGATGCCGGTCGAGGAGCCGGAGCGCGACAGCGACGGCGACGGCGACGGGATTTCGGATAAGGTCGACAGGTGTATTGGCACGCCGAGCGGCGCAGTCGTCGACCGCGATGGATGTCCGGTTGACAGTGATAAGGATGGTATCGCTGACGGGATCGATCGTTGCCCGAATACAACGACGGTGGAAGTTCCATATGTCGACGGCAGCGGATGCACGCCTGACTCGGACTATGACGGGATTCCGGATTATCGCGATTTGTGCCCGAATTCGCTGGAGCAAGCGGTTGTCGATTCCAATGGATGCGTGATGGATTTTGACAAGGACGGGGTCGAGAATTCACGGGATTTGTGTCCGGACACGCCTGCGAATTTGCCGGTGGATGATCGCGGCTGCCCGGACTTAAAGGCGATATTTCCGAAGCAGGTCTTTCATGATCTATTCAATTCGGGCGGGACAAAGGTCAAGGGAGAGCAGACGGCGCCGCTTGATTCGCTGGCGCGGTTGATGAAGGCGTTTGGCGATGTTTCGGCAACAGTGTACGGATATACGGACGACGTTGGACCGAATGACGCGAATCTACAATTGTCGCAAAAGCGGGCGGACGCAGTGAGGACATATCTGATTGCGGCTGGGATTGATAAAGGGCGGGTGCTGTCGATCGGGCGGGGCGAGATTAATTTTATGGCTTCAAACCGGACGCGGAACGGGCGGGAGATTAATCGAAGAATTGAGATCGAGTTTAAGGTGAAGTAGGCCCTCATCCCTACCCCGACTTGATCGCACTCGTTCCTCGCGCGCTCAAGTCACCGCTCTCGAGAGTGGAATAATTGTGTGCTCTCAAACGTGCTCCGTCTCTCTCTCGCGGCGGGAAATATAGAGGAGGCCGACATCAATTAGTGGATTCGAGGTACTTATCTGTTCTACTGAAGTTGCACCCGCACGATGCGCTTGGTGGTCGCAGTCGTCAACACATTAGGGCTGGGCGTCGGGTCACAACTCGGCCGAGCTTCAATGACTTCCTGTTCCCAAGTTTACGTCGCGACCGAGTCAAAACCCGACGTAACGAAGCAGAAGTTGTCGGGACTACGCAGAGGGAAATATTGAGATGGCTGATTGCGATTGGCGGTATCGAGCTACTCTTTGATTCTGTCTATGGGCGAGTGGAATTGGTGACGTGGTGGACTGGCGGGTCTCAGGGAAAGATGCTTCTGAAGGCAGAGATGATTCCAGCAAGGAGACCCACCCTACTTCGAGAGCGACACAACGCAGCGGTTTAATATATCGGGATTATTGGGTGGTGGTGGTTTCGGCGACAGCGACGGTGGTGGCGGGTTTGCGGCGGCAAGCGCTGATCACCATGGCGCCGGTACCGACGATCCATGCAACCAGATAGATTATCCAGCCGACGACGGGGATCTTGAACATCAAAGCGACAAGCACTAAGCCGATAATGAGCGACCAGCCGAGTGAAACGTTTTTCCCTTTGCGAATCAATCCCATCAAGATCATGCCGATGGTTATCGCCACGAAGATTTTTCCGAGCAAGAAGAAAATCGCATAGAGCGAAAGTCCGGCAAACGCAATCGGCAGACCGGCGATCGTTATTCCCGACAGCAAAATGGCGACAGGAAGAACAATAACGATAGCCAGACCCAGTAAACCCGCGACAGCGCCGTTGTGACGGATTTCGCCGGCGACCGAGTTCACGAAGTTGCGGTTTACGGCGATCACGGTAATTCCGATGACGACGGATGCAAGCAGGAACAGGAGCGACCAAATGGGACCACTGGGCGGAGGCACCATATAGCCCATGCCGCTTTCACCACCGGTGCGTTTTTTCCAGCGGGTTTCACCGAGGATTTGAGCATCAGGGGAGATTTTGGCTTTCTCTTTCGATTCATAAGAAAAGTCGCCGCCGACATAGGCACCGGGGGCAATCGAGATTTTGGCAGCGCTGACCTTGAGGTCGCCCTCTATGCGGCCGGAGATCGTGACGATGTTGCCATTGACGTATGCGTCGGCGCCGACAGCGCCGCTGACAAAAGCTTCGGTACCGAAGAGCGCAATATCGCGACCGACGCTGGCGTCTTCGCTGAAGGTAATGTCGCTGGCAAAGGCGACGACATCGCCGTCAATGCGCGAGTTGATGCTGACAGTTTGTGCGAAGGCGCGCAGGGAGCGGCAGATTTCGCCATTGACAGTGATTTTCTGCGCAGCGGCATTGAGGTTGCCGTCGACCATGCCGTCGAAGGTGACGATGCGAGAAGCGGCGTTCAAGTCGCCGAGGATGGCGCCGTCGAAATTGACGGTTCCGCCGGCGAGGAGAACGTCTTCATCGAATTCGCCGCTGAGGTAGATTTCATCGCTCTTTTGGAAATAGAACGCAGCCAAGGGATTGACAAGGCCGAACAACAAAAGCACGGCTGCGACGAAATGAGACATACGGCAGATTAACATGAAAAGGTTCTCCCTGCTTTAATATAACGAGAAGCGGGAGCGGAGGTTACTTTAAACTTTAGTCATTCCGGGAAGAAAGGGTTGGCTTGGGCAAGGAATCGGACTTACCTCATTTCGTGGAAAAGGGATCGGCGGGTCGCAAAGATTTCATTGAACAATTTCTGAACTGCAAGTAAGGGACTACGACAATTGGTTTGTAGGAAATGAAGTTTATGGAAACGATGATGAATCCGCTCGAACAACATGACACACTTTATCGATTGGCGTACAAGAAGTTCCTTGATAGCGAGTTTGAGTTAGCTCAGCAACTGGCGGAAGAAGCGGTTTCGAAAGCGCAGGAGTTTTATCTGAGCAGGAAGTTGACGATTCCGGCGGATCGCGTAGTCAGGTGCCGCGCGCAGAATCTGCTGAACTTGATAGAAAAGCAAACGCTTCTGGACAAGAAATGAGCCTTGTGGAAAGGGTCGGCGGATAGTCTTCGTACTACGAGCAAGCCCCCGGCCCTTTACGCATTAAAGAACATCCCTAAACTCCACTCTCCCACACGATAACCGAATACCCGATTCGGTAAAGCGGCGGTCTGTCCCCCCAGGCCGCCGCTTGTATTTTGAAAGTGGTTCGCTTGTACCCGTCATCCTGGACATCCTTGGCAGCAACATGGGCGGGAACAACTTAGCGGGATGCCCGCATCCAGCTATCAACTTGTATTGATGGTGAATTCGATTTTTTCAAGAGTTTCCTCCGGCGGAGCACCGGATAAACGTAATTACGCAAGAAATTAGGTATTGGAAAAAGGGCATCCCGCAATTGTGCAGGATGCCTCTGATGTTTAGACCGTCAAGTGACCATTTAGTGCGTCATTAATAGTCGGCGCAAGTCACCCATTCTCCCGGCGCAGGGCCGCCAGAAAAGATGTAGTTGATCAAATAGACCGCATCACTGATCGTTACGATTCCAGTACCATCCGCATCTCCCGAGCCAATGGGATGAGGAATAGGCGGCGGACCGTTCGGACAACCATCACAAGAGCCAAACAGATATGCGATCAAATAAACTGCATCACTGTTGGCCCAGATGCCATCGCCATCAGCATCACCAACTTTCCAGGCGCAAACGGAGAACGTCTCAAGATCCTGAGTGTAGCCAACCGCCTCATTGTCAACCATGTCGTGGGCCTCAACCTTTAGAATACAACTGTCGCATTCAGGACCAGTCACCACCCAATTGAGCGCGGATTGTTCTTTCAAAAGCTGCTCAACCTGAGCTCTGGGTATCCCGTGCTTCCATTGTGGCGATCAAGATATAGACTGACGACCGTCGATGAGTCTACTCCCATGCTCCCCGACCACAGGAACATTACTGTATCGCCTACAGCATACTGAGCGGGAGCTGGCAGGAGTTCGATCTCAGCCCAATAGGGACCACCGGAAAAATGAGCGCGGTAGATGTGGAAGTTTGACTCTGCCGGTACAGTAATGTTCCAGTCGTTGCCGAAGTAGTCAGGACCGAGATAGGTGCCGTCGGAAAGTAAATGCGACCAGTGGTGGAAGTAGTACCAGTACCCCTCGAGATAAAAGTAGTCTTCGACGTAGAGATTGTGTTGTTCGAACATCGCCCACGTTCGGTCTACCGGCGATGTAAGCGGAATGTAGTCAATCTCAAGCGACCCTCCATTTCCATTGACGTATTGATTGCTAATCTGAGCTATGCCGGCGTTATCGCAGTAGCTCTTGAAACCGCGATAGATAGCTCCCGCCTCGCTCTTCTGGTGGTTATGCGACGTTTCAGCGAACAGGTCCTCCTCGTCCTCATTGCAAATGAATGACGCCTCCGTGAGTACGGAGATTCTCTTATTGAATACAAGCACGGTCAGCGAATCACTGTTCTGCAGGCCTCTCGCAACATACGGGTCTCCTCCCGGTAGATCCCAATTCGCGACGAGGCGGAGGTAAATCTTGTAAGCCATTACTGAATCGATCTTCCTCGACAGGTCCAGGCTGTCCGGAACCAGGGTACCGTGCGGAACGGAGTCATTCGTGCTATGCCAGGCTTCGGTGCCTTGCACATAGCAGGGATTCGTGTTAGCGGAATTGTGATGAATCGAGACAAAATAATCATAGCCGAGTCCACCTCGGCCGATGTTCGCGGTATCTGCTCGCGCTCTCAATGTAGGCTTGACGTCCGAGCTCCTCGTCATGCCGACGATGAAGAAACCCCCTTCAACAGTGTTTATCGTGTCCCTTAAAGCTTGGGCGACGATCAAGTTCACCTCTTTCTCGTCGATCTTGTCCTGTGGTCCCTCCGTTCCGGGATCATCGCCTCCGTGACCAGGATCGATGCAGATCGTATTAAAACATAGAGCCGTCACGTTGACTGCGAAGATTGTAATTAAGAACCCAATGATAGCAGTTATTGATCTTCTGCCTTCCATAGCGATAGGCTCCCTTCTTTTTCAATAACCAGTACGTTTCCCAATGGAGACCACTCAGCCCCGATGGTCCCATCTCCAACCAACTCCGAAACCTTATGTGATCTAAGCGTGTTGATGTCAAGAACGACGATCTCAGAGGAGTACAGATAATGTCCGTCTTCAATGAAATTGGTCATGGAGACGAACTGTTCCGTTTGGGACCATCGTGCTCGATCGAGAACACCGAATCGGCCTCCTTCCAACTTCTCTGATCTGTTTCCAATTTTTCGCGTGTTCTTGCTTGAAACGTCTAGCAGCAATGCCTCATCGTCGTTAGTAAAAACAAGTGCAAGCGAACAGGAAGGCGAAGGGTAAATAGCGAATACTGACTGAGGTGTTTGTTCCCAACAGCGCAACTGAGCAATAGTATCCGGCTCCTCCTGTACCAGTTGGGCGCCGCGCAGAACGTAAAAGGCTGTTCGAGCGTCGTTTGTCAACCTGTAGACTCCGACTTTGCCATTAGGCAACTGCCGCCAATGTGACAAGCTGTTTCGCGAGTCTACAATCGTATCACGTAAGATCTCCGTGTAATGACCGTCAAGTGTGACAATCGACCGGATCACAATTGGCCATCGATCACTCGGCGTCGCCGCATCTGTACTGCCTTGGTACGACAGGGCCAACGTGTCTTCACTGATCCAATAACAGAACTTCGGACGTCTCACGGGAATAGACTTCAGTTCCTTGCGGGCTTGGACGTCAAATACGACGAGCGTGTCGCCTCGCCACGCACCGATCAATTTGCCGGACGGCGACCATTGAGGGTCTGATCCGTAGCCAAGAAATACCGGTTCAACTGCTTCAAGCCTCGATGCAAAGACCAACATCGCAACTAATGCAACCCCAAACGTGCGTAAGAGTCGTGAATACACAATACCCTCCTTGATTAAGAGACCTCTTTGTCCAAGCGTCTAAATGATTGTACAATTAAGGCAGTAAACGGAGATTGAAGAGTCAACAATAATTTCGAGATATTTTAGTGGCGTGTCGGAGGCGTAACAATCCCGCCAAACGCAATTGCTTTGAGTCAAAGGAAACTCTGAGGTTTGCCGCTCGGAATAATTCACCCACCGGTTCGGTCGGGTACGGGTGCGCCGCGTGGGCGGGTCGGCGGATAGTTTTCGGACTACGAGCAAGCCCCCGGCCCTTTACACATTAAAGAACATCCCTAAACTCCACTCTCCCACACGATAACCGAATACCCGATTCGGTAAAGCGGCGGTCTGTCCCCCCAGATCGCCGCTTGTATTTTGAAAGTGGTTCGCTTGTACCCGTCATCCTGGACGTCCTTGGCAGCAACATGGGTGGGAACAACTTAACGGGATGCCCGCATCCAGCTATCAACTTGTATTGATGGTGAATTCGATTTTTTCAAGAGTTTCCTCCGGCGGAGCACCGGATACACGTAATTACGCAAGAAATTAGGTATTGGAAAAAGGGCATCCCGCAATTGCAGGATGCCTCTGATGTTTAGACCGTCAAGTGACCATTTAGTGCGTCATTAATAGTCGGCGCAAGTCACCCATTCTCCCGGCGCAGGGCCGCCAGAAAAGATGTAGTTGATCAAATAGACCGCATCACCGATCGTTACGATTCCAGTACCATCCGCATCTCCCGAGCCAATGGGATGAGGAATAGGCGGCGGACCGTTCGGACAACCATCACAAGAGCCAAACAGATATGCGATCAAATAAACTGCATCACTGTTGGCCCAGATCCCATCGCCATCAGCATCACCAACTTTCCAGGCGCAAACGGAGAACGTCTCAAGATCCTGAGTGTAGCCAACCGCCTCATTGTCAACCATGTCGTGGGCCTCAACCTTTAGAATACAGCTATCGCATTCAGGACCAGTCACCACCCAATTGAGCGCGGATTGTTCTTTCAAAAGCTGCTCATCCACGAGGAGCTCTGGGTACCCCGTGCTTCCATTGTGGCGATCGAGATATAGACTGACGACCGTCGATGAGTCTACTCCCATGCTCCCCGACCACAGGAACATTACTGTATCGCCTACAGCATACTGAGCGGGAGCTGGCAGGAGTTCGATCTCAGCCCAATAGGGACCACCGGAAAAATAAGCGCGGTAGATGTGAAAGTTTGACTCTGCCGGTACAGTAATGTTCCAGTCGTTGTCGAAGTGGTCAGGACCGAGATATGTGCCGTCGGAAAGTAAATGCGACCAGTGGTGGAAATAGTACCAATACCCTCCAAGATAAAAGTAGTCTTCGACGTAGAGATTGTGTTGCTCGAACATCGCCCACGTTCGGTCTACCGGAGAGGATAATTCCAAATAGTCGATCTCAAGTGTTCCTCCGTTTCCGTTTACATATCGATTACTGATCTGGGCAATCCCAGCGTTGTCACAATAGCTCATGAATCCGCGGCAGATTGCTCCTGCTTCGTCCTTTGCATGGAAATTGCTCGGATCTACGAATAAGTTCTCTTCAAGAGAATCACTGAGAAAAGATGCCTCCGATATGAGCGATATTCGCCTGTTCTTAATCAGAACAGTATATCCACAATTCTTTCCCAATCCGCGTGCGACATATGGATCATTTGGAGCATCCCAGTTTTCGACTAGCCTGAGGTAAATCTTGTACGCCATGAGAGAATCTACATCCCTCCAACTCCCTCCAAGAATCGTATCAGACATGCAATGCCATGCCTCTGTTCCTTGTGTCGAATTGTGCATGGTATCGATTGAATTATGATGGACGGAGATGAAGTAAGCATATCCGTTACCACCGTTGCCAATGTTGGCTGAGTCTGCACGATCCGAATTCTCGACCGTTATGTCAGAATTCCTTGTCATTCCCATTTGGTACCAGCCTCCAGAGGCAGAAGTTAAAGAATCGCGAAGCGCTCGAGCGACAGTGAGATTAACGGATTTCTCGTACAATTTCTTATTGGCACCTCTAGCTCCATAGGCGCTCCCACCGTGTCCGGGATCAAGCAAAACGGTATTATCTGCAGCCGCGCTCGTCGTGAGAACAATTCCAAGCACTGCGAGCATGCGAAGGTGTCTCGGTATCTCTAAAATTGCCATAATAATAACCTCCCTTCTAACGGGTCAGAGACTATCAACCAGTTCCTGTCAAAAGACCACTCGTAATCTGGCACGAAGGGCCCCTTAAACGATACGAGAGGGATCTTGTTACCCGATTCGATTTCAAAAATGAACAGTTCAGAAGCTTCTTGTGAATGTTCATCTTCGATAACCGTGCGGAAACAAATATACTTTTCGTCGTAAGACCATCTGGGGCGTCCTGTAATTGCTATTTTCCCTTCTGGCAATGGCGTTCCCCGCGCGACAACCAATCTTATGAGGGAACCGTCTCGTCCAAGGACTTCGACATTATCTTCTTCTGAGTATGAGACCGCCAGGGAGCAGCTTGGCGAGGGGAAGTACTGTGTTGCGCCTGCTGGAGCAGATTCCCAGCAGTTGGTCATGTCAAGAGTATCAACAAGAGTCTCAGCGAGCGTCCCTTGCTGAAGCGAATAGAACTTTGTACGCCTTCCGTTTTCATTTCTGAAAACACCGACCTTGTTGGTAGGCAATTGTCTCCAATGTGTTAAACTGTTGCGAGAGTCGTAGACTGTGTCGCACAAAATTGTGTCAACACCACCTTGGGCCGTAATAATTGAGCGCGTTATGATCGGCCAGCGGTCAATGGCTTTTGACGCCGCCGTTTCATCTTGGTAGGAGAGTGCAAGCGAGTCTTCTGATATCCAATAACAGAACTTCGGACGTCTCACGGGAATAGACTTCAGTTCCTTGCGGGCTTGGACGTCAAATACGACGAGCGTGTCGCCTCGCCACGCACCGATCAATTTGCCGGACGGCGACCATTGAGGGTCTGATCCGTAGCCAAGAAATACCGGTTCAACTGCTTCAAGCCTCGATGCAAAGACCAACATCGCAACTAATGCAACCCCAAACGTGCGCAAAAGTCGTGAATACACAAAACCCTCCTTGATTAAAAGACCTCTTTGTCCAAGCGTTTAAATGATTGTACAATCAATCCAGTAAATGGAGATTGAAGAGTCAACAATAATTTCGAGATATTTTAGTGGCGTGTCGGAGGGGTAACAATCCCGCCAAACGAAATCACTGCGAGCCTGAGGATGACCGGAGGTTTGCCGCTCGGAATAATTCACCCACCGGCTCGGTGGGGTACGGGTGCGCCGTGTGGGCGGGTCGGCGGATAGTCTTCGGACTACGAGCAAGCCCCCGGCCCTTTACACATAAGAGAACATCCCTAAACTCCACTCTCCCACACGATAACCGAATGCCCGATTCGGTAAAGCGGCGGTCTGTCCCCCCAGGTCGCCGTTTGTATTTGGGGCAAAGCCATAATTGGGCCATTCCGAGCCGTATTTAATGACAGAGCGAGAGCAATCTTGACAGACTTGATAAGGATTGTTATTGTGTCCCGGCACCGATAGGAGTATAGAATTGGCGATTTCGACACGAGGAAGATATGGAGTCAGGGCGCTGTTGGCGATTGTGAAAGCCGATGGTCCGCTTTCGACTGCCCATATCTCCAAATTGGAAGACATTTCCCTGCCCTACTTGGAGCAGATATTCAATAAGCTGAAGCGGGCCGGCGTTGTCAGCGCCAAGCGCGGCGCACAGGGCGGATATATTTTGGCGCGGGCACCGGAGAAGATTTCGGTGGGCGAGGTAATCGCGATACTGGATGGGCCGGTGAAGTTCAGCCAGTGCCATCATCCGGAGCATGAAGAAGAATGCGAGAAGAAGGATATCTGCGCTTCGCGCCGATTCTGGTCGGATTTGGAAAACGACGTCAACAGTAAGCTTTACAAGACTTCCCTGCAAGATTTGAAGAACATCGAAACCGGGTTGATCGAACAAGTGCAGGCACACGATAGTGAAGCGAATCTACTTCGATCATAACAGCACCACGCCTCTTGACCCCCGAGTCCTTGAAGCCATGATGCCGTACTTGAGTAGCACCTACGGTAATGCTTCGTCTGTTCATTCGATCGGGCAATTTGCGCGCGCGGGACTGGAGCAGTCGCGAGAGAAACTGGCAGCGCTTTTAGGATGCCGGCCGGACGAGCTGTATTTTACTTCGGGGGCGACCGAGTCGGACAATATTGCGATCAAGGGAGTGGCGGACGCATTGGCACACAAAGGGCGGCATATAATCACGACAAAGACCGAACATCAGGCAGTGCTGGAGCCGTGCAAGTTTCTTGAGAAGCATGATTATGAGGTGACGTACCTGGATGTTGATGGGCTGGGTCATGTCGATACCGAGCAATTGCGAGCAGCGATTCGGCCGGACACAATTCTTGTGTCTGTTATTTATGTGAACAATGAGACAGGAACATTACAGAACATCGGGGCGCTGGCGCAGATTGCGCATGAGAAGAATGTGTATTTTCACACCGATGCAGTGCAAGCCATTGGAAAAATGAAGGTCGACTTGCATACACTGGGAGTCGAGATGGGTTCGGGGACGGCGCATAAGTTTTACGGACCGAAGGGCGTGGGATTTTTGTTTGCCAAGGTCGGGACGAGGTTTTCACCGCACATTCACGGGGGCGCACACGAGCGCGGGAAGCGCGCCGGGACGGAAAATGTGCCCGGTGTTGTAGGAATGGCAAGAGCGCTCGAATTGAGTATGGCGGAACTGGAAAGTAATTCGGCACATGTGGCGAAGTTGGCGGACAGATTGACGAGCGGGATTCTTGAAACGATTCCAGAATCGCGACTGCACGGCGATCCGAAGAATGGGATTCAGGGGACGATGTTTTTCACGTTTCCGGGAGCTGACGGCGAGGCGATAATCTTGTCGCTGGATATGGCGGGGATAGCGGTGTCATCGGGATCGGCGTGTACCTCGGGAGCGACGGAGCCCTCGCATGTGCTGCTGGCGATGGGAGTATCGGCACAGGAGGCATCTTCGGCGATACGGTTTTCGCTGGGAAAGGACAATACGATCGAGGAGATCGATTTTGCAATAGCGACATTGCCGGCGATAGTTGAGCGGTTGCGGAAGATGTCGCCGCAGTATGCGGGGAGATGAGCGACCTCACCGCTGCTTTAGTGGAATGGAAGGACGCCCTCACCCCTACCCCGCTCTCCCGCAAAGCGGGACCTAGGTCGCCAAGGGGAGAGGGGAAAATAGAAAGCTAAATGGAAGAGACGATGTTGGATAAGTCGAAGACATTAGTGGCGGTGGCGATGTCGGGCGGGATTGATAGTTCCGTCGCGGCGGTGATGCTTAAGCTGCAGGGCTATAATGTCATTGGACTCACCATGAAGCTGTGGGATTTTGCCGAGGTTGGCGGCGAAGACAAGCAGGTGTCGCGGCGGTGTTGTTCGCTGGAGATGTTCGAAGACGCGCGGAGCGTGTGTTTCAAGTATGGTATTCCCCATTATGTGCTGAACATGCACAAGGATTTTCACGACACGGTGATCAACGATTTTGTGTCGGAGTATGTGCAGGGACGGACGCCGAATCCGTGCGTGGTGTGCAATTACAAGATCAAATGGGAGTTGCTGGAAAACAAAGTCAAGCAACTGGGGTGCGACTATTTGGCGACTGGGCATTATGCACGAGTGGAGTTTGACGAAAGCAACGGACGGTACCAGATACTTAAGGGCGTCGATTTGACGCGGGACCAGTCATATTTCCTGTGGGGACTGAAGCAGGAATCGCTGGCGCGGACGCTGTTTCCGCTGGGGGATTTGCGCAAGACGCAGGTGCGGGAATTGGGGCGCGAATATGGATTGATCAACGCGGAGCGCGAAGAGTCGCGCGAGATTTGTTTTGTGCCGGACAACAATTATGCGCGGCTGGTTGAGAAGAAGCATCCGGAATTGGCGCAGCCGGGGAAAATTCGGGATACCGAGGGCAATGTGGTCGGGACGCATGACGGGTATTTCCACTATACGATCGGGCAGCGGAAGCGGATACAGATCAACACGACCGAGAAGAAGTTTGTCACGCAGATCGATGCGGCGAAAAACGAGATCGTGATTGGCGACGATGAAGACCTGCTGGTGCAGACGTTTGAGGTCAAGGAAGTCAACTGGGTGGCGAAGAATCCGAGCGGAGTTGGCGATGAATTTGAGTCGCTGGTTCGGATCAGGTATTTGCACAAACCGGCGCTGGGGAGCGTCAGAGTCTTGACAAACGGGAATGTAGAAGTTAGACTACATGATCGTCAGCGAGCTGTGACTCCCGGGCAGAGTTGTGTATTTTATGATGGCGACATCGTGCTGGGAGGTGGCAAGATCGCGTAAACAAAAGGAAGCGTTATGAACGCAGCAGGGATTTTAAGGGTTGGCATTTTCACACTGATTATTTCCACGACATTGAGAGCAGAGACGATACCGTTTGATTATTGGTATGGGCGGATAATCGGGGCGGATCGAGCAGCGCTGGAGTATCTCGACGGCCGCAGCGACCTTGCGCAATACTTGTTGTCGCTGGGTATTGGAAGTAAGGGGAAATATGAGCTCTTCAGCCCGGACAGATACATTTACATTCCGAATAGAAGCTCGAACAAGCTAAGCTCTACTAATGCCGGACTCAACTGGATACAGAAGACGCCGTTTCATTCGCGGTATGAGTTTACGCTCCTTAGTCACTTGAACGAGAAGTACGATTATGTGTCGAATGGTTACAACGGTGTCAATGACGTAGACGACCTTTCGTTTTCGCATTCTCTTCAGGTGTGGTCGGGTGACTCGCTGGCATTCGATCCCAAGGCGGCGGCTTTTATGCTTCTCGATGGACCGTGGTATTCGGCAACGGACTTTCACGTCGTCATCGACAATCTCATTCTCCGCAATGACAACAATCGCGACTTCAATATCATTCGAGAACAACCATCGGCGACATTGGCGGACACCGGCAAGTCTGACGCGGCGGAGCAGCAAACCGATATTTCGGGCTCGGCAACTATTGGTTTGGGACGCGGGTATCAGGCGAACATAACCTTTCACACAAACAAGCAGAAGCGCTCCAGCACAACGCGACGACGGTACCAGTGGATATATGATGAGGGCGCTTTCATTGACACGACAGACCAGCATAATGCTTCTCACTATGACGATGTTGACCGAGCAGGAAGAATTGAGGTCACAAATCTGCTGCAACCGACTATCTGGGCCGGGCTCTCTTATCAATACTTATACGAAGCCCACAGCAATGAGGGTTTTTATCATGCAGAATATTTGGGGGGATTCGGTGGGCACATCGATCAACGCATTGACGTCGGGTCCGCGAGCGACTACGCGCATGAAGTGGTCGGCAGATTGACATGGCTATCGCGAAACCAAGTGATCGAGCGACAGAGGTTGCTGGACAATTTTCGGGGATATTATGGAGATGAACTGGAGCGCGGCACTTTTTTGATGCAATCTGAATTCAGGTGGTATCGAGAAAGATCCAATCTTCGGAGTACAAGTTATGAAGGGACTGAGAACGAAGTCGTCGACGACGATTTAGATGTCCACCGGACACACGAGCTTTCGGTCAGCGCAAGATTGAGCTATTACTTGCGGCCAAATGTAACGACGGGAGCGAAGCTTCAAATTGAGCGGAGTGTCCTTGAGTCGCCAGAATACTACGATCCCGACTTTCACAACACGCAGTTGACGACGCTTTCGTATTGGTTTGAATTTCGGAGCTATCGCTGGCAGGCGGACAAACGGCGGGAGATATCGTGGGATGAGGTGTCGGACATTGACTATTTGCTGGGGCCGATGTTGCGGAAGGCAGATCTGAGGATTTGAATTGAAGGGACGCCGCCGGCGCTGGAACACGCATCGAACAATGATTCGGGGCAATTGTGGCATCTGCAGTTCGGGTCGCTCAATCGCGACTGGGAAGTGACGCTCGCAGGCGCACTTGGGCTGCCTCACAACTGTGAAATTGGATCAGCCTTCAACTATCGATATTACAGGTACAACTGGTACCCCAAAGACTGGTTAACGCGGTACACTGATGAAAATTGGGAGTCTACGCTTAAGTGGCAGCCACTGAAGATGGCGCGGCTTTCCTGCTCATTCAAATATACATATTGGAGAATAGCCGACGACGACGAATATCCCTTCGGGCCGAGGGAAGGGAGTACCTGGAGCCTGAGCACAAAGGTGGACGTGGTATGGTGAACCAAGGGAAAAGGAGAATGCTGTGATTAGCAGGGTTGGAGTCTTGATCGCTGTGATGGTTGTAATGTGTTTGGCCGGACCTGTGGCGGCGGAGACGATACCGTTTGATTATTGGTATGGGCGGATAATTGGGCGGACGCAGATAAGGTCGATACATAACGCTTACAATGACGAGACCGGGGTACTGACGACGAATCTCAGTGTCGGGTATGGGGATGTCGTCAGCGTGGGGTTGGGGAATCTCTTCAATATCGAGCCGACGAGCCAGTCGATTGCGTTCCAGGTGACGTTTCTCAGGCCGCAACTCAGCGCAAATGTCGCGGTAGGTGCGCGGACACGATGGGTGATTAACAAGCTGGATTGGCAGGATGATTTTGATTTTCGAACTATCAGCAGCCAGGTCATCTTCAATAAGCAGTCTACGTTTCAATCGGACCAGACAGTGCGGATGCTTAATGAGGATATCGAATACGATCCGGCAAGATCGCTGTACTATTACTCTTCCGGCATGCTTCTGCAGCCGCGCAATTGGAGTTTGGATGCGCGGCTGCAAACGAACATTAGCCATAATTCCGGGCAGCGGAGTTGGCCCAAGTACATTTCTGAAGAGCACGGAACGCTGAATATAAAGAGGCGATCGTACCGTGACAGCCGCCGCTGGTCGATCAACACGGCATTTGGATATGGAATAAGCGAGAAGCTGCAGATTCAAGTCGGGTGGTTGCTGGCACGGAGATCACAACCGAGCGGGCTGACCGAGGAGCTTTATCGCCCGACCGGACAAGACACTGTTCTTGAGCGTACATCAGAAAGCAGTGAAGCGCGGCAACGCGATTACGAGTTGTACGTCGAGCCGGTGTTTCTGCAGAGTAACCATCATTGGTTCAGCATACGGCCGTCATTCAAGAGCCAACCAACGGACAATCGGGTGGATCGTGAAAGCCCTGCGGATGCTGCGATTCCACGAGAAACCAGACGATATGCGACCAGTGACCATACCTACGGAATCGGAGTGAAACATACGTGGGTATCGGCAACCAGTCCCATTGCGAGGAGCCAGATACTTGATGATTACAGCGGATACTATGGGCGCAGACTTGGGGCCGGGACGCTGCGAGTCAACACAAGCGCCAGTTTGTCTCTTGGGCGCTCGACTTCCGAACGGTGGAGGGAACTTGGAGATGGAATACACTACGACAACGACCGTTACGAAAGCCGCGAAGATCAGTTGACCGCAACAAGCGAAGTTACATACTACTCGAAGTACAATCTTGATCTGTCCTTGAAGGCAACGCTTGAATGCAGAAGCGGCGGCGGCGGGCAAGTTATTTCGGACGCGGTTTACTATCATACCCAGGACCATTACTTCGACATTAGGTTGTCGTACCATTCGTATCGTTGGAGTCCGGAGCAGCGGAAGGACATTTCGTGGAGCAAGATCAGCGACATGGATTATTTGTATGGCCCGTTGCTACGTCCGGGTGATTTTCGGAGTTCGATCAGCGTGTCGCCGCCGGCTGATCGGTGGACTTATCGTGACGTCAAGGAGAGCGTTTTCAATTTCTTCAAGGGAGAATCGGACAATCAATGGAAGATCGCTTGTTCGAGCGCTTATGGTTTATGTGATGGCGTCGAAATCGGCCTTGGTGCCGGTTTCCGTCAGGAATGGTATCGTCGCGATGACTACCCGCAGGAGCTAAGGGAACATCAATTCGATCAGTGGTCGATCAGTCCCAACATTCGCTGGCAGCCGGGGCAGAGATTCAGAGTGGATTTTTCAGCCAGCGAGAATTATAGCGACACAGACGAATTCACTTCATATGGTGGACTCTGGCACGAGTATAGGCACACGTGGAGCATCTACACGATGTACACTATCCTGATCTAAGGATTTCGGCGGTTGACAGGAAGGGGCGGATCGCTTAGAGTTAGAGATCGGGAGAAATTTTCTTTAAGCGAGGCGAACAATGATACGACTTAGATATCACGGGCATTCGTGTTTTGAGTTGAGCGACGGCAAGCACGAACTGGTGATTGATCCGTTTATTTCGGGAAATCCGTTGGCAAAGATCAAGGCGGGCGATATTCATCCACAGTACATACTTGTGTCGCACGGGCACAGCGATCATTGGGGCGACATGGAAGAAATCGCGAGGGCGAATCATGCGCTGGTGATTACGAATTTCGAGCTGACGCAATATGCGGCCAAGCAGGGATGCATGATTCATCCGCTGCAGATCGGGGGAAAAGCGAATTTTCCATTCGGATGGGTGAAGCTGACGATTGCGCATCACGGCTCGACGAGTCCGGAAGCGGACAGTTACGGCGGCAACCCGGCGGGGATACTGCTGAATTTCGACGGGAAGACGATTTATCACGCGGGCGACACTGGGCTGTTTTTGGATATGAAGTTGATCGGCGAGATGAATGATATCGATTTGGCGCTGCTGCCGATCGGGGATAATTTTACGATGGGGCCGGTGGATGCGGCGAAGGCGGTGGAATTTTTGCGGCCGAAAAAGGTGGTGCCGATGCATTACAACACGTTTGACATGATCAAGCAGGATCCGAA
>CAVPQS010000026.1:0-4437 GCA_963707485.1 uncultured bacterium
CGGCGCCCTATGTGATTCTCACCAGTTCGCCGTTCTTGCTCAAATTCGTCCCAAAACCCGGTCGTTGGATGGAGACGCTCAAACACGCCATGGGATTTTTACTAATGGCAACGGTCCTTTGGCTTGCTTGGGTGTTGTCCATCCAGACAGGGGCAGACTCAATTCTCTTGTTACTTGCGACGCTGCTTGTGCTCGGAATTGCCGGTTGGATTTATGGCCGCTGGGGAAATCTCGCTGTTGCCCGCACCAAGCGCAGTATCGCCCAATTTGCGGCGGTTGTGCTCGTCTTAGGTGCGATTTCCAGCGCAGTGTTAAGCTCGCCATCGACAATGATATCGAACACTGCCGCGTCGTCAACCGATCTCGACTGGGAACCTTTTTCGCCCGAACGAGTAGTAGAAATTCAAGGGCAGGGGAAACCGCTGCTCATCGACTTTACCGCCGCTTGGTGTTTGAGCTGCAAAGTCAACGAGCGCGTCGCTTTCAGTTCCAAGGCAGTGCAGGATCGACTCAGCCAATTGGCGGTCGTCACCATGAAGGCCGATTGGACCTCGCGTGATGCGCGCATCACTCGGGCGTTGGCTTCATTCGAACGCAATAGTGTGCCTCTTTATGTTCTGTATTCTGGCAAAGCTGGTCAACAACCGATCTTGTTGCCCGAAATTTTGACACCCGGAATTGTTTTGGAAGCGCTTAACAAATTAGAAGGTTAATTCGGCGATACCGACGCGCCGAAAACATGATCTACGTGGCTAACGAAAGGAATGACATCATGAACAGACTGACCAAGAGCAGCCTACTCGGCGCGGTTCTCGCATTGGGAATCTCCGCTTTCGCTCTTTCACAAGAGGACACAGCAGAGACTGTAACCGCCGCTATCGCCATTGACCAGCCTGCTCCGGAATTCACGCTCAAAGACATCGAGGGCAAGGACGTAAAGCTCTCGCAATTCAAGGGCAAAACCGTCGTGCTCGAATGGGTCAACTTTGACTGCCCGTTCGTGAAAAAACACTATTCTTCCGGAAACATGCAAAAACTTCAGGGTATTTACACCAAGAAGGACATCGTCTGGCTCTCGATCTGCTCTTCCGCACCGGGGAAGCTGGGACATTTTCCGATTGCCGACTTGAAGAAACGCATCGCATCGGAAAAGGCCGTTCCGTCCGACTATCTCATCGATGAGAACGGAACGGTCGGCAAACTGTACGGCGCCAAGACGACGCCGCATATGTTCATTATTGACCCGAAAGGCGTTCTGCGCTACGCAGGCGCAATCGACGATACGCCGTCGACCAAAACCGCCGACATCGAGAAGGCGACCAACTTTGTTTCCTCCGGACTGGACGCCCTCGTTGCCGGTAAGTCAGTGGCGGTAAAGACCTCCACACCGTATGGTTGTGCGGTGAAATACTAATCGAACACTGACTCGATTTCAGAGTCCGAAAGGAGCAATCGGAATGCGGAGAATAATCTTATTCGCTATTCTTGCAGTCGTGCTCGCAACTACTTCAGTCTATTCGCAGACACGCGCGTTTGGCGTGCATGGCGCTGGACCGCGCGTTGGCGCAACAATTGACCCCGACCAGGTCCACTTCGGTGGACATCTGGATCTCGGCGACTTAGCTCCAAGGCTAATGATCTTTCCGGCAGTCGAAGTCGGCATCGGGAATGACCTCACCGTCATCGCTCCGATGTTCGACATCGCTTATCGCTTCCGTGAAGATTGGGGCAGTTGGAATCCATACTTGGGAGCCGGCGTCGGGCCCGTCTTTGTATCCTACGAAGGCGGCGGAGACAACAGCGAGCTGGGCCTTTCCGTCCAGGGCGGCATTCAGAAACGTCTGCTCTCACAGACAGGATTCATGTTCCTCGAATTTAAGCTTGGACTCGTGGACTATCCCGATGTCAAGTTTACACTCGGCTGGAGCTTTGGCAGCTAATTCGTAATCGCTTCGATACAAGGGCGCAGCTTGCTGCGCCCTTTTTTATTTTCAGATTGTTCGCCTCTCAAGTAGCAGGGACGAGCTCTGGTAAAGCGGTTACTACTCGCCCTCTGAGAATGTTAACAGATCGAATTCACCATCAATACAACCGGTCGTCGAGAGCATCTTTCCCCTCTCCCGCTGGGAGAGGGGTAGGGGTGAGGGCGATTCTATTCCGCACTCTGGTATGTCACCGAACTACACCAGCGAGGGCTTAGGTTATTCTTCAGCCTTGCTATTTTGCCGATACGCCAACACCCGCACTTTTTCAATCGTCACCAGCCCCTCGCCGATAATCGCATCAAGTTTCGGCAAGAACGCCGCGATCTTCTCGCTCTTGTCGACGATCTCGATTATCATCGGCAAGTCTTCGGACAGCCTCAGTACTTTTGCAGTATGAATTCGACTGTTCGCGCCGAATCCCAGCGTTCCCCGCATAACCGTCGCGCCGGCAATGCCCTCTGCTCGGGCCATCTCGACTATCGCTTCATAAAGTGGTTTGCCGTGCAGACGGTCGCTTTCGCCGATGAACACCCGGACCAATTCTGCGTCACCTGACAACTTCATAATGTCCATCTCCTAAATCGATCTGCCGATCAACAGGCCGATATAGAGCATGATCAGCCCGACCACGACTTGTCCCCCCATATTTGCCAGCGCCGGCGCCCACTGCGAATCGCGCATCAACTCGCCGGTCTCAAACACCAACGACGAGAAAGTCGTGAACGAGCCCATAAAACCGACGAGGATGATCATTCGCATATTGCTGCTGATGAGAAGCCGCTCTTCTGCCATTGGCCAAATCAACCCGAACAAAAAGCAGCCTATCATGTTTACGACAAATGTTCCGTACGGAAAACTGCCGCCCGTTATGCGATAGACCAAACCGCCCAGCCCATAGCGCGCCAATGCGCCTCCGGCGCCCAATATCGCTATCAATGCCAACTTGGTCAGAATTACGACCTCTTGCCGATGAATTCTCGTTTGTTGAAAAGAACGATTGAAATCGCGATCAACAGCGCCGCCCACAAAAAGTAATACCCGATTCCCAATAAGATTGGCGACAAACTCGGTAAGTCGGACTTGAGGATCTCGTCCAACGAATATGTCCGGTCGTTGTCTATCGAAATGTACTTGAGTACATCCCCGGCTGTCTGCAGAGCATCAATCGGCAATTTCTGAAACAGGGATCCGAGTATGCTCAAGAACCAGTACGCGGCGGCAAGAAACGTCGCCATTAGCGGATTTCCGAAATTTGAAAATAGCAGCCCCAGTGCCAGCGTCGATAGCCACGCGACCAGAAGTTGCAGCAAATACAAGGGCGCAACCGCAGGAATTGCGAAACGAAAAAATATCAAATGCAGCAATCCGTAAAAGACGACAACGATACCCAAATAAATCAACAGCCCGTATATCGATCCAAGCAATTTCCCCAACAGCAATTCAATTCGCGCAATCGGTCGCGCCGCAAATGTCAGCAACGTTCCGTCGCGATAATCTTGCCGCCACGCCGTTATGCCCAAGATCAGCGCTGCAATATGCCCCATGAAATTCACGAACATGAAGAACGGAATCGCCGCACTTTGTCCGGCGACACCCGCAGAAATCGCCTTCCTGAACAAAATCGCCGGCAGAAAAAACGTCAGTCCCAGAAATCCGCAGACTCCCACAAATACCCAGATGATTTTCGACGACCGCAATTTGCCCAGCCGATGAATCGCCAGATCATTTATCATTCGACAACTCCTCGTGCTTGACCAATTCCAAAAATTTGTTCAACAAACTCGTCCCGACTTGTTTGACAGACACAACGTCGCCATTGTGTTTGAGAATAGTCGCCAAGGCAAAATCCTTGTCGTCGCGCGTCACGCAAGTGACCGTCTCGACATCCGCTTCGACCGCCGGAACCAGTCGCAGGCTCATCGTGTTGCGCAGGTGTTCATCTCCGCCGCGATACGAAACACGATACGCCGGCTCGCTCGAACTTAGCAGCGCCCCGAGCTTGTCGACTGCAAGCAATTCGCCATTGTTGATAATCGCTACCCGATCGGCGATATCCTCGATATCCGAAAGTATGTGCGTCGATAGAAAAACTGTCTTGCCTTCGCTGCGTAACTTCTGCAAGAGCTGTTTCACTTTTGCCTTGGCAATAGGGTCCATCCCCGAGGTCGGTTCATCCAGGATCAGCACTTGCGGATCGGCAATTAATGCCTGCGCCAGCCCGATCTTCTGCGTCATACCCTTCGAGTAATTGCGAATTCGCACGCCTCCTGCTGTCGGCATATCCAGAAACTCCAGCAATTCTGGAGTCCGCGCCTTCACCGCTTCAGGACTTGCTCCGCCGAGGCGCCCGAATAGCCGCAAAAAATCTTCACCTCTGAGAAATCCGTCGAAATTGAAAACCTCCGGCAGAAATCCGACTTTGTCGCGTGCTCCCGGATCGCGCGAGTCAATC
>CAVPQS010000027.1:0-42310 GCA_963707485.1 uncultured bacterium
TGGCGATGTCGGTGCGGATTTTGGCTGAGACGGCGACGCCGTCGATGATCTTCGCGGTCATAGCTGAGGGGATACCAGGGCTTCCGATGGGTTTGAAACGCAGGGCTAATGCGTGGCGATGATCCGGTGGACGCCGTCCTTCGGTTCGGTCCAGGTCAACTCGCCGCGCTCCACCATGTAGTTCACATGCGCCAGGACCTCGCTGAAGGCGAAACCCATCTCGTGCGGCGTGAGCGTGTGATGGAAGATGACGGGCACAATGTCGGCGGCCGACCGCGGCGTATTGCGGCAGGCTTCGGCAATCGCGGCGCAGCGCTGGCCATGATGTGCGATCAGTTCGTCGATACGCGTGTGCGCGCCGTAGAACGGTAACTGATGGCCAGGCAGGACGAGCGCTTCCGGCGCGACGACGGCCTTCAATGACGTCAAGGAGCGGATGTAGAGGCCGAGCGGATCGCCCTCCGGCTCGACCGGCCAGACGCTGATGTTCGGCGTGATCTTCGCCAGCACCTGATCGGCGGCGAGGAAAAGTTTTTCCTCGACGCAATAGAGCAGCACCTGTTCGGGCGCGTGGCCGTCGCCGGTCAGCACCGCGAAGCGGCGGCCGCCGATCTTCAACGTGTCGCCGGCGACCAGGCGCCGGAAGGTCGGCGGCAGGCCGGTGACCATCGTCAGATATTCGTGGCCGCGCGTCGAGACGAGCCGCGTCGTCTCGGGATCGAGTCCGTGCCGCAGATAGAACTCGGTGTAGACCGGCGCTTCGAGAGCGCCGGGGCTGAGCGAGATATTGGAGCAGCCGAGATAGCTGGTTTCGCTGGTGAGGAGCGGCACGTCGCAGCGTTGCGTCAGCCAGCCGGCGGCGCCGATATGGTCCGGGTGATAATGCGTCACGATCAGCCGCGTCAGCCGACGGCCGTGCAGCGCGGTGGCGAGCAGGTCCTCCCAGACGGCGCGTGTCAGGTCGTCGCCGATGCCGGTGTCGATCACCGCCCAGCCGTCGCCGTCGTCGATGAGGAAAATATTGACGTGGTTGAGCCGGAACGGGAGGGGGATGCGGGCCCAGAGGATGCCCGGGGCGATCTCGATGACTTTGCCGGGTTCAGGTGGCTCGGAAACCGGAAACTGAAGCGTGCTCGCTGCCTTATTCATCCCCTCTCATTAAGCCGTATTCGCGCCGCGGGCGAGCCCCTGAATGGCGGCGCATAGCGGCTGCGCGCATAATTCCGGCCCACATTTGTCCCATCAGCTGGCGACAGCTCCCCACGCGGGCGTTGAGCCGCGGAAGCACTTCGCGCATCAACCGCTCCATGGAGGCGCGCACCACGGGCTGCGGCAGCAGGCCGAAATTGTGCAGCGTCGACACGTGCCGGACGCCCATGCGGTGCAGCGCGACCAGCTTGTCGGCGACGGTCTCGACCGAGCCGAACAGATGAAGGCCGTTCTTCATGGCGTCGTCATAGGTCGATTTACGGGCGTAGAGGCGCGTGTCGACATAGAGGTTGAAGGCCTCTTCGGCGTCGCGGCGGGCTTGGGCATCGCTTTCGGCGACATGGGTGTGCAATGTCACCACGGCGTCGTCGTCGGTGGGGGCGAGCCCAACGTCAGCCTTGCCGCGCCGGTATTCGGCGACGAGGTCGCCGATCTGGTCGAAGTTGTCGAGTGAGGCGTAAGGCACGCACATCAGATTGTTGCCCTGCTTGCCGATGTGGAAGGCGGCCTCCCGCCGCAGCACGGCGACATAGATCGGCACGTCGCGCTAGCAATACGTACTCGTTCCAGCAGTTGTACAGGGCCTGCGCCTCGGGCCTGGACCTCATCGAGATCATGATGGACTACGACCGCGTCATCGTCATCGATGCCATCATCAACTCCGGCCACCCCCCCGGCACCGTCATGCAGATGCGCTCGGAGGCGTTCGCGGACACCGTCCACGGCACAAATCCTCACGAGGCCAACATCGCCACCACCCTCGCGCTGGGCAGGGCCCTCGAACCCGAGCGGTTCCCCCGCGACATCCTGTTCGTGGCCGTCGAGGCCAATGACGTGTTCACCGTCATCGACAAGATGACCCCCGAGCTGGAGGCGGCCCTGCCCAAGGCCGTCCAGACCGTGCTCGACCTCATCGCGGGGTGAGCGCCCCTGGCCTAGAAGTCGAGGTCCTTCAGGTCCTTGGCCGTCCGCTCCGATTCCTTTTCCGGGGCGTGCAGGGTCGACTTGCCGTGATCGATATGCGCAATTATCGAGAAGTTTCTAATGTTCTTTACAAATTCCATCGGACTATTTACGGCGCAATTGGGGGTATTGTCAAGCAGTCGTGCTGTCAGAAGGCGGTTTTTCGGGAAGTATTTCGTTTGGTTCCGGAACTCGCAGTGAAGCATCTTCGGTCAACTTGACCTTGTCTTCGGCATAACTGACCAGTAAAAAGGCTAATAGTTGCGAATTAGTGACAATATTGAGGCCATAGGAAAGAATCAGGATTAGAATCGCGATCAGTCCCAACGCGATGATCAGCGCTGCCACACTCTCAGCGTCGCTTGCGGAGTATTGTCCGCCAGCGGAAACGAAGTCGTAGCCAATCGACGAGCCGGGGTAAAGTGTCGTCAGAAATTGCCATACCGGCCGTGCCGGCTCAAGCATATTGTGCGCAGCCGTCAAAACATTTTGCATTTTTTCGCCGCCGGACCAAATGGCGAGGTAGTTAGTCAACTGCAGCGCGCGCATGAAAAAGTAACCGAGCACGAACGTCCCCAGCTTGGCAAGAACCAAACCGCCGGCAGTCATGGCCAACCAACGCAGGGGCTGGGTCCAGATGACGTTATAAATGTAAAATGTTGCGCCAAAGGTTTCTCTCCCTCGCGCAACAACGATTGCAGGCAGCGTCAGTATTGAAGTGACAAGTCCAAATGCGAGAAAAACGAGAAACAAAGACCACAGGAAGAACGGCACCACATATAGGATCGAATAGAGGATTTCGCCGATGCCTGGAATCAGACTCGCAAGGCTCGCGACACCCTGTAGCACCCCCAAAACGACTATTAACAGCACGATCAGCCCGGCGGAGACCCACAGTGGCAGCAGGTTTCCGAACGCGTCTTGTGCCGCGGCCTTACGCGAGAAGAAATAATTCCCCCGTAATTCTTCGAAAGCCAGCTTGGCGACCGTCAGTGTACCGTAATCGTAAAAGCCGATTGCGACGACGATACCGAGCACAAAAACTGCATGCGCGTACCATCGCGGCAATTCATGTCCGCACACGGGAAATAATCCGTATGTGTGCCAGGCAAAATCGAATGACTGCCCTTGAAGCAGCAGCCCGAGATAGGAGCAAACCATAAACGCGACATAGCCGTACACCAGCGGACGCGCCTGGGCAAGCAAGCTTTTGCCGGACAAAGCTATGCGAGGAGCTTTAAGAATGTCCCAAAAGTCATATCGGAGGTTAGATGTCATTGCCATAGAATAAGAGATGGTAGAGGCGCGTCCTTTGTTTGTCAAGCGATTTAGACTACAGTCCCCTTTTCCAGGGGTTCGTTGCCGAATTGTTTCATCAATGTGATAATTCCGATGACTATCATGATCAAAACGGGAGGCATGACCGGCAACAGAAGCCGCGAAATACCCTCGCTTGAAAAAAAAATGACAACCGAAAAGCTCAAAGCTGGATAAATCAGAAACCACCTCTCGGTATTGCGAAATCGGTAAAATCCAACTGCGGCCAGAATCAAGAGAATTGACTGAGCCGCGTATGAAGTAACTCGTGCAGGCACATAGTCGAAGAAATTCCTGCTCCCCGGGAAATAGATCCAACTTCCAAACACGCGTTTAATGCCGTTCCAAATGTAGTTGATTGGATTTAGCCGCACCTCATCAATTATCGTCGTTAAGAGAGTTCCCGAAGACTGTTTATCACGAAGCGCTTCCCACGTGACTATCGAATCCATTGGCAATTCTGCTGCAAAATTTGCGGCTCGAAACGCATGATATTCGCCCTCTGCGGATAGCGGTGTCAACTTTCCAAACGTCTGGTAATTTCGAAGAGTCCATGGCAGTAAAGTGACAAGGCATGTCGCGACAATTACCGCGAGGCTGGCGATTTTCTTTTCCTTAAGTTGGTTATTGAAGACGACTGGTATCCAGACTAAACCCAAAAGAGCGATTGCAATTGGCCGGGTCAATATTGCAAGTCCAAGGAAAATTCCTGCTGCAACACATCTGCCAGGACTCCAACGCGTTGTGATGCCATAGAGTAAGAGCAGAAATGCCGCAACCAATAAAATCGCAATTGGTTCACTCAGGATAATCGCGCAGTTCCACCAAAGCGGCACGTAAGCACCAACGCATACAGATGCCAAACGGATGTGCCGGGATCCGCAAACTAATCCAAACAGGCACATTGTAAAAAGAAAAGTTAGTAGACCGGCAAACGCCTGAATTAGCTTAACCACAAGGAACGATTCGCCCATTGAGTAGTAAGTTAGGCAGAGGAACGTTGGATAGACTGGTTGGCGCATCCGGGACGGATTTGTGCCATCAAAGCTGTACAGGCCCCTATCGTGGATGTTTTTGCCAAGCAACATATACTCTTCGGAGTCGCCATAAATTGGCACGTTGACAAAGCTGATTGCGAGTGACTGAATCACAATGACAACAATTAAACCGGGGAGTATGCGGATGAAAACACCTTTTAAATCCAATCGACTAATGACGCTCAACTCGTGCTCCGAATATTTGTATTCCACATGAACTGCCCGCAGAATATAGGCTATCTTCTCTGTTTGGTCAATGATGCAAAGCGTCGCCAAGGCGGAGAAGAAGCCTGCAAGAGTTAATCCTCAAATTGGTCGAGTCTCCAACTGAAAGGAGGCAACTCCAATTTTGAAATTGCCTTTCGACCTTTTTCGTTGCCAAATAACGATAAAATGGTATATTATCGACGCTTTATAGAAACTGATTCCTGATCTGGAGCTCGCAATGAATCATTTATTAACTTGCATCATTTTGATCCTCGCCGCCTCTTCGCCTTCGCTCTTAGCGCGTGACCTCATAAATGTCTCAGTGTCGAATCAGCGGGATGCGAGTATCCTGGAAAGCCTGTCGCTTGATGCTGTCGTAAGGACAAGCACCGGGTATCTTGTGATTGCTGATCCAGTGCAAACGGGCTCTCTTGCTGCGTCTGGAATCAAGTTCGAATTGATAACTTCCGGCATCCAGCGAAGTGAATTGGCGCTCGATCTTCGCCTCGACGATTTCACTCTGTCTCGGTATGAACTGATCTATGCGGAAGGAAAGCTGCGAGTTTTCCGCGTTCCGGGCGGATATGATCCTGCCTCTGAGTTACAACCATCGCTCATGCCGATTCCGTCCCGGCCGCTGCGCATTGTCTTTCAAGACGCCGGGGCTCCGTTCTTGGAAATGCAGCAATCAGCCATCCTCGACCAACTGGTCGGAACGATCAGTCAAGATTCGCTCTATTCATACGCTTCCAAGCTGCAGTCGTATTATCGCCGGGTTGCCGGGTCACCGAGCATCTTCCTGGCGCGCGACTGGATTGCCTCAAAATTTCAATCCTTTGGCTATGATTCGGTCTATCTTGACAACTGGAGCCAGTATTTCAACGGCAAAACTAACCAGTGCTATAATGTCGTAGCGGTCAAACCCGGCGCCAAGTATCCGCAAATCGAAATACTCGTCGGCGCGCATTACGACGGCGTAACTACCTCGCCGGCGGCTGACGACAATGGCTCAGGAACGGCCGGTGTTCTCGAGATAGCTCGCGCGCTGGCCGATACCCCAACCGAAGTTACACTTAAATTCATTACATTTGACGCGGAGGAATGGGGGCTTTACGGATCATATCACTATGCCGATGCTGCTGCAGCTCGCGGGGACGATATTCTGCTCATGTTCAACATGGACATGATTGCGCATATCACGAATACCAATCGCGCTTCAATACATCACGGCACGAATACGACGTTTGCGAATATGTGGCAAGGAATCGCACAAACGAGCTTCGGCATCAACGGGGCGCTTAGCGGCAACTCGAGCGGTTCTGACCACTACCCGTTCACCCAGCAAGGTTACCCCGCTGTGTTCATTATTGAATACAACTTCTCAACGGTCTACCACAGCGCCCGTGACAGCACTACCTACATGAATTTCGAGTATATGACCCGAATGGTGGGAGCTTCGCTTGCCACTGTTTTCCAAGCTGCCAACTCCGGCGATTTCGATAACGATGGCGTCCTGAACGATTTCGACAATTGCATCTATTCGGCAAATCCCGCGCAGGAAGATCCTGATGTCGATTCCATTGGCAGCGCCTGCGATAATTGCCCCGCTATTTTTAATCCCAATCAGGAAGATGAAAACGGTGATGGCGTCGGAGACTATTGCGACGGAAATTTGCACATCATGAGCTACATTCTGCCTGCGGCGCACAAGAACGAAACTTACAACTGCCAAATGACGGCAGTCGGCGGCGTTGAACCCTACAACTGGGTGTTTCTTGGTGGGGATCTGCCCTTCGGACTCGAATTCAACAGCCCGCAAGGTACGATTACAGGTGTACCTACCTATAACGCCTCATTTTACTTTACTGTTGCCGCAACCGATGCAAGTTCACCTGCCAAGGCCGATACGCTGAGCGTCAGCATAACGGTCACTGATCCTCCGCCACCAACCTATGTTTGCGGTGATGCCGACAACAATGACATCGTAACTATTTCCGACGCGGTTTATTTGATCAATTACATCTTTGCCGGCGGGCCTGCGCCGGATCCGCTCGAAGCCGGAGACGTCGATTGCAACATCATTCTGACGATTTCCGATGCGGTCTATTTGATCAATTACATTTTCAGCGGCGGGCCACAGCCGTGCAATTCCTGTCTTCCATAGCCCTTTTTCTCCTCCTATAAATGCCGAAGGGACGACCAACAGGTCGTCCCTCTGCAATTCAAGAACTAACAGATTCGGATTCGTTATCGAATCACATGCTACTCACGATCGTCATCATCGTCGTCGTCGCGCTGCCGACCGCGCGAGGGGCCGGCGCCGCCGGGCAGGTTCATGTCGTAATTTCGGCGTTGCTTATTTACCATGATGTGCGCGAGACGCAGCGGTTCGGGCAGGCGGTATCCGCGCAACAGATCGACGACGGTTTTAACTGCAGTTTCAACATCGATTTTGTGACCGGGTGAGACATACAACGGCTTGACATTCTCGCGAGAACGAATCGCGCGGCCAACATCAACATTGCCGAGATAGATCGGCGCCATATCTCCCACTTCATTGCCGAGAGGATCTATCTTGCCGACAAGAATTTTCTTGGCACAGCCGATTGTCGGCATTTCCAGCATCACACCCATATGCGATGCCATTCCGATACCGCGCGGGTGGTCGATTCCGTGTCCGTCAAAAATGAAAACATCCGGCACGAACTTCAGCCGGCTCAATGCTTTCGTAATGACGGGACCCTCGCGAAAATAGAAAAGTCCCGGCACAAACGGGAACGTCACTTCACCCTGTGCTCGGACTTTTTCCAGAAGTTCCATTTCCGGAACTTTCATAATGACAACCGTGCAAAATGCCGTATTGTCTTTCTTGGAGTAGGCGACATCTACTCCTCCAACGAGACGGAAGGAGGTTTTCTCCGATTTGGTACTTACCATCGGAGCGTGTTTTTCCTGAAGGCGCTCGGCCTCCTTCACATCGTCTGTCCAAGCATGTAGACGATTGAATTTCATTTCAATTCCTTCTCAAGTACTGTAATCAACTTTGATCCATCATGGGCCCAGCAAACTGTGATTCTATCGGAAGACGGTCGCCAATAAGCGCTGTGTGACCTTTTTCCTCGTTGCCTTGCCCAGCGGAAGTATACGAAATATTCGATAAGATAGACAATTCTTTCTCGGTCCGGTCAGTCACCGCTCAAGTCGTAACCTCGGTTCTTGGTTCTGGATTTCTTGCGGTCTCAAGAAGTTCCGCGTCCAGACAAATTCACCTCGGGTTGAGTTTTGTTTGAGTAGGAAGTTGTGACATTATTTGTTTCATTGCACCATGAAGTACAGTAAGGACTTACTAAAAGACATCATCGGCTGGGACGTCCGCAATTGGGCGGAGGCAATCAAGTTATGGGATACGGTTCTACAATCACCATCCGATCCGGCATTGGCGTTGGAACTTGGCGCTCGTGAGGGTGGCCTGTCGTTATACCTTGCTCTCAAAGGATTTCAAGTGGTGTGCAGCGATGTTGCTAACCCCGAGAAATTGGCTCGGTCCAAACATGCCGGATACGGAGTAGAGGAGTCAGTCACCTATACCGCCGCAAATGCAACCGCGCTTCAATTCGAAAATTCGCGCTTTGATGTCGTGGCTTTCAAGTCGATTCTCGGCACGATCGGCAGAGAGAATCATCCGGAGCTGCAACAGGCGGCCATCAGAGAAATCTATCGCGTCCTCAAGCCCGGCGGGGTCCTACTTTTTGCGGAAAATCTTCGCGGAACAGGATTTCACCGGTTCTTTCGGAAATTTACTAAATGGGGTCGCTACTGGCGCTATGTCAGCGTCGAAGAAATACGACAATTTCATCGCGAATTTTCGTCGTTCAATTATGGTACTTTCGGATTTGCCGGTTCCTTCGGACGCAACGAATCCCAAAGGCGCGCGCTGCACTATCTCGACCGCCTTATCGACCCAATTTTGAGGGACCGCCACAAGTATATTATTTATGGCTGCGCCCGAAAGTAAGCGAAAATGCAGAGATCATCTGCAGATATGCCCCGCGAATTCGCATACATTACGAACGCAAAGGGATAATTTTACGTAACTAGTTACGCATCTTTGTTTCTTCTGTATCGTATAGCTAAGCAATGCCCGAAACCGCGACAAATCAACGAACCGATTTCAGTTACTGGCTCAGTATTGAAAATAGGGCTGCCCTCAATGATCGGCTTCCTCGCGTAGCATCTCTACTCAATTGCCGACATGTTTTGGATTTCGCGCCTTCCCGACGCAGAAAACGAAGTCGCGAAAATAACGTCCTTCACAAATCTATTCTGGATGTTGTTCGCATACAACAGCCTCAGCGGGCCGGGATCAGGCGCTATCATCTCGCGACGTTACGGCGAGAAGGACTTTCAACGCACCGAAACAGCCATAAAAGAGACCATCATTCTCAAACTATTTTTTGGCATCCTTTTCAATCTTGTTGGACTGCTATTCTTGCCGGACATGCTGAAACTCTTGGGAGCCCGTGGTGAGGCTTATGAGCTTGGTCTTCAGTATGGCCGCATCATGATTCTTGGCTTGCCGATACTTTACTCGGTGTATTCAATCTTCACCGCATTGTGTTGTGTCGCCAACCCGAAATTGGCAATGACGCTCATGATCGGTTCCAATCTTTTGAATGTAGTCCTTTCGCCGCTGCTGATGTTCGGTTGGTTAGGTCTGCCGAAATGGGGTATTGTGGCAGCGGCATGGGCAACTGTCATCAGCGTTGCGGTCATGCTGACTATCGGTATCCGGCTTTTCTTCATCAATCATGTAAACGTCCGGCTTCACTTGCGCGGAACAGCGCCGATTTCGATCAACTCGATGTGGAAAATGATCTGGCTTAGTGTTCCTGCCTGATTGGGCGAGCTATCTTTCTCCTTTTCGCGCTTGTTGATAACGCCGATAGTTGCCGGATTTGGCACTGCCGTCGTCGCTGCTTACGGCGCCAGCTTGCAAGTCATCGGCTTTGGAATTTCAATCATCGCGGGGACTGGGCTTGGACTTTCGTCACTCGTTGGCCACAATATCGGCGGGCAAAAATTCGAGCGTGCAAAAGCCACGGCTGACCGTGCGATTCTCGTCTCCTTCGGCATTATGGCCGTAATTGGCGCTTTAACTTTCGTCTTCGCCGGCCAGTATATGCGCATGTTTTTCGAAAGCGCAGACGCGGTACAATTTGGCGTATCTATCCTGCGCATCCTCGCGATCAGCTTCCCGTTTTTCGGAGCATACATCATGCTCGAACAGATCCACCTCGGTGTCGGATTGAACGCTCCGTCTATGTGTTTCAGCATCGTTCACTCCTGGTTCCTTCAGGTGCTGCCCGCAGTTATAGTCACGCAGTTCTTTGGATTCTCAGAAGATGCCGTATGGTGGGTTTTGACCTGTTCTGGAATTGTGACAACGATCATGATCTATATATACTATCGCCACGGTCGCTGGGCGACAGCCAAGGTAAAGAACCCATCTTACCCTTTGCCATTCCCGTTTTTGAGAAGTAGATTCAGAAATATGCTTTGGAAGCTCACGAAACTTGTGATTTGGTACACCTTTGCCTGCGGTGTGTTTGCGCTCATGGCGCCACATCTCATGGTCAATGACGCTTTAATCTCAATGGCGGGCCGGACAGGTCGCGTCGTACCGGATAACGCCTACTTTCTCTCCGTCAGTTTTCTTCGCGTGTGCGGAGTGCTGTTGTTAGCCTTTGCCATGTCGCTTCACCTGCTCATTAAGCAAGGGTGGACTTTGGAGAACCTAAAGCTGACTTTGACGGTTGTCGCTATCAACGTTCTCGTTTGGGCAGCCGCATTCCTGTTCTTGATCACTACACGCAGCGCTGTCGCGTTGACAATAGTCGGCTTGGCACTTCTCATCTGGCTGCTGATTCCGCTGATGCTGCTTTTCGATTACAAGAAGGCAGATTCATGGAAATCGGTGAAACAGGACTAGCTGACTCCTCAGACAGCCGATGATACTTTAGAATGAGGTGGCACGCTGCCAAATCATTCCCTATCTCCCCGCCAATTCGATTCACATCGCGTCTTTCAATCAGATAATAATTGACACAATTCTCCGCGTTTCGTATTGTTATTGCGAATAACCAAATTATCTGGAGAAAAGTATGAAAACACTGCGACTGGGTGTATTGCTGTGTCTTATCGTTATTACAGCTTCAATAAGCGCGCAAAACTACATCATGATCGGCTGGAATGATCTGGGCATGCACTGTGCCAACAAGGACTTCACCAATGTGGTGGTCCTGCCACCATTCAATAACGTTCACGCTCAGGTAATTCAAGTGGGAGATGCCCTCAATTTGCCTGCTGTTGTCACTGCAGACCTTCAGGTCACCTATGAAATTCCGGGCAATACCTACTCGGTCGGTAAAACGAATTTTTGGGACTTTGAGGATCAGATATTTGGAGTGAATCTCGCCCCTAATATCGGCCTTACCGGTTCAGGATTAACCGGAGAGATGACCATCGCTGAAAATTACTTCGTCGTGACCGGAATCCCGATCACTCCATTCACCGATGCCGACTTGGTCAATGAGGACCCATTTCAGCTCGGGCTCCTAAAAGCGTACGATCCGTTAGATCAACTCATCGCAACCGCGCAGCCGGTTGTGCCGGTTTCAAACGAGATCAACTGTGTGAGCACCGGCTGCCATCCGAGCGAGCAGAATATTCTGAACGAGCACGAGCAGGAAGGCGGTTTCGATCCCGCCAATACGCCGATTTTATGCGCGAGCTGTCATTCCTCGAACGCATTAGGAACGCCTGGCCAGCCCGGGCTGCCATCTTTGTCGGAGGCGATTCACAAGGAGCATGGTGAAAGAACAAACGACTGTTACAAGTGTCATCCGGGTCCCAATACGCAGTGCCTACGCGACATTATGAGCACCGAGCACGGAATGATATGTCAGGATTGTCACGGTAGTGTGACGCAGGTCGGGGAGAGCATCGCCAGTGGTCGCGAGCCTTGGCTGGAAGAACCATCATGCGGCGCTACTGAATGTCATGGTTCCAATTTTGCGGAAGAACCCGGCAAATTGTTCAGAATGTCGAGAGGGCATGGCGGACTTTTCTGCAGCGTATGTCATGGCGAGCCGCACGCGATCGTCACCAGCCGAGTCGCCCGAGACAACGTCCAACAAATCGCGTTGCAGGGATTTCCCGGAACGCTCAGGAAGTGCGAAGTTTGTCATGGCGTTGCGCCGACGGCTGCCGGACCCCACGGAATCTTCGCGCAAACCTGCATGTGCGGCGACGCTGACGGAAATGCATTATTCACCATCTCTGATGCAGTGTTCCTAATCAACTACATATTTGCCGGCGGACCGGCGCCGGATCCAATCTGTCTCGGGGATGCTGACGGCAACGATTTGATGACAATTTCTGACGCAGTATATTTGATTAACTATATTTTCGCCGGCGGGACACCACCGCACTGTCCGTAAATAGACTGCTGACCGGTTGAGTTTATGATATGGCGCGGAATCACATCACTGGTGCGATTCCGCGTCGTACTGCGATTCAACCTGACAACGTATTCGGCTTAAGGGGATAGATAGCAATTGACAAGAATTTGACTTGCATGCGCTTGCGGAGCGGGGGAATGAAAATCGGAGAGTGAGGGATTCGAACCCCCGGTCCCTTGCAGGACAACGGTTTTCAAGACCGCCGCATTAGACCGCTCTGCCAACTCTCCGCGGGGAATATATTCGTCCCGCCCGGTCAGCGCAACCGAAAAGCTCATTCCGAATGGCCGGCCTTCGCTAATGTGATTGACTATAAGGTTCCCGTCGACGATTTTGAACTCAATCGGACCGTAGTTGACAGAAAAGCTTAGTGGAAATGATAAGGAGTTCATGTGGCAGAAGGTTTTGTGATGATCCGCACGATTGCGGATTTTGAGAATTGGTGGAACAATGAATCCGGGGGTACCAGAAAGGTTCTTGCGGCGCTTACCGACGCTTCACTGAGCCAGGCGGTCGCGAAGGACCACCGAACCATTGGCCGAATGGCATGGCATATCGTCCAATCAATGTCGGAAATGCCGACGCGGCTCGGACTCAAAGTCGATGCTCCGGCTGAAAATGCGCCGGTTCCAACGAGGGCTGCGGCCATTCAACAAGCTTACGATCGGGCCGCCGGTTCTTTGCTGGCCGAGATCAAGAAAAACTGGAATGACGCGACGCTGCTTCAGGAGGACGATATGTACGGTTCGACTTGGACGCGCAGTTTTACGTTGTTTGTGCTGATTGGTCATGAGATTCACCATCGCGGCCAGATGACGGTATTAATGAGACAGGCCGGTCTCAAGGTACCGGGAATCTACGGACCCTCTTACGATGAGTGGGGCAACTACGGTGGGCAGCCGCCGGTGGTGTAGCAGCCAACCAAAAGACCAATTCGCCGGGCTGGGATCCCACCATTCCGGTCCGGCTCCGTTGTTGAGTTGACAAGCAGCGCAAAGGATCGGTCCGCTCGCAAAGATGAAGTTGATAAGGCAGACTGCGCCGGTGATATCCATCTGATTGTTGCAGTCGTCATCACCGCCCAATGGTCTTACGGCGCTGATGCCACGGCAAAGATGTAGTTGATCAGATACACAGAATCGGTGATATCGATTCGACCATTTGCGTCAACGTCACGACAACTGGCAGTGCCGAACTCCAGGATTAATGACACTTCAGATTGACCATTGGGAAACCAGGCCAATGTATCGGTACCGTTGTGGGCGTGATTGATTTCGTAAGTCAATTCATAAATGCCCGGCTGTAAAGTGCCGGAGTTGACAATGTCGTTCTTTACGACTCCGGCAAAAAGTGTGTCTGCGACCAACGTCTGGCCTGCTTGCGGCGAGAATCTAAAATAACCTGAGATCACCGTGTTCCCGCCAGTAATTTCACCGCCCCAGTCTTCGCCAAGCAAGCTGTAACTCAGGCTATAACCATGGGCGAATCGGTGATCTCAATAAGATGCTGACGGCGGCGCGACCGCTTGCCTCATAAGCAGCAGGGTTTCCGAGATCACAATCGGGGTAGATTACACCATCCGATATATTCGTGGACGATGAAATACTCCTAACATTGTGAGCGCCGGCCATCAGCACGGTGCATGATTGTTGGCTCCCGTAAAGCAGCGCCCACGCGGAATCAAGCGGATCGGCCATTCCCGGACTCCAGCAATAATTGGAGCTGCACGAAGAGACAATTGCGCTGCTATCACACTGGGTGATCGGGACAGCCGGTGCCACAAATATTACCGTATCGAATCCTGCAAAAGTCCCCAAGTCGTAACTGGTGGAAGACGAGACCAACCCCACGCCGGCAAAGCAGTCAACAGAGCAAAGGCAGATTGGCAGGCAGATGAAGTTCAGATTTTTCAATTCGCAATACAGAAAAGGACGTTTAGGAAAGGTACTTTTGGATGAAGTAAGTTACTTATCCAAGCATAATATATCGATGCTCTAAGTCAATGAATATGCCGCCTTCACGGGTAATGTCAACGCCACAAAACACTTGCCGGCGCCCTCCATACCGATTGACAGCCAATCGGCCACATTGTATGTTCATTCCGGCATAATTACTGGCGGCGGCAAAATGAACGCCGTGAAAGGACAACTACTGTGGAAACGATGTGGGCGGGTGTAAAACCGGAACGGGCGCCGGGCGCAGCTTTTCGCGAAGTCAAAATTCCCCAAATAGACGATAACAAGATTTTGCTCAAGACCAAGGCGCTGTCGATCTGCGGCACTGACAAGCATATTTACAACTGGGACAAATGGGCGCAGGACCGTCTTAATCCACCGTTGATTTTCGGCCATGAGTGCTGCGGCGAGATTGTCGAAGTCGGCAAGAATATCAAGGGTCTCAAAGTCGGTGATTTTATCGCGGCCGAATCGCATATCCCCTGCGGCGTCTGCAAGCAGTGTCGCATGGGCAATATGCATATCTGCGACAACTTGGTGATTCTTGGCGTCGACACCGACGGCATTTTCGCCGAGTACGTCGCGCTGCCGGAAATCGTCTGTTGGAAAATCCCCAGCAACGTCGACCCCGCGATCGCCTCAATTCACGAGCCCTTCGGCAACGCGGTTTACACAGTCATGTCCGCCAATGTTTCGACCAAGAAAATCGCGGTAATCGGCGACGGTCCGACAGCGGCGTTTTCGTGCGGTATCGCCAAAGCTGTCGGCGCGGAGCGGATCTACAATATCGGCATGCAGGATTTCAATTTGAATATCTGCAAGACGATGGGTGCGCATGTCTCGATCAATGTCGCCAAAGATGCCAATTTCAAACAACGCATCTGGGATGAAACCTCCGGCGGCGTCGATGTTGTTCTTGATATGGCCGGCAACCAGAAATCAGTCGAAACCGGATTCGAGATTTTGCGCAAAGCCGGCACGCTCGTTATGTTCGGCATTCCCCCTGATGCCGTGATGATCGATGTCAACAAAGCGATCATTTTCAAAGGCGCGACCGTGATCGGTATCAATGGCCGCAAGATGTTCGAGACTTGGTACCAGATGCAGGCGCTTCTGGACGGCGGCATGGTTGATCCGCGTCCGGTGATCACGCACCGCTATCCTTTCAAGAAATTTCTTGAAGCCGTCGACATGTTCGCGACCGGAAAGGAACCATCAAGCAAGGTCGTGATGTTGATGGAGTAGGGGGAAGCGATGTTCAAAGCTGCGAATTGTTGAGATAGCTGAAGTTGACAAATTAAAGACGAAGCCGATATATTATGCAGAATGACTCTTAACGAAGTAATTCAAGCACGCAGAGAGGCCATACTCAAAATTGCCTCCCGTTGCGGCGTCGAGACAGTACGGTTATTCGGTTCCGTTGCGCGCGGCGACGCCGGCGAAGCGAGTGATGTAGATTTTCTTGTCAAGATGTCGAGGCGGCGGAGTCTGCTTGATGTCATTGCTTTTAAGCAGGACGTCGAAGACTTGCTTGGGGTACGTGTCGATGTTGTGGAAGATGAGGGACTCAGTCCCTATATCCGTGACAGAATACTGGGCGAGGCCCGACCCTTGTGAAAGACGACCAAATCTACCTGCGGCACATTTTGGATTCAATCGAGAGAATCGAGACTTACACTGAGGAAGGCCGGCTGCAATTCGAGCAAGATACTCGAACTCAAGATGCAGTGATTCGAAATCTGGAGATCATTGGCGAAGCGGTTAAGAATCTCTCGGAGGAACTCAAATCAAAGAATCCTGAGATACCCTGGCGAAGAATCGCGGGAATGCGCGACCAACTGATACATGCATATTTCGGTGTCAATTTGACGACCATTTGGGAAGTAGTGGTTGCGCAGATAACACCGCTGAAGAACAAAATCGAGCAATTGCTTTTTCCGAAGTAGCCAGTAAGTCCGCCCCCCGCGGCTCGGACTTAATATCCTGTGACGCGCGCAGTTTTGTTCTTTCAAGAAAGTTAGAATTGGACAGTGGAAACACCGATAGCTTCTTTGTTTTCTGAATTTAGTTTGCAATCATGATCAAGAAAATTAGTCGGGGTTCCATTGTCGCCGAACCTAACATTGTCTGGAACACATTTATTGAAATATTGGCAACTGAGAATATTGCAGAGCTGGCTCCGTTACAGCAAAGAGCCAGACTCGTTTTTCAGTATGACGCAGAAGTACAAGACGGAGGGCACCTTCAATTTTTCGAAGATTCTGCCGGAGGTGATGCCGATTCTGCTCTTGAAGCCTTGATCGCGTTTGAACTTTTTGAACAGGCCGAAATAATCAAGAGTGCTGCAGCACCTCGGCGTTCGAAGACTCGAACTCCGATTTTGACCGCCGCAGAGTATGAAAATCAAGCACTCGAAGGTGAATTCGAGGAATTTGATTCAGCCTATTACGCCTGTGAATCCAGTGTTACCGAAGCGTTTGAATTACACCTCAAGCGACATTTTGACGAATACTTGGAAATGGTCGAGTGATACAAATTGCAGTCCGTAGGTCCGAACCCCTGTTGGTTCGGACTTACTACGATTAAGAACAGATTCTTTGCTCCGCTTAGAATGACAATTGTCAATTTCTGGAAACACGGTTCAGGACTTTCGTAAACGCCCTGTCACCCTGAGCGAAGCGAAGGGTCTGTTGGCTCGTACCAACCATCGCTTAGATCTTGCCACTTTGGATTCAGAGACTCAATCAACGCAATCTTCTTAGCACGCGTCCACCCTTTGATTTGTTTCTCCCTTGTTATTGCAGCACGCGCGTCAGTTGTATGCTCAAAAGATGCCAGCCGCGTAATTTTGTAGCGCTTTGTGAAGCTTTCGACCAGTAATTGCTTGTGCTCATAAACGCGGCGCAAGAGGTTGTTGGTCATCCCAGTGTAAAGCGTTCCTGAATGGTTGGTCATTATGTAGACATAATAGTCATGTGACATAGTTATTTCCCGTTTGTCGACTATACAGGCGATTATAACAGGTCTCTGTTAGAGAAACAACAGATGCTTCGCTACGCTCAGCATGACAATTGTTCAATTCTATGTTTCCACTGTGTGCCCTCACAAAAAGCCTGTCACCCTGAGCGTAGCGAAGGGTCTGCTGTCTTAGCGTCCTCCGAGTCGCAGATTCTTCGCTTCGCTCAGAATGACAATTGGTAACTGCGGCGAGAGATTCAAACTGCGGAATAACGCTATCCCACCCAAATCCTGTCGCTCATCGTCCAGAAATAGGCGGGTCAAATTGCTTCAGCCGATACGATACATCACCCCATAGCGACCGTTCTTCGCCCGCCACGATTCCGGTTCCGGGAAGAATCGTCCGAAACGAAGGTGTGTCCGGACATCCACGACGCTGTTGATAGTAGATAGAATCCGCTCGCACTTCAGCGTATACCGACTCCGAATTGAAGCAATCCGACATCAAATACTCCTGAGTTTCTGTCGCCAACGGAAAGAAACGCCGACTTCGGACAAAATAATCACCGCAGGCATCCATCGCGATGACAGTGTCCTCTTGATAACTAAAGCTATCGAATCCAAAAACAAGCTTCGGGTTTTTGCCCGAGAGATGCCACCATCGATGGTCTCCTAACTCGCTAAAATGAGAGACAGTGATTGTGTCCGCCGCCACAATAAGGACAGCCAACGTCTCGCCGTCAGGAGTGTGAAAGGACTGGCACACATCGTACGCCCAGGAGCTTCCTATATGAGTTGGAATCAATTAGGCCTCGGGCTCGTACACCATTGTCGTTTTTGCACCCGGAACTGTTGCCGGCTCTATGTCTACGATAGCTACATTGCCGTCTCGCTATAATTCAGGAAGAAGCTCGTATTAAGGTAGACCTTTTGATCTTCCGGCTAAATCGGATCACTGCACCCAAGCATCGACGCGAGAACAATTATAATCGCGCCTAACTTTTCCGTCGCTCGCACCATAGCTTTATCCTTTCTCATGTAAACAAGAGACAAACTAAGAAATCTGCCGTCTAATCGATTTTGTGAGAATACTTGAATAAGGCAAATGCAACCCAAATTCGTCAGGGCGAACAGCCAATTATTATGTAATTGCACTAATGTTCTCTCGAACGTATTCTCCAATCAGAGAAAACGAGTGAATCTTTCCGGAGGAATTGACAACATGTCCATGACTGACCTTGATATTATCAGACACACCCTTGCGACTTTAGCTTATCGGGCTTCCAAAACTATGCGTACGGCTCCAGAGGCTTTCGCACATTATAAAGCCGGATCTACGACCAAAACACCGGTTGAGATCGTAGCACATATGGGCGATCAGTTCGATTGGGCTTTGAGCATGGCAATTGGCGAACCCAAATGGAATTCGGCAGTTCCCCAGGAATGGCAGGAAGAGTGCAAACGATTCTTCGTCAGCCTCAAGAAGTTTGATGATTACCTTGCTTCGGAGCTGCCAACGCGGTACGAATTGACGCGACTATTTCAGGGACCGATTGCAGACGCGCTCACTCATACAGGTCAACTGGCAATGCTGCGGCGGATGTATGGTGCGCCAATGAAGGGTGAGAGTTACAATCGGGCGGATATAGTAATCGGAAGAGTTGGATATGAACAAACTCGGACAGAAACCAAGAACGAGTTCGATTAATGGTGGAGTCGAAACGAGCACGAAAGAGGATTAAAGATGAGTAATGATATCCTGGAACAGTTTCGCATTCTTGATTCAGACGTGCTGTTGCACTATGCCGCGTTTGAATTGCAGGATTACTCTCCTGAGGCGCAGGGCCTTCTCCGTACCGTATTGCTTGAACGCGGTATTGATGAAACGCAGATCAAGGCGTATCGACTGCTGCGATTCCCTTACCCGACAATGGATTTTCAATGCAGCAATTGTGGCGAAGCGCTGACTATCGAACGCCAGGAACTGAATGAGGGGTTTTACACTTGCCCGGAGTGCCACTCGACAGAGGCAGTACCTTACCCCGAGATATCGATTGACGACGACGATACATCCTTTACCGGCAGAAAACCGCAAGTGATAGTCGCGAGTAAGATCAATGCCGGCGAGGAAGCGGCTCTTGGATCGCCCAGTGATCCGATGGTAGTATTGGGGCAAGGCAGCGGAGTTCCGACACTCGGAGCTGCTCACGCCACCGAAAATGGCGAAGTCAGACTTCTTGATGAAGGGCTGCCGGAAACGAACTGCGCCAAGTGCGGAACAGTCCTGGAGCCTGAGAGCACTTTCATGGCTCGCGACAACTTTTACTGCGAAAATTGCTACAATGAAATCCCAGAGTCGGAGCGCGAACTAAGCAGTTTCGATAGCGACGAGGAATAAGCGCCGAGCGGTTGCCTCTTTGATTTCGCCACCTCGCAAGGCGCTTAGCTTGAGAATTCCCCGAAAAGTGAATATTTTCACAAGAAACGGGGACAAAAACGTCTTATTTGCTTGCCATAGCTGTGTTCACAGACTATATTTTCCGCGCAACAAGAGAGCAACTTACCCCTAATGTTTTGGAGGCAAGCGCGTGACTCAAATCGTCCAGTATGAACAAAATTACAGATCTTTCGAGTGGAAACAGGCTGAACGCGAGCTCGGGTACAGACCGGGGGATCCTATTAACATCGGCTACTACTGCAGCGATCGCATCTGTGAACTTGGAAACGCACAAAGAACTGCCTTGATTTGGAAGTCATTTACCGGCGAAAGTCGGCGCTACACTTTTGATCAAATGCGGCGCTTAACAAATGGTATTGCGTCATTTCTCGGCGGACTGGGAGTCAAACCGGGCGAGCGGGTTTGTCTTTTTATGGACAAGATTCCGGAGCTGTATTTCGGTTTTCTCGGAATTCTCAAGCTCGGCGCCATTGCCCAGCCGTTGTTTTCGGCGTTCGGCCCTGAATCGTTGTTTACGAGGCTGGAGGACGCCCAGACCGCGGCGATCATAACCCAGCGCAAGCACATATTCAAAGTCCGGAAGATTCTTCCGGAATTACCGAATCTGCGTTTAATCATCGTGGTCGATGACGATGGCGCAAAGCCATTGCAGGCGCACGAAGTCGCAATGCATATGAAAACATCGATGGAGCTCGACAGGTTTGATGTCTATCCGTCAGTTGCCGAGACACCATCGGTGCTTCACTATACTTCAGGCACAACCGGCAAACCAAAGGGTGCGCAGCATGTTCACTACTCACTGATTTCCCAGTACAAAACGACACGCTATGCGCTTGATCTCAAGGAGGATGATCTCTACTGGTGCACCGCGGACCCGGGCTGGGTAACGGGAACGTCTTACGGCATTATTGGTCCCTGGTCATGCGGGGTCACGCAGTGCGTACTTGACGAGGGATTCAGCGCCGACAATTGGTACAAGTTCATCCAGGACTGCGGCATCACGGTGTGGTACTCTGCGCCGACTGCAATTCGTTCTCTTATGAAGGAGGGCGAAGAGGCTGTTCGCAAGTACGACCTGTCCAGCCTGAGACATCTCGCTTCGGTTGGCGAACCGCTGAACGCCGAGGCCGTGCTATGGTCGTTGCGCGCGTTCGGGCTGGCGTTCCACGACACTTACTGGCAGACGGAAACCGGGAGCATTGTTATCGCGAATTATCCGGGAATGAAGATCAAGCCCGGCTCGATGGGGCGCCCATTTCCCGGCGTTACAGCGACAGTGCTGGATATGAAAACTCACTTGCCAATCGAGCGAACAGGCGTAGTCGGACTAATTGCCCTCAAACCGGGCTGGCCCGCTCTGATTCGTGGCTATTGGAATAATAAAGAGACATACGACAAGAAATTCGTCAACGGGTGGTACATTTGCGGTGATCGCGCCAGCATCGACGACGAAGGATACTTCTGGTTTGTCGGTCGTGACGACGATGTAATCAACACGGCCGGCCACCTTGTTGGTCCATTTGAAATCGAATCCGCCTTGCTCGAACATGAAGCAGTCGCCGAGTCGGCAGTTGTCGGAAAGCCTGATCCGGTCAACATGGAAGTCGTGAAAGCATTTGTCACACTCAAGCCCGGTTATCAGACATCCAAAGAGCTCGAATTGGAGATAATGAACTTTATTCGTAAGAAACTATCCCCGCTGGCAATGCCGCAGGAAATCGAATTCGCACCATCGTTGCCCAAGACTCGCAGCGGCAAGATTATGCGTCGACTACTGCGAGCGAAAGAGTGGGGACAAGAAATTGGCGATACGTCAACTTTGGAAGATGATATGTAATCGAGGAGAACAACATGTCCGATATCAAAGAAGTCATTCTCGACTATGTCAAACGCGAGTACCTTGAAGACGAGGATCAAGTGATCGACTATGATACGCCGCTAATTTCCGGCGGAATCGTTGACTCGTTCTCGATGGTCTCGCTCAAGGTATTTCTCGAAACCAGGTACAAGATTCAAATTCCCGACGCCAAGGCATCCCCGAAAGCATTCGATTCGGTAAACAAGATAGTCCTGCTGCTCAAGGAATTTAACGTCGAATAGGTGTAGTATGGCATTTTCTGCAATAGTTCGTGACGCCTACCAGAATCAACTAAACGAGATTCGTACGGCTGGCATTTTCAAGGAAGAGCGCATCATCTGCGCGCCGCAAAATTCGGAAATCGAAGTCGAATTTCCGATTGGTTCAAAACATAAACGCGTCATCAACATGTGCGCGAACAACTATCTGGGACTTTCCTCGCACCCCGAAGTTATCGCGGCCGCCCGCGAAGGTTTGGACAAGCGCGGATATGGTATGTCGTCGGTGCGCTTCATTTGCGGGACCCAGGACATACATAAGCAGCTCGAAGCGAAGCTGACGAAATTCCTCGGCACCGAGGACACTATCCTATTCCCTTCGTGTATGGATGCAAATGCCGGCGTGTTTGAGGCAGTTTTATCGGATCAGGATGTCATGATCGCCGACCGGCTGGTGCACGCTTCGATTGTTGACGGCATGCGCCTGTGCAAGGCACATCAAGATACCTACAAGCATTCCAATATGGAGCATCTCGAAGAAAAACTACAGCTCCATCAGGACAAGCGCTTCCGGCTGATTATCACTGACGGCGCATTCTCCATGGATGGCGATCTGGCGCCGCTCGACAGAATTGTCGAACTGGCGGAGAAGTACAATGCGATGGTGTTTCTCGACGACTCGCATGCGTCGGGATTCATCGGAAAGACCGGTCGCGGCACCCACGAGCACTTTGGTGTAGTGGGAAAAATTGACATAATAACGACAACACTGGGTAAGGCTCTTGGAGGCGCTTCGGGTGGTTGTGTTTCGGGCCGCAGCGAAATTGTCGAAATGTGTCGGCAGAAGGCCCGTCCATATCTTTTCTCGAATACAATACCGCCGGTTGTTGCTTCCGGCGCTTTGCGGGTAATCGACTTGATCAGCCAGACGACTGAACGCCGCGACAAGCTGGAGCGCAACACTTTGTTCTGGCGCAAGGGATTGACGGAAGGTGGATTGATTATCAAGGAAGGCGAAACTCCTATTGTGCCGGTCATGTTATTCAATGCCAAACTTTCGCAAGATTTTGCCCGCGAGCTGTATCAGGAAGGCATTTATGCCGTCGGGTTCTTCTTCCCGGTAGTTGCCAAGGGCCAGGCGCGGATTCGGACACAGCTTTCGGCAGCCCATGATCAGCATCATCTTGATAAAGCCTTGGCGGCCTTCATCAAAGTTGGCAAGAAATTTGATATCCTGCACAAGACTAAAGAGCAGATTATCGAAAAGTACGGGATGTAGTTATCGCTAACTTTCGTGGTACCGGGGGTTGGGCTTACTCTCCCAACTTCCGTTCCAATTGACCGCACATACTTGTTTTTTGCACCTCCAACACCCCACAAAAGCTGTTTACATACGCACGCCAATGCAGTAGAATATGCCCCAACAAGGAGAGCGTATGTATCGCCGTGTAAAGTATGACTTCAGTTCCGAGCTATCCAATATCCGCAGTTCCGGTATCTTCAAAGAGGAGCGGATCATCCGGTCACCGCAAGATGCCAACATCCAGGTTTCGCTGCCGCGACAACAGGAAGTTGCAGAGGTTCTCAACTTCTGCGCGAACAACTATCTCGGCTTAGCGAATCATCCCAAGATCATTGCTGCGGCCCACAAAGCGCTGGATGATCATGGCTTCGGGCTTTCTTCAGTCCGATTTATATGCGGTACTCAAGACTTGCATATTCAGTTGGAGAAGAAAATCTCGGAATTCTACCAGACCGAAGACGCAATCCTGTATTCATCCTGCTTTGACGCAAATGGCGGTTTGTTTGAGAGTCTTCTGGGCGCCGAGGATTGCATTATCACCGACAGTCTCAATCACGCCAGCATTATTGATGGTATCCGGTTGAGCAAAGCGAAGCGATACATTTACGAACACTCTGACATGTCATCACTCGAACGCAATCTTACCCGCGCGCGCGAAGGCATGGACATTTGGGATCATCCCGGATTGTCGGACCGTCCGCAGCCGTCGCGCAATATTTTGATCGCGACTGACGGCGTGTTCTCGATGGATGGCGACATAGCCAAGGTGAAGGACATCGTAGCGCTGGCGCGGAAGTACGACGCCATGGTGATGGTCGATGAGAGTCATGCGACTGGATTTCTCGGCAAGACCGGTCGCGGTTCCCTTGAAATCAATGATGTGCTCGGCGAGGTCGAGATCATTACTTCGACGCTCGGCAAAGCGATGGGCGGAGGCTCCGGCGGATTCACAACCGGCAAGCGGGAGATAATCGAACTTCTGCGGCAAAAGTCGCGCCCGTATTTGTTCTCAAATACTGTGCCGCCGGCCTTGGTCGCCGGCAGCATCGCCGCGTTTGATTTGCTTTCTGAGAGCGATGACCTGCGCGAACGCCTGATGGCAAATACAGATTACTTCCGCAAGGGGATGACCGCGCTGGGGTTTGATATCGCGCCGGGAATACACCCGATCGTGCCAATCCTCTTCCGCAAATTTGAAAACGACGCCGAAATTTCGCAGCACATGGCCCGCGATCTTTATGACGAGGGAATATATGTCGTGGGATTTTTCTATCCGGTAGTGCCCAAGGGAGCGGCACGGATTCGCGTCCAGTTGTCGGCCGCACATTCGCGCGAACAGATCGACAGCGCAATTGCTGCGTTCACTAAAGTTGGCAAAAAACACGGCGTGATCGCTTGAGAGGAATTGAAAATGCGTAAAATAGCGCTCATTACCGGGGCCTCGTCAGGGATTGGTGAAGCGACAGCGCGCAAACTGGCATCGTCGGGTTGGGATTTGATTCTCGCCGCGCGCCGCTATGAACACCTGCAAAAGCTTGCCGCACAATTAGAGTGTGAATGGCATTTGATCAGGCTCGATGTTCGCCAGCGCTCAGCCGTTGAAGATGCAATGGCAAACCTTCCGGAGCAGTGGAAAAATATTGAACTCTTGGTGAACAATGCCGGACTTAGTCGCCAATTGACGAAACTGCATGAGGGTGATCCCGAGGCATGGGATGAAATGATCGACACCAATGTGAAGGGATTGCTATACGTCAGTCGCGCCGTGATTCCGGGAATGGTTGCTCGGGGGCGCGGGCACGTTATCAATGTTGGTTCGATTGCCGGACACGAAGTATATCCAAACGGTAATGTCTATTGCGCCAGCAAATTTGCCGTTGATGCACTCACCAAAGGTATGATGATGGACTTGGTGGACACTCAGGTTCGCGTCTCAACCGTTGACCCCGGGCTGGTGGAAACGGAGTTTTCCAAGGTGCGGTTTTACGGTGACAAAGAACGCGCCGACAAAGTCTATCAAGGACTCAAGCCATTGACCGGCGACGATGTCGCTGAAACGATAGAGTGGATTGCCTCAAGGCCGGATCATATTCAAATTGCGCAGGTCGTGATATTTCCCATGAGCCAGGCCGGAGCGACAGTTGTCCACCGAAAACAATAATGAAACTTGGAGATAACATGTTCAAGAAAGTCATAAGCACCGCGAACGCTCCCAAGGCAATCGGCCCTTATTCGCAGGGGATAATCCTCACCGAATGCAAGAATCTCGTCTATTGCTCCGGCCAGATTCCGATTGATCCCGCAACGGGAAATGTCGTTGAAGCGAATATCGCCGTTCAGACTAAGCAAGTTTTCAGCAATATTAGGGGCATACTTGCCGAAGCAGGCTCAGCGCTGAAAAATGTCATCAAGACCACAGTCTTCCTCAAGAACATGGACGATTTCAAGGCGATGAACGATGTCTACGCCGCGCAATTTGACGGAGCATTTCCGGCACGATCGACGGTGCAAGTTGCCAAGTTGCCGCTTGATGTCCTGGTCGAGATCGAAGTGATAGCTTACGTTGATTAAAATTGCACCTATACAATTCGTTGCGATAGCTGTCGAGACTCCTTGTGTGGAGACGAAAATATGCTTCCAGTTACTTTAGATTGGATTGGCGCGAAGCAGTTCGAAGCCACCAACATCGAAAACGCCAAGTTTGTCATGGACGTTAAGACGAAGGGTGGCGGCTCAGGACTCTATGCCTCACCGACCGACCATCTCCTTGCCGCGCTTGGCGCCTGCTCGGGAATAGATATTGTCAGTATTCTCGCGAAAATGCGTTTGGAGTTAAAGAGCCTACGAATTGAGGTCGAAGGCGAACAGGCGGAAACCCAGCCGAAGTACTTCCAAGAAATAAGACTGAAGTATATACTCGGTGGTGACGGCCTAGACCGCGCCAAGGTAGAACAGGCCGTGCTCTTGTCACAAGAGAAGTACTGTGCGGTACGGGCGACGCTCAGCGACAAATGCAAAGTGACGACCGAAATTATTATTCATCAATCATAAAGCGCGGTCTATCCTTTTACGCATTTGCGGGCAAAATCATGCGAGCGGTCGTTCACACCGATTGGTTTCGCGTTGCGAATGTCATGAGCTAACTCGACTGATGGCCGGGCAGCTTCAAGTCCGAATCCGCCGCCGCCAAGAATGTCGCGGTAGACCACAGTGTGCAGATCAGTAAATCCTCCCGAAAATTCGATCTCTCGGCCGTCAATCGTAATTGAACGGTAGGTCGATTGATTGCGAGCGGAGACATCTTCAGGCAGATCGGATTTGTCTATTGAAAGATACCAACGCACCACGGCATTCTGTAACTCGATAAATCCGCCGGCTTTGGTCGAAGTACTCAGGTGAACTTCACTGTGTTGGACGTCTCCAAAAAGCCAGATCAGCAGATCAAAGAAGTGAATGCCGATGTTAGTGACTAATCCGCCGGAACGCTCGACTTGACCTTTCCACGAAACGAGGTACCAGCCGCCACGGGATGTGATATAGGTCATCTCGATTTCGCGTTTCTTGTTTGACGCTACTTTCATAATCTGTGATTTCAGTTCGACCAACGATGGATGCACACGAAGCTGCAGTATCGTGAACACGCGTTTTCCGCTCTCTTGTTCGAGTTCCTGGAGCGCGTCGATGTTCCAGGGATTCAGGACGAGCGGTTTTTCGCAGATGGCGTCGGCGCCGACTCGCAGAGCAAAACGCACATGCGCATCGTGAAGATAATTTGGCGAACAGATTGTGATATACTGAACGCGTTTGCCTTCGCCTTGGCGTCTGAGCTTTTCAATGTGCCGGTCGAAGCGTTCGAACTCGGTGAAGAATTTCGCTTGATCGAAGAACGAATCAAGAATTCCGACGGAGTCATTTGGATCCACAGCGGCGACGAGATTGTTGCCGGTTTCTTTGATGGCCTTAAGATGTCTCGGTGCGATATAGCCGGCGACGCCGGTCATGGCAAAATTAAACGGCATAGATTCTCCCGTAGTTCAAGCTTAGTACTCTTGCCAGTTGCGTTCGACATTGGCGATGATGCCAAGCAATATCCAACTGGTCAAAAGCGACGACCCCCCGTAACTTACGAAGGGTAAAGGCACACCGGCTACGGGCAAGAGCCCGACCACCATTCCGATGTTGACAAACATCTGAAAAGCCAGCGCGGCGGTAGCGCCAATGGCGACAAGCCCCATGAAATCATTTCGAGCCTTCATCGCCGTGCGCAAGCCCCGGAAAAACAAGAAAACGAATAATCCGATAATTATCAAGCCGCCAAGCAGCCCGAATTCTTCGGCGCCGACGGAAAAGATGAAATCGGTATGCCGCAGCGGCAGGAAATCGAGTTTGTTCTGGCTGCCCGACATGTAACCCTTGCCCAGCAGTCCTCCCGAACCGATTGCGACCTTGGACTGAATGATCTGGTATCCCGCACCAAGAGGGTCCTGCCCGGGGTCGAGGAAGATCTTGATGCGCATCTGCTGGTAATCATGAAGGTGATTCCAGGCGATGGAGCTGAGTGCGCCGACGAGGAGATTTACCGTTACGAGCAGGATCGTAAATGTCGGCGAGCGCCGAACGATTAGCAACGCGGCAATGATTAATAGCACAAAGAAGATGATCCAGGCATACATGCTTGAGGAAGCGATCATGCTGATAAAGGGCGTGTAGAACAGCAACAGATACCGCGCCGGTAATCCAGCCCAAAACATCATCGCCGAAAAGATAATCGTGAATATGACAGAAGAACCCAAGTCCGGCTGGCGCAAGACCAGGAATGTTACGAATCCGCACATGAGACCAGCGGTGATTATTTTGCGTAGATTCGAGATCGGCCGGCGACTGTAACTCAGATAGCGGGCGAGCGCAAACAAGAAGGCAACCTTTGCCAGTTCCGAAGGCTGCAGCGAAAAGAAACCCAAGTTGTACCAACGTTGTGCGCCAAATTTGGAGGCGCCGAAGGCAATAAGTCCTAAGAGCAGCGCACACCCAACGGCATAATAAACGTAGGCAAAAATCTCGTGGAACCGCATGGGAATGCGCAGCATAGCAATGAACACCACCATGCTCATGATGAACCAGACAATCTGTTTTGCCCAATCGTCGCGCAGCCGGGGATCAGGCGAGTCATGGTTTGCTGAATAGACCAGGAATATCGAAATGATCGTTAACAACGCGGCGGCAATGAATATCGTCAGACTGCCGGAGTTAAAAGTGTCCTTGGTGAATAACTTCATAACTGCACAATGTCCTCGATCAATGGCGGCGGCGGCGGCGCAAGAAGCCCGGTCTTCTGGAAATGCCTGATGAAGACCTCTTTGACAATTGGCGCGGAGACGGTACTTCCGTGCCCGGCATTTTCTACGATCACGCAACCGACGATTGTCGGGTTATGAAACGGCGCAAATCCGCAGAACCAGGCGTGTTCGTTGCCATGCGGATTCTGTGCAGTACCGGTCTTTCCACCCATTTCGATTCCAGGAATTCGGGAGCGTGCTGCCGTGCCGGAGCCGCCTTCGACGACCCGGCGGCAGCCTTCGAGCAAGATTGCTAATGTCGAAGCTGAGAACGGCAATTGCCGCAATACTTCCGGCGAGGACTGGGATATTTCTCCGTCGACTGATTTGATGTAGCGCATCAGGTGCGGTTTCATCACCTTCCCGCCGTTAGCGATGCCGCAGTAAAATGCGGCCAATCCAATCGGAGTCGTCAAGATTTCACCTTGGCCGATTCCCAGGTTCAGCAGCACCGCCTTGGTCCAGCCATATTTTCCGTAGGCTTTATTGTACCACTCTTCGGTTGGAACATTTCCGGCGCGCTCAGCCGGAATATCGATTCCGGTGAGCATGTCAAATCCGCACTTCTTGGCGAAGTCGCTGTAATTTTGCAATCCCAGTTTGAGTCCGACTTGATAAAAGTAGGTGTCGCAAGATACTTCGATGGCGCCGATGACATCCTGGGTACCGTGTCCCGATTTCTTGTGGCAGCGAAAGTAGCGGTTACCGAATTGGTATCCTCCGTAGCATGCTTTGAAATGCGAATTGGGCTCAATGATTCCGAGCTCAAGCGCGGCGCCGGCGGTCAAGAGTTTTGCAGTTGATCCCGGTGGATAAGTTCCCCTGATGACGCGGTCAAGAAGTGGCCGACGTTCATCGCTGGACAATTGTTGGTAGGCATCGCGCGGAACAAATCCGGAAAACAAGTTGGCATCGTAGTTTGGTTTGGAAATCATCGCCAGCACTTCGCCGTTTCTCGGATCAATAAAAATGGCTGCGCCCGACAACGAGTCGCCAAAAAGCGAATCACAGAGTACTTGAAGGTCCAAATCGAGGCTTAGCCCGAGTTCCGACCCGGGCATCGGGTCCTTATTGGGTTTGGATTCAAGCGCACCGAGGATTCGGCCGGTAGCCGTGACTTCCTGATAGTCGATACCATCGAGTCCCCGCAAGGCTTGATCATACTGTTTTTCGACGCCGGCTCTTCCGATCATCGAACCAACGCGGTATTGCATCTTGCTTTCGCGCTCGTCGACTTCGCCGGTATATCCGATTATGTGGGCTGCGACATTGCCATTGGGGTAAGTCCGGGCATGATCAAGCTGATACATGACGCCGGGAAATAGCTCGTTGGACTCCTCGATAATGCAGACCGAGGCAAAGTCAATATCTCTTCTGATGGGAATTGGTTCGTATTTGCGCGAACGCCGCTCTCGAACCTTCTGCTCGATCGTGCCTTTCTCCATCGCCAACAATGGCGACAATTCCTCCGAGAGTCGTGCCAACTGGTTGATTTCCGACGGGATTACGGAAACGGTATAAGCCGGCCGGTCGGTGGCGAGAGTGCGCCCTTCGCGATCGACGATTTTTCCGCGCATCGCGGTGCGCGGCACCAGCCGGATGCGGTTTTCCTCGGACATTTGAAAATAATAGTCGTAAGAAATGACCTGGAGTTGGATAAGCTTGGCGATCAAAAAGAGAAAGATTACAGCCATTACGGCGGCTACAATCTTGAAGCGAACTGACTTTGTTACGAGATCAATCAACTTGTCTCCTCTTGATGTCGATCCTTACCTCAAGATCTAATACAAAGAAGACGATGAAACCGACCAACGCCGTATAGGCAAGTGTCGGCAAGGAGCTTTCGACGTACACCTGTGCAACTGTAGCGATATCAAAGGTGTGGGCAATTAACTGATATAGTAGTTGAAATATAAATTCAGCGCCGATAAGCGTGTAAAGGCGGGCGCTAAGCATTTCAAGGTTCATATGCTGCTTCAGCTCATAAATGATCACCGCCAATCCGAAGCGGAGAAATGCCCCGAATCCAAATGTCTCCGGATTCAGTGCGTCGACAATCAGGGCAACCATGAGAACTGCCGGATAAGCAGTGAGGAACTCTTTGCGGAGCACGATGAGCATGATAATGATCATCGCAAAGTCCGGCGCGATCCCGAGAATCGACGTGATATTTGCCAGTATTGTTGCGCAGAATGCGGCAAGAAAACCCAGCAGAATGAAAAGTAGCGCGCTAAAAACCAAAGTTGGTTTCCTCCAGCGGCTCCATGACCATCACAACGTCAAGCGCGCCGAAGTCGACAAACGGCGCGACTCGAATCTGTTTGAAGAATGCAGACGATGAAGTCTCAATTGTATCGACCACACCAATGTTGATGCCTTCGGGGAAGACCCCGCCCAGTCCCGATGAGACGAGCGTGTCGCCTTGCTCGATATCGGCGTCGAGGGATACGTCATCGAAGTACAGACCACGACCGGAATACCATTTGACGATCCCAAGGGCCTGGGTTCGCGTGTCGCGGGCAGCGACACGGCAATTCGGACCGACCATTAGCGAGATTGTGGCAATTTTCCCCGAGGAACTTGAGGTTTTGCCGACGATTCCGTGTTCGTCCACCACGGCGCGAAACCGGTGGACTTCTTCGCTTGCCCGGATAATCGCAGTGGACAATCTCCGCCCCTGGTCGTAGGCGACGACATCAGCAGGAATAACGCGGTAACCGTCGCGTGGGAGCATTAAGAGCATATCGCGAAAGCGATCATTTTCGACGCGATCGAGTTCAAGCCGTCGCGTGTCGAATTTCAGCCGGACAATTTGCGCCTGCAGGTCGACATTATCTTTGTAAACATGAAGAAGCGATGTGACTTTGTTGGACAGCGCCCAAAAAGGCGAATAGAAGACGCTATGTATGACTGAGGTGACGAATGTCTTCTCGCCGATCAAGAATGCCGAAAGCAAAAGCGGAATTACCAGCCCGGAGACAGTGAGCAGTAGTTTGCGATTGCGATATAATCGACCGGACGTCCATTTCATTGATCTTATTCAATCGTATCGATAATCTGGAGGAGTTCTCCGGGGCTCTTGACGGTCATCAGTTTCTCGCGATTCTTTTCCGACTTCATCAAGTAAGACAGGTGCGCCATTACTTTTAAGTGCGCTCCAATTGCATCTTCGGGAGCGGCGATCAGGAAGAAGAGATTGACCGGCTGTTTGTCCATAGCTTCGAAATCGACGCCGCCCTCGGAGCGACCAAAGGCAATAACGATACCCTTGGTAGCTTTGGTCTTGGCGTGCGGGAACGCGACGCCGTAGCCGACACCAGTGGTGACAAGGTTTTCGCGAGTGATGATATCTTTCAGGAGCAGGTTTTTGTCTTTCACCAACTTGGATTTTGCCGCCAATTCGACCAGCTCTTCGATAACTTCACTCTTGGTCGTCGCGGCCAAATCGAACGAGATTAATTGTTCTTCACAAAACTTTGACAGTTTCATTTCAGTATCTACTCCTTAAAATGTAATCGAATCACAATGGTTCGGCTTCCTCCTGCAATAATACAGGGATGCCGGCACTGATGCGATAGCGCAATCGACAGGATGCGCAGTCCAGGGAATTAGTTACAGTATTATGATCAAGGCGACCCTTACACTTGGGGCAAGCCAAAAGAGCTAAATAGTCGGGTGAGAACTCGTGCGGCGGGTTCGGATCAGATTTCATCGTAAATTCCGATGGCCCTAAACTTCTCGAGGCGCTGACGCAGGAGTTCCTCGGTCGAGAGTTGTTTGAGTTCATCAATCGTAACCTGCAGCTCGCCTTTGACGATCTGCGCAGCCAATTGATGATTGCGGTGAGCTCCCCCGGTAGGTTCAGGAAGAATCTTATCGATAACTTTCAACTGCATCAAATCTGTCGCTGAGAGCCGTAGTGCTTCGGCGGCATCGGGGGCTTTCGCATTATCGCGCCAGAGAATAGCCGCGCAACCTTCAGGCGAGATCACAGAGTACCAAGAATTTTCGAGCATCATAACGCGGTCGCCAATACCGATTCCCAGTGCTCCACCCGACGCGCCTTCGCCAATGATTATGATGACGATCGGTACGGTAAGCTTGAACATTTCGAGAATGTTCCGGGCAATGGCTTCGGCCTGTCCGCGTTCTTCAGCCTCAACGCCGGGAAACGCGCCGGGAGTATCGATGAAAATGACGATTGGCCGGCCAAAATGAGACGCGGTGCGCATCAAGCGGAGGGCTTTGCGGTAGCCTTCGGGGTGCATCATACCGAAGTTACGTTCGAGTTTTTGTTTGGTATCGCGGCCCTTTTGCTGACCGACAATCAGGACTTTTTCGCCTTCTAATTTTCCGAATCCGCAAATCACGGCCTTGTCATCCGCAAATCCGCGGTCGCCATGAATTTCGATCCAATCGCTGAAAATGAGTTGGATGTAGTCAAGGGTATAGGGGCGCTTAGGATGGCGCGCCAACTGGACACGCTGCCAGCGTGACAGTTTGGAGAATATTTCGGACTGGAGCTTCTCGAGTTTTCGCTCCAATGAGATAATCTCGGAATTCAACTCGACGCCGCCGCCGGAGGAGAATTCCTTCATCTCCCGAATCTTCTTTTCCAACTCGATGATTGGCTTTTCAAATTCCAAATAAAACCCGCCCGCAGCCAAAATTACCGCTCCTCCTTCCTGTACAGAAGCAGAAACCAGCCAGCTACAATGAGCATGAACAACACCAATATAGAGAATACGACACGACGGTCAAATAAAAAGAGTGTAAATGCAAAGATTTGCAGAGCTGCAGCAACGCTCCAAAAGATTGCGACAGTTCGAGTTCGGTCGAATCCCCAGTCTTGCAGCCGATGGAACAAATGACCGAGATCGGCCCGCAGAATCGACTTGCCGGTAACCAGGCGCCGTAGAAAACTAATTGCGAGCTCGATTAGAGGCACTCCCAAGGTCAATAGTGGCACGAACATCGCGACAACGGTATAGCTCTTAATCGGACAATAGATGGCGCTGACTGCAAATAGAAAGCCGATCGACTGGCTGCCGGAGTCGCCCATGAATACCGAAGCTGTGGGGTAATTGTAACGCAAAAATCCCAACAGCACAGACAGGAGTATGACGCTAATGACCGCGACCACCGGAATCTTTAGCGCCAGAGCTGAATAGAGCATTCCAATTGCAGCAATGATCGAAAGTCCGGCTGCCAGCCCATCGAGTCCGTCGATTATATTCACGGCGTTGATGATTAGCAGCACCCATAAAACTGTCGCCGTTAGACTCAGATATGATGTCAAGGGATAGGAACCTACAAACGGAACATAGATTGTGTCTATTTTCAAGTCGCCGGCAAATAGTATCACCGCAGCGGTCAATTGTATCAGGAGCTTGTAGCGGGCTCTAAGGTCAGCAAAATCGTCAACGACTCCACCCAAAAAGACAAGTAGATGAGCGAAGAATACGGGCAAGAGATAAGGTCCGAGTTCACGGCCACGAAGATCAGCGCGGCCAGGACCAGCGGGCCGGGGGCGAAGGCGGTGTCTGTGGCGGATCGGTTCATCGTGGGCATGCAAGTCGTGGCGCGGGAACCGGTAGCATAGCGCAGCCATGAACGACGACGTGCGAACCGCTCCTGTCGCAGCCAGCCACGACGTGGCGATCGTGGGCGGCGGCCTGGTCGGCGCAAGCCTGGCGATCGCGCTCGAACGGACCGGGCTGGACGTCGCGATGGTGGAGGCGGCGCCCACTGGCGCGCTGCCCGCGGTATTCGACCAGCGCAACCTCAGCTTCGCCGAGGCCACCGTCAACGCGCTCACTGCGCTGGGCGTGCTGCAGAAGCTGCAGCTGGCGTCGGCGCCGATCCGTCGCATCCACGTCAGCCGCGACGGCGACTTCGGCCGGGTCCGCCTCGATGCCGCCGATTACGGCCGCGACAGCTTCGGCCAGGTGGTGGTGGCGCGCGATTTCGGCCAGGCGCTGGAGGGGCGGCTGGCGGAACTCACCGGCCTCACCCGTTATCGCCCGGCGCGTTTCATCGGCCTGGAAGGCGATGCGGGAACCCGGCGCATCTTGCGGATCGATGCCGGCGACGGCGAACAAGCGTTGTCCGCGCGCCTGCTGGTGGCTGCCGACGGCACCCGCAGCGGGGTGCGCGCGAGCCTGGGCATCGGCGCCGCGGAACACGACTATGCGCAGGCACTGTTCGTCGCGCGCCTGCGTACCGCGCGCGCGCCGGATGGAAGCGCGTGGGAGCGCTTCGGCACGCACGGCCCGACCGCGCTGCTGCCGCGGGGCGATGGCCACCATGGCGTCGTCCACGGCGTCGCCCAGGCAGAGGCGGACGCGATCGCTGCGCTCGACGACGCGGCCTGGCTGGCACGCCTGCAACACGCCTTCGGCTGGCGCGCGGGTGCCTTCCTCGAGGTTGGCCCGCGCAGCCGATATCACGCGCTGCAGCTGCGCGCCGAGCGCACGGTCGCGACACGCGCGGTGCTGGTCGGCAACGCGGCGCAGACCCTGCATCCGGTCGGCGCGCAAGGATTCAACCTGGGCTTGCGCGACGCGCTGACGCTGGCCGAACTGCTCGAGGGCGCCGACGATCCAGGTGCGGACGCCTTGCTGGCCGAGTACGAGCGCCGCCGGCACGACGATCGTGCGCGCACGCTGACGTTTTCGCACGGATTGGCGCGACGCACCGCGGATCCTTCGCCGCTGCTGCGGCCGTTGCGCAGCGCCGGGTTGCTGGCCGCGCAGCGCCTGCCCGCATTGCAGGCCTGGCTGGTCGGCGGTGCGATGGGCTATCGCGGCGAGGTGCCGCGCCTGTGCCGCGGGGCGATGGCATGAGCCGGCGCGCCGGCATCGATGCGGTGATCGCCGGGGGTGGCGTGGTCGGCGCCGCGTGTGCGCTGGCGCTCGCGCGCAGTGGCCAGGAAGTGGCGCTGGTCGAGGGCGCCGCACCCGCGCCATGGCGCCGTGGACATCCCGATTTGCGGGTGTATGCCTTCGCCGCCGACAACGCCGCGTTGCTGGATGCGCTCGGCGTGTGGGATGCGGTGCGCATGGCGCGCGTGCAACCGTACCGGCGCATGCGCGTTTGGGATGCGGCCGGTGGCGGCGAGCTGGCCTTCGATGCCGATGCGTTCGGCCGGCGCGAACTGGGCTGGATCGTCGAGCACGGGCTGCTGCTCGACCGCCTGTGGGCGGCGCTGCCAGGTGCGGGGGTGCGCGTGCATTGCCCGGCGCGGGTGGCGGCGCTCGAGCCAATGGACGCAGGCGATGGTGTCGTCCGGCTGCAGCTGGATGACGGCACCCGCCTGCAGGCGCGCGTCGCGATCGCCGCGGATGGCGCGCAATCCACGCTGCGACAGCTTGCCGGCCTGGTAGTGGACCGGCATGACTACGCGCAGCGCGGCATCGTTGCCTATGTCGCCACCGATCGCTGCCATGAAGACACGGCCTGGCAACGCTTCCTGCCTTCCGGGCCGGTGGCGTTCCTGCCGTGCGCGGATGGCTCGAGTTCGATCGTATGGACCTTGCCGGATGCCGAGGCGGCGCGGGTGCTGGCACTGGACGATGCGGCCTTCGGCGACGAGCTGACCCGCGCCTTCGATGCGCGCCTTGGCGCGGTGCGGCCGCTGTCGCCACGTGCCGGGTTCCCGTTGCGCCGGCAGCTGGCCGACGCCTACGTGCGCGATCGCGTGCTGGTGCTTGGCGATGCCGCGCACGTGGTGCATCCGCTCGCCGGGCAGGGCGTCAACCTCGGCCTGCGCGATGTCGCCGCATTGCGCGCGACGATCGACGCCGCCCAGCGCGCGCGCGGCGACTGGGCCTCACCCGCGCGCCTTGCGCGATGGGCGCGTGGCCGCAAGAGCGAGAATGCATTGGCGGCGCATGCATTCGAGGGCATCAACCGGCTGTACGCCAGCGACGGCGTTGCGGCAACGCTGCTGCGCGGCCCCTTGCTGGGCCTGGCCGGAAAACTGCCGCCGGCCGCCCACCTCCTGTGGAAGCGGGCGGCCGGGCTGTCCTAGGCAATCAGTCGCAGGCAATCAGTCGAGCCAGCCCTTCATTTCCTCGCGCGTCAGCCGGCCGTTGTGGTTGGCGTCCACCACGTGGAACTCGCGCACCAGGTCGGCGTTGCCGCTGGCCTCCGCGCGCGCGATGCTGCCGTCGTGGTTGGCATCCATCGCCTCGAAATCGATGCGGTAGCTGGGCGAAATCGAGTTGCCAGGATGGTCGGTGAAGGTGACATTGGCTTCCGCGGCAGGCACGGATTGCGGCGGCATCGCGGGCGGGTCCTGGACGGCGGGCGCCCCCATCGCGGCGACCGCCGCGGTCTGGCTGGCGACCTGCGCATCGACTGCGGCATCCTGGGCGACCGAACCTGCGGCGCGTGCGACTGCCGCCGCATCTTCCGCAGTTGTGGCCGCCGCCTTGGTTTGCATGTTGCCGGTCGCCGCATCGTCGGCCGCCATGTTCGCGGTCGCGGCGGCGCCCGATGCCATGCCGGCAGCGGTGCTTGCCTGGACCGCATGGTCGACGGCCATGTCAGCCGATACCGCAGCGGCGCCGCTGGACTGTGCCGCGGCCGCGGTCGCATCGGCATTGGCGGCGGCATCGCGTGCCACCTGTGCGTCCGCGTTGGCCTGTGCCGCTGCCTGGGTGGCGTCCTGCGCTTCGGTCACTGCCTTCTGCTGTTCCTGGACCTGGGCTGCGGCCGGCATGCTGAAACCCAGCGCGGCCAGCAATGCGGCGGCCAGGATCGGGTTGTTGCGGGGATTGTTGCGGGTCATGGGATTTGCCTCGCGTCGGGGGTAACGCGAGATCGTGGACCTGCCGCGGTCAACCGCCCGTCAATCCGCGCAACGCCGGCTGAACGGCGGCGAATACCGTGATTTCCTCGCGATCGTGGTACAGCTGGCGCGCGCGCACCACCAGCGGGCGCCCGGCCTGGGCGGCCAACAGATCGAGGCAGAGTTCGGTTTCCTGCCAGCGCTTCTTCATCGGCAGCTTGAGGTTGAAGATCGCCCGGCTGCACCAGCCTTCGGCGAACCATTGCGCCATGCGCGCGGCGACCCGCCGCGGTTGCTCGACCATGTCGCAGACCATCCAGTCGAGCGGACGTGGCGGATGCCAGGCGAAGCCGTCGGCGCGCAGGTGCTCGACCAGACCGCTGTCGAGCACATGCTGGCGCAGCGGGCCATTGTCGATCGCCATGACCCGCAGGCCGTGGCGCAGCAGGACCCAGGTCCAGCCGCCGGGCGCGGCACCAAGGTCGGCGGCACGCATGCCTGGCTGCAACAGCGCCGTGCGTTCGCGCTCGTCGAGCAGGGTGAGCAAGGCCTCTTCCAGCTTCAGCGCCGAGCGCGAGGGCGCATCGGCGTGCAGCCTCAGGCGCAGGATGCCCGATGGCCATGGCGCGCTGTCGCCGGGGTCGCCTTGCGCCAGCAACAGGTGGTCGCCGCCAAGGAAGCAGAGGTGCAGGCGCGGCTTGCCTGGATCGATCGACGCTTCGAGTATTCCGGCCTTGCGCAACACCGGGCGCAGTGCGTTGGCGAAGCTGCGCGCAAGCCCGGCCAGCGGCTTGCCGAGATCCGAATCGGGGTGCTCCACCACGAGATCGCCAAAGGTCGGCAGGCCCTGCAAGGCCTCCAGCACCGGCGTGATCCGGTCGCGCGGATCGATCCCGCGCAGTTCCGCGAACAGGCGCAGTTTCTGTCGCGCGAACACCAGGTCGCGCCAGGACAACGCATGGTCGAGCGCCTGCGCGTCCGCGCCGGCATACACCACGTAGCCATCGCCGCGGCCGGCGCGCGCATGCCCGTGCAGGCCGGCACGCGCGGCACGCTCGCCCAGCTCCGCCGCGAGCTCGGGCTCGAAGCCCGCGCGGCAGTAGCACAGCAGTCCGGAGCTCAATAGAAGGTCCCGCCCTGTTCCCCGTACGCCTGCAGCACCGCGCACGCATCATCGCGGTGCAGGTCGCGCACCACCTCGATCCCGCGCCGCTGCAATTCGCCCACCCAGTCCGCGGGCAGCGGGCCCTCGTCGAACTCGGTGAGTCGCATCACGTCCTCGCTGCGGGCGCCGATCAGCAGGCGGTCGACGCCGGCCCAGAAGGTGGCACCGTAGCACTGGCAGCACGGTTGCGCCGAGGTCGCCAGCAGGAAGCTGCCATCGGGGTCGTTGAGCCGCGACCGCTGCAGGCGCTGCTGGGCCAGCATGTAGGCCATGTTCTCCGCGTGCGCCAGCGAGCAGTTCTGCGGCAGGACCCGGTTGACGCCGATGCTGACGATGCGGTCGTTGCCGTCGAACACCGCGGCGCCGAACGGACCGCCGCTGCGCGCCTCGACGTTGCGCCGCGACAGTTCGATCGCGAATGCGACCTTGGCCTCGTCGCCGGCGAAGCTGCCCGACAGGTCGAGGTCGCGGATGTCGAGATCATGGATCCAGATCGGCAGCGTGAGGTGCAGTTGTGCGTGCAGCATCGGCGGTGGCTCGCTCAGGCCTTCTGCGCCCAGGTGTCGCGCAGGGTCACGCTGCGGTTGAACACCGGCGCCTCGCGGCGGTGGTCGCGGCGATCGGCGACGAAGTAGCCGAGGCGCTCGAACTGGAACGACTGTTCGGGCGCTGCGTCGGCTGCGGCCGGCTCGACATGGCCGAGGACGGTGCGGCGCGACTCCGGGTTGAGATGGTCGCGGTAGGTCATGCCGCCGGCGTCGTCGTCCGGATCGGGCACGCTGAACAGGCGGTCGTACAGGCGGATCTCGGCCGCGATCGCGTGTTTCGCGCTGACCCAGTGGATGGTGCCCTTGACCTTGCGGTTGGCGCCTTCCATGCCTGGACGCGATTCCGGATCCAGGGTGCAATGCAACTCGACCACGTTGCCGGTGGCGTCCTTGATCGCTTCGTCGCAACGGATGATCCCGGCGCCGCGCAGGCGCACGTCGCCGCCGACGGTGAGGCGCTTGAAGCCCTTCGGCGGCACTTCGGCGAAATCCTCGCGCTCGATCCACAGCTCGCGCGAGAACGGGATGCTGCGCGTGCCGAACGACTCGTCCTTGGGATGGTTGGCGAACGTGAGCGATTCCTCGTGGCCCGCATCTAGGTTGGTGAGCACGACCCTGAGCGGATCGACCACGGCCATGCGCCGCGGCGCAGTCGCGTCGAGGTCGTCGCGCAGCGCGCCTTCCAGGATCGAGATGTCGAGCAGCGAGTTCTGCTTGCTGATGCCGACCCGATCGACCATCAGCCGCAACGCCGACGCAGTGTAGCCGCGGCGGCGGATACCCTGCAGGGTCGGCATGCGCGGATCGTCCCAGCCGTCGACCAGCTTGTCTTCCACCAACGCGAGCAGCTTGCGCTTGCTCATTACCAGGTAGTTGAAGTTCAGCCGCGAGAACTCGATCTGGCGCGGCTTGGCGGCTTCCAGCGGCAGGCCGCGGTCGGTCAGCGGTTTCAGCAGCGCCGGGTCGCCGGCCAGGTCGACCCGGTCCACGCACCAGTCGTATAGCAGGCGGTGGTCCTCGAACTCGAGTGTGCACAGCGAATGGGTGATGCCCTCGATCGCGTCGCCCAGCGCGTGCGCGAAGTCGTACATCGGGTAGATCGGCCACGCGTCGCCGGTGTTCTGGTGCTCCACGTGCTTGATCCGGTAGATCGCCGGGTCGCGCAGGTTCATGTTGCCGGCGGCCATGTCGATCTTCGCGCGCAGGGTGCGCGCGCCGTCCGGGAACTCGCCCGCGCGCATGCGCCGGAACAGGTCGAGGTTCTCCTCCGACGCTGCGATCGCGGTACGGCGAATCTCGGCCTGGGTCGGTCAGCGTGCCGCGGTACTCGCGCATCTGCTCGGCGCTCGAGGTCGCCGACGTAGGCGACGCCCTGCTCGATCAGCTTCGCGGCGGCCAGGTAGTACACGTCGAAGTAGTCGGACGCATGGCGCAGGCTGGCCCAGTCGAAACCCAGCCAGCGCACGTCGTCCTGGATCGCGGCGACGTACTCGGGATCTTCCTTGGCCGGGTTGGTGTCGTCGAAGCGCAGGTTGCAGCGCGCCGCCGAATTCCGCGGCGATGCCGAAGTCCAGGCAGATCGCCTTGGCGTGGCCGATGTGCAGGTAGCCGTTCGGCTCGGGCGGAAAGCGGGTGTGGATCGCGCCGTGCTTGCCGCTGGCGAGGTCGTCGCGGACGATCTGGCGGATGAAGTCGTGCTTTACGACGTCATGCTTGACGACATCAGTGGATTCGTTGGGCGCTGGCACGGGCGGGCATCGCTCGGGGGGAACGCCCAGTTTAGCCTAGCTGCGGAAATCGCCCGAGGCTTCCGGCTGGTAGCGCACCGCGAGCACGCGCAGGCGCGTGCGCTGGCCGCCGGGGACCGGCCATTCGATCGACTGCCCGGCGCGCAGGCCGAGCAACGCGCTGCCCACCGGTGCCAGCACCGAGACCCGCTCGGGGCTGCCGTCGGCATCGCGCGGGTAGACCAGGGTGATCTCGCGTTCCGAGCCGGTCGCCTCGTCGATGAAACGCGCGGTCGAGTTCATGGTGATCGCGTCGGCGGGCATGTCCTTGGATTCGCGCACTTCGGCACGGGCGAGCTCGTCGCGCAGCGCATCGAATTCGTGGCCGGCCTGGGCGGGCTGCTCCAGCAGGGCCTCGAGCCGGTCGCAGTCGAGCCGGGAAACGATCAGCGCCGGGGTCGCCTGGTCGGTGGGGGTAGCCATGGGTTTCTCCAAAAGCAATACGGGCGGGGCATTCCTGCGCCCGCCCGCATGGTTGCGAATGCGGTCACGTTATCGTGCGCGAGGATGGCCCGCCGGACGCGAGCCGGGGAGCTTCGTGTTCGAGCGCCTGCCGTCGCAGCAGGCCCACCCCGAGCGCCTGCAACAACTCGAGGATGCCGCGCGCGGCGCGCTCGAGGCCGCAGGCTTCCGCGCCACGGCGGACGCAGGCGCGGCACAGTACCTGGTGCAGGTCGGCGCGCGCGTCACCACCACCGACCCGTGGATCTACAACGACCCGCTGTTCTGGCGCCCCGGGTACTACGGGTACGGCTACGGGTACGGCCGCTTCGGCCGCGGCGGCTTCTGGGGCCCGGCGTGGGGACCCGGCTGGGGACCGGGCTGGTGGGGGCCGGGCTGGGGCCCGTACGACACCCCGCGCTACGACCGCGAGATCGCCCTGCTGATCCGTGATCGCCCGAGCGGCCAGCTGTTGTACGAGGCGCGGGCCACCAACACCGGCCCGTCGGCAGCCATCGACGCCCTGCTGCCCGCGATGTTCGAGGCCGCGCTCAAGGGCTTTCCGAACGTCGAGCCGAACCCGCATCGCGTGACGACGAAGATCTCGAAGCCGTGACTCAGTCGCTGCCCGCCGCGTCGTCCTCGATGTCGCCCACCGGCAGAAGAAAAGGCGTGATGGCGTTTTCGAGATCGCTGCGGTTGAGGGCGTCGCGCCAGAGATTTACATCATCCCAGAGAGCGGGCTTGCCGTCCTTGACATAGACCGGGACCAACAACGCCTGTTTGGCCTGCGTCTCGCCATAGAGGATGCCCGCGCCGCGCAGAAGCGAGCGCACGGCGGAAGGATTGAAGCTGACATTGAGGTCGGCGATATAACGGGTCGAACTCGATTTTTCACCCGCGACCTGAAAGCCGCGCACAGCGTTCTGCACGGTCGTATCGTTCACCTGCGGCAGACGGGACCAGTCGGACGCCAAGGTCAGGCGGCGCATCAGGGCGCCAAGGGCGTCGCGCTGGGCGTTGGCCTGGGCGATGGAGCGGGCATCGGTGGCGCTGGCCGCCGTCACATCCACATGGACGCCCTTGATCGTGTAAAGGTCGGCCGCCTCGACGGTGCGTGGCGTCGCAATGGCCAGAAGCCCCAGAAACAGCCCCAGAAGGGTTCCAAACCGAAATACGCGCATCATCCTGTAGGCCCTTGATCCATCACACATTTGTCAGGGCGGAATCCCCTGA
>CAVPQS010000028.1:0-46417 GCA_963707485.1 uncultured bacterium
CAAATCTGGACAAACGGCTGCTCAGGATGTTTGCGTCCGCCCTTCGGCGGTATATTCGAGACGGTACCTTCGAGCATCTTAAGCAATCCCTGCTGAACACCTTCGCCGGAAACGTCGCGCGTGATTGATGGATTCGCAGACTTGCGAGCAATCTTATCGATTTCGTCGACGAAGATGATTCCGATCTCCGTCCGCTCCTTGTCATAGTCGGCTGACTGATAGAGCCGTACGAGAATGTTTTCGACATCCTCGCCGACGTAGCCGGCTTCGGTCAAAACCGTTGCATCCGCAATACTGAATGGCACGGAGAGCATCTTGGCAAGAGTCTGAGCTAACAGAGTCTTGCCGGTTCCGGTCGGTCCAAGCATGAGAATATTCGATTTCTCAATTTCGACTCCGGCGGTATCTGTAGCGTTAAAAATGCGCTGATAATGGTTGTAAACGGCGACCGAGAGAGTCTTTTTTGCCCGATCCTGGCCTATGACATATTGGTCGAGAAACGCCCGGATCTCCTTCGGTTTGTACATTTTGACCGGACGCTGTATGGTGTTCCGCCGCGGCAAATCATCAATCATCTCATGCGTCATTTCGACGCATTGATCGCATATGAATGCATTGTAACCGGAAAACAACTTCCGGACACTATAGGCATCCTTACCGCAGAAAGAGCAGCGCTCAACGCGCTTGGTGCCGTTGGTCATTTGGTGCTCCCAAAGGCCGCCTGTGGAATTAGGCCTTCTTTACGTAGAGTTCGTCGATTATGCCGTAGTTCTTCGCCTCTTCCGATGACATGAAGAAGTTACGGTCAGTGTCTGAGAGAATTTTTTCCAGCGGCTGGCCGGTGTGCTTTGCCAGCAATTCCGAAAGTCTTTGCTTGTGCTGAACGGCTTCACGAACCTGGATCTCAAGATCAGTCACCTGGCCCTGGGCGCCACCCAACGGTTGGTGAATCATGATCCGGGAGTGCGGCAATGCCGCGCGTTTTCCGTTCTCGCCGGCTGCCAACAGAAATGCTCCCATGGAAGCCGCGAGTCCCATGCACAGTGTCGCAACCTTCGGCTTGATAAATTGCATGGTATCATAAATCGCCAAGCCCGAAGTAACTACGCCGCCGGGAGAATTGATATACAAGAAGATGTCCTTATTGGCGTCTTCGGCTTCAAGGAACAGCATTTGCGCAATGACAAGATTGGCGACGTTGTCGTCGATCGGCGTGCCAAGAAAGATGATGCGATCCTTGAGCAGGCGCGAGTAAATATCATAAGCCCGCTCGCCACGTCCGGTCTGTTCGACTACAATCGGAATTAGTTGATTTCTCAAAGTATGTTCCTCCGTGAAGTCACTACTCCGGTTTCAGTGGCGACTCGATTGTAGTCTCCACGGTTGAACCGGTTATAATGAAGTCAATAACCTTGTTTTCCAGTATCGTTTCCTTGAGATCGGCAATGCGGCGGTTTTCCGTAACCGACTTGCGCGCCTCCTCCAGCGTCATTTTGTAATTATCGGCAAAACGCTGCAGCCAGGTATCGATATCCGATTGTTCTACGCGAATATTCTCCTTTTCGGCAATCTCATGAGACAGAATGTCCCAGCGAATTTGGCGAATACCGACGGCACGATATTGATTGCGAACTTCTTCCTCGTCAATCTTCTCCTTGGAGTTCTTGCGAACATCTTCAACCAACCGTTCAAGATATCGTTCCACTAGTGCGTCCGGTAGATCGAAGCGGTTTTTATCAATAACTTCCTTAATTGTCTCTTCCCGAAGTACGTCCTGTGATTCTTTCGTCTTTCGTGCCAGGATGTCGACCCGGAGCTTCGCTTTGAACTGTTCGAGAGTAGTCACGGATTCATCGAATTGCTTGAAAAATTCAGCATTGAGTTCGGCAAGGTTCAAGCGCTTCACCGACTTAACAATCGTTTTGAAGCGCACAGTGCTTCCGGCAAAGCGCTTGTCAAAATGTTCTGCAGGGTAGACGACTTCAATCTCCGTCTCGGCGCCGGCGTCGAGTCCGCTGAGTTGCTTGGCAAACTGAGTAGCAACCTCGCCATCCACCAACTCTAACTGAACGTTTTCAAACTTCTTTGCGCCGAGATTGCCGCCGCTGTCGCTGATTACTTCGAGATCGACTAAAACAAAATCGCCTTTCTGTGCCGGACGCTCAACACTCTCCAACGACGAATTTTTCCTCTGGACATATTCGAGAAGGTCGGTGACTTCGGAATCGGAGACTCTGTCATCAGGCTTCTTAAGCGTAAAACCGCTGTATTTTTCCAATGTGATTTCCGGTCGAACTTCGAATTCAGCGGTGTAGGTGAGCGCCTTGCCTTCTTCAAAATCGACATCGAGAATTTTCGGATAGTCGACCGGTGTGACACCTGACTGGGTGATCGCATCGCGATAAGACTCATCCATCAAGTCTTCGAGAACGTCACGCGCAGCCGCAGCCCCATAGCGCGATCGAATAGTCGATAACGGCGCCTTACCCTTGCGAAAGCCCGGCAACTCAACGTCCTGCTTAAGCTTGCGATACACCGCATCGAATTTCTCTTGGACCATGTCCTGAGTAACGGTGATCTTGAGGGTGCGCTTGCATTTCTCCCCCTGAGTCAGTTCAAAATTTACGGGCAAGACGAATCCTTTCCTGCGAGTAAGTATGGTGCGAACGGGGGGACTCGAACCCCCACGGTTATTCACCACTAGATCCTTAGTCTAGCGCGTATACCAATTCCGCCACGTTCGCACACGAAAATTTGTCTGATTGACTTTATCGCTTCGGAACCGCGTGAATTGGTCCTTCAGTTCCGTTTTCGAATGCTATTCTGCGAAAGGGGGGACTCGAACCCCCACGACCGAGGTCACCAGATCCTAAGTCTGGCGCGTCTACCAGTTCCGCCACTCTCGCTTTTGCACCAAGCCTGCAGCCATATTTGTGGCTGCATATTCGGCTTGAAAAGCAATCCAATGTATACGCAGTCACTTCGGGTGTCAAGAGAATAGTGGACGCGCAGGCGGATGAACATTGCCTCCAAGGCTTTGAGTCGCCAATCCTTAGCGCCGCGCGAGTTGCCAAAAATTGCTTGAAATTTTCTCCGCAATTAATATATTGATGACGTTCGCCTTGAGCGCAACGTCAGATTTATTTGGCGCTATCGTCTAGTGGTTAGGACGGGTGGTTCTCAGCCATCAAACCGGGGTTCGACTCCCCGTAGCGCTACCAAATATGAAGTGGCTCCGGTTTATCCCGGAGCCACTTTCTCTTTGCGCCACCGGTACATGCACAACTCCGGCTTAACGAGACGCACACAAAAAAGAAACCGCAGCCGACCGAAGTCGAGTGCGGTTCCAATTATGTATCCTCCGATGTGATTACTCACATCAGAAAATTACCATCTGCAATTAGCAGCCAGACGGAGCCGGGCCACCGGCGAAGATGTAGTTGATCAAAAATACGGCGTCGGAAATTGTGATGATTCCGGTGCCGTCTGCATCGCCGAGGCAAAGCTGAGTCGGAGCCGGGCCACCCGCGAAGATGTAGTTGATCAAATACACTGCGTCAGAAATTGTGATGATGCCAGTATTGTCGGCATCGCCGCAGGCGCACGCTGAGCAGACAATGAGGTTGTTTTCGCAGATGAAGGCATATGCGTCATCCATCGTGTTCTGAAGAGTGAAAACCGAGCCACCCGACGGAGTGCCGGCAACAACCACTGCATACTTGAGTGAGTCGTTGGTAGCGCCATTGAGGACGCGGTCCTTGGCAAGCACAAGCGCCATGCTCAAGTCTTCCACTTGGCCAGTCGGAGCAAGGTGGGTAGACGGAATTTCAAATTCTCCGTACGTGATGCCTTCCATTCTGTTCCACAGTGAGTCATTTTCCCAGCCTACCGAAGGATAGATGTAGGTTGGGTTAAGGACGACCATACCGCCGACGACGTTGCTGTCGCTGCCGTCGTCGCGCATACCGCCGAGCGCGCCATAACGCGTCTCGTTGTCATAAGGCGACGTGAAGTCGGAACCGACTTGATAAACCATCCGACGTGAAGCATCGGCCTGGGCGCGGTTATCTGAAGCACTGTCAGCCGGAACATCCCAGTCAGCATAGTAACCAACGGTCAGGTTCGAAATCGAACCGGTAGGAGTGTTGGGACCCTTCTTCAATGTGAAGACGAGAACGTAGAAGTTGCAAAGAGCCGGGCTCTTCGGAGCGAAGTAGTCTGATCTGAACTGGATCGTCGAGTCACGGTTATAACCCTGACCGGAAGCAAATCTGTAGGTCGCATTCGAAGTTGAGTCGTAGCTCGTAGCAGCCGTCGCGGCATACAGGAAGCCGTACGGATTGCTGACGCTTGGCACGCCGGCGCCACCCGCACCACCGAAGGTGGAGTAGGTAAGGTTGGTCGCGCTGTTACCAAGAATCAGGAAACCGTCAAACATATAGTCGGTGGCATCAGCAAAATAGCTGAATTGACGACCAACAACTGCATTGGCGATTTCAGAAGCCTGATTGACGGCGATTCTGTTGCACGAAGTGCGAATATACTGATCTGCCGGCAAGAAGAAGTTCGTGAAACTATGGAGATCAATCGTGACCGCCGTAACTGCCTGGTCTGCTTTGTCCGGGGAAGTATAGGTAACGTTGATGGTTCCCGTTGTGAATGATCCGCCGACCGGGAATCCAGCTGTGTTGATTCGAGCGACCAAGCTGACCGTGTTGGCGCAACCGGCTGGAGCCAGAAAGCTCGTGCCACCTGGGAACGTGATCCAGCCAACCGTCGACGACACGGTGAAGTTCGTCGGAGTATTACCAAGGTTGGAAACTACGATAATCGTATCCTTGATGGTGCCCGGAGGAACGTTAAACGGATAACCGATTGAAGTCGGAGCAGCAGCGAGATTGGTAAACGTGGACATATTGAAGCAGCCAATCGTCAGAACCTTGATCGGATTATTGGTGGCGGCGCCATTGGCGTTCACGTTGATACCGGCATCTTTGTCTTCCATGTAAAGGATGCGTAACGAGTCAGCAGCATGGTCAATCGACCCAAGATGCAATTCGGAGAAGCACGCGCCGGCAGCGCAATTGTTGCTCGTCGTGTTAGTGACGTTGGAGTCAGGTCCCCAAGTCAAACCGCCGGTCGATGATGCCTTCACGAAAATTTCGAAGTTGGCAAAACCGCCTGTTGAGCAGTCACGGAAATCGGGAAGAACATCGTCACCTTCGGTCGACAGCGACTTCGAGAAGATCGCATACAACTTTCCGGCGCATTCAGCGATGTTGACCTTGGAAACGTCGCGAAGCGAAACGCCGCCAAGATTACAAGTAGCAGCCGCCTGGCGACGCTCGGTTACGAGGGAAGCGCAATCGCTGCAATCGTCCCAATGGTAAATCTTGGCCGGATAGATCAGAATGAAACCACCGTCATCGTTGAAGGTCGCACCTGTATCTGACCAAGTTGACTGGAACAGAACATGCAAGCAACCGTCGGCTGCGTACAGACCGGAAGTTTCCCATCCGCGTTCAAACATCGGGCTGGTCGAAGCAATCTCTTCCTGAGTGGCCGCATAATTGTAAACGGTCTGCGGAGCGCCCCAGGTGGCGCCCAGGTTGTTTGATTCGCGATAAACAATGTTATCGTTCGCGTAAATGATCCGCGAATAATAACGCGGCTTGGTGTAGATAATCGCCACGCGCTGATCACCCTGACTCGGATGAGAAACGACGGTAGCAGTTAAGCTGGACACAGAATCAATGAATGTAGCCACAACCCCTTGCGGGTTCTTGCTGTTGTTCTGTGAACGCCAGTAAACCAGCGACTGATAACCGGAGGTGTCGGTCGTCAGCGGTGATTCATGCGCAACTACGTGCACGAACCAGTTGCCGCTGCCGTCTCTATCGGTCGCAATCTGCGGCCAGATATAGTTGACGCCAGATTCGTGCTCGGAAAGACCGGTAACCACATTTGTGGTGTCCGGGTAAAGGACTTCCGTGAAGGTATTCGCACCGCAGGCAAAGTCCTGGCCGACGAATGTACCGCCGCCGGAAATTCGATGCCAGGCGCCGATGCCCAGTCCGTTGCCGTCGATTGTCAGTGACGGGAAACCGCCACCAGCGCCGGAGAAGTCATTGACATCAATCGTACTGCCAGGGACGTACGAAGCACCCGCGATGACACGAGTACCTGCCGGCGGAAGGCTCATCCAGCAAGCGTAGACATTGCCCGAGCAGCCGAAAACAATCTGACGCGGCTGGCTCTGGTTCGAAGGAAGGTCATACTGGGTGGTCGCACCCAAATTGACGATACCGGCCGCTGATTGGAATCCAAGCGACTGCATTACGCCTCCGCCCGGCTTGCCGGCGCCAAGATCCTGGGCGTACGGATCGTCCGCACCGCCGATTTTGGCTTGCTTGATTGATGTGGTCGAATTGGCGACGAGCTCGTTGGTCACAGCCGCTGTCGACGAAGTGGTCGTCGTAGCTTTGGCTGCAAAAGCGGAGGCACCGGCCAATGACATTACAAATATCGTAAGCAGTATAAGAATCGAGATATTTCTCTTCATCTTAATGCTCCTTTCAGAGTGAAAGTTCGTTGCAACTAAAAGTAAAAAACCGTGTCGAATATCTGGAAAGGAAAACTCTTGCCTGCCGGGTAATCACCTCCTCATTCAATTTTCATCCATAATGGAGAAAAGCGCCATAGGACTCAGATTCACTTCCAATTTGTACGTCTATGCAGCAAAATGCTTATCGACACTGACGCACTCTCACTGCCGAATGGTGGCAGGAAGAGCCGCGCATACTGTCGTTGAACATCGCCAAGTGAGGGCTGAACGAAGTTCCGGAACCAGACAGAAAGCCAGTGTCTTCAGATACGTATTCCGAAACCGAATATACTTAGCAAGCCCATAGATTGGCAAGAGTAAACTTGAGGTTTTGTCAGTCTTAGGTTCGCCAATCAGGGTCTACAAACAGGCAATTGCTCAAAGTAACAACTAACTGCCATGAGATCTTTTTCGGCCCGATGTGGAGACAAGACGTCCTGAACCCGAAATTCGTTCGGCAGAAAAATATCGGATTCCAATTTCCGTCGCCTATAGCAGTCAAAATCAGTTGGCGATTTGTACTATAAAAAGCCAATGCGCAATTTAATCAAAAAATTTTAACATGTTGTTAAACTGTCTGTTACGGAAAATGAGACGAGATGGACTCAGTGCGCTTTGAGAAAAAATTCACAAGATTCTGCATTTTTCGAATGACAAACCCGAACAACTACTATAGGTTGTCGATAGACGAATTTCGGGAGGGACCGACAACTGTTGGCAAATTTGAGACTCTACTGCAGTGGTCTACATTGCTGCCGGTCGACGGTTGAACTTCACTGCGTCCCGGAATGCAATCGAAGGAACACGAATTTATGAGCGCAACTCAGAACTCCGAAAAATCAAAGTTTGTCCTTCAAACAAACCAGATCCAACCACTTCTCGAATTCTTCCGCAAACGCGGTTTTCACACATTTGGGCCTACTGTCCAGGATTGCGCAATCGTATACGATGCGCTCAATTCCGTCGAACAACTTCCCCTCGGTGTTGCCGATGAACAGGACGCTGGGTTTTACCGTGTCAAGAAACGGAAAGAAGCCGGTTACTTCACTTACGTGGTTGGTGCCCAAAGCTGGAAAAAGTTCCTCAATCCGCCCCGCCAGACCCTGTGGACGGCGACCCAGGACAAGGGCGAAATAAATATCTTGGCGGCCGAGCCCGAGTCGCTTCCACCGCTCGCATTTATCGGCGTGCGGCCCTGTGAAATCCAGGCAATCGCAATTCAGGATAAGGTATTTCTGGACGGGCCATACATCGATCCGCAGTATCAATCACAGCGCAAGAACGCGGCGATCATTGCGGTTAATTGCGCACATCCCGGCGGTACTTGTTTTTGTGCTTCGATGAATAGCGGTCCGAGCGCCGTCGGCGGTTTCGATTTGGCGCTGACGGAAGTCCACGAAACGGACCGGCACTTCTTCATTGCCACTACCGGCACCGAGCTTGGATCCGAAATTGTCCAGACGCTCGGGCTCGTTGCTGCTGCTCAGAAAGACATCGACGACGAATCCGCGATCATGAAGCGCGCTGCCGGGAAAATGGGCCGCAAGATCGACACCAGTCACATCAAAGAGCTGCTGTATCGCAACGATGAACACCAGCGCTGGAATGATGTCGGCAATCGTTGCCTCAATTGTTCAAATTGCACAATGGTGTGTCCGACCTGTTTCTGCATGACCGTTGAGGATACTTCTGACTTGACCGGCAAAGTCGCTGCGCGAAATCGTCGCTGGGACTCATGCTTCACAATCGAATATTCTTATATACATGGAGGAGCAGTCCGCACCTCCGCATCGGCACGTTATCGGCACTGGATGACGCACAAATTGGCTTCATGGCAGGATCAATTCGGCGCTTCCGGGTGCGTGGGATGCGGCAGATGCATCACATGGTGCCCGGTTGGAATTGATATAACCGAGGAAGCGGCGGCAATCAGGGCTTCCACTAAGAGCGAGTAAAATAAAGTCCTTCGTAACAGGAGTATTCTATATGGAAACACTTGAACCGATTCTTGCCGATCACCCTTTCATTAAAGGACTCAAGCACGAGCATGTGCAATTGATGGTTGGCTGCGCGCGCAACGTCAAGTTTGATGCCGGAGAATTCGTTCTTCGCGAAGGGCAGGAAGCGAACGAATTCTACATCATTCGTCACGGCCAGGTAAATTTGGAAATCCATGGCCCCAAGAGCCATGCGATCACAATTCATACAGTACGCGAGGACGATGTTCTTGGCTGGTCGTGGCTGTTCCCGCCTTATCTCTGGCACTTCGATGCGCGTGTGATCGAATTGACGCGCGCGATCGCTTTGGACGCCAAGTGCCTGCGCGCCAAGTGCGAAAAGGATCCCAGTCTGGGATACGAACTGGCAAAACGTCTCGCGCATGTCATTGAACATCGACTTCAAGGCGCAACACTTCAATTGCTTGACCTCTACAGTAGTGTCGATTGAAAGGCCATAAAGATATGAACACCACAGTTGCCGGCCCAATGGTTCCGACCATGGCGCGGGTCGACAGAATACGCAAAGAAACGCACGATACCTTCACGTTGGAATTGCGTCCCGCTTATGGGCAGGAAGTCCACGATTTCGCTGCCGGCCAGTTCAATATGCTTTACATATTTGGATTCGGCGAAGTGGCGATTTCGATCTCCGGCGATCCAACCAACCCCAAACCCCTGATCCATACAACGCGTGCTGTCGGCAATGTGACGAAAGCCATGGCCAAACTCAAGACCGGCGACATGATCGGCGTGCGCGGCCCCTTCGGATCCGCCTGGCCGGTCGACCACGCGCGCGGGAACGATGTTGTGATAATCGCCGGCGGAATTGGACTCGCTCCGTTGAGACCCGTAATCTATCAAATTCTCGCCGACCGCCGCAAATTCGGCAAAGTCATTCTTCTTTACGGTACGCGCACACCGACAGACATTCTCTATCGCAAGGAACTCGAGGGCTGGCGGGCGCGGCTTGATATGGAAGTTTATGTTACCGTCGATCGCTCGTCAGTGAATTGGCAGGGTAACGTCGGTGTCGTCACGACTCTAATTCCGAAAGCCGGATTCGACCCGCAGCATACGACCGCCATGATCTGCGGTCCGGAAATCATGATGCGTTACGTGGCGCTTGAGCTGCAGAAACGCGGTGTTCCCATGTCGAGCGTTTATGCCTCGATGGAGCGCAACATGAAATGCGGCGTTGGATTGTGCGGGCATTGCCAGATGGGCCCGACATTCATCTGCAAAGACGGACCGGTCTATCCCTACGACAAAATTCGCGAACTGCTGCTTAAGAGGGAGGTCTAACCATGGCTGCTCGCACGAAACCCAAAGTAGCGGTTTGGAAGTTCGCCTCCTGCGACGGTTGCCAATTGAGTTTGCTCGATTGCGAGGACGAACTTTTGACAGTGCTGGGGGAGATCGACCTCGCTTACTTTCCCGAAGCCACCCGGATGGTCGTCAAGGGACCGTATGACCTTTCCCTCGTTGAAGGATCAATAACAACTCCCCACGACGCGGAGCGTATTCACAAAGTCCGGCGTGCTTCGAAAAAGCTGGTCACGATCGGCGCCTGCGCAACCGCCGGCGGCATTCAGGCGTTGAGAAATTTCGCCGACGTGAAGGATTACACTTCGATTGTCTATGCATCGCCCCAGTACATTGAGACGCTCGGCCACTCGACGCCGATTCGCAATCATGTGTTTGTCGACTTCGAATTGCGCGGTTGCCCAATCAGCAAATCGCAGTTGGTCGAAGTCATCAGCGCTTTTTTATTAGGGCGCAAACCCGTGACCCCGCCGCATTCAGTTTGCATGGACTGCAAGCTTGCGAGCATATCCTGCGTGATGGTCGCGCACGGTACGCCATGCCTGGGACCGGTGACTCATGCCGGTTGCGGCGCGATTTGCCCGGCGTTCCATCGCGGCTGCTACGGTTGCTTTGGTCCAAAAGAGACGCCCAATACAGCCGCGCTCAGCGGACAATGGGAAAAACTGGGCGTCAACGGCGAGACTCTGATGAGAGCATTCCGCAGCTTCAATGCCTACGCCGAGCCATTCCGAAAGGAGAGTGAAGCGCATGAAAGGAAGTAGAACCATCAAGGTCGATTACCTTGCGCGCGTCGAGGGCGAAGGCTCACTGATTGTGAAAATCACCGACGATCGGGTAACTGATCTGAAGTTTAAGATATTTGAACCACCGCGCTTCTTTGAAGCGTTTCTTCGCGGCCGCGACTTCCGCGAAGCTCCGGACATTTCTGCGCGAATTTGTGGTATCTGCCCGATTGCTTACCAGATGAGCTCCGTCCATGCAATGGAGGATGCCTGCGGTGTCGCCATTGAAGGCCAATTGCGAGAGTTGCGCCGGCTCATATATTGCGGCGAGTGGATCGAGAGCCACGCACTACACATCTACATGCTGCATGCGCCGGATTTTCTTGGTTATGAAGACGCCATTCAACTTGCCAAGGATTATCCCGAAGCCGTGAAACGCGGGCTCGCGCTCAAGAAAACCGGCAATGATTTAATGACCCTGATTGGCGGAAGAGAAATTCACCCGATCAACGTTCGTGTTGGCGGCTTCTACAAGGTGCCGGAAAAGTCAGAATTCAATGCCATCAAAGAGCGGCTGAAATGGGCGTATGATGCCGCCGTCGAAACGATCAAACTGGTTTCGACATTTACTTTCCCCGAGTTCGAGCGCGACTATGAATTCGTCGCCTTGCGTCATCCTGATGAATACCCATTCAATGAAGGCAGGCTTGTTTCCAATGGCGGGCTGGACATCGCCATCCGCGAATACGAGCAGCATTTCACTGAAGAGCACGTTCGCCACTCCAACGCCTTACATTCAGTAATGAAAGGTCGCGGCCCATATTTCGTCGGCCCGCTCGCACGCTACAACCTGAACTTCGACCGCTTAAGCCCCGACATTCAAAACGCAGCTCGCGAAGCCGGTCTTCAGGCAACTTGTTTTAATCCGTTTAAGTCAATCATCGTTCGTGCGGTCGAGACTTTATACGCTGTCGATGAGGCTTTACGCATCATTGAGAACTACGAGAAACCGGAGCGGCCGTTTATTCATGTCGCGCCAACGGCCGGAATCGGCCGCGGCTGCAGCGAAGCGCCGCGCGGTATTTGTTACCATCGCTACAAGATCGATGAGCACGGCATAATTCTGGATGCTAAGATCGTCCCGCCGACATCACAAAATCAGAAAACCATCGAGGAAGACCTGCGTCAGTTTGTGCCGCGTTTCATCGATCTCAGCGACGAGAAACTCACCTGGCAATGCGAACAGGCGGTCCGCAATTACGACCCTTGCATCTCGTGTGCCACGCATTTTCTCAAACTGCAAGTGGAGCGTAATTGAACTTGTGGCGGCAGATGGCAACATCTGCCGCCGTGAGTAGGAAATTATGAAGTGTCTGGTAATTGGAATCGGCAATCCATTTCGTCGCGATGATGGTGTTGGAGTCAAAGTCGCAGAGGCAATTGCGGCAGCGAACATTCCGGATTGCGAAGTTGGAATTCAATCCGGTGAAGGAGCGGCTTTAATGGATTGCTGGCGAGATGCTTCCCGAGTTATCGTCATTGATGCCGTCCGTTCGCGGTCGGCGCCGGGGAAAATTCACCGGATAGACGCGGCCGCCGGTCATGTTCCGAGCGACTTCTTCCACTACTCTTCACACGCATTCGGTTTGGCCGAGGCTGTCGAGATGTCGCGGGCGCTCGGCCAGTTGCCCAAGTCCCTGCATGTTTTCGGGATTGAAGGACAGGACTTTGCCGAAGGGGTCGGTTTGTCGCCCGAAATCGACGCCGCGGCGAATGAGTGCGTTTTTCAAATTTACGATTTACTGACGGCAGTGCGTGCGCGATGAGAGGCACTTCAAAATGCGCGGCAGAAATCTGTCGCCGGCAATTGCTCGTAACCGGAGCCGTGCAAGGTGTCGGTTTTCGCCCGTTCGCGTACCGGTTGGCGCGCGAACTCCAACTCTGTGGATTCGTAACCAACAACTCCCAGGGTGTGGCCATTGAGATTCAGGGCCGTCAGGAAGATGTGACAGAATTCCAGAATCGGCTCGTAGCCGAACTGCCCCCGAGAGCTTCAATCAGCAAACTCTTTGTGACAAAGATTAACCTTCGCGGCGAAAACAAATTCGTGATCGAACATTCTCATGATGAAGGCGCAAAGACGGCTATTGTCCTGCCGGACATTGCGACCTGCCCTGATTGTCTGAACGAAGTGTTTGATCCATCGAATCGTCGTTACCTGTATCCGTTTACGAACTGCACAAATTGCGGCCCGCGTTATTCCATCATCGAGTCGCTGCCTTACGACCGTGCTAACACAACGATGAAGAGGTTCGAAATGTGCGCCGCGTGCAGGCAAGAATATGTTGATCCGGAAAACCGCAGGTTCCATGCTCAGCCCAATGCCTGTCCCAACTGCGGTCCGCATGTCGAGTTGTGGTCGCGAACTGGTGAGCTACTTGCTTCGAATCAGGAGGCAATCTTCGCTGCTGCCAAAGAGCTCAAAGGTGGCGCAATTGTCGCAATAAAAGGCTTAGGTGGTTTTCAACTTCTGGTCGACGCCGAGAACGACGATGCTGTTTGCCGGCTGCGCATCAGAAAGCGCCGGAGTAACAAGCCGTTTGCGCTGATGTATCCGTCAATCGAGGCAATAGCGCGCGACTGCGAACTTCCGAAATCGGAACGTAACATCATTACCGGCGCTGAATCGCCAATAGTCATAGTAAATAGGCGTCTCGGCAATAGGTCGCTCTCAGAATCCGTTGCACCGGGGAATCCGCGATTGGGTGTCATGCTGCCATACACGCCACTACACCATATCCTGATGAAGCAGCTCGATTGCGCGATAGTCGCCACCAGCGGCAATCTTTCAGAGGAGCCACTTTGTATCGATGAACGTGAAGCGCTCAATCGGCTCCGCGAAATTGCCGACATTTTTCTGGTGCACAATCGTCCCATCAAGCGTCATGTCGACGACTCCGTTGCGCGCGTAATTGACGGTCGAATGCAATTGGTCCGACGAGCACGTGGCTTTGCGCCGCTGCCGATTGTAGTATCAAACGAACTTCCGGATTCAGTTGCCGTCGGTGGCCATCTCAAGAACACTGTTGCGTTCAGCAGGGGACGTCACATTCTTGTTAGTCAGCACATTGGCGACCTCGAAACCGTCGAATCAAATAATGCCTTCAAATCCACAATCACTGACCTTGCCCAACTTTACGAGCTCAAACCGACGCTGATTGCCGGCGATCTGCACCCGGACTACTTTTCTTCGATTTATTCCGCGAAGTTGGTTGGCGCTCAGATCGGAGTGCAGCATCATTATGCACACATACTAAGCTGCATGGCAGATAATCAAATTGAAGCGCCGCTATTGGGCATTTCCTGGGACGGCACTGGTCTTGGTATTGACCGAACAGTCTGGGGCGGGGAATTTCTTTCCGTGAACGAGTTGTCATTTGAACGGGTTGCTTTTCTCAGACCATTTCAACTGCCGGGAGCGGAAGCTTCGATCAAAGAACCGCGTCGTTCCGCAGCCGGCATTCTATTTCAGCTATACGCGAATTCGAAAGACGAGTGGCTCAAGGCGTTGCCGTCAGGAGTTTTCTCAGGCAACGAAGCGGAAACGATCTGGCAGATGTTGAAGCAAAAACTGAACTCTCCAATCACTTCAAGCGCTGGAAGACTATTTGACGCAGTCGCGGCAATTGTTGGCTTCGCTGACAAACGCAGCTACGAAGGCGAGGCGGCATCGATGCTGGAATTCGCCATCGAAAACGCGGTCACTTCCGAGAGCTACGCTTTCGCGCTTCATCAGAATGACGGGAGTTATGAAGTCGACTGGCGGCCTATGATCGCTCAAATTCTCAAAGATCGCCAGGAAGAGGTTTCGATCTCCCTGATATCTGCCAAGTTTCATAATACCCTCGTTGAAATGATAGTCTCGATGGCCGAACGCGTGCGTCTTCGCAAGGTCGCCTTGAGCGGCGGCTGCTTCATGAACAAATACTTGACCGAACAAGCCATTAAGCGGCTGCGCGAGACAGGATTTGTGCCATACTGGCACCATCAAATACCAACAAACGATGGCGGAATCTCGACTGGACAAATCATCGCGGCAGCGCGCGCGAGAGGGAAGTAAGTTATTGTGTGTCTCGCGGTACCGGGAAAAGTAATCTCAATCGCAGGTGACGAGCCGATTATGCGAACCGGGCGTGTCGATTTTGGCGGCGTCATTCGTGAAGTCAATCTTTGCTACGTCCCCGAGGTCAAGCTCGGCGACTACGTCGTTGTGCATGTCGGATTTGCGCTGAGCGTTGTCGATGAGGTCGAGGCGGCGAAGATATTTGAATACCTCCGCGAGATCGGCGCAATGGAATTGCCGGAAGAGACCGGACGATGAAGTACATTGACGAATACCGCAACTCGCGTGCGACCGCCAAATTAGCGGCTGAAATCAGGCGTATCACAACACGGGAATGGACGATCATGGAGATCTGCGGCGGCCAGACGCACTCGATCGTCAAATATGGTATCGATCAGCTACTGCCATCTGAAATAGCTCTTGTCCACGGCCCGGGCTGCCCGGTCTGCGTAACGCCGATCGAAACTGTCGACGCCGCCTGTTACTTGGCTGCGCTTCCCGAAGTCATCCTTTGCTCATTTGGCGACATGTTGCGTGTGCCAGGCTCGCGGACCGATTTGCTGCGGCTTAAAGCAACCGGCTGCGATATCAGAATTGTTTATTCGCCGCTTGACGCAGTGTCAATCGCCCGCGAGAATCCGGAAAAGCAAATCGTATTCTTCGCCGTCGGATTCGAAACGACGGCTCCTGCAAATGCCATGGCGGTCTTTCAAGCTGCACACAGTGGAGTGTCGAACTATTCGCAACTGGTTTCGCAGGCAACTGTCCCTGCCGCGATGGCGGCGATTCTCGGCTCGCCCGACAATCAGGTTCAGGGTATTCTCGCCGCCGGCCATGTCTGCGCAGTTACCGGTTATCGCGATTATGAGCCGTTGGCCGCGAAATTCGGTGTGCCGATTGTCGTCACAGGTTTTGAGCCAATGGACCTTTTGCACGGAATTCTGATGTGCGTGCGTCAACTTGAGGCCGGAAGCTGTTTTGTCGAAAATCAGTATTTGCGTTCGGTTAGCCGCGACGGCAATCTATCGGCGTTGGATGCCACGCAGAGAGTTTATGAAGTCTGCGACCGCAACTGGCGCGGCATCGGAATTATACCAGGCAGCGGCTTGCGGCTCAGGGAAGAATATGCGAGTTTTGATGCCGAGAGAAAGTTTGCAATCGAGATGCCAACAGCGACAGACTCAAAAGACTGTATCGCCGGGATGATACTCCGCGGAATTCGCAAACCGATCGACTGCCCCGCGTTCGGGATACGGTGCACACCGGAATCGCCGCTTGGTGCGACAATGGTTTCAAGCGAAGGCGCTTGCGCGGCGTACTATCGGTATCGAATTCGAGCACAGAGAACGCCGTAACGGCAAAGTGAAAAGTATTATATGACCGACCTCGATTTCAAATTGTTCTGCCCGACTCCAATGATGGACAGCGACAATATCCTAATGGCCCATGGCGGCGGCGGACGTTTGATGCATCAATTGCTGGAACGCGTCATTCTACCGCCGATCGACAATCAGCATATGGCTCCGAGGCACGATGCCTGCGTATTCGAACTTGGAAATTCCAGACTGGCTTTCACCACCGACTCATTCGTGGTGAATCCGATTTTCTTCCCGGGAGGCGACATTGGCAAGCTCGCAGTTTGCGGTACCGTCAACGATCTGGCTATGGCTGGCGCGCGCCCGCTGTATCTGAGCTTGGCTTTAATCATCGAAGAAGGTTTGCCTGTCGCAACTCTCAGCGCTGTAATGGAGTCAATCAGGTCCACTGCGTCCTCGTGTAATGTCCAAATTATTACCGGTGACACGAAAGTAGTCGAGCACGGCAAAGGCGACGGTTTATTTATCAATACGGCAGGTATCGGCATTGTCGAGCACAGCCAAGCCATCGCACCTGCTAACGTCGTCGCCGACGACAGCCTGATCCTCTCGGGCGATATCGGCCGCCACGGCATTGCGATCATGGCGCAAAGAGAAAACTTGAAATTCGAATCAACCATTACCAGTGACTGCGCGCCGCTTCATCGCGAGATCGTGGCGCTGCTGGAAGCCGGAATCGAAATCCACTGCCTGCGCGATCTTACCCGCGGTGGTCTTGCCAGCACATTGGTTGAAGTTTCCGGCGCAGCGAATTGCGAAATAGAAATCGACGAAAGTCTTATACCGGTATCGGGCCCGGTTCGGGCAGCCTGCGAATTGCTTGGCTTTGATCCGCTGCACGTTGCCAACGAAGGCAGATTCTTGGCAATCGTGCCTCAGAAGTACGCGGCTCTGACGATTAATGCCTTGCGTGCGGTTTCGCCGGACAACGCCGCGCAAATCATTGGCTCCGTCGGCAATAGGACCAACTCTCAGGTCACAATGCGCAGCTTAGTTGGCGGACGCCGAATTGTCGATATGCTGTCCGGTGAACAACTGCCGCGAATATGCTGACAGCCTAACTAAAGTCGAGCCACATCTTAACACAGTTTTAACATCGACTCGCGTAGATATCTTTTGTATATTCAACGTTGTTGTGCTACAATCGCCCCTGAAAGGATGATGTAATAAGCATGGCGAAAGACAGTATCCTGGTCATCGAGGACGAAGAAGATATCCTTGAATTGATCAGTTACAACTTAGGAAAGGAAGGCTACCGGGTTTCTGGAGTCACTTCAGGCGAAGACGGCCTCAAATCAGCTCGTAACAATATTCCCGGTCTTATTGTTCTTGACATCATGCTTCCGGGGTTGGATGGTCTCGAAGTATGCAAGATCCTCAAGAGTGACGGCAAGACGCAGCATATTCCCATCATCATGCTCACGGCGAAGAGCGAGGAGAGCGACGTCATTACCGGGCTCGAAGTCGGCGCCGACGATTATGTGACCAAGCCATTTAGTCCGAAAATTCTGATTGCCCGCATTCGCAATATTCTGCGTCGAAGAGCGAAAGAGGCGGATCGAGCCGTGGCCACGATCAAGATTCACGATATTATCATTCATCCCGGACGCCATGAAGTTGTCGTCGCCGGCAAATCGGTGGAATTGACATTAACCGAGTTTCAAATACTGCAGTTCCTTGCCCGCCATCCCGGCTGGGTTTTTACGCGCTACCAGATCGTCAATGAAATTCGCGGCGACGAAACTATTGTCACCGACCGCTCGGTCGACGTACAAATAGTGGGTCTGCGCAAAAAACTGGGAGATGCGGGACAGTACATTGAAACGGTGCGTGGAGTTGGCTACAAGTTTCGGGAGTAAGAGTGCGCCGTAAGCGGCTACTCTGGCAAATCTATCCTTCCTATCTGCTGATTACCGTAGTCTCGTTGATTGCGGTAAGTTGGTATGCTTATCATTCTCTGCGGCAGTTTTATCACGACCAGATCATTTCTGACCTGCAATCGCGAGCCATCCTGGTAGAGCGTATTGTCGCGGCGCGTGTAATTGTCAATGATTTTGCCGGTGTCGATGCTCTCTGCAAAGAACTCGGCACAAAATCCGGATCGTTTCTTGCCGTTGTCGCGGCCAATGGTACTGTGATCGGCGACTCGCGTGAAGATGTGTCTGCCGTCGAAAGCCAGGCAGGTCGAACTGAGATCGTCGCTGCGCTTTCCGGAACGGTTGGAGTTGATCGAAGGTTTTCCAGCAGATTCAATCAGGAAATGATTTTTGTAGCGGTCCCGATTGTCGAAAAGGGCGCTGTCATCGCAGTCGTGCGATCTGCGATGCCGGTTTCTTTCATAACCGATGCGTTGCGCGATGTGTACTCGCGTTTAGGCGTCGGCGGGATGATTGTGCTGATCTTTGCCGCGGTCGTCAGCATGTTCGTCGCCAGAAATGTCAGCAAGCCCCTTGAAGAAATCAAGTCCGGCGCTGAACGCATTGCCCACGGCGATCTCGAGAGCCGCGTCGCGGTCCCGGAGTATGAGGAAATAGCAGGTCTTGCAATCGCGATGAACAAAATGGCTTCCCAGTTGAACGAAAGATTTTTGACCATGCAGCGACAGACCCTTGAGCAAGAAGCAGTCGTCTCCAGCATGTTGGAAGGTGTGCTGGCGATCGACGCCGAACAACGCCTCATGAGTCTGAACACTGCAGCCGCCCGCCTGCTCGGACTGAATCCTTCAGAAGCGATCGGGCGCAGCATTCTCGAAGTCATCCGCAACAACGATCTGCAGCGTTTGGTGACCAAAACTTTCCTGGTCGGAGAACCGGTTGAGGGTGATGTTACGCTCTCCGATCCCGCAACTGGAGAGCGGCACTTGCAGGCACACGGTACTCTGATGCGCGACTCTTCCGGTGTCAGTATCGGCGCACTGATGGTTCTCAATGACGTAACGCGATTGCGCAAGTTGGAGAACCTCCGCCGCGACTTCGTGGCAAACGTCTCTCATGAACTGAAGACTCCAATCACGTCGATCAAGGGCTTTGTGGAAACCTTGCTGGAAGGGCAAAATATGAGCAGCGAGGAGGCACAGCGATTCCTACAAATTATCGCACGCCAGGCAGACCGGCTCCATGCAATTATTGAGGATCTCCTCAAATTGTCTCGAATCGAGCAGGAATCCGAGCGCGGAGAAATTGCGCTTGAACTTGGACCGCTTGTTGAAGTATTGCAAGCGGCCATAACTTCCTGCGAACAGAAAGCCGCAGCAAAAGGAATTAAAATCACCCTGCAATGCGATGCCAAAATTCATGCCCGCGTCAACGCGCCGCTTCTCGAACAAGCGATGGTCAACTTGATCGAAAACGCGGTCAAGTATTCCGAACCGAACACGGAAATAAGGGTGAGCGCAGCTTCCGCTGAAAAACTCGTTTCCATTTCGGTGCAAGACCACGGTCAGGGAATTGCCAAAGAGCATTTGCCTCGGCTCTTCGAGCGGTTCTACACGGTTGACAAAGCTCGCAGCCGCGCCCAAGGTGGAACCGGACTTGGGCTCGCCATTGCCAAACATATAGTTATGTCGCATGGAGGGAACATTGGAGTTACCAGCGAAGTTGGGAATGGCAGCACTTTCACAATTAGCATCCCGCGAGGCTAAGGTGAAGCCAACGATTCCCATCCAAAGCGACGAGCTTCTAATAGAATCCTAACAATATCCTAACACAAGCGGACTTATTAGAGTGTTCAATAGATGTGAAATATTCAGGGAGTGAAATATGATCAGAGCAATTCTAACAGCAATTTTAATCGGCGTATTATCAGTCTCCGCTTTTGCCGCGAACATTACCGTCAAAGGTTCGGACACCATGGTTCGTCTTGGCCAGCGTTGGGCCGAAGAGTACATGAAGAAATTTCCCAAGAGCGTCATTCAGGTTTCCGGCGGTGGCTCCGGCACAGGTATCGCAGCGTTGTTTAACGGTACGACCGATATTTGCATGGCATCGCGCGATATGAAACCCAAGGAATATCAAGACGCAAAGGGCAAGAACATTCCGCTTCAGCGCATAGCTGTTTCGCTCGACGGTATCGCCATTTTTCTGCACAAGTCCAATCCGGTCAACGATCTCACAATTGCCCAGCTCAAGGCGATTTACACCGGCGAGCTGACCAACTGGAAGGAAGTCGGCGGACCCGACGCCGAAATCATCCTTTACGGTCGCGAAAACAACTCGGGTACTTATGGCTATTTCAAAGAACACGTATTGCAGGAAGAAGATTTTGCGGACCGGTGCCAGACTTTACCCGGTACTGCTTCAGTTGTGAATGCGATCACTAAGGATCAAAATGGCATCGGTTACGGCGGAATTGCCTGGGCAACAACGGTCAAGCATGCCGGCGTCAAGATTTCCGATTCGACGGCGGCAATTCATCCAACAGTCGACGCAGTATCAAATGGCACCTATCCGATCTCGCGCGAGTTGTATTTCTTTTTGCGCGGAACGCCAACTCCTGAGCTGAAGGACTTCATCAATTGGACGCTGTCGCCGGAGGGTCAGAAAGTTGCTGAAACTGCCGACTACGTTCCTCTTCATGTCGATGTCGCCAAGAAGAGTATGTTGAACTAGTAGCCGACGCGAAATCCCGACAACCAATTGATGGATACAAAATACGAATTTAAGCCCAAGTCGAAATGGCGGGAAAAGCTGGGTGAGAAGTTTATCGCAATCAACGCCTTTAGCGCGCTCATCGGTATTACCCTGATTTTTATATTCATCTTCAAAGAGTCGATTCCAATTTTCACGAGCGCGGAGGTTCATCAGGAAGTCACATTCAAGAAGATGATTACTCCGCAAGTCTGGAAACAGGGCCAGGAGCCCAAGTATTCCTGGCAGCCTAACTCGAATATTCCCAAATACTCGCTCATGCCGTTGTTTGTCGGCACTCTCAAAGCCGCGTTGGTCGCTATGTTGTTCGCCGCGCCATTGGGAATCGGCGCAGCGATCTATTCTTCAGAATTCGCCTCGAAACGAATGCGGGAAATCATCAAACCGGTCATTGAGCTTCTGGCCGGGATACCGTCGGTCGTCCTCGGATTCTTCGCGTTGATAATACTCGCTACGATTCTACAGAAAACTTTCGGGTTGACCTATCGGCTCAACGCGCTCAACGCCGGAATCGCGCTCGGCATTGCAATAGTGCCGGTCATCTTTACAGTAGCGGAAGACGCTATGAACTCTGTGCCCGGCTCGTTACGCGATGCTGCGCGCGCGCTTGGAGCCAACCCCTGGCAGGTTTCCATAACCATGGTTCTACCGGCTGCGATGCCTGGCATTGCCGCGGGAGTAGTACTGGGATTTGGCCGTGCCATTGGGGAGACAATGATCGTACTGATGGCGTCCGGAAATGCCGCGATTCTTTCGGGCAGTTTTGTCGATTCAATTCGCTCTCTCTCGGCGACCATTGCGGCTGAATTGGCTGAGGTCGTTTTCGGGAGCGCGCATTACAATGTGCTCTTTCTGATCGGAACGCTGTTGTTCGTATTTACATTTATCATCAACCTTGGCGGTGACCTCGTTCTCGCTCGTCTCAAGACTCGGTTTCAGGGAAAGCTTCGATGAGCGCTGCGTCCTCAACTCCCGTCACTGACTTCGTCAGCGAACTTCAGTTCACAGCCAAAACACGTGGATATCTGCCGCGCGGACTCGCAATCGCGGCGACTGTAATCATAATTCTGATGCTGGTCTTGATTCTCGGAAACGTCGTCATCCATGGCTTCGGCGCTATCAGTTGGGAGTTCCTATCGAAAGCTCCGGAGCAAGGTCTCGAAGCGGGCGGCATCTTCCCGGCGATTGTCGGAACATTATTCTTGGTCCTGCTGATGGTCATTACCGGCGTTCCGATTGGTGTGCTGACTGCGATATACCTACAGGAATACACTAGCCCGGACTCGAAAATTACTCGCGTCATTCGTATCGCGATCAACAACCTCGCCGGCGTTCCGTCGATTGTCTTCGGTTTGTTCGGTCTCGGATTCTTCATCGGGTTCATCGGCAACAACATCGACAGTCTCGTACTGCGGTCGGAAACGCCCGTATGGGGGCAGCCGGCGATAATTTGGGCCTCGTTGACTCTGGCTTTGCTTACCCTTCCGGTCGTGATCATTTCCACCGAAGAAGCGCTCAAAACGATTCCTCGCGAATTGAAGGACGCCTCCTACGCGCTGGGTGCTACCAAATTGCAGACCATCGTACGTGTGCTGATTCCGCAGGCATTACCCGGTATTTTTACCGGAGCAATTCTGGCGGTTAGCAGGGGAGCCGGCGAAGTCGCGCCGATCATGTTTACCGGGGCTGCATATTATCTTCCCTATTTGCCGAGCAAGCTCACCGACCAGTTCATGGAATTGGGCTATCACGTGTTCGTGATGGCAACGCAGTCGCCCGACGTTGAAAAGACTCTGCCGATTCTCTATGGCACCGTTTTGGTCTTGCTTGTCCTGACCTTTCTGCTAAATTTCGTCGCGATTCTAATTCGGTCGCGTATTAGATCGAGACGTGTCAGTGCATAATTTTAAGTTCGATATCCTAACGGAGGAGAGATCACACAAAATGCCTCCCGAAAAAGACGATAGCGCAAAGTCCAAGATGGAGGTTCGCAACCTGAACTTCTTCTATGGTACTCATCAAGCGCTGAGAGATGTTTCGATCGACATCGAGGAAAATAAGGTTACGGCGTTTATCGGACCTTCGGGTTGCGGGAAGTCGACATTTTTGCGCACGCTGAATCGCATGAACGAGACCATCCCTGGTACGCGCATGAATGGTTCCGTCAAGCTTGATAATGTGGATGTGTACAACGGATTCCGCGATGTTTCTCAACTGCGGACCCGCGTCGGCATGGTCTTCCAGAAGTCAAATCCCTTCCCAAAGTCGATTTTCGAAAACGTTGCGTACGGTTTGCGCGTAAACGGAATCAAGGACAACAACATTATCCAAAACGCAGTTGAGGAGACACTCAAGAAAGCGTTCCTGTGGGAAGAAGTAAAAGACAAGCTCAACCACAGTGCTTACATGTTATCGGGCGGGCAACAGCAGCGCCTCTGTATCGCGCGTGCGCTTGCAGTGCGCCCTGAGGTGCTGTTGATGGACGAACCGGCGTCAGCGCTCGATCCGATTTCGACATCGAAAATTGAAGATTTGATTGGTGAGCTCAAAAAAAACTATACAATTGTGATTGTCACGCATAATATGCAGCAGGCCGGACGCATTTCCGATTACACTGCCTTCTTCTACGAAGGGCACTTGGTCGAATTCGGACCGGCACGGCAAATATTCACTAAACCACTCAAGAAACAGACCGAAGACTATATCACGGGCCGGTTCGGTTAGCGCTCTTGCAGAATTGAGATATGCAGCACTTACGCCGCGAAGTTGACAGACTAAAGCGAAAATTACTCGCCCTCAGCGCCTATGTCGAGGAATCCGTTCAAAGAGCCGTGAAGGCAATATCGGAGCGCGACGAAAAACTTGCCCAACGCGTTATCGAGACGGATTTTGAAATCGACGAGATGGAAGTTGATGTCGAGGAAGACTGCCTGAAAATACTGGCGCTCTACCAACCCGTCGCGATCGATCTGCGGTTTATCATCGCCGTTCTCAAAATTAACAACGATCTCGAACGCATTGGCGACCTCGCGGTGAATATCGCCGAACGGGCTGTATCACTTTCTAAACAGCCGCGCGTAGATTCACCCTTCGACTTCAAGACCATGGCTGAACGCGTTCAGAAAATGCTCCAAAAGGCCCTCGATGCCCTGGTCAACGGCGATGAAAAATTGGCGCGCGAAGTCTTGGTCGCCGACGACGAAATCGACGAGATGAACCGGCAAATGTATGATTCGATTAAACTCGGAATTCGCCAATGTCCGGAGAATGTCGATACGCTGATTCAGGTGCTTGCCATTTCGCGCAATCTCGAACGTATCGCCGATCACACCAGTAATGTTGCGGAAGACGTTATCTACATGGTTGACGGCGACATTATTCGCCACGGCGTCCGCCACTATTAACGCAAACTGATTCCGCGAGCCATATCAGCTTTCTTTATCCAATCACCGACCGACTGGTCAACATTGTAACCTCTCCGTCGCCTTCAGACTTGATCTTTTTCGCAATTGCGACTACATTCACGCTCAGGCGTTATCAATTAAGTGGAGGGTTCCGTGGGAATTAGCGCTGTTTTCGCCCGGCTCAAGCGCATTAGACTATTGCCGCCGCGTGATCAAGAATTTTTCGGGCTGATGGGGAAGTTAACTGACACCGCCGCCGAGTCGAGCCATTGGCTGACCGAGATGTTTAATGGCGATCCGAAACGCGGGCAGGAATTCTCCACGCATATAGAAAACTGTCTCACCAAGTGCGCGCAGGTCGCAGGTTCCATTGAAGCTCTGCTTCTGCGCTCACAGCAACCACCTTTTGCCCGTACTGAAATCGGACAGTTTTCGACTGATACCCTGCGTATCGTTAAGTTCATCAATCATGCCGCGAATCGATATGTAGTTTACGACATCCCGTCCAGCGACAAGGAAATGCGTGAACTCGGCGTGATTATCAAGGAAGCCTGCGACCAAATTGTCGAGGCTGTCAAGTCGCTACGCTCTAATCGCAATATTGATCCGTTTGCGCGGGCCGTTGACAAATTGGAAACAAAGGCTGACGAAATCTACCATGGCGGTTTGCGTCGGCGCTTTCAGGAGATCCGCAGTGACCGGTCGATTCTCGAAGCCAAGATCAATGATACGCCGCGGCCGGCTGACTCAGAGTCCGTCATTACCCTCATTGCCGCGAATGTCGAGTACACTCGTCACGTCGCCGTGTTCTTTATACTGCGCCAAGTGTACGCCGAACTGGAACGCGCAATTGATGCCTGCACCGATGCCACAGGAACGCTAAAGCGCATGGTTGCGGACAATGTCTGATCAGCTTCTGCTCATTCTCATTATTGCAGCAGCGTTGATGTATGACTTCGTTAATGGATTTCACGATGCCGCCAACGCCATTGCAACAACTATTTACACTCACGCGCTTTCTCCTCGATATGCCATCATTATGGCCCGGACGCTCAATTTTGTCGGAGCGATGCTGAACACCGCCGTTGCCTACACAATTGGGAAAGGTGTGGTTGAAAGCAATTTCATAACTTTGCCCCTTTTGTTCGCAGCGCTAATGGGAGCCGTGCTCTGGGGATATCTCACCTGGTTCTTTGGGCTGCCGTCATCCTCGACTCACGCGCTGATAGGAGGGCTTGCCGGAGTTGCTTTATTTGAAAGCGGATTTGATTTTGCTGTCCTAATAGGACCCGGGATGCGCAAGATCCTCATCGCGATGGTGTTATCTCCCCTTGCGGGCATTGTCGTCGGGTTGGTCATGATTACCGGTCTGAGTTGGGCCGTCTGGCGATTCAAATATCGCAATACCGCAAAGCTGTTCAAACGACTGCAGGTGCTTTCTGCTGCGTTTATGTCCACGTCCCATGGGATGAACGATGCGCAAAACGCAATGGGGGTCATTACAATAGCCCTGGTTGCTGCCGGTTCGATCAGCGAGTTTCATGTTCCAATGTGGGTACGTGTAGCATCCGCCTTCATGATCGGACTCGGGACCTCTGTCGGCGGCTGGCGAATCATGAAGACAATGGGTAAGAAAATGACTAAACTCTCCGAACCCATTGACGGTTGTGCCGCGGAAACGGCCTCTGGCGCCGTGATCCTAATTGCTTCGCTTGTCGGTGCACCCGTCTCAACGACGCACGTTGCGACTGGTTCGATCGCGGGAACAGCAATGGCGTACCGCCTCGGAAATGTCCGCTGGCCCGTCTTGCTAAATATCTTACTTGCATGGGTACTGACGTTTCCCGGAGCTGCCATATTTGGCGTGCTTGTTGTCTTGCTCATGAGATTAGCCCTCTAAATCGAAATAAGTTCGTTTGATGGACTGCAGAACGAGAATCATCAACGTATAAGCCTATATGCTTCGACTCTGTATTACCTTGGTTCTTTCTGGATTGATTGCGGCATCCGCAATGGCGCAAGCACGGCATTTTCAATACGTCATAGTGGGCGGCGTAGCGTACCCCCTCAGCGACAAAGGATTTACCGACGTCTGGGATACCGGATTGCACCTCGGATTGGGGTTGGGATACTCACTAAGTCCCAGCATGACTCTTATCGGCACTGCTGAGGTCAGCAATTTTCCCCTCGATGACGAAGCATTCTTGTTGCGGAATGGCTTCCCGTTGGCGGACAACCGCGCAGAGGAGGGAAGCGCCACTATCGTGACGGCAGCACTTTCGCTTAAGTACTCACTTGCCCGCTCTCGCTCGGGCGAGGCGCTGTTCTTCACCGCCGGGGCGAACTTCTCACGCTTCAACGAAGGCGACGTCTTGCAGACAATCGTAGTCGATAATGTCTCTCATGCAACCGTGTTGCGTGGCCACGGACAAACGGCGTTCGGCATCAACGCCGGAACCGGCTTCAACGTCCATCTCAGTTCAAAGAGTTACCTTTTCATCGAGGCCCGCTATACTTTGCTGTTTCTCGACAAACCCAGCGTTCAGTTTGTGCCGCTACGGATGGGTGTCGCTTTTAGATAACCTCGACAACAGACACTCCCCAATTCGATCACGTAACCTGTTTTCAGATACTGGGTTTCAGGTTTTTCCAGCATCGGTCAGATTCGAGCCTTGGTTTCGCAAGTAACCGCAGAATGCATTTCCCCCTTGATTTTTCCCCGCGTAGGCATATACTAAAGGTTCTCTTTTTGGAGGATGGGATGCTAAACGCGCTGAAGATAATTGCGGGTACCTCAAATCAGCCGCTCGCAAAGAAGATTGCCCAATATACGGGCGTGCCGCTCACGGAATGTGATGTCCGGCGCTTCTCCGACGGCGAGGTCAGAGTTCAGATCAATCAGAATATTCGCGGCTCGGATTTGTTCATTATTCAACCGACTAATCCGCCGGGTGAAAACCTGCTTGAACTTCTGATCATGATCGATGCCGCCCGGCGCGCATCCGCCAAACGAATCACTGCCGTTATACCGTATTACGGCTATGCCCGGCAGGATCGAAAAGATCAGCCGCGCGTATCGATTACCGCCAAGTTGGTGGCAAATTTAATTACGACAGCCGGCGCCGATCGCGTCATTACCATGGACCTGCATGCATCGCAGTTGCAGGGCTTTTTTGATATTCCGCACGACCACTTGTATGCGAGCCGGATTTTCTTCGATTACTTCCGCACCAAACGGCTCACAAACCTCGTCTCGGTTTCGGCGGACGTAGGTTCCATCAAGATGGCGCGCGCTTTTGCTAAAGAACTGCATTGCCCCTTGGCAATTATTGACAAACGACGTCTTGAAGCCAACGAAGCCGAAGTGCTCAACATCATCGGCGACGTCAGAGACAAAAATGTTGTCATCCGCGATGATATCGTCGATACGGCGGGAACGGTCGTCCTGGGCGCGGAAGCGCTCAAGAAGCAAGGTGCGCTCGACATCTATGTCTGCGCCACTCATGGTGTTTTGTCCGGCAAGGCAATTGAGCGCATTCAGGATTCGCCGATCACGGAAATGGTAGTGACTGATACGATCCTGCGCGATATCGAAACCGTGCCTTCCAAATTCAAGGAATTGTCGACCGCGGATATTTTTGGCGAAGCGATCCGTCGCATCTGGCACGAAGAATCAGTTTCGAAGTTATTTGATTAATTATATATGAGGAGTTAAGATGAACGAATTACACTTGGACGCCGAAGTTCGCTCCGGCGCCGGAAAGAGCGTCACTCGCAAGATGCGAACCGCGGGCGATGTCCCGGGCATCTTGTACGGTCTGGAAGACAAACCGGTGATGATTGGAATTAACAGCCGTTTGCTGCACAAGATGCTGCACAGCTCGTCGAGCGAAAATGTTCTGGTCGACTTGGCTGTTGGAAAGACCAAAGCTGTTAAAGTCCTGCTCAAGGACGTTCAGCACCATCCGGTTACAAATAAGGTAGTGCATGTTGATTTCCAGCGTATCGACCTCGCCAAGAAGATCATCATCGCGGTTCCCGTTCATCTGACCGGCGTTGCCGAGGGTGTACGCTCCGGTGGCGGTGTGCAGGAATTTATCATGCGCGAACTCGAAGTCTCGTGCCTCCCGACCGATATTCCGACTCACATCGAAGTTGATGTTTCCGGACTCGGAATCGGCCACGCGGTCCATGTCGGCGATTTGAAGCTCGACAAAATCGAAATCGTGTCAGATCCGCATCGTACTATCGTTTCGGTACAGCCGCCGACAGTCACCAAGCTGCCGGAAGCCGGCGAAGTTGTCGAAGGTGCAGAAGCTGCTCCTGCCGAACCGGAAGTTATTGCGGAGAAAAAGGCGGAAGAACGCCAGAAGGAAAAAGACGACAAAGAAGGCAAAGACAAGAAAAAATAGCCTTCCTTTATTATCCGATATTTTGCGCGGCGGGTGTCAGCATCCGTCGCGTTTTCGTCCGCGATCAAAGCTGCTGCTCCGCTGAGTCGCTCGATCGGCTCTGCCGGCTACAAAGTAATCCCCACAAATGCGTTTGACAGCCTCTTGCCGACTCCCTATATTCCCCGCATAACTCTAAAAGGAGTAATGCTTTTATGGCATCAGTTAATAAAGCCATCTTGATTGGTAATCTCGGCAAAGACCCGGAATTGCGCTATACACCGGCCGGTGTTGCAGTCTGTACGTTTTCACTCGCCACTACCGAGAAATGGCGCGACAAAACCTCGAATGAGCAGAAGGAAAGCACGACTTGGCACAATATCGTGCTTTGGCGTCGTCAGGCAGAAATCGCCAAAGAGTATCTGTCGAAAGGATCTCCGGTCTATATCGAGGGCCGAATCCAGACGCGGACTTATGACGACAAAGACGGCAACAAGAAATGGATCACCGAAATCGTAGGGGATCGCTTGCAGCTTCTCGGCCGTCGCGGCGAAGGCGCTGATCATTCTACTCAAGCTTCGGCACCGGAGATGAGCGAAGCCCCGCCGCTCTCTGAAGAGGATGACGATCTTCCATTCTAAGATGGAGCGTTTTCGATTGGCAATTTTCGGGGTGGGGATATTTCTCTCCACCCTGATTTTGTATCTGGTGACGGCGTATCCGACCGTCGCCTACATTGACTCCGGCGAACTCGCGGTCGCCAATTGGACTCTCGGCATCGCTCATCCAACCGGCTACCCGCTGTACACTTTAATCGGCCGGCTGTTTTCACTCCTGCCGCTTGAACTGATTAAGTCGCAAATCTTATTCGGCGCCCTGTCCACGGCAGTTGCCACTATGGTAATATCAATCAGTCTTATTCGCTTCCTCCAACTGCGCAACCTTTTTGAGCGGGTGTCACTTGCGTTAACCGGTCTGTTGCTTGGTGTCGCTCCTTTGGTTTGGTCGCAGGGAGTGACCAACGAGGTGTACTCTTTACACCTATTAATGCTCGTGTTGATAGTGTCGCTCTTGATGAAGAACTATTCAACAAAGAATCTCATCCTGGGCGCGTTCATCGTTGGACTTTCCTTTGGCAATCACATGTCGACAGTCCTGCTCTTGCCGGCAGTCGCCTATTATCTGTTCGTCAATCGTCGAAGTTTGAAAGGTGCTCACCAAGCTGTAATGATTGCGATCGGCATCGCTGCCATGGCCGCGACGTTGTATCTTTATCTGCCGATTCGGTCGGCACAGGATCCAATCTTCAACTGGGGACAGCCGACATCGTGGGGAAACTTTTTGCGCCATGTTTCCGGCTGGCAATATCAAGTGTGGATGTTTTCGCGCACGTCCGATGAATTGGCGCACGCACTCGGCAATTTTGTCGTGACTCTCTTCCGGCAATTCCCGCCGCCATACTGGATCGCAATCTTCTATGGCGTGTGGATAGGTTGGCGCAGGCAGCGCCGGGTCCTGATTCTATTGTCGCTGATATTGGTGTTCAATATTCTTTATGCTCTCAACTTTGAAATTCCCGACATCGATAACTACCTCTTGCCTTCAGTACTGGCGCTCTTCATCATTTCGGTAATTGGGATTGCAGCATTCGCTGCAAGGGGCGTCAAGCGGCAGGGAATCGCAGCCGCGAGCGTTGCCATATTGGTCATCTGGGGCGTCGTCAACAACTGGAGCGAAAATGATCAATCAAACAACACGTCGGCGTTGGATGGCGTGCACAATTATTTTGCCTCAGCCGACAGCAATGCGCTCGTTCTCTGCGCCGACTGGGATTTTGTCAGTCCGTGGCTCTATTCGCATTTCTATCTCAATGAACGCCCGGATGTGATTCTCGTAGACAACGAACTCGCGCGTCGCTCCTGGTTTCCGGATTGGATTCGCCATACGGATAGCAGTCTTTATGATTACATCAAACCTGCAGCGAACGCATTTCTTCCCCATGTCCGGCAATTTGAAGCCGGCGAGGGGTACGATCCTCGAAAGATTGAACAGACCTATCGCGACTTGCTCATGAAGTTCATGCAATATCCCGACCGGATTTTATATTACGATCAGTCCGTCCAGCTCGCAATCGAGCCGCCGGGTCAAATCGCAGTCTCGGGTCAGTTGTTTCGAGTTATTCGCAAAGGCGAAGAGATGATTGATATTGATCGAAACACAATCCCCCCGAACTTTGGTAAACCTGCTGATGCGCTCAACCGCAGGGATCTGCAGCACCTCAGGTTCTACAATCTGATGGTTGAAAAAGGAAGCAGTCTCGAAAAGTCGGGTCAGAACTAAGTTAGCTTAGAGTACGAACGATTCATCCATGACTGGTTGAATTGTCTCCCACTTGCGTTCTTCCTTCAAATGCTGAGCCATCGCGTCTGACTGGGGCTTTTCACCATGTGTGATGAATACCTTCCGTGGCTGGTATTCCATTGGTTCAAGCCAGTGCAGAAGTTCAAACCAGTCGGCATGTCCCGACATTCCCTGGAAGTTGAAGATGCGGGCCTTGACCTCGACGGGAGACTTATGGATGTACACCAAATCCGCCCCTTCCATAAGTCTCCGGCCCAGCGTTCCCTCGGCCATGAACCCGACCAGAGCAAGCGTTGTCCTCGGGTTGGGGAGACGATTCAGTAGATGATGAAGTATGCGCCCGCCGGTCATCATGCCGCTGGAAGAGAGGATAATTGCCGGCCCCTCGAGTTCATTCAATGATTGCGACGACTTGCGGGTTCGGTGCAGTGTCACGTTCTCGCCGTCAAGCATTCCCCGCTGACCACCCAGGCGATCGGCGCTGATCGAATGATACGATGAGTACTTCCGATATATGTCCGTCGCTGCAATTGCCATCGGCGAGTCGATATGAATCGGCAATGACGGAATAAAATCCTTCTCGATCAGCTCATTGACCAAGTAGGTAATCTGCTGAGTGCGGCCGATAGCAAATGCCGGAATCAACAAAACGCTCTTTTCGTCGATCACGCGGCTAACCAGATCATCGAAAACCGAAAACGCGTCTTCCGCTGGGTGAACTTTCCCGCCGTAAGTTGACTCGCAAACGAGATAATCACAAAGCGGCGGTTTCGCCGGATCCTTTGTCAGCGGATTGCCGTACCGTCCCACGTCGCCGGAAAAGAAAATCGACCGCTTGTTGACGCCGTCGTCCATCTCCAGTTCGACTCCCGCAGCTCCCAATAGGTGACCGGCATTGTGGTACCGAAATCGAAATTCGTTTCCGATGGCAATCCATTGGCCATAGTGCGCCGGCCGCAACAATTTTAATGTCGCTTCGGCATCATCGGTATCGAAAAGCGGCAACACGACTTCGTGCCGCGAGAGTTTCTTTTTTTGGCGGTACTGCGCGTCTTCCATTTGGAGCATCGCCGTATCAAGTAACGACACTTGCGCCAGGTCAATTGTCGGTGGAGTCGCGTAGATCGTGTTTGAGAATCCTTCGCGCACAATCTTCGGCAGAAAACCGATGTGATCAATATGAGCGTGCGTCAGTATGACGGCAGAAATGCTGGTCGGATCGAACGGCAAGGGTCGCCAATTGCGTTCCCGCAGTTCCTTGGGTCCTTGGAACATCCCGCAGTCAACGAGCACTTTCTTGTCGTTGACTTCTACTAAATACTTGGAGCCGGTTACAGTACCTGCCGCGCCATGGAAAGTTATTTTCATCATTGTTATTTTGTTTCCGCTGTTATAAAAAGTAATTCGCCGCAACGCTCCACGTGAAGCACCACTGCCTCACCTTTGGCGCCGGCGACAAGCGAGCGCATTTGCTCGAGGTCTAAGACTTTTTCGCCATTGATCGAATAGATAATATCTCCCGGTTGAAGCGTCTGCTCCCACATTTGACCCTTGCGCGACCTCGCCGCAACAACGACGCCTTCATCATAACGAGCGCCGCCCATAGCCGCGTTCCTTGATCTGGTTGCAAACAGTGTGAACAACATTGCTTGGGGCAGCAAAGGCAATTCCCTCGGCGCCGCCGGACTGCGAAAGTATCGACGTATTGATCCCGAGTACGTCGCCTTTTGCATTAATGAGTGGCCCGCCGCTGTTTCCGGGATTGATCGACGCATCGGTTTGGATGTAGATCATTGGACTTTCGGAGCGTAATTGACGTGCCACGGCGCTTACCACTCCCATAGTCACAGAATTTTCCAGTCGCATTGGAGAGCCGAGCGCAAATACGAACTGCCCCTGGCTGACTTCATCCGAGTTGCCGAGTCGCAAGTACGGCAAGTTCGTTTCCGCTACTTTGAGAACAGCTAAGTCAGTTTCTAAGTCGCCTCCCACGACCTGTGTGCCAACAATTCGTCCTGCCGGCTTTTCTATGGATCGTACAGTGCCAACATCGCTTGCCGCCGCAGATGGCGCGACCTGGATTCGCTGCGAACCCTCGATTACATGTGCGTTAGTTACTATGTATCCGTCTGGACTTAGAATCACTCCCGAACCGCCGCTGCGTTGCCGGGTGAGAAGGCTCTCCTCCGACCAGAATCCGCCTTCAGCGGGCGCACATCCCGTTGCGATTACTCCAACTACGGCCGGCGCGGTGTTTTCCACCAAAGTCTGCGCAGCGGTGCTAAGTTTCGTCAATTCCAAATTACCGCATTGCGCCGCGATGTCGCTGATAGCGAGATTTAGTACAGCCAGAACTATCAGCGCCACAAATGTCCGATGAACTACGGTCATTACTTTTCCAGCACCGGAATCACCAATATTGGAGTTCGGGTATCGCGGACAAGCTGTTCCGCGTCCGAACCATGTAAATGTTCAGCCAGCCGCGATCTTCCGGTCGTCGTAATCACAATCAAATCACATCCCAACTCTTGAGCCGTCGCCAGAATTTCGTCGTGCGTGTTGCCTTCGCGCAGCAAGATTTGATGTTGAATTCCTTCGCCGCCGGAGCGTTTGAACATTTCGGCCAATACCGCTTTTGCGTTGACGGCAATGTCCTTCTCTTCTTTGATGAACTTTCGCGCCGAGACGCGCAGCATCTCCATCTCCTCTTTGTCCATGAACTCCGGCCGCACATTCAACAGATACAGTTGCGACTTGAAGAAACGCGCCAGCTCTACGGCCTCCTTGAATGCGACGAGCGAAGCCTCGCGCAAATCCGATGGTACAAGAATTTTCTTAAACATGAACACCAGCCTATTTAAAGAAAACAAAAGTCATCAGCAGAAACAGCGGAATCAAAATTGCTCCCGACCAAAGCATATAACCGAAAAAGCTCGGCATCGCCACATCTGATTCCTCCGAAATTGATCGAACCATGAAGTTCGGCGCGTTACCAATATAAGTATTCGCACCAAAGAACACCGCGCCAGCAGAAATCGCCGTGAGGTCGATCACGAATTGCGCCGACATCGGATGCGCGAGTTGGCCCGACAAAATTGCATGTACCTGGCCGGTGGCTATACCCAGGTCGCCCAGCGACATGTTAAAGAATGTCAAATACGTCGGGGCGTTGTCCAGAAATGACGAGAGCAGCCCGGAGACCCAAAAGTAGCTAGCCGGCGAATGCACCGCCGACACAAGTGCGTGCGCTGCTCCGGCATTACCGGCCTGGAGAATTTTCAGGGGCGCAACGATCGTCAGGAATATTCCAATGAACAGGTATGCGACCTCCTTGATCGGAAACCAACTAAAGCTGTTCGCTTCGCGGAGCCGCTTGGAGGTCGTCTTAAGGCTCATTATCCCGAGTCCAATTATCAATAGATCGCGCAACAGCGACTGGTAGGTGAAGTGCAGTCCAGCGACCGATATTTCGCCGATATGCCAACTGCCCGACATCAACACCGCGGCAATAATTCCCAGCAGATAGACGAAATTGACTCCGCCTTGCATTCGCAATGGTTCATAACTCACGAAGCGCTGTGGTTTGCCTTTAGTCTCTCTGCGGTAGAGAATGCTGTCAATGATGTAGTACAGGATTGCCAAGTAAGCGACCGAGAAAATTAGTTTGTTCCACAACTTGAATGTCCAGAAGAACGGTACGCCATTGAGAAATCCAAGAAACAGCGGCGGATCGCCCAGCGGTGTCAGGAGACCGCCAATGTTTGCCACCAGAAAGATGAAAAAGATGATCGTATGGACTTTGTACTTGCGGTCACGATTCGCGCGAATCAACGGGCGGATCAGCAACATCGCGGCGCCGGTTGTCCCCATCCAGGAAGCTAAAATCGTTCCTAATATCAATATGGTCAAATTGACTACGGGCCTGCCGACGATCGAACCGCTGATGTATATCCCGCCGGAGACCGTGAACAGTCCCCACAGCAGTATTATGAAAGGCACATATTCGCCCAGCATTACATGCGCCAACTCCTGTACTCCTTCACCTCCGTAAACCATGAAGAAGGGAAGCGCAAAGACCAGACCCCAACCGATAGCGATCTTCGCGAAATGATGATGCCAAAATGTCGGCGCAATCATGGGAATCAATGCGATCGAAAGCAGGACTCCGGCAAAGGGAATGCAACTCCAAAGTGGCAATCGCTCACCCAAGTGTGATTCCTCGGAGGACTGGGAACCTTGCATGCGTGCCTTATGCTCTTCGGCAGTAGTCGCAGCGCTTAAGCTTCCGGCAAACAGCACAAGCGCTATTAGCGCTGAAACGACGACTCCAACTTTGACCCGGTTCATAATCAGTCAATAATAGGGAGATTGACGACCGAGGTCAAGTTGTCTTAATCCGCAACGACAACTCCGATAATGACGGCTTGATTCCGCGAATCGCATTGCTTAGAATAGGCATATGAACCTCGCGACACAGCTTCGGCAGTTGATAAATCCCGTTCAAGTAATCGACAACCCCACGGCGCTTATTGCCGCATCGATTGATGAATCATCGCTCGCACCCGTGACTCCATCAGCTATTGTGCAAGTCAGATCAGTGACGGAAATTCAGTCCGTTGTGAAGTTCTGCTATGAACGCAGCATTCCGCTCACCGTGCGCGCCGCCGGAAGCGCTCTTGAAGGCAGCGCCATTCCCTGCAAAGACGGGGTTGTGCTCGACGTCTCGGGACTGGACAAAGTTGTTCATTTGTGGCCGGAGGATCTTCAGGTCCAAGTTGAACCGGGAATTATCTACGAAAAGCTGAACGAGGTCCTTAAACGCGAGTCGCTATTTTTCCCGCCGTCACCCGGCGGAAGTTCCGACGTCGCTACCATTGGCGGCATGGTCTCGACCAACGCCAGCGGTATCTATTCAGTCAAGTACGGCGGAACAAAGCAGTTCGTGCTGGAGATGGATATCGTCGACGGAACCGGAAAATTGCATCGGTTGGGGAACCGCGCCATCAAGCGCTCATCAGGATACAACCTGATCGACTTGATCGCTGGCTCGGAAGGCACCCTCGGTGTGATCACCTCAGTCACGCTGCAGTTGCGCGGAATTCCCGAAGGCAGCCGCAAAATCGCGTTCAAGTTCAAATCGGAGATTGAAGCAGCTCAAGCAGTCTCGGAAATGATGCGCTACGGTCTCGATCTCGCCGCTGTTGAATTCCTCGATCGCAATGTCATCGAAGCTTTGAACCTTCTCAACAACTACGGTCTCGAGGAGGTCCCGTGTCTGTTTCTTGAAGTGCATGGACCTGACCCGGTTCTGACCGCAACGTCCGAGTCGGCGTTGCAGATTGCCGTCGAACTCAGTGGCCAGATATTGCAGCTTGCAAGCGGCCAGAATCCGTGGGAAATCCGGCACTTCGTCACCAACGCAATCAAACTGCGTCGCCCCGGTTACACGATTATTCGCAATGATGCTGCCTTCCCAATCTCGGAATTGCCGGGAATCGTTCAATATTGCCGACAGCTTTCGGATGAATCGGGCTTGTTGATTCACGCCTTTGGCCATGTGGGAATGGGACTCATTCACGCGCTCATTCTCGCCAGACGCGACGACGAAGCGGAATGGCAAATGGGCCTCGATGTAAATCGGAAGATTATTCTAAAGGCAATCGAAGTTGGCGGGACAATTTCCGGCGAACATGGAATCGGACTTGGCCACAAGGCAATTTTCGGGATCGAACATTCGGGATCACTCGATTTGATGCGGCAGATAAAGAGAGTTTTCGATCCAAAGGGAATTCTCAATCCTGGGAAGATATTCGACGCGGCTTAGGCTGCCGCAGGTTTTCGCTCGAAAGTCGCTATCAATACTCCGACCAAAATCAGCGCTCCGCCCAGAAGATAATGACTCTCGAGTTTCTCGCTCAGAAGCACGTATCCAAGCGCAATTGCGACCAGCGGTTCGAGGAATGTCATGAGCGAAAGCGCAACTGCCGACACGCGCTTGAGTAAGTAGTACCAGCCAATGAATGCCGCTCCGGTTCCCAAAATAGCCAGATAAAAAAGCGCTCCCAAGCTCGCGGCGTCAAACTCAAAGTTGAACGGCAATTCAAAAAACATCGGCGGTGCCAGAACAACCAAGCCGGCCGGAATTTGCAGTATTGAAAGTTGCACGGGCGGGATATCGTTGAGATCGCGCTTGATCAAAACTGTCGCCCACGAACAAAAGATCGAACTCAGCAACAACGACAGCATTCCGAGGACCGGGCCGTCGAAACTGAGGTTCTTCGAAAACAACGCAAACGTTCCAATGAATCCGACCGCCATCCCTATGGTGACATGCTTTGTTAGCCGCTCATTCGGCAGCAGCATATGTGCGAACAATCCTGTGAAGAACGGCATGGTCGCGAAAATCACCGCGGCAAGCGACGATTGAATGTACTGCTGGCCGATATAGATGAACAGGAAATTCAGGCCATACATCAGAAAGCCGGCAACGAAAATCTTGCGGCGAATATTTGGAATCGCCGGAAGACGATATCGCCAGATGCGAAACGCGATTCCCAGGAGCAGAAAGGCTAATACGAAACGAACGACCGCAAATGTAAATGGCGGTATTGTCTCAAGCCCAATTTTGACCACGACCCACGTTGATCCAAAGAGAATCAACGTGGCTATATAGAGAAGGATTGTCACGTGTGCGACGGTGTCCGGTTAGAACTGGCCCGACGAAATTGCTCGTGCTGCCTGGTCGCCCGGGTTTGTGCGGAGATACTCGCGCGCTATGCGCAGCGCATCTTCTCGCCGTCCATTTTGAATGTAGAGCGTCGCTAAAGATTGGAAAGTCACAGCCGTGACCGGGTTGATCTTGTAGGCAATCTCGCTCACTCTTATTGCCTCCGAGCCGCGGCCAAGATATTGCAGACCAAGCGCCTTGTATTGATAGTAATAGATATTGTCTGGATTGAAGGCTATCAGCCGATCGATATACTTGAAATACTCTTCGTACATCGAGTCGGTCTCGGCGGCGCTGAAACCGCGTATTCTTGCCATGCGCGTGTAGCTCTGCCAGAACTCCGGAAACCGTCGAATCATATCATCGTTGATCGTTAGGGCAAGCGCCGTGTCGCCGGTTGCTTCAAGATAGTCCACAAACGACATCTCCGACTGAACCGCGCCAATAATCAACGTCGTGGCGACCTCTTCTCGGAACACTTTCGGGTCATCGATGCCGGTCGTCCGGTAGACATTCATGAACAAGTCGGTGCTAACTTCCTTATCCCAAAGCCCCTTGCTTTCTTGAGGAACTACCTGATACAGCCAGCCGCGGCGCACATTGTGGTCGGCCAGCGGATACTTGACCTCTGTCGGAAGGCTCCCCGAGAACAAAATCGGGTACTTCCACTGATTCGCGCCGATAATCTGTTCCACCATCTGGTGTGCCACCGTCACGACCTGGCCGGTTTGCTGATCGCGGTAGGCCATCATCAAATGTTCCCAGCCGCCGCGCAAGTGATCAACATACGGTTTTCGTGGACGCGAACTCGCAAGACTCTCCCACTTCATCTGGTCATCTTCAAGCGCAATCGGTACGCCCATCTCATACTTTAACTGGAGTTGGTACCAATCGGTCTGAATCAGCGAAAGGTTTGCAATTCGCACATCGCGGCGAACACCGTAGACCTCCTGAAGACACCAGAGCGGGAACGTGTCATTATCGCCGCCGGTGAATAATATCGCGTCCGGTGGACACGACATCAGGTAGTTATAAGCATAGTCGTAGGGAAGGAAATTGTTCGAGCGATTGTTAAAATTGTAATTGGCTGAAATCGAAATTGCGGGGAATACAAACGTGACAATTCCAAGCGCAGACGCCGCCAGAACTCTGGTGTTTTGCTTGACGAAATTGAGCAGAAAATTAAGCGCGACAAAGAGTCCCATGCCGATGTAGAGCGCAAACGTGATGAATCCGGGCGTGAAGAAATAATCGCGGTCGCGGACTTCGAGCTTGTTAAGTCCGGTCGACAAATCCACCATTGACCCGTCGGCGAAATTCATGTAGAGCACCAGACCGATCGTGCCCGCAAACAGAATTAGGGCAAAGAATGTCCCTACTCGCCACTTCCATTTGATTAACGCAATGATGCCGATGATTGCCAGGATCAGCGGAACTGTGAATAGTATCCCGCCAAATCCAAATTGATCCATCAAAAATCCGCCAAAACCGATCCGGGGGAAATCACCTAACTGGTGTTCCCATGTGGCGCGGCGTGTGAACATCTTCTCGAACATCGATTCCGAGCCGTACTGTTTGCGCTGCAGGTATCCGTAGAATCGCTCCCAATCGGCCGGATTGTTCTGGTTAATTGCCGGCTTCTCCGCGGCGCGAATCGGAATATAAGCGTGCGCGGAAAATCCAATCATTGCTGCAGTGCTCAAACCCAAAGCAAGAGCCCACGCCCGGTCGCGCTTCTGCAAAAATCCGATTAGCGAAATCACCATCCAAACTGGCACGAGGACAAGGAACCAGGAGACATTCGCGGCTACGGTGAAGAGCACAATTCCGCTGAGCCAGAATCGAATATCCTTTCGCAGTCGCTCGTCCACCGAAATGACAAACAGGAAGATCGCCGGCATGGCCAAAAACGAGGTCATATGGACAGCGACAGATAACAGACTGAGGTACGCGATCATAATCAGATATTTCATCGACGACGCTTGGTCGCGATTGTCGTACCATCGCAGCGACAGCCAAATCAGTGCAAAATAAATCGTCATCGCGATGGCATACACTTCGGCCTCGACTGAGTTCGACCAGTTCGTTCGGCCAAACGCGAATAGCAGCGCTCCAGTAACTGAACACAGATAGACCAAGAGCAAACGGCCGCGGTCGGCGCTAACTCCGGGGAAGAAGCGCAGCAATCTTACTGATACTACATACCCCATTGTCGCAGCGGCGGCGCTGCTGAACACGGACAACAGATTCACTCGGTAAGAGATGTCTGTAGCTATCGGAAGCATCGAGAATATTCTGCCGATTAACAGGAAGAGCGGATTTCCGGGTGGATGGGCAATGCCCAAAATATAGGAACAGGCGATGTATTCGCCGCAATCCCAAAACGGTATAGTGCGTTGCACCGTCATAAGATAGACGATCAGAGATGTCAAAAAGACCACTGCACCGCCGGCAATGTAAGCCCAATCGCGTGATTTATTCTGAAACAGTGTCAATCTTCTCCGCTTCAAAAAAGGTTGATGTCAGCCGACAAATATATAGAAATTCGAATCACATACAACCCTTTTAAGGGAGGTTTCAATGCTAACGTGGTGCGCTCTGTTATTTGCTCTGGGAATTGCTGCGTTTCTCGACTCTATCTACAACTACGGTAATATCTTCCGACAGATCAATTCGGTCCTGTTTATGCTCACTTCGCTTGGACTTTTGGTGCGTACGACCACCAAGATGAAATTGAAGACGCTGGAAAATTCGCAGAAGCGAATCGAACAGCTTGAGAATGAACTTCGTGAATTCAAAGGTGAAAAGAAAGTGGGAGTTTAGCCCAAAAGTGTAGGCGTCTTAAGACTTCGCCTTGTCGTCTTGAACACAAATCGTCTTTTCGGCTCGCTGTAGTTTCTTACGGACATCTTCGACATTCAAACTACCCGGATGATTAAGCAGAACCTGCTGATACATTTGGCGGGCTTGCTCACAGTTGTGCTGTGATTCCGAATAAATATCGCCTTTACGCTCAAACGCGATCGGAGTATAAAAGCTCGCCGGATGCAAAGTGATCAGCGAGTCATATTCCGCCAGCGCAAGAGTGTCTTGTTTCAACGTTTGATATATTTCGCCGGACTTCAGCCAGGCTAACTCCGGAAGAATCGCTCCCGAGCGGCCCTTCAGCTTTGCCAATTCGTCCAATGTCTTCTGATATTCAAACCGGAATTGTGAGTAAAGAGCGGTCGCGAAGATTTGAAGCGAGGCTTCATCCATCCCGCCATACTCGCTGATGAGCATGATCCGGCGCAGACAATCATTAACGAACACGCTCTTGGGAAAAGCGTTCATCATCTTGCCGTAAGCGTCCCGCGCAGCTTCAAAATTGCCTGTGTAGAATTGCAGTTCTGCCCGCTTAAAAAGAAGCTCTTCCTGGTTGCGCACTGGAAGTTGACTGGTTTTTACGCCGGCATATATCGAATCGGCCATAGTCGCGTTGCCCTGCGCCAGATAGCAGTCGCCGATCAATACCCTGGCGGCCGCGGCCAAAGGCAGACGCGGATATTTCTGGATGATTTGATCGAAAGTGGCGATAGCATTTTGCGGATCGTGCAGTCCCTGCAATGTCACCAACCCCAGCGAATACAGCGCCTCTGACTTGTCCCTGTCGCTTGGTGACAGGTCTAAAATCTCCTGATATATGGTCGCCGCCTGTGCATAGCTGCCGCGCGCAAAATGTGATTCAGCAAGAATGAAACGCGACTGGATAACGAACGGCGATTTCGGTTGGGCCGCGATTTGCGCGCACGCCTCTTCGACCATCTCGTATGCGCCGTTGTCCCGCGCGGTCCTCGCAAAGTATAGAAGATTCTTGCCCAGTCCATTCTCCAAAGAATCAACCAGACGGAATCGCTCCAGCGCTTTTTCGTACTCGCCTTGCGCGATCAGGTAGTCGCCATAGAACCGGTGCGCCTCTTTGCGGTTCGGATTGGATTTCACGATTTCCGCCAGAGCCTTCTCCAATCCCGTGTCGAACTCTTCCTGCGCATCGAGCTTGATCAAATTCGAAATGCGGCCCGTGACATAGATTTCCTGCGTGGAATCGCCCTCGACCATTACGAAATATTCGCGGGCTGCTTCGCCATAACTTCGCATGATTTCATATAGCTGAGCGAGCTTACGGGAAAACACTGAGGGCTGATTCAGTCTGGCGCGTGACTCCTGTAAAAATTTGACCGCGTCCGCATAATATCCATTCATCATGAAGGCATCCGCTGCGCGTTCATACGACGACACGTCGTAGGGCAACAAGCTAATGGCCGAGTCAATTTGCTTTCTGCCCTCGACAACATTGCCCTGCCGGAAGTAAATGCCGGCGATGTCAAGCTGGTAAGAAACTTTTTGGAATTGCTCGCCCGATGTGCTGACAAGCCGCTGGAGAACAGCCAGCGCCGAATCGTAGTCTTTGCTGCACACGTACGCGTTCTTCAATGCAGTGGCGATTTGCTCGTTGCGCGGATATTTGTCGTACAATTCCCGCACTTGAACGATCGCCTCAACGCAGCGGCCCGCAAACGTCATGGTTTCGGCGTTCTTCACGCGTTGCATGTCAATTGCCGTTTGCGCTTGAACGTGCGGCGTCAGAGCACAAAGCCAGGACGCCGCAAGGATGATGTAACCTAAGTTCTTGAAGTTCATTTATTGGGTTGATTCGCGTTTACCGACCGGAAGTATTCCTTGATCAACTCTTCATATTCCGGCGGGTACCCTTCGTTCATGTACTTCTGCAGGCGGTCTTGATAACTCTGCCGGGCAATCGATTCGAACTTGAGTTGCTCCGGCGATGCGCGCAAAATGTCCTTGGCGCTCTCGGCCTTGCGCTCCTCCGAAAAGTCCTGGCGTTCCAGCGAGCGTTGGAAGTCCAACATCCGCGAGTGAATCTTGTTCTGTCGTTCAAGCGTGGATTCGGTCACGTTTCCGCCCTCAAGGTCTTCAACCACTTTCTTCACTTCTTTGTCGAGCTCATCGAGCCGGCCGAGAATCTCTTTGCGATTACCCTGTTCCTTTTGCAATTCACCCAGGCTCTTGCGCACTGCGTTTTGCTCCGCTGCCAGTCGTCCAAGGTCGCCCTGGCTCGGCTTCGCATTGCCCGGCTTGTCGCACATCGACGATGTATTGTTATTGAGCTGCTTTTGCTGCTTCGAGAGCTTATTCATCTTCTGGAACATGTTCTCGTTATTGCAGCGTCCGTTGTTGCACATCTGCTGACTCTGCGTGGATTGCATCAACTGGTTTGCCGCCTGATTGAGCGAGAACATGGCATCCTTTTGCGAACGCATGGCGTTGCTGCCATTTCGCTTCATTAGATCTTCAGTCGACTGATTCATCGCCTCGCGTGCTTTGTCCATCAAAGCGCCGATGTCCTGTGAGTAGAATGGCGACTCCATAGAAATCTGCTTAAGCTTGGCGTCAAGCGACTCCATTGTCCGCTGCAGCGCCTGTTGCTCGGCGGCAAGCTGTTGCAACTGCGGCGAAGTCGGTTCTTCTGCTTCCGCACGATCAATCACGTCTTCCTGTTTGTCGGACACGTACAATATCTCGTTGGCGGCTTCTTTCATTTTCTCTGCGGACTTTTGGCCTTGCTCATTGTTGAACGAGTCCTTCATTTCCTGCATCTGCTTTTGCATTTGCTCGAGGCTGTTCATTGCTTGCTCGCCGGATTGCTGCGCTGACTTTTTGTTCTTTTGCGACAGTTGCTCGCTCATTTGCTGCATCTGCTGTCCGGCCTCCGGTTTGCGGCTCGCCTCAAGGAACTCCTGCGCATCTTTCTGCTCATTCAGCTTCAGTTCCTGAAGCATCTTTTCCAGCTCATCCGCCTGCTTCTGGAATTCGTCCAGATCTTTTTTGTTTTGCTGCTCGCGCGGTGACAACTCGGCCAGCTTCTGATCCGGCGACTTTTCAGTCTGCTCGTTTACGGCCTGCTGCTTCTCGATCAGGTCCTCAAGCTGCCGCATCATGTTTTCCATCTTCTGCTGTGCTTGCATGAACTTGAGCATCGCGATCGTGCGCTCAAGCTTCTCCTTGAGGTCCTCCTGCGACATCTCCATCTGCTCGGCGGCTTTCTGCATTTCTTCCGGCGACATCTTTTCCAGCGCCTCTTGCATCTTGCGCATCGCCTCTTTCATCTCCGGCGTTGCAACCTGCTCGAACAGCTTCTGTAATTCTTGCATTTTCTGCATGATCTCGAGGGAAGTCAGATCATTCTTTTGCATCTGATCTTTCATCTCTTCCATCCGGTCGCCGATCTTTTCCATCGCTTCCATGAGATCTTGCTGCTGCGCCATCGCTTTTTGCAGCTCCTGCTTCTTCTCCCAATCCATATCCTTGTTGCTCAGCAACTCTTCCTGAAGCTTCTCCGTGTTCTGGAGCAATTGCTCTTGCGTCTGGCGGAGTTTCTCCAAATCGCTAATCTGCGCTTCGCCTTCTTCCTCAAGGTATGCAAACTGCTCGTCCAGGGATGGCAGTCGCGCCACCAATAGCTGCGACAGAGCGCTCTTCGGTCCAGTTATATTATCGTTGTCGAAGACCTCGAATTGATATTCGACCCATCCGCCCGGCTCAAGTCCGATGTCGCCAAGGTTCCAGGGGTAGTGCACTTCAATGCTCTTTCCCGCGCTGCGGTCAAACGGCACACTGAACTTGCTCGCAAAAGTCTCGCCTTGGATGCTGAAAATACGGTAGTTTAGATTCAAACTCGAAAACCCAAAGTCGTCGAATAATTTCACGCCCAAGTCAAGCGCCATGTCATCACCAAGATTAACCGGCACGCCCGGAGCATACAGGTCGGCTTCCGGAAACGCATCCGCAATCGCGCCGATGCGATATTCGATCGGGCTCGGGTTGTCGTTGCCGAGTTCGTCGGTAATCGCAATGTGATAACTGCCGTCATCCATAACCTTGAGATTCGTCGCTAATTTATGGTCGTTGATTTGGAGAGGCAGCGTTTGGCCGTTTTTCAGAACTAATAGCGCTGTTTGCGGCGGCTTGTTGGAGGTCGCTTCGATCCTTACTTCGGCGCCTTTGATTGCCGAAATGTTGCCGTCGTTTTCGTCAACAACAAGCGGCTGCATGCCGGTGTACTTCGGATAGTTGTAAGTTAGTTTGATATCCATTATGCGCGGCTTGTCGACAGCCTCGATCTGATACTTCGGCGATTCGATTTCACCGGCCGTCACCCAATACTCAAACGAGCGACGGACTTCGCGAAATTCAAACGACAAGGTGGTCGTATCATCAGAAGCCAACTTCCCGGCGATTCCGGAGGCTGCCGCTTTAACAACACGACCCTCGCCAAAATCTTCGGACTTGACCGGACCGTCTTCGTAGCGCCAATGCAACTTGGCGTCCTGCGGCAGGGACTTGCCGGAGAGCAAGGCTTCAACAGTCACCGGCGCAAACTTTGCGACTTCAATATTCTTCGGGTTCACGTCCAAATTGTAGGTCAATTGGCGGGCGACGTCGAGAGTCGGATTCGTCAAGAGAAACACCGTTTCGCTGAATACCGACGGAAACACGAATCCCAACACCAGCACGATTAGCGCCGACGCGCTGAAATAGCGCAACGAACGCTTGAGATAACTGTGATCAACTGACTTCTTGAAATCGAAATCTTTGCACATGTCGCGCGATTGCTGAATAATTGCCTGAATCATGTCAGTCGAAAATCCCTCGCGATTGGCGGCGAGATTCTTCTCAAGCTGAAGCGAGGCAATCAACCGGTCCTGCAACTGTGGATATTTTTCTTCTACTTTAAGAGCAACATCTTCGGTCGTCGGCTTTTTCACCACCGGCAAGATGATCGATCGAAATATCAGCGCCGCAAAAACCAACACAGCTCCGCTCACGAATATGATGCGGAAAGTGGTGCTCATAAAGAAGGCGGCATTAAACAAGAATCCCAGCGCCAGCAAAGCTGCAAGCGCAGTCAATATCAACAAAACGCCGTTTGCTGCGTGTCCCAACAAAATGAAATTTCGCAGCTTCTGCAGCCGGCCGCTTAGGTACTCGAGCGATATTCTGGGATCCATAACCTATACCTCTAATTCATTAATGCCCATACTAAAATATTTGTTCCCATCTGCAGAGCCGCAGTTCGCTTCTCCTCCGGGTCGTTGTGAACGCGCGCATCTTCCCAACCGTCGCCGATATCCGACTCAAAAACAAACACCGTCACGAGGCGTTCGCCAATAAACCAGCCAAAAGCCTGCGCCGGTTTTTCGTCGTGCTTGTGTATCTTCGGGAGCCCGTTCGGGAACTTATAGTAACAATTGAAAATACCGTGATTAAAGGGCAATTCACGCGGCTCTTGATCGGGAAAAAGCTTCTTCATCTCCCGCATGAACGCTTTGCGCATCCCGTACGAGTCGTTGACGAACAAGAACCCGCCTGCAGCCAGGTATTTGCGGAGAATTTCCAAATCTTCAGCGCGAAAATTGACATTGCCGTGCCCGGTCATAAACAAGAACGGATAATTGAAAAGCTGGTTGTCGGTCAACTCAATGCGTACTTCCTCGTTGTTGATCGGGATGCTCGTATTGGTTTTGATAAACTTCACCAAATTCGGAATTGCCGAAGACCCCCAATACCAGTCGCCGCCGCCGGGATATTTAAGTCTGGCAACCGAGACATTGTTGCTGACATCCGCTGCGAAAGCGCCACCGCTAAATGACAAACTAATGGCAATGATGAAACAGGT
>CAVPQS010000029.1:0-18707 GCA_963707485.1 uncultured bacterium
TGGCCGTTACGAACTCAGAGGTTGGGATCAATCGGCGTAGTGACCGTCATTGATGACGACAGACATACTGCCTCCCATATATGCGGGCGGTTATTTTTCTCGACAGGGTGACTACAGGATTTGCCCTCAAGCGCCCTCACCCCCTGCCCCTCTCCCAGCGGGAGAGGGGAGAAACTTTTGCAGGGGCTAATTGTCGCAGATCCCGATTGAGGGGCATTCGCCATGATTTGCGCGGTGCGAAAGAGACCCTCCAGTTTGCTGAAAAACTCAACTTGTAGTTGAAAAGTAAAAGAGGCGGGGTTATCGCCGGTGTTTGACGCGATGTATTCGTCGACGGGACGTCCGAGCGTGCCTCCGGAGCGGGTGTTGAAGGCGTTGTTGCTAATGGCTTTGTATTCGGTGCGAAGCGAGCGCCAGTTGTGCGAGCAGTTGGATTACAATTTGCTCTATCGCTGGTTTCTGGACATGAATCAGGTTGAGGAAAGTTTTGACGCGACGGTATTTTCAGATCGGACTGTTGCTGGACATTAGTGTAACAGCGGCGGATACCAAGTCGCAGTGGTCAGCGGCGGAGCAGATGTTGAAGCGTCAAGCGAGGAAACGCCGGCGACCGAAGACGTTGGCCGGTGACAAGGGGTATGACACGAAGGGGTTTGTTGAGATGTTGCAGAAACGGCAGATTGCGCCGCATATCGCGGCCAACGACAGACGTCCGGGCGGCTCGGCGGTCGATGCCCGGATCAGGAAACGCCAGGACTACGCGATTAGTCAACGCGTGCGTAAACGCATCGAGGAGATCTTCGGCTGGATGAAAACGATTGGCGGGTTGCGCAAGACCCGTCACAAAGGTCGAGCGCGAACGCAATTGGCCGCCGAGATTGTCGGCGCTGCCTACAATCTGTTGCGAATGGCGAAACTCAAACCGGATCCGGGACTGGTCTGAAGATAAAACAGAGAGAACTTGACGCCGATGCCGGTTCGATAGCCGGCCGCTGAGCCTAACAACACTCGGGAAACAACAAACTTCCTTCCGCAAAATCCGAAATCCTCGAAATCGCAGCAGCGAAATCGCAAATCATCAACTCCAGATGCCGTTTTTCAGCAAACTGCTAGTTGGGACTTCGATACTCCGCTTCCGCATTCCAAATTTCTTAGTCCGATTTTATTGCGCCGCGTATCAAGAGTTGATATTTTCGTCCTATTAAATTTCGCAGACTGATTCTTCACTATGAGGAGAAGCTTATGAAGGGAATTTTCACCACACTGATCGCACTGGCGCTGCTCGCCTCCGGATGCAGTTCCGGCAAGCAAGTCACTCGCATGGATCCCGGCGCCACTACCGATCTCAGCGGCAATTGGAATGATACTGACGCCAGATTCGTCGCTGAAGAGATGATCAAGGACTGCGTCGAGCGCCCATGGCTCGGTGAGTTCACGACCACCAACGTTAAGAAACCGGTCGTCACCGTTGGCCGCATACGCAACAACACCTCCGAGCATATCGACACCGAAACGTTTATCACCGATTTTGAACGCGAATTAACCAACTCCGGCAAAGTCGTTTTTGTCGCCAGTCCCGATCAGCGCGGCGATGTCCGCTCCGAACGCCAGGATCAGATTGATTGGGCGTCCGACGAAACCCGCAAACGCCTGCGCGAAGAAATCGGCGCCGACTTCATTTTGCTCGGCTCCGTCAAGTCCATTACGGACCAGGAAGGTGGCAACTCTACCACGTTTTATCAAACCGACCTTGAATTAATCAATGTCGAAACCAACGTCAAGGTGTGGATCGGCACGAAGAAAATCAAAAAAGGTATCTCTCAGGGCAAGACGAAGTGGTAGCTCCTAAAATTCGGCAGGGTCGTGTCCACACGGCCCTGTTACTTCTCATTTCTGCAATACTGGTCTCCGGCTGTTCGTCGATCGCGACCCAAACGAAGTTCTATGAGCCGATTCAGGAGAGCCTTCGCGCCGGAAATTACGATGTCGCCGTCGCAAAGATTGAGAAGGCTTTTGCGGAAGGGAAGTATGCTGAGAAAGACCGCTTTCTCTACTACCTCGATGCCGGACTCGCTTATCATTACGCCGATAGCTTTGCCGTCAGCGCCGATCTCCTCAATCAAGCCGAAATCGCCGCTGACGAACTTTTCACCAAAAGCATCAGCCGCGCCGCTGCTTCGTTGCTGCTGAACGACAACGTCCTCGAGTATGCCGGTGAGGACCACGAAGCGCTTTACACCAACCTGTTCAAAGCTCTCGATTACATCGAGCTTGGCCGTAACGAAGATGCCTTCGTTGAAATCCGGCGCGCCAACTTGAAATTACAGAATCTTGAACAGAAATATTTCGATGCCGCGCAAACCTTTCGCTCCGCCGCCAAAAGCGACTCGACTCAAGCCGATTTGCCCTACGATATCCAGCCGCTGCGTTTCAGCAACAGCGCCTTTGCGCGCTACCTCAGCATGCACATGTATGCGACGGCTACCAAATTCGACGATGCCCGCATCGATTATGAATTGCTGCACGAAGCATTCAAGACGCAGCCGCAAATTTACGATTTTCGCGCTCCCGAGATTAAATACGCTTGCCGCGATAAAGCGATTCTTTCCATCGTCGCAATGACCGGCACATCTCCCGTGAAAAACGACCTCAAACTGCGCATCCGCACCGATAAACAACTCGACCTCGTCCAGGTCATGTACGACGGCGCCGCCGCCAGCAGCGCCGAGTATGGACATTTCCTCCTGCCCATCTCGGAGGACTACTATTTCAAATTCGCGATTCCAGTTATGAGCCCGGGCCAGAGCGAAGTTGCCGCAATCCGCGTCACCGCCGACGGCCGCCCGATAGGGGAGTTGCAGTTGATCGAAAACGTCAATCGCGTCGCTGCGGAAGTCTTCGAACCCAAGAAAACTCTCACTTATGTGCGAACCGTCGCGCGGGCGGTCGTCAAGGGCCTCGCGGCGCACAAATTGAAAGAAGACATCGATGAGAAGAACGATGATGCTCTCGGCTCCTGGCTGCTTAGGGCCACAGTCGATGTCGGCGCCGACGTTCTCGAAAACGCTGACCTGCGTTGTTCTCGACTTTTGCCCAGCTATATCTATGTCGCCGACTTTGAACTGGAACCCGGCGCCTACGACATCGAAGTCGAGTTCGCCAATCGCGAAGGCGAAATTATCGACTCGTACCGCATGCAAAAATTCCCTGTGGCCAAGTCCGCACTTAACTTGTTTCGCGTTGTATCACTAAACTGAAAAATTCGCTTGCCCGAACTCGAAATTCGATAATATTGGCTCCACGATGAAACCGCTCAAACTTGTATCCTGGAATGTCAATGGCATCCGGGCTGCTGCCAAAAAAGGATTCCACGACTGGTTCAAGTCGACCTCGGCGGACATCATCTGCCTTCAGGAAACGAAAGCCTCGCCCGAACAACTCGATGTTTCGCTCACTCAGGTCGAAGGCTATCATGCATTTTTCTCTTCGTCAACTGTCAAAAAGGGCTATAGCGGCGTCGTGATTTACACCCGGCACGAACCAAAGACCGTGTATCACGGAATGGGCGAAGCGCTCTATGACAACGAGGGCCGCATCGTCGCCACCGCGTTCGACGACTTCACTCTGTACAATGTGTATTTCCCCAATGGGAAAGCCTCAAAGGAGCGCCTCAAGTACAAACTCGACTTTTACGAAGCGTTTCAAAAACACGTATCAGGTCAAATTACGCAGGGAAAGGGCATCGTTGTCTGCGGCGATGTCAACACCGCGCACAAAGAAATTGATCTCGCCCGGCCAAAAGAAAATGTGAAAATCTCCGGCTTCCTGCCCGAAGAACGCGCCTGGATGGACCGTTTCTTTGAAGCCGGATTTGTCGATACCTTCCGCATCTACAATCAGGAACCCGGCCAATACACCTGGTGGGATCAACTGTCGCGCGCTCGCGACCGCAATGTTGGATGGCGCATCGACTACTTCTTCGTTTCGCAAAACATCGCCGACCGTGTTCGCGGCGCCGGTGTCCATCCCGACGTCATGGGTTCGGATCATTGCCCCGTCTCACTCGAGATCGTAACATCCCTAAAAAAGTAGGCGTGTTGCCGCATTAATTTTCTCCGCAAATCTGCAACCTTTCCGTCGGCGCTCTCGTATCTGAAATCAAATCGTCTCAGACATGGGAGAGAAGTTGATGACGACAGTCAAACTGCTGATACTCGCGCTATTGGGAGCAGCCCTGATTCATCTTCCTGGGCGCCTGTTTGCCAAGAACAACGAATACCATCGCGTGCACAACAACAGCTCGATAGTGAAGGGCAGCGGTGATCTGATCACCCAGACCCGCACTACCGGGGCTTTCACGCGCATCGAAACCAATCTGGGCATCGATCTCAAAGTCGAAGTCGGAAAAGAACAATCGATCGCAATCACTTTTGACGACAATCTGATTGGCTTCATTCGTACTGACGCCGATGCCAGGACTCTCACCATCGACTCGGATGAGTCCTTCTCGACCCGCAACGATGTCCAGGTCGTCGTCACCGTTCCGCAGCTTGAACTCGTCAATTCCCAGGGCTCCGGAACAATTGACATCGTAAATATTTCATCGAAACGCTTCCGCGCGATAATCTCCGGCTCCGGCGAGCTTACCGCAACCGGCAAAACCGAGCAGCTCGAAATCGAAATCAACGGCTCCGGCGACGTTCGCACCGATGAGCTGGCCGCCCGCGAAGTCACCGTCGTCATCAACGGCAGCGGCTCAGCCGAGGTCAACGCACTCGAAATGCTCGAGGGCGAAATCAACGGCAGCGGTGACATCTTGTATGTCGGGAAGCCGGAAAACATCCACAGCAGCGTTAACGGCAGCGGCTCGATTCGAAAAAGAAAATAGCGATCGGCGGGATCCCTGTCAGCCCGCACTTTCGTTATCGCCAACCTGTAGGCGCAACGTGCAAAAGTGCACGCAAACAAAAGACCGCAGTAGACACTCACTGCGGTCTTTTTATGATCTGATGCGCTGCGTTCCCGATCCTATTTGCGCTTCATATATCTCAGGACAAGTCCGCCGCCAAGCAATCCCAGTCCCATGAGACTGAACGTCGCCGGCTCCGGTACAACTTCGGTTTCAATCGTTACTTCGATGCCGCCGCTAAAATAGTGACAGTCGGGGTCAAAACCGAAACTGACCACACCATCCTGCGCGAAACTCTGGAATTCATCCAACAGCCCGAGATCATCCAGCGAATAAATGAGCGACGTCATGTTCGACGCCTCTTCTAACGGGTCGCTCCAAGTGGTAATCCAGGGTCCATTGCCGCGGAACAAATAGCCGGACGCTTCGTTATCGAAGTAGGTCCGTACACCCGCTTCCGGGTTGTCCAGGCTTCCTTGCTGTCGAGATTCCACATGTCGGCAGATGGACTTGAGATAAGTGAGTAAGTGTTTGCGCTTGTCGACATAGAAACTCATACTGCCGAAGCAAATACCGCAACCCGCAAGACATTTGTCCTCATCAAGTTACACTCCTCTCTTGCAGTAAAGCAGTTGGTTTTAGTCACATTTCACTCCTAATCGTCGATATAGCAAATCTACTTTGAAAGGAACAGTGGATGAATACAATCATCTGTACTGCTGCCATTTGCGCTGCTGCCGTTGTCACGCCACTGGAAGCGGCGGAGCCCGCAACTGCACCGGTTGTCATAACGGTTGAGATTCGCGTCGACGACATGGCGGTCACGCTGAACTTCTATTGCGGCCTGTTGCTTTTCGAGAAGTCTGGTCGCCTTGATAGCGAAAATGAAGTTTCACTGTCACATGCCGACGCCGAAATACTCCTCAAGCGCGTCGCCAAACGCGCTGCCCGCGTTGACGAATCCGGAGTTCACGCCAATCTCAACTTGATGATTTCTGATCTCGAAGACTTCGTTGTTCGCGCCCGCGATTGGCTAATCCAGATATTGGATTCGGTTCCTCAATCTGCACAAATCGGCTCATTTTATCGAGTCCTCGATCCGGCCAGAAACTTGTTACATCTAATTCAACCCAATTTCGATTTCAGCGACTTGTCCAAACCGGTCGTGTTCAATCTTGGGATTCTGGTAACGGACATGATACGATCGCGCGAGTTCCACTTCGCTACACTTGGCTTTTCGCCGCTGAAGGACAAAGTCGCCGGTAGCTCGGCGGCAGCTCGTAATTAAGACCATGACGGCAATTTGCTTTCAATTACGAACGGCCATTGACCACGCCGGCAAACAAATGTAGACTAAAGTCGAAAGGAATTCACTATGCCCGATTTTATGTTACTCTTTCGCGGGGGAGAGGCTGACCACAAGTCACCCGTGGAAATGCAGCAAATCGTTCAAAAGTATATCGCCCGGGTTCGCGGACTGCGCGAATCGGGAAAATATAAAGCCGGCGATGAATTGCCGCCGACCGGTCGCATCGTTTCTTCCGGCAACGGCCGGCTGCTTGATGGCCCATTCGCTGAGACCAAGGACGCCGTCGGAGGCTACTTCTTGATCGAAGCGCTCAACTACGATGAAGCCGTCGCCATCGCCGGGTCCAGCCGCAATCTCGCAAACGGCGGTTCGGTCGAAATCCGTCAAATCAGCGATTGCACTTAACCATCGCAATCCGAGCGCGACTTCCTGCAGCGACGACTTTCCCAGTGTAAGTCTGCCCGCCTGAACCCGATTCAATTTCTGCGGTCTATTTCCAAAAAAATATCAACAATTTGTGTACTTTTTTGCGGAATCGTAAACCACTCGCGCAACTTGTGCGTATAAACCTTGAAAGCACAAGGTTGCTTCATTGGTCAAGTCGTCGGGGACTCTCGCAAAAGATCCTACCTGAGTTCACCCCGGCACACAGGTTCAAGCACATTTGGAGATCATTAACATCGTCCCGCAGGGGCTCCATTGTCTTTGGGGTGCACAGGGAGTGTGTGAAAATGTCAAGTGTTTTGATTCTCAGTCATGATGACGCCTTTCGCATGGAATGTGCCGAGGTGTTAAAGGCGGATGGCTTCGATTCTTTCTCAGTGTGCAGCGAAGACGGAGTCACTGACTTCTTTGAAAAGGAAGGCCGCGTCGACCTCGTCATCGTTAACGCCGACACTCCGAACGCGGAAACCCGCCGCGTACTTGATTATCTCACTCAAATCAAACCGCGCATAAAGGTCCTGCTGTCGTGCGACTATTTCAACTATTGGAATGACTTCTTCACTTGGCTGGCCGACAGTTGCGTCGTGACTCCGGCTGACTTTCATGGATTGAGCAAAGCTGTCAAGTCGATTGTGGCTGGACGAGGACTAACCGAACGCAAGCCCGAAGAGGGAGGTTTTGCGGTCGATTGGTCATAGCCGCGCGCGACTGCAGAGATCACGATCCCCCCATCCTGCCTCCTCTTCAGTAATTCGGCGGTCAATTATTCACCTGATCGCCGATTACTATTTTCTGCCCAAATAAAAACACGGGCCGCTCGCGCGACCCGTGCCGTTATGTCAAAACACTGTGTCAGACTACGGGCAATTCGGCGCTGGCCCAGACGCAAAGATGTAATTAATCAGAAATACCGCGTCTGAAATCGTAATGAGCCCGTTACAATCGGCGTCGCCATTCGAAGTCGGGTCTGGCGTCGGTCCTCCCGCAAAAATATAATTGATCATGAATACAGCATCGGAAATCGTGATGACGCCGTTTCCATCGGCGTCGCCATCGGTCCCGACTGGAGCCTGGCCGATCACTATCGAATAACTCCGCTCCCGCACGGTCGGCGGTGTGTCCGAATCCTGGCACTGAATTGTGAAGTAGTATGTCGCCGGGAAACTCGGCACACCCGAAATCACTCCCACCGTGTCGCCCTCAAAATTCAATCCGAACGGCAAATCGCCGCCGAAAAACGTCCAGTGATAGGGCGCAACGCCCGCAATTGCCTCAAGCTGCACCGAGTAGGGAACCGTGTTGTAACCGTCCGGCAAAAGATTCGTAACGATTGTCAGTTCCAGCGGCTTTGTCAATACCGTCCGCAAAATCCACTGGTCCTCGTCGAATATTATATTCGTGACGGAGTCCGCAAAGTGCAGATCATAAACCGTCGCCACGCCTTCGTTCCAAATCACCGTATCGACAACTCCGCCGGTCGTAACAAAACGGGTCCGAATCGGCATCTTGAAATAAGTGCCGCCCGTTTGCACCTGCTGAATCAAATACACCAACCGATATCCCGAAGCCGTGTCCGGTGTGCATTCATACGAGATTTCGTAATTCGGGCACCCGTCGCCATAAATCCATTGATTGAAGAACCACGACAAATCCTCGCCCGCTGCAATCGAGGCAATGTCTGCCAAATTCTCAGTTGTCGCCGATCCATACTTGAACTCGGAATTGTAATAGTCCTTTATGATTCCATTGAAAAACAAACTGTCGCCCACCAGTCCCCGCAGCATGTGCACTACCCACGAACCCTTATCATAGACAAGGTTGTTATCAAATATGTCGTCAAACAAACTCTCGACATAGACTGTGCCGGTGCCGACAAACCGCTGACTTTGCAAGTAATTCTTGTAAGCAGAAAACCCATACTCGGCTTCAAAGAATAACGCCTCGCTATATGAAGCAAATCCTTCGTTCAGCCAAATATGATTGAATGTGTTGCAAGTTATCATGTCGCCGAACCACTGGTGTCCGGTCTCATGAGCTATGACCCAATCATTGTAAAATGTCGGATTGTAAAATGAAGTTGTTTGATGTTCCATTGCGCCGCCCCAGCCGTAATGCGCGTTACCGGCTTTTTCATCGGCGAACGGATATGTACCCCAACGATTCGATAGATCAGTCAATACCGGCCGCATCCACGCCTCAAAAGAATTCTTCGCGTTGATATTGACCGTGTAACTGTACACCGGCATTGAATATGGACCGTAGTCCCAGGTTTGAATCGACGTCGTAAAATTCGAGCAGGTGATTGCCACCAAATAAGTCGCAATCGGGTAATTGTGCTTGAAATGAATCAGCTTTCTGCCCGTGCCGTTGGCAACATCGGATACAATGACGCCGTTCGACATCGTCTTGAGCGTGCTCGGATAATCGATGTAGAGATCGATCGAATCCGGCTTGTCCAGCGGATAATCCTTGCACGGCCACCAGTAGCGCGATCCAAACGGCTCGCAGTTCGTCCAGCACATCGACTGTCCCGAAACCGTTCCAAATCCCATTCCTTGCTGCCCGTCAAAGAGCGGCGTCCCATGGTAATAAACCGACATGTCAAATTCGGCATTCATCCCAATCGGGGACGGCGTGGTAATACTCAGCATATTCGCCGCATGACTAAATGTTGCCGGCGTACCACTGAACCGGACTGAGTCGACCGTCAAGTTATTCGTCAGATTCAGATCCACCGAGTTCAGCCCCGCAATATTTGATTTGATCTTATAGTCTATTCGGGAAACAATGTTGGTGCCGGTAAAATTGAGCTTGATGTTGATGCCATAGTACCGGACATCATAATTCGCCTGGTTGCCGTCCATAAACATCTTCTCTTGCAGCAAAGACTGTCGAATTGCGTCAGCCTTGTCTTTTGATTTCGCCGTGTAAAACGCATGGCGGCTTTCTTTCAATTCCTGAATTTGGTCTTCTGTCATGTTGCTGTAATCATAACTTTTCGCCTGCGCGAAGATCTCGCCGCTGGACAAAATCAGCGCAAGCAAAAGCAATAGGAAGCGTGGCATTTTTCCTCCGAAGGTGTATGCTTAAAAAAGACCCGATGGTTGCTCGTTCGGGCTTCCTTCTTTTGTTTTCTTGGTATGTAAGTCGTCAAGGTTAGACTTCGCCGTAACTCTTCCGCTGCTGGCCGAACGTAAGTGAGGGTAATTGCCGGTCCGCCATCTTGACTACGAAGTTCAACAATTCGGACAAATGCGCGATACTTTCATCGCTATTGTTTTCCATATTGATGATACGCCTCAACCCCAATTCTGTCAAGTTAAAAGCATTAATTGCAACGAGTTTTGCCGGTTCGCCCATTTCCAAAACCGCCAAAGCCCGCAGACTTTGAGGATTTACTGCCAAATCTCTCCACGATTGAACAAAATGCCACCATTCATCGCAGAATTAAGTTTTCCCCGTTCGAGCCGATATGAAAAACAGGCCCAGACGACATAACATCGGCTGCAATCATTACTTACAACAATCTGGCGCCATAGACAGGACGCAATGCTCTCGCTACCAACAGACCATCTCGCAATATACGAACGTCGTCTCTACGACCTCGAGCTTAAGCTCGCCGATCAGAGCTCCCAACTCGAAGATGTCGCCCGCATGGGCCTGATGATTACCTCCATCCTTGATCTTGAAAGCGTCCTTGCCGCCATCATGGAAATGGCAATTCGAACGGTCGGCGGCGAAGTCGGCTGCATCATTCTTCAAAACGACAGCGAATTCCAGACTCGCATTTCGTGGGGAGTCGACCGCAAAACACTCGGTGAAATCCACCTCCCGGACGGCGCCGAGATCGTCGACTGGGTAATGAAATCCGGAGAAATCGCCCTTCTCAACTCGGTCCCGCATCGTGCAACCGACACAGTGCGCATCGACAGCATCATCGTCGCGCCCTTGATATCCAGGAATAACCCAATCGGCGTCCTCGTTGTGATCAACAAGGTCTCCGAGCCCGGCTTCTCCGACGACGACAAACTCCGCGTCCAAATGCTCGTCCGCTTCGCCGCAGTTGCCATCGAAAATGCGGAGTTGCTGAAGTCAAAATTGCGCAGCCAGAAGCTCGAACAGGAACTCGAAGTCGCCCGTACCGTCCAGCAAACACTGCTACCGGCTGCATCCGCGTCATTCGCCAAGGCGCGAATTGAAGCCGCCTATATTCCCGCCGGGCAGGTGGGCGGAGACTACTTCGATATCATTCCGCTCGGTGAAAACGAATTTGTCGTCACGGTAGGGGACGTCAGCAACAAAGGCGTTCCGGCTGCACTGATGATGGCTGCGGTCCGTTCCGTCTTTCGCATGGAAGCCGGCAAGAACCGCCCGCTCGACAAACTGCTCACCGACATGAACACGTTCCTCTGCGAACAAGTACTCCATTCCAAGAACATGTTCCTCTCTCTCGCATACTGCTATTTCGATCTGAACCAAATGACTTGCACATATGTCAACGCTGGACACCTCCCGCCGCTGCATTTCCGCAAATCGGATGGTATTGTCACCGAGTGGCGCACCGGAGGGACTCTAATCGGACAATTTCCCGAATTCAACTATCGCTCCGAAACGGTTCCCGTCGGCTGCGGCGACAAGGTGCTTTTTTACACCGACGGCGTCAGCGAGAGCGAAAACGTCGACAACGAGCTTTTTGGCCGGGCTCGAGTCCAGGACTTCATCACTCGTAACCACGCTATGAATAACTTAGTGTTCACTAAGGAGCTCCTGCGCGAGGTCGAAGACTTTCGAGCTGGCAACACAAGCTCCCAAATTGACGACACAACCGTGCTGGTAGTGGAGATTCTATGACCGAACGTCGCCGGTTTGTAATTTCGTCAGCCATAGAACAGTTCTCGCGGCTTTATCCCATAATTGCCGAAATCGTCGAAGAAATTGGACTGGAAGGGGAAGAAAAATTTCGCTTTGCCGTCTGCGTCTCCGAGGCCTTCACCAACGCCTTTTTCCACGGAAATCAAGCCAACCCAGACCGGCAGGTCGAACTGGCTTTTTCTTGGGACTCCGGCCAATTCTGGGCCGAGATCGGAGATCAGGGCGCCGGCAAGGCGGGGGACATCGATCTCGATCTCGCAGTAAATTCCATCCCCGTCGAAGAAACTTCGGGCCGGGGAGTGGCTATCATTAACAAATTTGCCGATAAAGTGGAAGTAGCGGAGAGAGCTGGAGGCGGCTTGCTCGTCAAAATGATTTGGCATAGACGAGCAGTTCCGAACCCAAAGACGTCCGTTTCCTAACGCTTATGGAGGATCCAATGGAAATTCGCGTAACCGAGCATCTCGATTTCATTACACTGAGTCTGAAAGGGCGTCTCGACATTGCCAGTTCGGCAAGCCTTAAAGATGACATTCTGCGCCATGTCGCCAACGGCAAAAGCAGAATCATCCTGAATCTCGCTCAGGTGGATTTTATCAACAGCTCCGGACTCGGAACTCTGGTTTCGATCCTCAAGGAAGTCCGCCTCGCCAAGGGCCGTCTGGTTCTTTCAAATCTCGCCTCGTACGTACAGGAGATATTTGAAATTACCCAACTCTCCAATATCTTCGAGATCTTTGCTTCTGAGGCTGATGCCCAGGATGTATTCCTTCAACCTTCAGCCCGCGTCGTATAGATCGGGCAGAATAGAGCAGGAATCATGGCACAAGAAAACGGCGCGATTGACGTCAACACGCTGGGATTAGCGGTTCACGGTCCAACGGACGAAACAGTCAGCCGCAAACTGACTGACTTCGCGAGTAATTTTGCTTCAATCCCCGATCTTTCCGCTGCGCCAACCAGGGTAATTTGTGAATTCCTCGATTTCGTCTGCACGACCGGCGATGCGCGGTTTATCCCCGTCGTCATCAATCTCGCAACCCACTCCCACGATGGCGTCCGCGAACGCGTTGCCTATGCGTTCGGCAAAACCGGCAATCAGGATGTCATAAGGAATCTGATCCCTCTCTTAAGCGATGACGTCAGTTCGGTTCGCGTCGCCGCCATGAAAGCCGTCGGCTGGATCGGCGCCGAACACGTGTTCGCGCAACTCGTCACCGCCCTGGATGATCCCAATCCCGATGTGCGCAAAGCTGCCGTCGGTGCGCTCGTCCTGAGCGGCGGGGAAAAAGCCATCGAGCAGTTCCGTGCCGACTTGCACCACTCCGACCCGCGCCGCCAAATCATGGCCGCCCGCGCTCTCGGTTGGATCGGCGAATCGTCTGTCGTCAAGCCGCTCCTTGACGCAATTGAACATCCCGAGTGGGAGGTCCGCAAATCTGCCGTCGAATCTCTCGGCCGCACAGCCGATCCGGCGCTGGTTCCTTCCGTTCGCCGCTTGTTGAAGGACGACGAACCGCAAGTACGTAAATCCGCGATCGATGCCATCATCGCTATCGGCGCTCCGGATGCCTGGAAAGACGTCGTCAGCATGCTGGGCGACGATGACGTCTGGGTCTGCTACCACGCGATCAACGGTCTTGGCATCATGGAAAATAAAGAAGCGTTCGAAGAACTCGTCCAAATCCTCAACAGTGAACATGACGTACTACGAGTTGCTGCCGCCAAGGCGCTGTCTCGATTGCATGATAAACGCGCGTTGCCGTACCTCAAAGAGTCGGCGCGTTGCGCAAACCCCGACGTCGTCGGCGCCGTAAGCAGCGCCATAGATCGACTGGAGGCCATTTAGTATGAACCAGCCGAAAATCCTCATTGTTGATGACGAGCTGCTGATTCGCGACTTGCTCTATGATTTCTTCGCTTCAAAGGACTTCGTCATTCAAACCGCGAATGACACCTATGAAGCCATGCAGCTTTTCGAAAAGTCCGACGACTTCGACGTCATTCTCACCGACATCAAAATGGAAGGTGAGGACGGCCTCAGTTTCGTCGACAAAGTTCGCCAAGAGCATCCCGATCTGCCGATCATCGTCATGACCGGCTATCCCTCTGTTGAATCCGCCGTCGAGGCCCTCCGCAAACGGGTCTATGACTACATCATCAAACCATTCAATATCAACCGCCTGTTCGCCACAGTCAAAGCGGCCTCAGACGAATATCACCAGGACAAAAAAGTAACGGTATGAGTTTGGAATTATGGCAGGCAAACTTTTAGTAGTAGATGACGAAGCGTTTGTGCGCGAATTAATGCAGGAAATGTGTTCCCAACTGGGTTACTCCGTTTGTACCGCCGCGACTTCGGCGGAATTGCCGGAATTGATTGAATCAGAAGACTTCGATGCTGCCATCGTCGATTTGCATTTGCGCGATTGCCACGGCCTCGACATCGTCAAGTTGATCAAGGATCGCAGCCCCGACCTCTCGGTCGTCCTGATGACCGGAAACGCGGCCCTCGATGACCTGATCGCCGCGATGCGATTGGGAATCTACGACTGTATTCTCAAACCATTTCGCGTGCGCGAAATCAAAACAATTATCTCCGGCGCTTGCGCCGATACCGGCCGTAAGGCGGAAATTCGCGGTCTCCGCGAACGCCTCGCCGAATTCGAGGCCAAAGCCGCCGGAACGGCCCGCAGAAATTCGCGCCGTCTGGTTATGAACGGACACCGCGAATCAACTACCGTATCCGAAGCTGAACCGTCACCGATGGTCGCAACTCAAACTTAGAAAAATCGGGCAAGAAGGAAGTAGGCTGAGCATCATGGCAACATTACACCAAATTAAGATTCGATCCGGATCGGACCGGGGGGACGCTCGTGTCTGATATCAAAATCCTCGCCGTCGACAACTCGCCGACCATGCGCCGCATCATTGTCAATACTCTCAGACGCGCCGGTTTCAACGATATCGCGGAAGCAACCGACGGTAAAGATGCTTTGGCCAAAATGAAAGTTGACAACTTCGGACTGATTATCACCGATTGGAATATGCCGGAAATGGACGGCCTCACTTTCGTCAGCCACTTGCGCGGCGATGATGAGTTCCGCGATGTGCCCGTGCTGATGGTCACCAGCCGCTCGGTTAAAGAAGATATCATTGAAGCCATGAAAGCCGGCGTGACTAACTATATTGTCAAGCCGTTCACTCCTGAGACTCTCTGCGACAAAATCCAGCAGGTGCTCAAGGCCACCGGCAGGGAATAAGTACCCAGATCCGGCTAAATTTCCGGCCCAATGTTTTTGTTGAACAATTAGCTCGCTTTATGCTATTCTGCGTTCTATGCAGGAAAACGCCAAAAACCCGGAACCGCAACTGGGCGAAAGCCAGCTCGCCGTCTTTAATCAGACATTCGCCAGCTTCAACAACACGATCAAGCAGCTAAACGAATCGTATGCTTCGCTGCAAGAACGCCATCAGACACTTGCCGACGAATTAACCGTCACCAACGAGCGGCTCGTCGAGAGCCTTGCCCAGAATATCCAAACCCGAACCTTCCTGCAAAATGTCCTCGAATCTTTGACCTCGGGCGTAATTACCATCGATCCCAACGGCAGAATCAATACCATCAACAAAGCCGGCTGCGACATCCTGCGCGTCAAACCGGCCGAGGTCGTCGGCGAGGATTACCGCAACATTCTCGGCTCGTCGCTGGCTGCAAAAAAACCTCTCACCGACTTGCTCGCTGGGAAGAAGCCCTACAGTCTGGTCGAAAAACAAGCCCAAGTCGCCCCGAACGAGTTCGTGCCAATCTCAGTCTCGTCTTCATGTATGAAAGACTCCGAAGGCAACATCGTCGGCGCCCTGGAAGTTTTCGTCGATCTCACCGAACTTCGCCGTATGGAAGACGAAATCGCCCGGGTCCGCAGTCTCGCTGCTCTCGGCGAAGTCGCCGCTGTCGTTGCCCATGAGGTCCGCAACCCGCTATCTGGAATCGCCGGTTTTGCCGCCTTACTCAGGCGCGAGCTCGGCGCCGATCATGCCAATATCAACTATGTCGACAAAATTATTTCCGGCGTCGAAAAACTGAACCGCTCGGTGACGTCATTGCTCGAATATGCCCGCGAACTCCGCCACGAACCGTGCTCAACTGATATGAACGCGCTGCTTCATGAAACAGTCGACTTCTTCCGCGTCGATCTCAACGCGCGCTCGTCGCGTTCAAACGTCAATCTCGAACTTCCACCGGCTGTCGTCCAGTGCCATGTCGATCGCGAAAATTTCACCGGTGCGTTGATTAATTTGTTAAAAAATGCCGATGAGTCCATGCCCAATGGCGGCCAGGTCAAAGTCGTCCTTGACAAACGCGATGACGCAATCGCAATCTGCGTCTCTGATCAGGGTGTCGGCGTTCCCGAATCAATCAAGGAAAAGATATTTACGCCCTTCTTTACAACTCGTGACGGCGGTACCGGCCTTGGATTGGCTCTGGTCCGCAAAGTTGTGGATGCCCACCGCGGCTCCATCTACGTATCTAATAACTCCGACAAAGGCTCGACGTTCACTATCGAGCTGCCCTTGAGGTAACGACTATGAGCAGTAAGCGATCTATCTTGGTCGTCGATGACGAAGCCCTCGTCAATGAGTTCTTCGAAGCGGTACTGACCAAACTTGGACACGATGTCCAAACCGCGTCTTCTGCTGCGGCCGCCCTGGAATTGATTCAGACGATCGAATTCGATGTAATACTCTCCGATGTCAAAATGCCCAACATGAACGGCATCGAACTCCTGCAGAAAATCAAAGCTGAGTCCCCCGATACCGTTGTCATGATGATCACCGCTCATGGCACAGTCAAAGACGCTGTCGAGGCCATGAAGCTCGGCGCCTTCGATTACATCCTCAAGCCGGTGCTGCCCGATGAACTCGAACTCTCGCTCAATAAAGCGCTTGATCATCGCCAGCTCGTCTTCGAAAATCGCATTCTTCGCAACGAAATTCGCAGTCGCTACAATCTCGGCACGATCGTCGGCGCCGACAAATCGCTGCTCACCCTGCTCGAAGATCTCGCCTCGGCGGCAAAATCCCGCTCGACAATTCTGATCAGGGGAGAGTCCGGTACTGGAAAAGAACTTATCGCCCGCGCAATTCACTATAACTCGCCGCGCAAGGACGGACCGTTCATCAAACTCAATTGCGCCGCACTTCCCGAGGGATTGATCGAATCCGAGCTCTTTGGCCACGAAAAAGGCGCCTTTACCAACGCCATCAAGCAATCGCCCGGCCGTTTCGAATTGGCTGACAATGGAACGCTTCTGCTCGACGAAGTCAGCGAAATTCCAACCAGCGTCCAGGCCAAACTCCTGCGCGTCCTGCAAGAACGCGAATTCGAACGCGTCGGCTCCGGCGTAAGTATCAAGGTCGATGTCCGCATCGTCGCCACTACCAACAGGAATCTCGAGGAAGAAATCGCCGGCGGAAGATTTCGCCAGGATCTATTCTACCGCCTCAATGTGATTCCGCTGCAGTTGCCGCCGTTGCGCAAACGGGCAAATGACATTCCTATGCTGATCGACCATTTCATCCACAAATTCAACACGGAGAACTTGCGCGATGTCAAAGGCGTCACCGAAAAGGCGATGAAACTTCTCCTCAACTACCACTGGCCCGGAAATATCCGCGAACTCGAAAACTACATCGAACGCGCCGTTGTTCTCTGCAAAACCGACCGCATCACTGATTCCGACTTACCCAGTCATCTCGCCTTAGGTGATCTTGCCCGCCATGCCCATTCGTCATCCGATACCATCATGCCGATTTCCGAGATGGAAAAAATCATGATTCTCAAAGCGCTTGAATCTTATGACGGTAACCGCACCAAAGCCGCAGACGCATTGGGCATAAACCCGCGCACGCTGCGCAACAAACTGCACGAATATGGCATGATGGGCGGCGCAGAAGCCGCAATTGGAGCAGAACTCGACGCCGACAATGTATAAAAGCCCTGCTTGTCCGTATATATCCGCACTTGTTCCGCTGTCAAATCGCCTTGAGTCAGAACTCGTTGAAATTGAACAGAATATTTGCCTACAACGTCTTCATTCACAGAATCGGAGTTTGCCAAAAAAGAATTGACAGCGGCTTTCGCCTCCGATATATTGGTCGCTTTAATTTGGAGAGGGAAGTACATAAGGAGTGTCTGAGGTTATGCGCAGATTAGCAGCTAAAGTTTTTCTCATATTCCTCCTGACGGCGGGAACAGCATTTAGTCAGGATTTCCATTTATATGGTTTTAGTCTGTACAACCTCGAGTCCCTGGGTTCAGGCGCTCGGGCGCGTTCAATGGGTGGAGCGTTCATCGGCATTGCTGACGATGCCTCTGCTTTGACCTGGAACCCCGCCGGGTTGATTCAGATTCCCAAGACTCAGGCTTCCATTTCCGGATCAGTGGTGAGTCTCAAAATGCAGAACGATATCACTTACATCGCCGATCCCGGCTCAAATATTCTGGACGATTACAAGAAGGATCTCTTGAATTTGGCTGCCGGCTCATTTGTCGCTCCGGTCCGTATCAAGGGACATCCCTTCGTCGCCGCCGTAAATTATCAACGCGTGACTGATGATAACGACGCCGTTATTAGCCGCAGCGATGTGAATTATGCGGTAGTCACATCGTCAATTTTTATCCCATCTACAATAGCGCCACAGGAAGATCACCTAAACACGCTTCGAAACCTGCAAAAATTCTCGCTGGGCTTTGGTACGGATGTCTACGGCAAGCTGTCCTTCGGAGCCGCCGCGAACATATATTACGGAAATGGTACTGCGGAGTACCAGTCAACCGTCCACGACACACTGCCTCTATCCGATGGCAGTACTGCATACGACACCCTCGCGGTGCGTTTGTCCGATAATACGAGCGATGATCAATCACTCAGCGGTATCAACCTGCTCGGTTCGCTAATGTATCGGACTGAAAAAGTCCGCCTCGGCGTTTCGATCAGTAGTCCCTTTGAGTTGGTCACCGAACATGATATCAAACGCGCCGATAGTCTCTATCTTAAATCGATTCGTGTCGACGGTCCCGGAACGCCTCTGACAACCCGCCCAACACTTTACCTCGGCAAAACCAAGATCGAAGTGCCGTTGACAGTGAATTTCGGCGCCTCTGTCCAG
>CAVPQS010000030.1:0-51335 GCA_963707485.1 uncultured bacterium
TCGGGCGGACGCGGCGCCATTACGGTTGCGCGATTTTCGGAGTCCATGATTTGCGAAGGAATCGCAAAACCGAAAATATGGCTGCTGAGCGTACGCGGAATCGGTGAGGCAAAACATTCGATTCCGGCCAGAACTTCATTGAGATCCTGTGTGTCGACCTGTTGGCTGACGTGTTTATAGACGGTCTCGACAACATCGAGAAGATCTTCGAGCGATTTTACGAAGTAGCGGGCGAGGTTGGGTTCACCGTATTTGATAAGTAGTCGCGGGTCCATGGGCTATTGTCCAGCCTGCAGGTCTGAGTCGAGCATCAAAAGGATGGATGCCTTGAGGTCCTGCAGGACTACCGGCTTGTGCACGAACAACTCTCCGGAGCATTTACTAAACTGAAGATTATCTTCCTGGCGCTCTTTGCCGGACAAGAAAATGATCGGAATCGCGGCTGTGCGCGAGTCAGATTTGAGCCGGCGGGCAAGTTCGTAGCCGTCGATTTCCGGCATCATGATGTCCATTAACACGATTTCGGGTTGATTGCGGGCGATTGACTCCAAAGCATGCTGCGGGTTGGAACTGCCAAGAGCTTCAAACTCTTCAGACTCAAAATACTCAACCATAATTTCGACGATTTCGGCTTCGTCGTCGACAATGAAGACACGATGCATCCAAACCTCGCGGGCCCGCCGTTGAATCTTTCGATCCGCAACCGATGGACGCGATAGCCCAGCGGAGCGGCGTGAGTATTTCCTGCCTGATATTTTTATCGTCAAATGTAGATGATAGTTGACCGATGCAGCGACGGCCGAAGGTGGCAGTTTAGTTTGAGCGTTTCTTAAAGCGCGCGGCTGCCAAAGCGAGCACGGAGACACCGAGCACAAAGAGGGGGATGATCTGGTCGAGCAGGCCCATGAAGGCGCCGCCTTTGAGGAAAATCGAGCGGATAATAACGATAAAATAGCGGAGTGGATTGAGATAGGTCAAGTACTGAATTGAAACAGGCATGTTGTCCAGCGGAAACGCGAAGCCGGACAGGAGAATGGCCGGCATCATGAAGAAAAAGGCGCTGATCATGGCTTGTTGCTGCGTGGCGGAAATGGTTGAGATCAAGAGCCCGACGGCCAGGGTTGACAGCATGAAGATCAGAGAGGTTCCGAACAGCAGGGTCAGGCTGCCGACAAGAGGGACCTGGAAATAGAAAACGGCGACGGCGCAAATCAGTGCGATGTCGACCATGCCGATGAAGGCGTAGGGCAGCGCTTTGCCAAGGATGAGTTCGCTGGGGCGAATGGGTGTGACGATCAATTGCTCCATAGTGCCGAATTCCTTTTCGCGCACGATTGCCATTGACGTGAGCATCAGGGTGACTAAGACGAGAATCTGGACGACCATGGCGGGGACGTTGAAGTTCCGGCTTTCCATGTCAGGGTTGTACCAGACGCGGATTTTGTTGGCGATCAAGCCGGTTGGTGTAATCGATTTGCCGGCGGATTGGGCAATGCGGCTCGCGAGGATGTCGTCATTGAAGCGCATGATGGCGCCGATCAAGTAATTTGCGGTGATTCCGGCGCTATTGGAATTGGAGGCGTCGAGAGCGGCTCCGATGGCGACCGATTTTCCGGCGGCGACATCTTGGGCAAAAGATTGGGGAATATCGAGGACACTCCAGACCTCACCCCGCTGCAGGATGGTGTCGATTTGGGCGTCGGATTCGAGCATGCGGTCGATGGTGAAGGAGCCGGATGCTTCGAGTGAACGAATCAGTTTGCGGCTAAGATCGGAGTGATCGTGATCGCGAATACCAAGCGGAATGCTCTTGATGTCGTAGATTGCCGCATAGCCGAAGATGAGCAACTGGGCTATCGGCGACACGAAAATGATCGCCATCATCTTGCGGTTGCGGAAGAGCTCTTGAAATTCCTTGACGAGCAAGGTGAATATTCGACGCCACTTCATAGGATCTTCTTCCTGAATTTTTTGATAGCCAGCAGCGAGAACGCGGCGGCGAAGAGCAAGAGCGCCAATCCCTGCACGTAGAGTATCTCCAGACCGGAGCCTTTGAGGAAAAGGCTGCGGAGGACCTCGATGAAATAGCGTCCGGGAATAATATAGCTGACGACCTGGATGGCTATGGGCATGGAGCTGATCGGAAAGAGAAGTCCGGACAACAAAAAGCCGGGGAGAAATGACGTCAGCAATGAGAGCGTGTAAGCAAGCTGCTGCGACTTGGCGACGACGCTGATTAGGTAGCCGTTGGCGAGGACAGCGAGCAAAAAGACGCTGGAAAAGAGGAAAAGCAGCCAGATGCTTCCGGTAAAAGGGACCTCGAAGATTACGACGCCGACATAGGCGGCGAGAAACAAGTCGACAATACCAATGATGTAATAGGGGAGGAGTTTGCCGATTGCCAATTCGATCGGCTTGATCGGGGTCGAGATCAGCAATTCCATGGTGCCGCGTTCCCATTCGCGGGCGATTGTGAGCGAGGTCAAGAGCGAGCCGAGAATAGTCATGATGAGCGAGATCAGGCCCGGAACGAGGAAGTTTTGCGAATCGAGATCGGGGTTGTACCAGAATCGCGGTTCGAGGCTGACCGGGTTGACGGAGACGCGACCGCCGAACTGGCGCTCGATGCTTTCGAGATTGAATTGCGAAATTATCAGAGATGTATAGCCGACGACGGACTGGGTAGTGTTGGCGTCGGCGCCGTCGGTGATGGTCTGGATTTCGGCGGTTCCGACGGCAAGTTGGTCGGCGAAGTCGACGGGAATGATTAAGCCAACCTTGGCTTTGCTGCGGTCGATCAACTCGGTGAGCCGTTCGTGCGCCGAGGTGCGTTCGATTTCGACAAAGTAGCCGCTGTTGGTGAATTTGCGAATCAGCTCGCGCGAATGGGTTGAGTTGGAATAGTCGACGATGACAGTCGGAATCTCGCGGACGTCGAGCGTGATTGCATAGCCAAAAAGGAAGATGAGCGTGATCGGCAGCAAAAAAGCGAGAATAAGCGAACGCTTGTCGCGCAAGATTTGCAGGGTCTCTTTGCGGGCGATGGCGAAAATGCGGTTGGCTTTCATTTCTGGCCCTCGTTGATCAGGGCAATGAAGAGGTCCTCGAGGGTTGCATCGATCCGGGTTATTTCGGAGGCGGTAGAATCAGCGTTGCGAACCGCAGTTGTCAGTTCGTCGATGCCGGCGCCTTGAAGCAGGGTCACGTGCAGTTCCGAGCCGAAGAGGGCGACATCGGCGACATCGGGGCGGGCGCGCAGTTGGTCTGCGATTTCCCAGGGATTGCGAGAGTTGAATTTATAGATTTTACCTTTGAAGCGACGCTGCTTGAGTTCGTCGGGTTCGCCGATTGCGGCAAGAGTTCCGCCGAAGATCATGCCGATGCGGTGGCATTCTTCGGCCTCGTCGAGATAGTGAGTGGTGACAAAAACCGTGACACCGTGGCCGGCGAGTTGGTTGATTTGCTCCCAGAAGTAGCGGCGGGAAATCGGATCGACGCCGGCGGTGGGTTCATCGAGGAAGATGATCGCCGGATCGTGCTGGATAGCGCAGAACAGCGCCAGCATCTGGCGCGTGCCGGCGGGCAGCGAAGCGACCAACGTGGAGCGGACCTCGCCAAGGATTGTCTCGGAGAAGAATTTGCGTTTCTTGGCTGCGTGGTCCGAGTTGTCCATCAAGTATACACCGGCGTAGAAATTCAAATTTTCTTCGACAGTGAGAGTCTGATAGAGCGAGAATTTTTGCGACATGTAGCCGATGCGGGTTTTGATTTTCTCGGATTCCTTCATGATGTCGAAGCCCGCGACTGTGCCGGAGCCGCCGGTGGGCCGCAATAGACCGCAGAGCATGCGGATGGTTGTCGATTTTCCGGCGCCGTTGGGGCCGAGGAAGCCGAAGATTTCGCCGCGATTGACGCGGAAGCTGATATTGTTGACTGCGGTGAACTTGCCGAAGTCGCGGCGAAGATTGGTGACATCGACGGCGTAATCGGGCATCAGGCGTCCTTGGATAAACCGATATAGATGTCTTCAAAGGAGGGAATGATTTTGCGCAGTTGCGCTGAGTCGACACCCTGAGCACGGATCAAGGCTGCGACGTCGGCGCTGGAGACACTGCGATCCGTTGCGATATGAAGGCTCTTGCCGAAGAGCGAGACGGAGGCAAAGCGCGGCTCGGTTTCGAGAAGCAATTTAGCTGCGCGTGCCTGTTCGAGCGGGAGCTCATAGACCGCCTGTTGGAAATTGCCGCGAATTTCGGCGGGGACGCCCTCGGCAATGATGGCGCCTTTGTGCATGAGCATGAAGCGGCTGGCGCGTTCGGCTTCGTCCATGTAGGACGAACTGATGATAATCGTGCTGCCGTCGCGATTGAGGTCGTAGAGGAGGCGCCAGAATTCGCGGCGAGAGACCGGGTCAACGCCGTTGGTGGGTTCGTCGAGCAGGAGAATTTTAGGATTGTGAACAAGCGCGCAGGCGAGACCGAGTTTTTGTTTCATGCCGCCGGAAAGATTGCCGGCGAGACGATCGGTGAATGGATCCATGCGCGAAAACTCGAGCAGGCGTTTGATGCGGATGCGGCGCTCGTCACCCTTGACAGAAAACAGGTCGGCGAAGAAGTCGATGTTTTCCTGAACTGTCAGATCTTCGTAGAGGCCGAAACGTTGGGGCATGTAGCCGATATTGGATTTCTTGGATTCAAAGTCATGCTTATAGTCGTCGCCAAAAATTTGAATTGCACCGGAATCAGAATCGAGAATTCCGGAGAAGATGCGCAGGAGCGTCGTTTTACCGGCGCCATCGGGTCCGACGATGGCGAGAATTGCGCCTGCTGGAACGGTGAAGGAGATGTCGCGAAGCGCCACCGTGTCTTGATAGCTCTTGCGCAGTGAATTGGCGGTGATTGCCGATTCGCTCATGACTTCTTTAGGTAGACATCGACCGGTAGTCCGGGTTTGAACGCGCCCGAAGAATTGTCGACTTTGATGCGCACGGCAAAGACCAGCTTGATGCGTTCTTTTTTAGTCTGGACATTCTTGGGAGTGAATTCGGCTTTTTGGGAGATGAAGGAGATGTTGCCTTTGACGGCGCTGTCGGGTTGCGAGTCGAGGAAGACCTCGGCCGGATCGTTGAGATGCAGATGCGGGAGGTCGGTTTCGTTGACGTAGATTTCGATCCAGGTGTCACTGAGGTCGACGATCTCGAACAGGGTCGTGCCGATTAATGCGATTTCGCCGGTTTCGATGGGGTCGGCCTGGACATAGCCGCTGGCGGGGCTGATGATTGCCGTGTAACCGCGCTGGACGTCGAGTGTCTGCTGCTGTGCCATAATTGTTTCGAGGCGCGACTCGAGACCGGCCAAACGACGCGTGCCGGAGTCGTAGGCGGTTTGGAGATTGTCATAGTCGCGCTTGGGAATCGAGCCGACCTGATAGGCCTCTTTCATGCGTTCGAGATTCGTTTTGACATTGGCGAGTTCGATGCGGGCGGCGGCGATTTCGTCGCGAGTGGCAGCGATGGTAGCGTCGAGCTCTTGTTGTTTGGCGTCGAGCAAGCCGGTTTCGATCGTTAGGAGCGTGTCGCCGGTTTTTACCTGGTCGCCTTTGGCGAAGCGCTTAGCGATGACCTTGCCCGAAGTCTGGGCACCGACGGAGACGGCGTTGGCTTCGACAGTACCGGAGGAGTAGATCACATTTTCGGGAAGGACATCGGATTGTTGGCGGCGGTAGATCAGGACGATGAGAATTATCGAGATGAGGATTAGTATCGGGATGATTGCCAGTTTGCGCACAGTTGCCCTCGCGGGTTAGGCGTTTCGTTGGTGGGAAGATATGAAATCGCAAGGGTGAGGGACAAGGGGAAAAGTATCAGATACAGACGACGCCTTCAAAGCCCTCACCCCTGCCCCTCTCCCAAAAAGGGAGAGGGGAAAAAAGGGCGCTGTTGAATTGTCTCTTAATGAATGTCGGGTTCCGCGCTTCGCTGGGAACGCCGACCTACGACTGTCTTTCGAGTTGCCTGATTGACTGGAGGAATAGCGGCAGGTCACACTCCGGCGCGCTTGTGATCTTGCCAAAAACCAGTTTTCGGAGCGCCGGGACAAGACCTGCCGCAACAGCAATTTGAGTGGGTTAGCCCAAAAGAACATTGCTGGATCCCCGCCTTCGGGACTGTTGAAAAAGCGCGCTCAGGCCGCCAAATCATTGGACCATATATTGCGGACTCAGGGTTAAGTCGTCCCCGCGAATGCGGGGATCCAGCAGGGCACAGTTAGACTATTGCCTGCTGTTTATTCGAGACCACCTTTTTCAACAGCCCGCTTCGCGGGGAAGACGGGTGCGCAAACCGCTCCCCTACGCGAAGAGACCTACAGCCATAAGCGACGCTGGATTCTGGCGTCCGCCGGAATGACAATAAAGGTGTTCGTGGCGAGAAACGTCGAGTTAGAAGATTTTGCCGGGGTTGACGAGATTTGGTGGATCGAAGGCGGATTTGATTTTGCGGAAAAGGGCGAGTGTTTCCGGTGCGACTTCGATGGGTAGATAGTCTTTTTTGGTGGTGCCGATTCCGTGTTCGCCGGAAATCGTACCGTCAAAGGCGACGGTGATTTTGAAGAGTTCGACGACGGCGGCATGAATGCGTTCCTGGATTTCGGGAGTGTCGTCGGTGGCGAGGAAATTGACGTGCAGGTTGCCATCACCGGCATGGCCAAAGGAGTTGACGCGCAGACTATATTTTTTCGCAAGGGCGGGAAGGGACTCGACGAGTCTTGGGAGTTTCGAGGGCGGGACGCAGACGTCTTCGGAGACGCGCAGTTTGGCTGCGGCAGTGATGGCGCGCGAGATCGAGCGGCGCAAGGTCCAAAGATAGTCGCGGCGAACGTCATCTGCGGTTTCTTCGAATTGCGTCGGAGTGTGAGATTTGATGATCGGGACGATGGCGGCGGTTTCGCGAGCGACGGCTGCCGGTTCGCCGTCGAGTTCAATAACGAGCGCGGCGGCGGCGGGGATGACGTCGGTCCATTTGAGATATTCGAGCGTGCAGTCGATGGCGTCGCCATCCATGAATTCCAGAACAGCGGGAATGACACCGGCGGCCATGATGCCGGCGACGACGTCGGCGGCATCGGACTGATTGGCAAAGGTTGCGAAGAATGTGCGTCGACTGGCGGGCGGGTCGATGAGTTGCAGCGCGATTTTGGCGATGACGACGAGTGTGCCTTCGGAGCCGATCAGGATCGAGCCGAGATCGTAGGTTTCGGAATTCGCAAAGCAGCCGGTCTGAACGAGTGAGCCGTCGATGTCGTAACCTTCGATGCCGAGGATGTAGTCTTTCGTTAAGCCGTATTTCTTGCAACGCAAACCGCCGGCGCATTCGGCGACATTGCCGCCGATAGAAGATTCTTTGACACTGGCTGGATCGGGCGGGTAGAACAAACCCTTGGCAGCGGCGGCATCAGCGAGAACCTGCGTGATTATGCCGGGTTCGACGATGGCGATTTTGCGGTTAGTATTGATTTCGAGAATGCGATTGAATCCGATGAAGGCGAGGACGATGCCGCCGTATTCGGGAGTTGCGCCGCCGGTGTAGCCGGTGCCGGCGCCGCGCGCGATGACGGGAATGCGGCGCTTGGCAGCGGCGCGCAATACCTGTGGGACGACGTCGGCAGATGTAATTGTAACGGCAGCCAAGGGCGGACGGATGACGTCGGTTGCATCGTGAGAACAATCGTCGTAGCAACCGCCTTCAATGTGGACGTTTTCCAACCCGACAATCGCGGCAAGCTCCTGATAGAGTTCATCAGCGGCGGTGAGTCGGGCCGTGGACATCAATCGGTCTTGGGTTTCGGTTTGGACTCGGTTGACGGAGTTGGCATGGATAAGCCGGCTTTGTCGGAGCTTTCAGCTTCTTTGTAAGACTCCTTACGATGATCCGTGATGTAGAAGCCGGAGCCTTTGAAAATCATGCCAGTACCTCCGGTGATGACGCGCATGATGACACCGCCGCATTTTGGGCATTCGCGAAGCGGAGGGTCAGACATCTTCTGAAATTCCTCGAATTCGTGGCCACAAGTTTGACAGCGGTACCAGTATGTTGGCATTAATGGGTCCTTTCGTTGTTGCCCTCACCCCCGACCCCTCTCCCTAAACGGGAGGGGGGAGAAGCGGGATTGTATTTTATAGTCCGCCCATGGTCATGGCGATGGCGGTGACGTTGACGATGTCGTCGGCGGAACAGCCGCGCGACAGGTCGTTGACCGGTTTGGCCATGCCCTGAACGATTGGGCCGATGGCTTCGGCTTTTGCCATCCGTTGCACCAATTTATACGCAATGTTGCCGGCATCCAAGTCAGGAAATATCAACACATTTGCTCTACCTTCGACGGGCGAATTCGGAGCTTTGGATTGCTGGACTTTGGGGATGATTGCCGCATCGACCTGCAGCTCGCCATCGATAATGAGTTTGGGTTCAATCTTCTTGACCAGCTCCAAAGCAGACAGGACTTTGGTGACATCGGGATGTTTGGCGGAACCTTTGGTTGAGAACGAGAGCATCGCCACGCGGGGTTCTTCGTTCATCAGGGCGCGATAAGAGCGCGAAGTGGAAACGGCAATCGCGGCCAGTTGTTCAACAGTCGGATTCGGAATGACAGCCGAATCGGCGAAGAAAATGACTTTTTCTTTTTCACCGAGGAATTCCGGCAGAACCATCATGAAAAAACTGGAGACGGCGGTGATGCCCTGGCCCAATCCAATCACTTGAATACCAGCGCGGAGAACGTCGCCGGTGGTGTTAAGAGCGCCGGCGACCGAACCGTCGGCCATGTTCTTGCGAACCATCATGGCGCCCCAATAGAGCGGCTGGCGGACGGTGGCTTCGGCTTCGGCAAGCGTCATGCCTTTGGCTTTGCGCAGCTCGAAGAGCTCCTGCGCAAAATCTTTGTGGAGATTGGACGTTGCCGGATCGCTGACTGAGACTTTGCTTAAGTCGAGTTGGTGTTCTTTGGCGAGTGCGGCGATTTTGTTGGCGTCGCCGACTAGCGTGACCTGGGCGATACCTTCGGCGACGACGGTTTTGGCGGCGAGAATCGAACGCGGTTCCTCGCCTTCTGGGTACACTACTCTCCGTTTGAGAGACTTGGCTTTATCGCGAAATTGCTGGAGCACGGACATATAACCTCCCGACTACTTATCTTTCCAGTTTAGATAAGCAGTGATAAATTCATCAATCGCGCCGTCCATGACCGCCGAGGTATTCGACGTTTCGTGGGAGGTGCGATGATCTTTAACCATGTTGTATGGATGAAATACGTATGAGCGGATTTGGCTGCCCCATTCGATCTTCTTCTTGTTCTTGACGTATTCTTCGAGTTTTTTTTCTTCTTCTTCGCGGGCACGCTGATAGAGACGGGCCTTCAGCACCTTCAATGCCGACTCTTTGTTCTTGAGTTGTGAACGCTCGGTCTGACACTGGACAACGATGTTGGTTGGAATGTGCGTGATGCGAATTGCCGAGGAAGTTTTGTTGACGTGCTGGCCGCCGGCGCCGGAGGCGCGAAAGGTGTCGATGCGGATGTCGTCGGGATTGATTTCGATTTGGATTTCCTCGCCGACTTCAGGCAGAACGAAGACCGACGCAAACGATGTATGGCGCCGCTGATTGGCATCGAAGGGCGAAATGCGCACGAGGCGATGGACGCCGGATTCGGATTTGAGGTAACCGTAGGCGTAGTCGCCGCGAACTTCGAGAGTGGCGGATTTGATGCCGGCTTCGTCGCCGGAGGAATAGTCGATCAGGTCGGCCTGATAGCCGTGGCGTTCGCAATAGCGCGTGTAGAGGCGAAGCAGCATCTGCGCCCAGTCTTGCGATTCGGTGCCGCCGGCGCCGGGGTGGATCGAGACGATAGCGTCATTGGGATCATCGCGGTCGGAGAGCAAGGTTCGCAGTTCGAAGTCAGCCAGAAGTCGTTCAAGCTCGACGTGTTGCTGTTCGAGTTCATTCTTGAGTTCGGCGTCTTCGGCGGAGAGTTCTTCAAGCGTTTCGAGGTCATTGAGAGCTTTTTCGAGACGGTCGGTCTCCTCGATCCACTTCTTTTCCAGCGAAATCTCTTTGAGAATGCCCTGCGCTTTTGCCTGATTCGCCCAAAAGTTTTCGGCGAGTGTCAGTTTCTCCAGTTCTTTGAGCTTCGCAACCTTTTTATCAAGGTCAAAGAAACTCCTTCAGCCGTTTGAAATTCTCGGCTAATTCCTGTATAGTGGCAACTTCGGACAAAACTCCTCCAAATACCCGTTGCTAATCGGCGTAATTATAGTTGTTATTATGACAATGTCAACTGCAAGAAAGATCAACATTTTCGGGCTTTCCCTTAAAGGAATGGAAGAGCTAATGGTGGCGTACGGTGAGAAGCCGTTTCGCGGCCGGCAGTTGTTCCAGTGGATATACCAGAAGGAAGCGACCGAATTCGCCAAAATGAGCAGCTTCAACAAGCCGCTGCGCGACCAACTCGATGCCAAGCATGACATTCGGTTGCCGATTGTGGCGCGCAAGCAGCGCGATCCGGAGGATGGGACGGCGAAGTTCCTGGTGAAGTTCACGGATGGCGCGGTAGTCGAAATGGTTTTGATTCCGGTGCGCGACCGGTTGGCTTTGTGTATGTCGAGCCAGGTCGGATGCACGATCGGGTGCAAGTTTTGCGCGACCGGATTGGTGGGTTTTAAGCGGAATCTATCGGCAGGTGAGATGATCGGGCAGTTTATGCTGGCGCGTAATCTGACCGGCGACAAAGAGCTGGCGAATGTCGTAATGATGGGGATGGGCGAACCGCTGTTGAATTTGGATGCCGTCATTGAAGCGATAACGACGATCAGCTCCGAGCAAGGGTTGGGATTTTCGGCAAGGAAATTTACGATCTCGACGGTTGGTTTGGTTGCCGAGATTCGCAAACTGACGGCGATGCGGATGAAGTCGGGATTGGCGCTGTCGCTGCATGCACCGATTCAAAGTTTGCGCGAACGATTGATACCGGCTGCCAAAGACAATCCGCTTGACCAATTGATTCCGGCTTGCCGCGAATATGCCTTGCAATCGGGGGATCGGATTACGCTTGAATACATTCTGATTGCCGGGATTACCGATACGATGGAATGCGCCAAGGAACTGGCGATGTTGACGCGGCGGATTCCGTGCAAGATCAATTTGATTCCGTACAATCCGATTGTCGATGCCAAGGGCATCCCGCTGGCGCCGATCAAGGAAGTCAAGAAGGGACGAGTTGCGGCTTTGCGCGGCACGACAGCGCGGACATCGACAAAACTTAAGCCGTTTACACCATACGATTTTCGAACACCGTCGCAGGACGCGATTGACAGATTCCGCGAGTATCTATATCCACGCTGCCCGGCGGTGACACTGCGTATTCCCAAGGGAAGGCGCATTGCGGCGGCCTGCGGACAGCTTGTGGCTCAAGTTGAGCGGCTGGAAAAGTCGGCTTAGATTATCCCGTTTTGACATTTCGCCACATTTAATATATCACATTTCACTTGAATCTACCATTTTGGTCCATGATGCAAATGCGCCTGATTTGGCGGCGAGACGCGAAACCTGGAGGGAAGTAAGTTGCAAACGTTTTGGAAAATAGTGGGCACGCTGGCGATTGTGCTGGTTGTCGCAGTGATTGCCGGGATCGCGTATTTCAGCATGGCTTTTCCCAAGGTGGGTCCAGCGGAAGATATAGCGATAACTGCTTCGCCGGAGATGATGGCGCGAGGCGAGTACTTGTTCAATCACGTGGCGATCTGCGTTGGTTGTCACTCGACGCTCGACGTCACGAAATACGGTATGCCGGTAAAGCCGGGAACGGAAGGTAAAGGCGGGGAAAATTTCGCGGCGTATGTGAAATTGAGAGGGTTGTTGCAGGCGCCGAATATTACGCCGGCCGCGATCAAGGATTGGACGGACGGAGAGTTACTGCGGGCGATCACCGAGGGCGTCAACAAGGACGGCAAATCGTTGTTCCCGATGATGCCTTATCCGAACTACGGGGCGCTTGACCGAAAGGACATGGAGGCGATTGTTGCCTACACGCGGACGCTCGCCCCGATCGAGAATCAGACACCGGAAACGCAGTTACCGGTTCCGTTGAACATAATCGTGAAGATGATGCCGCGGAAGGCGGAATTTGCGACACGTCCAGACACATCCGATTTAGTCGCGCATGGAAAGTACCTGGTGACGATGGCTTCGTGCGGAGAGTGCCACACACAGAGAATCAAGGGCGAAGCGCCTGCCGGCATGGAATTCGCGGGCGGCATGGAATTCGAACTACCGTTCGGCACTGTGCGCTCGGTGAATATCACGCCGGACTCGGCGACCGGAATTGGTTCGTGGACGAGGGAAGAGTTCATCGACAAGTTCAAGATGTACGATCCGGCGGACTACGTTGCTGCGGAAGTCGGGATGGATGGCGCGAATACGGTGATGCCGTGGATACAATATGCCGGCATGAGCAAGTATGATTTGGGTGCGATCTATTCGTATCTGCGGACGCTAAAGCCGGTGACGAATCTGGTTGAGAGGGTTGCACTCAAGCCGGGAAATTAGTTAATCAGAATTTAACAACAAAACTCGATTCGGAAGCTGGAGTACCAACTGCTCCAGCTTTTTGTTTTGCGGTGCGAAAATCGCAAAATGGAAGTCGTCACCGAAGAAAAATCACAACGAAATCGATCGTTGTTTGTAACAAGAGATAGACACGAACTTTTGTGCGGCTAATGGACCAATCGTAAAACGAAAACGAATGGAGTCGTTATGGCAACCACAGCACAAAAAAAAGCAGCGAAGAAAAATATCGTCAAGGCGCAAAAAAAATGGAAGACGCTGACCAAGCGCCAACACAGTCTGGCTCAACCGGAGGGGCGCGCGCGGAAGAAGCCCGGCACGACCGGCAAGGGCGAGTTTTACCGTATTGTCGTGCGGCCAAAATCGGCGTTCACGACTTTTCGCGTTCAGGATGTCGGGCGCAACGGACACACGGAACGGCTGGCGGGCAAACGCAGCAGCGGATCCTGGGATACCGTGGCGTGGTTTATTTCCAAGCGTGATGCGCACATTTCAGCGGGGAAATTGGTCATCGACAGCCAGAGGGCAAAGACGGTAATGAAGATGATCCGGGGACCGATTGTCCACAGCAAGGGCGACGTGTTCACGGCGAAGCCGCGCAAGAATGTGCCGGAGAGGGCCAAGCCGACACTTGCCCAACGGCGGGCACGCGCGACCAATATCAGGACGGCGCAAAAGGCAAGAGAACTGACCAGATAAACAGGAATCATAGCGCCCGGGAACGAAAGGAATTTTATGAAGACCGAGAGCAAGCTTAGCGCAGCGGTTCAGCGCTGCATCGCCGATTGTCTCAAGTGCTATGAGGTATGTGTTCGCACCAAGGTACATTGTCTCGATATGGGAGGCAGCCATGCGGAGCGCCACCATATTACGCTGATGTCGGCCTGTGCGGATGCCTGCTCGACGAGTGCGCACGTAATGTTGATGGAATCGGAATTTCAGAATCGGTTTTGCATGTTGTGCGCGGATATCTGCGAGCGATGCGCCGCCGACTGCGAGCGCTTTGTCGATGATGACAAAATGCAGTCGTGTGCGTTGACTTGCAGACAGTGCGCGGAGACTTGCATGGATATGACCAGAGAAAAGGTGTAATCTCACCGGGTGGTTTTAGTTGAAGAGTCCGGCAGAGCCACGCGCTTTGTCGGGCTTTGCAAGCCGAGCGGATGAAAAGGGGCTAACTCTTGAATGAGAACTTGATCGCGTCGCGGTTGCAGGTACTGAGGCACTCTCCGCAAGAGGTACAATCGGGGAGGCCGATTGAGTCCTTCTTGATCAGTCTCTGAATGGTCGGGCACGGGGATTTGATTACGCAGACGCCGCATTCGTTGCATTTGCTGCGGTCGATGCGGATTCGACCGGGGGCTATCTTTTCGAGGAACCAGGTGATGGCGCCGATCGGGCAGACGGCATAACAAAACGGGCGGTAGATAACCAAACTGACGATCACCAGAATGCCCATCATGATGACCCACTGGGTCTCGATGCTCCAATGGAGATATTCAAAGTAATTGATGGGGTCATAGATATTGTAGGCGCTGTAGGCTTTCCAGATCGGCATATCGAGATGCCCGAGCTCGGCGCCGAGGGCGTCCATCGATTCCTTGACATAGAAGAAGGTGAAGAAGAACATTGCCAACAAGCCCAAACGGACTGTGTTGAAAGCGGTGAAGTTGAACTGCTTAATGCGCCACTTGAAAGGAATCTTGTTGACCAGTTCCTGGAATGCGCCGAGCGGACAGACCCAGCCGCAAAAGGCTTTGCGGAAGATCAGGCTGGGGACGAAAATGACGAGGAAAAACGAGAGAAAGCCGACAAACCATTGGCCCCAGGTAAAGCGAAACATAAAGAGCTTGGTGACTGCGCACATCGGGCTGGGATGGACCGGTAGAATTACGTCAGAGCCGAAGAGCGTGAAGATGACGGCAAGTCCAATAATGCGGACCCAGCGATTGATTTTGAGGACAAATAACAGGATGATGCCGACGAGCATCAGCGACATCATGGTCAGATGCTTGGGGGCGCCGAGCATTTCAAAAAGCGTGGGCTCGCGCTGTTGTTCGGCCTGGGTCGCTTCGTGGTTTTCCGCGATTTCCTGTTCGGATGCGGACTGTTGCGAGGAGGCGACGCTGCCTGAGTCGGTCTGAGCGACAACTGCATGGTCATGGACGATTGTGCTGTCGCCGTTTTGGGCAAGCGCCGGGGAAAGTGAGAACGCGAGAATCGCGCAAAAGACGATCAGAAGTCGAGCGAGTTGTCCATGTATCATCTGTCCATACTATGACGCCGTTGCACCACTGTCAAGCAAAACGTAGAGGAATAAATCCTCGAAACGCAAAGGCGATTAGCGATTCTTAGCGCGGAATGACAAAAAGCGGCCAAACTGCGGGGTGAGTTCGCTTTGCGCCGATGCCGGAGTATTGCCGGCGAGGACGTCTTTGGCAACCGTCATCAAAGCGACGGTGAGTGCGGCGCAGACATACCAGTGAGCGCGGAAAAGCGAGTGGCCAAAGATGGAAGTCACGAAAAGAGCGGCGATGGAAGTTGTAATGGCGTAGGAAATCCAAACGAAGGCATGGTCGCCCTTACCGGCGGCTTTGAATTGTTTGCGCAAACGGAAATTTGACCGCATGACATACCAAATCAATGCGCCGAAGGTTACCAATCCGACCAGCCCGAGTTCGGCGATGATCTGGATGTACATATTGTGCGGACGAAGCAGGGCGCGCACATCGGAATAATTGCCGGAGGAATAAGCGAGCGGGAAGCAGTCGACACCAATGCCGGTGATGGGATTGGCTTTGAACATTCCCCAGCCGGCTTTCCAGGCATCGATGCGGCCCTCGGAGGAGGCGTCGCGTTCCTCGGAGAAGATCGTCGAATAGCGGGTCTGGTACTGAGGCGGAAGCGCGAACCAGCCGGCGATCAGAACCAGGATGGCGACGACGGCGGTGATCATTTTCTTTTTGGTTACGAGCCAAACCAAGAAGGCGACGGTGACAATGCCGATTACGCCGGAGCGGGACCCGGTGATGGCGATGGTGAAGACTCCGGCAACAAGGAAGATCAAGGGTATGAGGCGGAGAAAGTTGTTCTTGATCCACTGCATTGAGAACAACAAGAAAGGCAGGGCGAGCATAATCGAAACGGCGAGTGTGTTCGGGTCGGTTCCGGAAAGGCCCTCGGCGCGTTCGATTCCTTGCGCTACTACCAGTGTGCCGGAGAAGTATGCGATTGCGGAGCTGATGGCGTTGTAACCGCCGGCAAGCATAAAGAGCCAGACAAAGCCTTTAATGCGAAACTCGGTGGTGAGGATGTTGATCAGCAAAACGTAGTAGAGGAATAGCCATAGGAAATCGACAGCGAACCAGAAAGACTGGTTTTGCCAGAAGGCGAAGGGAATAGAAGCAAAGAGCGCAGCGATGAAAAAGCCCATGTGCTTGGTCATGCGTTCCTTGAAGACGATAAAGGGCTCGCCGTGATACTTGCGGTGGATCAGGACGCTAAGCAACAACGCAGCGGAGATTAATCGCGGCGGCCGGAGCGCTTCGATTTGAGTCCAGAGAATTTCGGGGCGGACGATCACGACGAGGTAGTACAGAATCAAGCCGAAGTAAGGATAGAGCGCGATCAGGACGCCGGCGAACAACACGAGAATTATTCCGGTGATGATCAGCGGCGGCACGAACAAGGTCACCAGTCCGAGCGCGATGGCGACGACGACATAGATGGCGATGCCGATGCCGCGCGGTGTGATGAGCGTCGGAGTTGGCGGAGCGGCGCTGTAGTTCGATTCGTGGCGAGTGTCTTCGGGCATGAGGGTAATTAAGCGATTAGGGGGAGATTGGACAATATGAAAGTCTGGAATGGCGGCAGGTCGCACCCCGGTCGCGAATTAGATTAGTGCAACGAATGACAATTCGTCGCGACCGAGGCAAGACCTGCCGCAACAACAGGGGAAGTCAAAGATCCCACCGTGCGCTAATTGATCATTCAGCGTTTTACGCAAGGCAATCAGATCGGGAATTGGAGATCGACGAGATACGGCAATGTCGCGCCGGTGGGGCACCGAGCGATTGGCATGTGTCGCGACTACGCGAAAGGTTTGGTGCAGCGGAAATGGAGACGCCCTCACCCTGTGTCTCCTCCCATAGGAGAGTGTTGAAAAAGTGAAGTTGAGGGCACCAAATGATTTCCTAATCAAATCTTGCTGGGTTCCCGCATGCGCGGGAAAGACTTAACACCGAGCCTGCAAACTATGCATGAGCAATTCATCGAGAACCATGCACTTCTTCAGCAGTCCCCATAGGGAGAGGGAAACGAGCTATCGAGATAGTACTGATGTGGTTGGATGTAGACGGCGGGCGAATTGCCGGTTACGGGGCGAGGAGCCAGTCTTTGAATTTGGACAGGGCGCGGCCACGATGCGAGACGCGGTTCTTCTCTTCGATAGTCATTTGGGCATAGGTTTTTTGCAGGGGCGGATAGAAGAAGACCGGATCATAGCCGAAGCCGTTGACGCCCATCATGGAATCGGCGATAACGCCGTTGACCTCGCCGCGATGGGTCGAGTCGCCGCCTTTGTAGGACACGGCGATGACGGTCGCGAAAGTTGCCATGCGGCGGTCGAACGAGACATCGGCGAGTTCTTTCAGCAGCTTGCGGTTGTTGTCTTCGAAGTTGCAGTTCGGCCCGGCGTAGCGGGCAGAATAGACACCGGGTGCGCCGTTGAGATATTCGACCTCGAGTCCGGTGTCGTCGGCGACGGCAGGAATGCCATAGTGCGAATAGATGATTCGCGATTTCAACAGCGCGTTGTCTTCGAGAGTCGTGCCGGTTTCTTCGATGTCGGGGAAATCCTCGAGGTCATCGCGGGTGAGTATCGTGATTCCCAAGTCAGCCAGCATGGCGGTCATTTCGGCGACTTTGTGTTTATTTTTGGTCGCCAATATGAGTTTATCGAACTTCATTATAATCCCATCTAATATTTTGTGATGTCGATGCGCATGGTGTTGCGAACGGCATCGCCGAGAAAGTGGCGGGCCGTCTGCGCGAATTGATCGGGGACATCGGAGACATAGAATTTGCGTTCGCCGTCGACGCCTTTGGGGTTGAGATTGCCGGAACTTGCCAGACGTTTGGCGACGACGCGGGCAGTTTCGCGGGCGGAGTCGATCAATTGCACGGTTTCGCCGAGCACCTGGCGAATGACGGGTTTGAGAAGGGGATAATGAGTACAGCCGAGAATCAAGGTGTCGATGCCGTTGTTCTTGAACGGGGCAAGGTACTCTTCCGCGATGAGATAGGTAGCGCGCTTGTCGACGTAGCCTTCCTCGACCAAGGGGACGAACAGCGGGCAGGCCATGCTGAAGACGCGAATTTTGGGATCGAGTTTTTCGAGCGAGCGGGCATAAGCGTTTGAGTGAATTGTTCCGGACGTGCCGATGACGCCGATGTTGCCGTTTTTCGTCGCTCCGGCGGCGCTGACAGCGCCGGGTTCGATCACGCCGATGATTTCAATTTTGTAGTCGTCTTTGATCGTTTCCAGAGCCAGTGCGGAAGCAGTGTTACAAGCAGCAACGACGAGTTTGACGCCTTGCTCGATGAGGAAGTTGACATCCTGACGGGTGAACTGGGTGACAATTTCTTTAGAGCGTCCGCCATAAGGGGTGCGGCCGACATCGCCGAAATAGACGACGTCTTCAGACGGCAGGAGTTGAAAAACTTCGCGGGCGACGGTGAGGCCGCCAAGACCCGAGTCAAAGATTCCGACCGGGCTATTGAGATCCGGCATTGGCGCGAGCCTCTTTCTCGTAACGTTCGACAAATTTCAGAATACCGGCATAGATGCTTTCGGCGGCAAGTTGGCGAAAGTCGTCCTGACCAAGCAGGCGCTCTTCAATTTTATTGGAGATGAAAGCAATCTCGACCAGCACTGACGGCATACGAACGTGATTCAAAACGCGGAAGCCGGCCTGATTGATGCCGCGCGACTTGATATTGAGATTCTTCTTCATTTCATCCTGCACTGATTCCGCCAGTTGTTGCGATTGGGCGAGATACTCGGTTTGGAGGAGGTCCATGATGATGAAATCGAGTTCGTTATTTTCGTTGCGCGGGGCATCGGGCATCCGGGATTCGAAGTCGGAGTTTTCCAGCAATTCGGTGATGCGGGCCTCGTCGGATTTTGCGGCAGCAAGGAAATAAGTCTCGGAGCCGGAGGCGGCTTTTTCGTCAGAAGAATTGGCGTGGATGGAAATAAACAAGTCGCCGTTGGCCTCATTCGCCATTCTGGCACGGTCTTCGAGGCTAACAGTCTCGTCCTCAGCGCGAGTCAGTTCCGTTTTGAAGCGTTTGTCTTTACCGATCAATTTTTCGAGGCGCAGCGCGACATCGAGGGTGATGTCTTTTTCGCGCAGGCCGTTGCGACCAACGGCGCCTTCATGGTCGCCGCCGTGGCCGGCATCGATTATGATAATGTCAATCGGATTGAAGTTGTCGTGACGGACAACTTCGGTGGAATCGGAGCCGGAATTTAGAAAGGTCGTGTTTTCAAGCGAAATCTGAATACGATGCGGGTCGGGGGCGTAATTTGTGTGATAGCTGCCGATGTCTTGGCGCATCTGGATCGACAATTGCGCCGTATTGTCGAACTGGAAGGCGCGGGCGGTGATGACTTTTTCCGATTTGCGGTCGAGGCCGAAATCGCGCGTGTCGACGAGGCCGCCGGGAATCGTGATGTTGATCCAGTTGCCTTCACTGACGAAAACTTCGAAGTCGAGTTTGCGAGTCAACATGATCTCCAGCAGGTCGCCGTTGACTTTTTCCTGAATGCCGGCGCCGACGATGTTGTAGCCTTTGCTGCTGGCGGAAATGACACCGCGTTTTTTGTCGTAACTGATCGCCCGCTCCATGACATCGGAGAGAAGGTAGATCGTTTGGTTCACCGGGATGTAGAGATCGTCGCCCTGAAGAGTGGGGGCATTGACGAGATTGTAGGGATGGTCATCGACGGTGCAGAAGACGTTGCCGGTGGTGAATTCGATGTTGTGACCGGAGACGTTTGCCTCGAATTTGGAGGATTTGTCATCCCAGCGGCCCCGCGCCTCGAGTGCAGAGAACAGGTCGGAGGCGGACATGTAGTCAACCTGATCGAGTGTGGCTTTGCGAATCGGGGCTTGCTTGCCGAATCCCTTGAGCGTAAGGGTACCTTCGGCGGCGAGAGCCAAATTGGCGAAAGCGACGAGCAATATCAACACGTTCTTCATATCCGCATTTATACCAGAGCCTTAACGGCCATGTTCCTTCATTTTACGGTCGATTTCGCGGCGAGCATCGCGGTCGGCGATTGAGGAGCGTTTGTCGTGGAGTTTCTTGCCGCGCGCCAGACCGATTTCGAGTTTGGCGACTTTGTTTTTGAAATATATCCGCAGCGGCACGAGGGTCAATCCGCGTTCGACGGCGCGGGCATGCAGTTTCTTCAGCTCTTGCTTGTGCATGAGCAGTTTGCGCTTACGAACCGGTTCGTGGTTGTGGACATTGCCGTGATCGTAGGGGGTGATGTTCATATTGTGAATCCAGAGCTCGCCGTTTTCGAGAGTAGCGTAGGCATCGACGAATTGGACCTTGTTAGCGCGAAGCGATTTGACCTCGGTTCCAGCCAAGACGATGCCGACCTCGTAGGAGTCAAGGATTTCGTACTCGTGCCGCGCTTTGCGGTTCTGGGCGATATTTTTGATACTGGCTTCATCCATGCGAATGATGATACGTTTCGCCGCACCATTGCGCAAAGAGTTTTGGAATTGAATCGCAGGCAAGTTTAGCTTGACCCAAGACATTGATAGGTATATCGTTTGCGAGATTTGACAGATGTCATAATGGTGCGTCATAGGAGTGAGATGAAATTGCGTTTTCGCCTTTCGATATTCTGCTCGATATTTTTCCTGTTCTCCTCATGGGCAGTTGCAGCCAATCTGAGCGGAGTCGTAGTTGATCGCGCGACGGACAAGCCGGTAGTGGGGGCGAATGTTACAATCCTCATTCTGAACAAGTCCACACTTACCGATTCGACCGGACTCTTTCGTTTTGAAGACCTTGAGGGCGGGATCTACGATCTTGAAGTGTCGCAGACAGGGTACCATCCGGGCAACTTGCGGCGGATACGGCTGGGAACGCGTCAGGATCAGCAAGTTGAAATTCGGCTGAAGCCAATAACGGCGGAAGAGGTCGCTAGGAATCCGAATCCGGCTTTTCGGCTCGGCCGGATAACAGGTAAAGTTACGAGAGCGGGATCGACGGATTTGTTGCCAGGCGCCGTGATCAAAGTCGTCGAATTGGCGCAAGGCGCGCAAAGCGATGTGTACGGAAGCTACACGATCGATAAAATCAAACCGGGGCGATATACGGTCGATGCGATAATCATCGGATACAAGCAAGTCAGAAATTACTCAGTTGCAGTGTATGCGGGCGAAGACACAGAACTGAATTTCAAACTCGAAGAGACTGTGCTGCCGCTGGGCAGCGAAGTCATCGTGTACGGCGAGCGGCCATTGATGGACCCGACGGTGCCGGCGGCGATTCGCACGATTCAGCCGAAGGATATTACGCGGGGCGCAGTGCACGATCTCGGGGAAATTCTGAGAGAGCTTCCGGGCGTCGTGGAGATTGACAAGGAACTGCATATCCGCGGCGGGCGGACATATGAGACGCAGTACTTGATCGACGGCGTTTCGGTGACCGATCCGCTGATCCGGCGCGGTTACGGTTTGTCGCTGAACGTGAATTCGATCAAGGAACTGAATTTGTATTCGGGCGGCGCCGATGCGGAGTTTTCGCAGGCGACATCGGGGGTGGTCGAGGTCACGACCAAAGAAGGATCGGACAAACTGTCGGGCTCGGTGGATTACAAAAACGATCACTTTATGGGCAAATCCGGATTTAACAGCGATATATTTGGAGCGAGTCTGGCGGGGCCGGAGCCGGTGACATCGAAGCTGCTGACAAAGGTCGGACTTCCGGGGCAGACTTTCTTTTTCTGGTCGGGGAATTTCTCGCTGAGTGATACTTACCTGCCATACTCGAGCAATCTGTATTCAGCGACGTTGGGGGGAACTTCGTTTGCGCCGCGTGCGGACAATCAGTATTCGACTCTGGCGAAGCTGACCTGGAAGATTGCGCCGCTGGTGAAGTTGTCGCTTTCGCATTCGGCGGCGGCGAATATCAACCAGGATCGCAGCATTCTGGAGACGCGCATTCGGACGATAGATTACTCGTACGGATACGCATTCGATTACAGCGAGATTCTCGATAATTACAATACGTTCACGCAAAAGTCGAACCAGCAAATTGTCAGTCTTGACTACCGGATTTCGCTGGCGAAACAACTGCGAGTGACGGCATCGCGGTTTTTCACGACGCTGCGATCCGAAGTGCGCGGAAAGAATTGGACCGAGTACCAGCAGCCGGCGGACAATCTGCCGGACACGATAATTGCTTCGCCGGATAGTTCGACCTACGAAATTATCAAAGGCGACGGATTCTGGGACTCGGGCGATGGCGATAGCTGGTATGATCATTTTATCGAAAACTACGGATTAAAGGCGACGTACGAAACCGAGGTCGAATCGAACTACAAAGTCAAATTCGGAGTCGAGGGCGAACGGCAAACGGTGCAAGTGCTCGACATCTACAAGCCATGGCTGGGCGAATCGGGATTCGGATTGAATTATGACGCGTACCAGGCCAAGCCGTCGACGTACGGGGCATTCGTGCAGAATAATTTGAATTTACAAGGAATGGTCTTTGATTTTGGATTCCGCTACGACTTGTGGTTTGTCGGGCAGTACGCGGAGGATGCGCTGGCGAACGACAGTATCTCGGTACTGAGCGATGTGTTACGACAGCAGTTTGAGGAGCAGACGATGGATGTTCTTGGCCGACGCGCACGGGGGACGATTTCGCCGCGATTTGGCATCGCGAATTTAATCAGCCGCAATTTGACATTGTTCGGCTCGTACTCGCGATTCGCGCGGAAGCCGGCGCCGCAATATCTGTATGCGAAGTTGTATACGCCATCGCAGGCGACATATCAGCTCTTCGGCAATCCGGCGCTTGATTACGAAAAGGTGACGAATATCGAAGTGGGTGTAAAGTATTTGCCGAATGACAAGAGCGCGATCGGTATTTCCGGCTACATCAAGTACATCGGCGATTATATCGCGGCGACGGCAGTGGCGCCGGACCCGCGATTCCCGGATGAGACGTATTTCCTGTATTTCAATCTCGATTATGCGACGAGCCAAGGTGTCGAGATTGAGTATTTGCACGACTACACGGATGTATTCAGTCTATCGATGAATTGCGCATTCAGCAAAGCGCGCGGCGAACGGTCGCTGCCGGCTGATATATTGAGAGGTCTTCAAGCGCGGTCGGAAGGGCAGATCTACAACGACGTGGCATTCGATTGGGACAAGCCGTGGCAATTCGTGGTGAAGGCGAATTTCAATGTGTCGGCGGATAAGAAGCCGGTGTTTTTGGGGGTGCCGCTTCCGAGCGATTGGAACTTGAATATCAAGGCGTGGGGACAAGCGGGCAAGCGATACACGCCATATCGTGAGTCGGTCGATGAATTGGGATTCACGCAGTTTGTAGCGGATGGCGAAGCGAATTCGAAGATCGGGCCGTGGTGGAACTCGCTGGATGTGGCGTTCCAGAAATATTTCCGCACCGGCAAGTACACGCTGACGCTGTTCGTTGAGGGGACCAATATTCTTGACCACAAGAATGTGACTTTGATCAATCCGTTGACGGGAAAAGAGTATCGCACGGGCGACACGATTCCGAAGGGCGGGAATTTGTTCGAGTTGCCGCCGTTGTCGTACCAGTTGCCTTTGTGGGAGAATCCGACGAAGTATCTTGCGCCGCGGCAGATCAAATTCGGACTGGGGATGAGTTTCTGATGCGACGGTTGACAGGTATCATAGCGACAACGATTGGACTGATAATTGCTTGCGCGGATAAGACGCCGCTGCCGACGAATTTGCCGGCGCCGGTGTATGGCGGCGTGGATACGAACTATGTGGCGATCACTCCGGAATGGAACAATTTCAATGGTCGGGCGCTGAACCGGCCAAATGACGTTTATGTCGGCTATGATCAACTGATTTATATTTGCGACACGGAGAATGATCGCGTGATCAAGCTGGATAACGACGGCAGTTTTCTGGCGGAGTACGCTGTGGTGCATCCGGTGGCAATAACGCAGGATCGCGGACTGGATCTGTTGGTCGTGTGCGGCGATTATTCGCGGACGGAGAACGTGGCGGGCAGAGACACTGTGATCAACTACGGGGATTCGGTATTTCGCAAGCGCTATCGCGGCGACCAGCCGTTTGTGCGCGCGTTCCAGGCGCCGTATCCGTACTTCATTTTCAACGGTCATCCACAGGCGGCGCAATATTGGTCGGTGGCAGCGTCGTTCTTACCGACAAAAGACTATTACCTGACTGATTTCTGGCTGGGGCGAATCATCGAGTTTTCGGGGTCGGACATTCCGCTTGCTTACCATCTGAGCACCGGAATCGAGTTGGGGAAGACGACATACCCGGTCGACTTGACCATGTACCAGATCGCGGAACAGAATTATGTAGCGATGGCGCAGGCGGCGGGCAATATCGGTGTGCAGATATTCAGTTTCCCGAATTGGGTCGGACTTTACGAGCAAGGCGACACTTTGCCGCCGATGATCAGATTTACGGCGCGGGCGTACAAGGATATCGCGGTTGATGAGTTGTCGAACTTCTATCTATTGCTTGATGAGCCGGATCCGCTTCTGGGTGCGGATTATTATTTTTACAAATTCGACCGACGCGGCGAATTGTTGCTGGCGTTCGGCGAGTTGGGATCGGGCGAGAAGCAATTTCGCAGCCCGCATGGAATCTGCCATTTCGAAGGGATTCTATATATCGCTGATTCGGGGAATAACCGGATAGTGCGGCTGCAGTTGACGACGGAGACGCGGCAGTAGGGGCGCGGAATTTTCGCTTGCGTTTGTGCGGGCAGAATCTATATTGGCAATCCCAAGCCGATGCCGAAGTGGTGGAATTGGTAGACGCGCTGCGTTCAGGGCGCAGTATCCGCAAGGATGTGGGGGTTCGAGTCCCCCCTTCGGCAGTTTATTTGACTCTCCAATATTGATTGACTCATTGATTTCTTGACATCAGCTAATAACGGGCGGACTCGACATTCATTTGTAAGCACCAACAAAGTGGTTGAAATTCACCTTGTTTTGGAGTACCTTGCCTGCGCACTTAATTGATGTAGCGCGAGCGTTAGTGAATATCTGACGCGATCGGGAAAAGACAGTTGGACGTCTTGAACAATGCTCACCCCAATATTTTCAACGGCAAGGAGAAGATCTGTGACTAAGGGTCGAATTTCAGCGGCACTTTGCTTGCTATTGCTTTTCGGAGCGATGGCGCAAGTATGTGCCAAGACAGAAACGGGCGAAATCAAACTCGATGTCAAGAAGAGAGTGTTGTCGAACGGCATGAGAATACTCGTGCTGGAGAATCACTCGGCGCCGGTGTTTTCTTCGATCATCCGGTTCAGCACCGGATCAGTGGATGAGCATCCGGGCATAACCGGATCGTCGCATTTGCTGGAGCATATGCTGTTCAAAGGAACGCACATCGTCGGAACGAGCAACTACGAAGCGGAGGTTCCGATCATGGCGAAAATCGATTCGGTGGCGCATCTGGCATACGCGGAGCAGGTGAGGCTGCAGAGCCCGCTGAATCCGCAGGACTCGACGCGGTTAAAGGCGCTGCGACACGAGATTGCGGAATTGCAGTCAGAGCAGAAGCAGTACATAATCAAGGACGAGCTTTGGGGGACCTATTTGCAGAACGGCGGGTCGGGGCTGAACGCGTCGACGGGAAATGACGGGACGCAGTACTATGTCTCGCTGCCGAAGAATCGTCTCGAGCTGTGGGCGTTTTTCGAAAGCGACCGCATGGCGAATATGGTTTTGCGCGAGTTCTATTCGGAGCGCGATGTAGTGATGGAAGAACGCAGACTGACTTCGGAGAACCAGGTGCGGGGCCGGGTGGATGAGGCGGCAATGTCGACAATATATTGGGCGTCGCCATACGGCTGGCCCGTTGTCGGCTGGATGAGCGATTTGATGACGATTCAACGGGAAGATGTTGAGGCTTACTTTAAATCGCATTACTCGCCTTCCAACGCGGTGGCGGTAATAGTCGGCGATGTGAACGCAGAAGCCGTCTTCGCGATGTGCGAACGCTACTTCGGCAAGGTCCCGGCGCAGCCGCTTCCACAGCCGGTGGTAACGCGTGATGCTCCGCAAATGGGCGAACGGCGAGTGGAAGTCGAATATGACGCGAGCCCATATGCCGAAATTGCGTGGATTACGCAGCAGATCGGGCATCCTGACCTGCCGGCGCTTGAGGTGGCGGCTAACATCTTGTCGAATGGACGAACGAGCCGATTCTTCAAGAATATTCGCGACAAGAAACTTGGCGCAGTCAATGCAAGCTCAGACTATGCACGGTTTCCCGGGACGTTTTCGTGTTCGGTAACTCCCTATGGCGACCACACGATTCAAGAGCTGGAGAGCGCGATCTATGCGGAGATCGATCGGCTGAAGACGAAGAAGGTCACAGAATGGGAGCTTCAGAAGGTGCGGAATCAAGTAGATGCACAATTGCTGCGGGCGCTTGATTCGAACAACGGGTTGGCTTTCCGAATTGCGGGCAGCGAGGGACTCACCGGCGACTGGCACAATTTCCTGGATCGTGCGGCAGCGGTCAAAGAGGTCACGGCGGACGACGTGATGCGCGTCGTGAAGACGTATCTCGTGAAGAAGAACCGCACGGTGGTTTATGTCGTGAAACCTTCAGTTGACGAGCCGGCGGCAGCCGCTTCGAAGACGAACTAAACAGGAGATTCATCAGATGAAAACACTTTCATATATCGCGTCGCTTTGGATCGTATTCGCGGCCGTTTCACAGGGCCAGAATGCGGAGCCGAAGTCGGCAGGGGCGAAAGTAATCGAAGGATTGTCGGAGGAGAAAATCGAACTGACAATTCCGAAAGTCGGCGCTGGAGTTGACCGCGTCGTGCTTGAGAATGGGATGACCATATTCCTGTACGAGGACCGCCGCTTCCCGTTGTTGAACGCTACGGCGATGATTCACTGCGGCGGCATCTACGATCCGCTGGAAAAGAACGGGCTGTCGAGCCTGGTGGGAACAGTGATGCGCTCCGGAGGGACAAAATCGATCAGCGGCGACTCGCTGAACATTTTGATGGAGTTTGCCGGCGGCATACTGGAGTCACAAATCGGCACGGAATCCGGCAGCGTCAGTCTGGGTGTTCTGAGCAAAGATACTGATCTTGGATTGAAGCTACTGTCGGACCTGTTGCGAAATCCGGCTTTCCCGCAGGAGAAGCTCGAACTTGCCAAGACCGACATGAAGAACTCGATTCGCAGGCGCAACGATGATCCGAACCGGGTGGCATCGACATATTTCTCGAGTACGGTTTATGGCGATCATCCATATGGACGAATGCTGGATTGGTCGTCGGTCAAGACGATTACAGTAGAGGATTTGGCCGCCTATCATAAGCGGTTCTTCGTTCCCAACGGAGTTATGCTGGGAATCTCCGGCGACTTTGACAAGAAGGAGATGCTGGCGAAGATCAAGACCTATTTCGGCGATTGGCAAAAGTCCGATCAACCATTGCCGACAAAGCCGGAGGTGAAAGCCGAATATCATCCCGGCGTTTACCAGGTCATTAAGGACATCAATCAGGCGTATCTGATGATCGGCGAGCTTGGGATCAAGCGCGACAATCCGGATCGGTATGCGGTCGACCTGTTGAACTACATTCTCGGAGGCGGATCGTTTACATCGCGGCTGACGGGGAGAGTGCGATCGGATGAGGGGCTGGCGTATCGCGTGGGTTCGAGGTTCGATATCAATTCCAGCGATCTCGGCGAATTTGCCGCCAATTGTCAGACCAAGAGTTCAACGGCACACAAAGCGACTCGACTCATAACTGAGGAGATCGCGAATATCAGCAAAGATGGAGTTACCGCGGATGAACTCATAGACGCGCAGAATTCGATTACCAATCGATTGGTTTTCAGTTTTGATTCTGCGGCGAAGATAGTTCGTAACTTGATGTCGCTTGAGTTTGACGGATATCCGGCGGACTTTTACGACCAGTATTTGGACAATTACGCAAAAGTAACAATGGCGGATGTCAAGGCGGCGGCGGAGAAATATCTGAAACCTGAACAAATGACGTATATCGTCGTCGGCAAGCCGGAGACGTTTGAGAAATCACTTGACGAGTTCGGAAAAGTCACGAACATCGAACTTGTCAAGCCGGTGGTTGAATAGGGATTCCGCGGAATAATCTCCAATTTTTCGAATTGACACCCTAATCGGTTGACTGCAGTCGAGTGGGCGGCACTTGTGCCGCCCTTTAGCTTGTGGCTAACAATTTTAGCGAGGATTACATCGGCAAGGGTTGGAGCATGCCGACGCGGTTGCCCTCGGTGTCGAGGAAGGACACGTATGAGCCGACGCCGGGAATTTCCATCGGGTCGCCCAAGATTTTGCCGCCGGCATCCGTGACGAGCTTGATGGACGCTTTGAGGTTTCCAACGGCAATGACGACGGATGGGTGATTGGACATCGGGTCATCGGTCTTTTGGTAGAAGCCGCCGTTGATCATGCCGGGTTTTTTGGGCACGCCTTTATCGTCGGTTTCGTTGGTAGTGACGAGGACGTATTCGCCCATTTCGGGGCCGAGGAATTGGGTTTTCCAGCCGAAAGATCGGGTGTAGAAGTCGGCCATGCGCTTCTTGTTTTCGGCCGGCATTTCAAAGTGTACGACAGGGTTCATTGCGTGTCATTTCTCCTGTTAACATGGTTTCTATGTTGTAGACTTTCAGGATACGATCACACGACAGTTTCAATTTGCGGGTATATTTTGCGGGCCGTCGGCAAAAGTGATTGACTAACGATGCGGCAATCAGCGCAGGAGAACGAGCTTGCGGGTCGAATTGCCATCGGCGGCGGCGACACGCATGAAGTAGACGCCGGAAGCAACGTAGCGGCCAGATTCGCCGGTGCCATCCCAGAGAAATTGGTGGCTGCCGGAACTGACGGTTTCGTCAATGATTGTGCGCACGCGGCGGCCAAGGATGTCGTAGATTGTGATGTTCAGGGTGCCGGTGCGAGTGGTGGTGATTTCGATGGAGGTTCCGGAGTTGAAGGGGTTGGGGTGAGTTGTTGCACTTAGGGAGCGCACAAGCGTCTCATCGAAAACGTTAGAATCCTCGACGCCTACACAGCCTATGATACCGCATCCGGTACCGAAAAATCCTTCGAAGCTACGGGGAGAATATGCTTGTCGTCCGGGAGGAGCGAATTCGGTGCTTCCGACAGGGAAGAGCCAACATGTGTCGATCTCCAAGTCGCCCGGACAGCCATTTGAAGAGGTGAAATAGAGTGTTGCAAAGATTTCCGTTCGATTTAGTGGTGGCAGCGGTAGGCCGGGTGGCGCAATCCAAGTCAGGGCAAAGACGTCTTGATCTGGATCCGCTGTCACGACAAATGACGATGATTGAGTATTGTAGAAGACTTGGCCCAAATCCGCCGAGACGAAATCGACCGATCCAACATTGTAGCAGATAACCGTTGTGACGGATTCTAACGAGTCGTCGCTGAATATGTAAAGGGGAAAAGAGAAAGTATCTGCACCTTGATGTTCGTAGAGAGAGAGGACGTTACAGCCGTGCTTAAGGGTGTCCGGAATCCCTAAATCCTGTGTGTGTGCGTGTGGGGCAAGGCAGCATATAAACAAGGTCAGTGTGGCGAGAACCCTTAACGACATTTTAGCCTCCCGCGACTATGGCGAATCGCTCGCAAAATCCACCTCCGAGTCAATGTTCTACTTCAAAATAAGGACCGGGTTTAATTTTTAGCAACTGTTTTCTCGATATTTTGAGTTATGTTGAAAGCCGAGGCCAAGGATGCATGAACTTTCCATCGCGGACAATATCATCAATTCAGTCAAGGATGCGGCCTTGTTGCGGGGCATGAAGTCGATTTCCAAAATCGGTGTACGAATCGGGAGTTTGAGCAGCGTCGACCCGGACGCGTTGACGTTCGGGTTTGATGTGCTTAAGCGCGAGCAGGGGATGAGCGAATGCGAGTTGCTGATTGAGTCGATTGCGACGAGGGCAAAGTGCCGGAAGTGCGGGAATGAGTTTAAGGCGGAAGATTTTGTGTTTGTCTGTCCGGGTTGCGGCAGTTCGCAGTGCGATTTGTTGAGCGGGCAGGAGTTGGAGATTGCGTATTATGAGGGGGAGTGAGGGGCGTTTATGCCCTCACCCCTGCCCCTCTCTCCCGTAAAGCGGGACCTCGGCGGCCAAGGGGAGAGGGGTAAGGGGCACTGACCGGGCGATTAGTTTGCAAGATAGAGCGAGGACGAGGTAACAGAGGGTGATATGACCGAGAGAGTAGCGATAGAGAAGAAGGTGCTGTCGGAGAACGATCAGTTAGCGGCAGCGATAAGGGCGGATTTAGAGAAGCGGAAGATCTTTGCGATCAATCTGGTCAGTTCGCCGGGATCGGGCAAGACGAGTCTGATCGAAAAGACAATCGGCGCGCTCGGCAAAGAAATTTCGATAGCGGTCATTGCCGGCGACGTGCAGACGGAAAACGACGCAAATCGGATTATCAGGGCGGGCGGGAAGATGGTCAAGCCGATAGTTACCGGAGGAGCGTGTCATCTTGATGCGAAGATGATCGGCAAAGCGTTGGAGCAGATTAATCTCGATGATGTGAAACTGCTGATCATCGAAAATGTGGGCAATCTGGTATGTCCGGCGAGCTACGATCTCGGCGAGGCGATGAAGGTTGTTATCATGAGCACGACTGAGGGCGACGACAAACCGCTTAAATATCCTGCGATGTACCGGAGATCGAGCGTAGCAATTATAAACAAGGTTGATTTGCTGGGGTTGTCGGATTTTGACATGAAAAAGGCTCGCGCCAATGCGCTGCAGATAAACGGCGACCTGCAATTTTTTGAGCTTTCGACTCGAGCCGGAACGGGTCTGGACGGCTGGTACAACTGGTTGCGTGAGGCGGTAAGATCTCGCCGGCAGTAGCTCATTTCGTTGTCAATTCCATTGTAACCTGTTATATAACAACGGCCGATATTAAGAACAGCCCGCTTGCGGCCGAGACCAGGCACAGGCGCCAAGGGTATAATCGTTAAGGAAGACATGGGCCAATGTATCAAAGGATTGTAGAGAGTCTGCTTTACCCGGTGCTTGTTAAGAAGCAGGGGAGCAAAGAGTTAGCAATATTGACGGAATTGCAGCGCTCGGAGAAAATGAGTGCGGATGAGCTTCACGCCATACGTCTGGAGCGGTTGCAAGGAATTCTCAGCCACGCACATGCGCATGTGCCGTTTTACCAGAAGCGATTCGCAGAGTCGGGATTTGACGTTCTGGCGGTGAAAGATTTTTCCGATCTCGAGAAGCTCCCAGTTTTGACCAAGAAGGATATTCAAGAAAACCGGGAAGAACTGATTTCGACTGCGTACAAGCGCCAGGATTTGATAGCGAATCGCACCGGCGGTTCGACAGGATCGCCGCTGCAGTTTTACCACGACAAGCTGCGGTGGGATGTGCGGCAGGCGGCGACGATCAGGCACAATATATGGGCGGGTCATCGGGTCGGCAGTAAGGTTGCGGTTTTGTGGGGGCATCAGTCGGATTTGTCGGCGTTCCAATCGATGAAGTCGAAGCTGAGAAATATCTTCATCGACAGGTTGCTGATTTGCGACAGTTCGAGCTTTTCGGATGAGTCACTTGATCAATTTGCGCTGGATTATCAGCGCTTCAAGCCGGACGGGATTCTGGCCTACGCGAATTCGCTGGCGCTGGTCGTCGATTTCATGAAAGCGAAAAATATCGAGTTGCCGCCGCCGAGTTCGATTATCACGTCAGCGGAAGTTCTCACGCCGGAGAACAGAGAAAAGATCGAATCGTATTTCGGGCAAAAGATTTTCGACCGCTATGGCGCGCGAGAAACATCGGTAATTGCGTCGGAGTGTTCGGCGCATGATGGGTTGCATATCGGCGCCGAGTATTTGCATCTGGAATTCGTGCAGGAAAATCGTGCGGTCCAGCCGGGCGAGAACGGCGATATCCTGATTACGATATTGGGCAACTACGCATTTCCATTTATTCGCTACAAGATCGGCGATGTCGGGGCGCTGATGACCGAGTCGACTTGCCGTTGCGGTGTGACGTTGCCCAAGATGCAAATGGTTGCCGGGCGCACGACAGATTTTCTGCTGGCACCGGATGGTCGCAAAGTTTCGGGAGCAGCGTTGACGATTTATTTGGCGGCGCAAGTCCCGGGGGTGCGACAGGCGCAGATTATTCAAAAGGAGCACGGGCGGTTGACTTTCAACCTGGTGACGGATTCGCGATTTAATGACTCATCGCGGAGAATGATCGAAGAGAAAGTGCGGCACTTTTTCGGCGCCATGATGGCAGTGGAATACAAGTTCGTAGATGGCATAGCAAGAGAATCATCCGGAAAATACCGTTTTTCGATTTGTGAACTGAACGTTGCGGAGCGCTGAACTTGGGTCTGACCGAATTTCTCATTCGCACAATCGGCAATCCGCTGCTGCTGGCGTATCGCGGCGAGGCTGCGGTTTTGCGCCACTACGGTTACTTTGCGGCAATGTGGTCGGTGTCGAAGACTCGGCTGGAGCGGCATCGCTTGCGGCGGTTGCAAAGGATGTTGCGGCATGCCGAGGCAACATCACCGTTTTATCGCGAGCGATTCCGGCAAGGGGGGTTTGAGGTCAAGACGGTCAAGGGATGCGGCGATATCGCGGATTTGCCGTTTCTGACCAAAGGCGATTTGAATTCGCGCATGGACGAGATTTTGTCGACGGCTTTTAAGCGCGAGGATTTGATTTCGTCGTCGACAGGCGGATCGTCGGGCGTGCCGCTGACATTTTATCGCGACCGGGAAGTGACTTCGATTCGCAGGGCACAGGATTACTTCTTCAACGCGCGGCTGGGGATTTATCCGGGTACCAAGCGGGCGTGGGTGTGGGGATCGCCGCTTGATACATTTCATTTGGATAAGCTGAAAGCGCGGATCGCGAATTTCTTGAGCGACCGCGCGATTTATTTCTACAGTTTCGATGCGACGCCGGATAGCTCGCTGGAATTCCTTGAACAGATCAGACGATTTAAGCCGAAGGCGATATACGCCTATCCGAATATGCTGTCGGCAATGGCGGAATTGGCGCGGGAACGCTCAGTCAAGGTGCGCAGGGTCGGCAAAGTGATCGTGACGGCGGAGCCGCTGTACGATTGGCAGCGCGAGTTGTTCAAGGACGTATTCAACGCCGAGACGTTTGAGCGCTATGGGTCGCGCGAAATCGGGACGGTGGCTTCGGAGGGGCCGGATCATGTCGGCATGTACATTTTCGAGCCATCATATTATCTCGAAGTTGTCGACGAGAGGGGCAAGCCCCTCCCTAATGGACAGATGGGCGAGCTGGTGGTGACGGATTTGTACAATTACGCAATGCCGTTGATACGATACCGGACGGGAGACATGGTGCGGTTTGCGGAAGCCTCGGCACGAACGAACACTTCGTGGCGGCGGATAACCGAAGTTGGCGGACGAGTTGTTGATTTGGTTTATCGATACGACGGGTCGCGGATCGCGGGCGAGGCAATCATCATGTCGCTGCGGACTGCGGGCGTACGCAACAAGGTGCAGATCGTACAGCATAGTCCGCAGTCGATGACGGTGAAGCACTTGTATAGCGAGGCAGTGATTCCGGAGGTGCAGGGGGTTTTTCAGGAAAAGATAAATCAGATACTCGGCGGCGAAGTGAAGATCGAATACGAAGGTGTCGCGGAGTTGCCGTATGACAACTCGGGCAAGTACCGGTATATCACGAGCGAGTACAAAAAGGACATGCATGCCGACCATCGCTGAGCGCCTGGCGGGCGTGCGGGTACTTTTGGTGGCGCCGTCGCTGGCGATCATGGGGGGGCAGGCGGTTCAAGCAGATTTGCTGCTGAAGAATTGGCGCGCGGAGAATGTTCAAGTAGGATTTCAACCGCATAATCCGGCGCCGTGGTGGCCGTTGAGTTACCTGACGCGGATCAAGTACGTGCGGACGGCGATTGTGTCGGTGTTCTACATCGCGGGACTATTTCTGCGAGCGCCGAGGTACGATGTTATCCATATCTTTTCGGCATCGTACCGGTCGTTTATTCTTGCGCCGACACCGGCGATTCTGGCAGCAAAGCTATTCGGAAAGAAGTGCATTCTAAATTACCGATCCGGCGAGGCGGACGACCATCTCACCCGCTCAGGCAAACGAATATTTTGGATAATCAGAAAGGCTGATCGAATCATTGTGCCGTCGGGGTATCTGGTGGACGTGTTCGGAAAGCACGGATTCAAGGCGGAGTCGATTTCGAACATTGCTGACCTGACGATGTTTCGGTTTCGCGAGCGGAAGGCGAACGGGTGCAAAATCATCGTGGCGCGCAATCTTGAGCCGCTATACGACATCGAGACGGCGATTCGGGCGTTTGCTATTTTCAAGGCAAGTCATCCGGAGGCGACGCTGAAGATCATCGGCAAAGGATCGGATGAAAGACGGTTGAAGAAACTTGTTAATGATGAAAACATAACCGGCATCACATTTACGGGTAGGGTCGAGAGAGCAGAGATTGCCAAATTATATGATGAAGCGGATATTTTTCTGAACACATCGATTATTGACAATATGCCGGTGGCGATTGTTGAGGCGTTTCATGCGGGATTGCCGATAGTGACGACGAACGCGGGCGGGATTCCATACATTGTGCGCGATCGCGAAAACGGTTTGCTTGTGGACATGAAAAACATTGAAGCAGTGGCGCAGGCGCTAAACGAAGTTTGTGAGGACGTGCCATTACGAGCGAAACTGATCTGCGGCGGCAGGGCGGACGCGCAGAACTATTGTTGGGAACAGGTGAAAGACCGTTGGGCGGACGTTTACTGCACATTGGCGGGCAAGGGTGACTAAGGCGATGAAGTTGCTGCAGAAGATCGCGACCGGTCAATTTGTCGAATTGGGATTTCGCGCAAACGAAGAGATGATTCGACGTTCGGAGCGGCGGCACCACTCGCGCAACGGCGATCATTTTGACCCAACGATACGCCAGCAGTTGTTCACGGCAGAGTTTGCAGCAACGAAGAGTCTTGCCGATGGAACGCTTGATTTGGCCGGCGCACTGCGCGAAAAGTCTGCGCAACGATTTTTTGCAGGGTTTGACCGGACGGGAGAGTTCCGTAACTTTATCGAGAGCCGATGTCCGGAAGAAGGCGAGCGCATTGTCGCGACGGCGCAGAAGATTTTGGGCGGGGAGTTTCCGGTATTCAATCACGGCAATGTCAACATCGGCGATCCGCCGGAGTGGAATCTTGATCCGATCCTGAATGTACGGGCGCCTGAGCGATTTTACGGCGACATCGACTTTTTGAATCCGACGGAAGCGGGCGATGCGAAGATCGTATGGGAGCCTTCGCGGCTGCAATTTGTCTACGATTTGGGGCAGGCGTACGTGCTGACGGGCGACGAACGCTATGCGCGACACTTTTTCGATCTGCTCAATCACTGGAACCGGCGCAATCGGGATTATCACGGCATCAACTTTTGTTCGGCGCTGGAGTTTGCGTTTCGGGCGAATTCGGTGATTTGGGGCGTGTTCTTTTTCAAGGATTCGCCGAGTCTCGATCAACAGGCGGCGCGGGATATTTATAGACTGTTGTATATTTCCGGGCGGTTTCTGGCGAATCACTTGTCGCGATATTTCTCGCCGAATACGCATCTGCTTGGTGAAGGATACGGTTTGTACGTGATCGGAATGCTTTTTCCGGAATTTGCCGGCGCCGAGTCGTGGCGGACAACCGGCCGGAGTATTTTGACGACTGAAATGTCGCGGCAAGTTCTCGCAGATGGATTTCACGCGGAACTGTCGGTTTGTTATCATGCTTACAGCGTCGAGTTTGCGTTAGCGGCATTGCTGTTGGGCGAGCGAAATTTCGACAAATTCGAGGAGAACGACTATGCGCGACTAAGGTCGATGACGGATGTGCTGGTGCGTCTGCGGCTTCCGACGGGTCTGTGGCCGCACATAGGCGATGATGATGGCGGGCGACTGATGTTTTTGAGCCGGCCGTCGCCCTTTGATTATCGGCCATTGCTGCAGGCCGCGTTGATGTCGCAGGGAAAGAAGATCGCGGATGGCCCGTCGGCGCCGGAGACGTTCTGGCTAATTGGGTCAAAGGACGAGGCGGACCTCGCGGAGGTGAAGCGGGACTACGCCGCCGTTGCATTGCGGTCGAGCGGAGTCATCATTACGCGCAGCGACTCGCTGCACACGGTGTTTCAAGGCGGACCGTTTGGGTATCGCGACTGCCCGCACTCGCACGCGGATCATCTTCATCTCGACTTATGCGTCGGCGGCGAGCATCTGATTATCGATCCCGGCACCTTGTGCTATACGGCCGACCGGGTGACGCGCGACCTGATGCGCGGGTCGTCATCGCATAACGGTCCGAGATTAGTGGGCGGCGAGTTTTATGACGCCAACGATCCGTTTGGCTGGCTGGTCAAGCCGAGCTGCAAGGCGACTAATTGTTTTGGAACGAGTTATTTCAGTTTCTTTTCGGCGGGATATCGGCTACATCTGCCGGACGGAACGGAGTGCGATTTTCGCAGGCAGGTGCTTCAGGTAAACGATATCGGTTGGATGATACAGGACCGGATCGAGTGCAACCGACCACAGACAGTGGCGTGGGATTTCGTCACGCCGGGACGACTTGAGAATTGCGGAGCATTCATTGCGGCAGTGGGGCTGAAGAACCACCTGAGAATTCGTGCGCATCCGCGGGTTGCGGAAGGCACAATGGGAGAGCGGTTAATCTCGGACGACTATGGACAGGCATATGTCGGAAATTGCCTGAGAAGTTTTTGCCCGGTCGATCAAGTATTGACACTGAATCACACAATCGAGGCATTTGCCGGTACGGACCTGGCGCCAAACGATGACGAGCGTTACAGCAAGTTCGGGCGGTATCGCCAGATTGCCGGCGGTCATGTGGCATTTGTCGAATCGAAGATTACGGAACCGGTTGCGGGATTCGAAACGGACGCACACTTTGGATCAGTATTTGTGCATGATAACGGAGATTTGATTGCCGGGATGTGCCGGGTTTCGAAATTCGTCGTTGGAAAAGCGGTGTTGTTTGAGTCGGAGGAAGAAGTGCCATTCGTTGAAATTGCACTGAAGGACAACAGTCTGAAGATTTCGGCGCCGGCCGGCGCCAAGGTGAATCCGATCCGAACCATTCCCTGCGAAATCGTTAACCTGAATTCGCTGATATAGCCCGGTCATGTGCGGAATCTGCGGCATCATTTATAAGAATCAGGAACGACCGGTCGACCGGGCGCTATTGCAGCGGATGAATGATGTCATAACGCATCGCGGACCGGACGACGAGGGGTATTATATCCACAAGAACACGGGGTTTGGTCACCGGCGGCTTTCCATTGTCGACTTGAGTCATGGGCATCAGCCGATGTCCAATATCGACGAGTCGATGTGGATCGTTTTCAACGGCGAAATCTACAATCATCTCGAAATTCGGCCGGAGTTGGAGGGAAGAGGGCTGAAGTATCGCACACGCAGCGATACGGAAACGATCATCCATTGTATGGATGCGCACGGCAGCGCCGGACTGCACAAATTGCGCGGCATGTTTGCGTTTGCGATTCACGACCAGCGGACGGACGGAGTGTTTATTGCGCGCGACCGGCTGGGTGTCAAGCCGCTGTACTACATTGACAATTCAGAGTTCTTCGCCTTTGCATCGGAGATCAAGAGTTTGTTGCAGATTCCGGAAGTCAAGCGAACGGTTGATTATGGAGCGCTGATGCAAGCGCTGGCGCTCAAGTACACCTGCGATGATACTACGATGTTCTCAGGGATCAAGAAGCTGGAGCCGGGGCATTATCTGGAATATCACCGGGGCAATATCAGCATTGTGCGTTATTGGGATTGCGCCCACATCAAGGTTGATCCGGAAATTACCGAGGTCGATGCGGTCAAGCAGATTCGCAGCTTGATGGACAGCTCGATCAATCTGCGCTTGATGGCAGATGTGCCGCTGGGGATGTTTTTGTCGGGCGGAATTGATTCGACGATTATCAGCGAGCGGATGTCGAAGATGGTGGAGCGGCGGATTGCGACGTTTTCGGTGGCATTCGGCGAACGTGAAGCCAACGAGCTGCATTATGCGCGTATTGCGGCAAAACACGCCAATGCCGACCAGCACGAAGTGACAATGACGACGCGGGAGTTCTTCGAGCTGCTGCCGCGAATGATATATCACGAGGACGAGCCGATTGCGCATCCGTCATCGGTGGCGCTGTACAAAGTCTCGGAATTGGCGGGCAGGCATGTAAAGGTCGTGCTCACCGGCGAGGGATCGGATGAATTGTTCGGCGGGTATGAACGATACTACCAGACGCTGACCAACATCAAGACAGACAAGTTGCTTTTCAAGTTTTTGCCGCGATCTTTGCGGCGGATGCTGTTGAGACCGCTGATAGACGCGCTGCCGTACAAATTCCCGCTGCGAAACAAGGCGATGCGAACGACGGTATATCTCGAGGCGGATTTAGAGACGATCTTTCTGGACAATTATGCGACATTTTCGCGCGGGCAATTGCGCGAGCTTCTGCGGGGAAACGCGTGGAATGCACTTGATGTGGAGAATGTTTACGCGGGATACTTTGAGCACTTCAACCGCTCGAACAACTCGACATTGCTGGGCAAGCTGTTGTATGCGGATATCAAGACTTACCTGCTCGAACTGCTGATGAAGCAGGACCAGATGTCGATGGCGGCTTCGATTGAATCAAGGGTGCCGTTTCTTGATCATCAGTTGGTCGAATTCGCATTTTCGCTGCCGGATGAAATGAAGATCAAGGGATTTAACACGAAGCGGATATTGCGCTCGGCATTTGCGGCGGACATTCCGAAAGAGATATTGACGCGTCCGAAGGCAGGATTTCAGGTGCCGATCAAGCGTTGGTTCGCGAACGAGTACTACGACATGGCGAGCAAGACAATTCTCGGCGACGACTCGTTCTGCGGCGAGCACCTGAACCGGGAATTAATCGCCAAGCACTTTGAGTTACACCGAGCGGGCAAGTACAATTACTCCGACCAGATATGGACGCTTTTGAATCTCGAACTGTGGCACACGATGTTCATCAAAGGTGTTGCGCACGAAACGATGCGGGTAGCAGTGTGAGGGTGCTGTGGATAAAGTCGGATTTTCCGTTGCCGGCAGATACGGGCGGAAAGATTCGGACGCGGCATCTGTTGACTGAGTTGGCCAAGCGCGCCGAAGTGACGTTTTTGTGCTATGTAACGCCGGAGCTTGATCCGGGCTACATGGCGGAGTTGCGCGGCTACGGAGTTAAGGTCGAGTCGATAGTACGGCCCGAAGAGAACAAGCAGGGAATCGGGTTTTATCTGCGCGTTCTGGCGAAACTGTTGTCGCCGCGGCCGTATATCGTGAACAAATATATATCGCAAGAGATGATCGAAAAGGTGCGGGTATTGGCTACGCCGGAAAAGTGCGATGTCGTGATCTGCGATTTTTTGGAGATGGCGTGGTGCCGTGAATACGTGAGTGGGGTTTCGACTGCGCTGTTTGAGCACAATGTCGAGACGATGATTTGGCGCCGGTATCACGAAGTAGAAGTCAATCCACTCAAGCGCCTGTATTTTGGCTATGAAAAGCAAAGGCTGGAACGATTCGAAGCTTTGGCCTGCAGCACTTTCGACACAGTGCTGACGGTTTCCGAGCAAGATGGAGCACAGTTAAAGGGGGAGTTTGGATTGCGAAATTTTACGGTGCTGCCGACCGGAGTCGATGTCGAGTATTTCCGGCCGCAGCCGGGCGAGGTCAAGAACCGGCTGGTGTTTTGCGGGTCGATGGATTGGATGGCGAATATTGACGGGTTCTGGTGGTTTTATCAATCGATTTATCCGCTGATCAAAGCGGGCGTGGCTGATGTCAGTTTTGCGGTTGTTGGCCGCAGACCGGGCGATGATATCAGGGCGGTTGCTGCAAACGACGCGGGCGTGACCGTAACTGGGACGGTCGACGATGTCCGGTCATATGTTGCCGGCGGGCAATTGTATATCGTGCCGTTGCGAGTTGGCGGGGGCACACGGATTAAGATTTACGAAGCGATGGCAATGAAAAAATGCGTGGTTGCGACTTCGATTGGAGCAGAAGGGTTGCCTTTGGCGGCGGGCGAGCATATAGTAATCGCGGACGGCGAGGCGCCGTTCGCCGAAAGTATAAAGGAATTGTTGCGGGACGACAATAAACGCAATAAGATTGCCGAAGCGGGTTATCGTCTGGTAACCGGGAATTTCGGTTGGAGCAGGTCGGCCGAGATACTTTACGACGCCCTGCAATCAGTTCGAGACGCACACGCCGGCAAGGCAACACTCAGAGGCTGAGATGAAGATATCAATATTTGGAATGGGCTATGTGGGTGCGGTGACAGCGGCCTGTCTGGCCAAGGAAGGGCACACGGTCATCGGCGTTGACGTTAACAAGGACAAGGTCGAGCAGATTATGGCGGGCAAGAGCCCGATTGTCGAAGAGAAGATCGGCGAGATTCTGGCGGACGTTGTCGGTCGCGGGACCCTGAAAGCGACACTGGATGCGCGCGGAGCAATCAATGACACGCAAGTTTCGATGATTTGCGTGGGGACGCCATCGCGCGAGAATGGCGACGTCGATCTCAACTACGTGACGCGCGTGACCGAAAAGATCGGACAGGCGCTGAAGAACAAGAAAGAATTTCATACGCTGATCTACCGTTCGACGATTCCGCCCGGCACGACCGAGGATGTGGTAATTCCGATCCTGGAGGAGACCTCCGGCAAGAAGGTCTATATCGATTTCGATGTGTGCTTTAACCCGGAATTTTTGCGCGAGGCGTCATCGGTGGACGATTTTTTTAATCCGCCATTTACGGTCGTGGGTGTACAATCAGAGGCGGCCGCGGAGGTCGTGAAGGAGATGTTCGCATTCCTGACCGCGCCTTTCGAAGTGACGACGATCCGGACGGCGGAGATGGTGAAGTACGTTTGCAATGTGTTCCACGCACTCAAGGTTTGTTTCGGCAATGAGATTGGAACGATAGCCCGGAAGATGGGAATCGACGGGCATGAGGTGATGCGTTTGTTTTTGATCGACACGAAACAGAACATTTCGCCGATGTATCTGCGTCCGGGGTTTGCCTACGGCGGATCGTGCCTGCCTAAAGATGTGCGCGGACTTTTGTACCAGGCCAAGAAGATGGATTTCGGGGCGCCGTTGATTACGGCGATTCCGATTTCGAATGAGCAGCAGCTCAATGAGGGGTTCAAACTGATTACGTCTTTCAAGAAGAAACGGATCGGATTTTTGGGCTTGGCGTTCAAGGGCGGGACGGACGACCTGCGCGAATCGGCGTTGGTGCTTCTGGCGGAACGACTTATCGGCAAGGGATATGAGCTGTTAATTTTCGACCGGAACGTAAATATCGCGCGAATTTTCGGTTCGAACAAAGCGTATATAGAGAAGGAAATACCACATATAGAAAAGCTGTTTGCGACCTCCATCGCCGAGGTCGTACACAATTCGGAAGTAATCGTCATTGGAAATGACGATCCGGAGTATCAGGGAGCGCTTAAGGGAATTAAGGACAGGCAAATTGTCGACCTGGTGAGAATTACCGATAACCCGGCTGCGATGGGCGATAATTATCATGGAATCTGCTGGTAGCAAGAACGTCATAATTACAATCGTGATGCCGGTCCGCAATGAGGGCCGGTTTATTCGCAGTGTCCTCGAAGATTTGCGGGCTCAGGACTTTCCGTTTCAGCAAATGGAACTACTCATTATCGATGGCGCTTCGACGGACAATACTGTTGCTGAGGCGAGCGCATTCAAGGACGATTTTCCCAATTTCCAGATAATCGAAAACCCGGGGCGATTAGCATCGCGGGCGCGCAACATTGGAGCGCGTACGGCGACCGGGAAGTATATCGCGTTCATCGACGGTCACTGTCATTTGCCGTCGCGAACGTTGGTTTCGGACATGGTCGAGTTGTTCGAGCGTTCGGGCGCGGATGCACTTTGCCGGCCGCAGCCGCTGACGCTAAAACCGCAGACTTTATTTCAACGCGCGGTGTCGCTGGCGCGGGCTTCGGGACTCGGCCATGCGTTGAATTCGACGATTTACACGCACAGGGAACGTTTCGTGAATGCAGCATCATCGGGGGCTATTTATCGGCGCGAAGTGTTTCAGACGATTGGATATTTCGACGAGACTTTTGATGCGTGCGAAGACGTCGAATTCAACACACGACTGGATAAATCGGGAATGAAGGCTTTCATATCGCCGAAACTGACGGTCGAATATGCGGCGCGCAAAAATATCACATCGCTGTTCGTGCAGTTGTACCGGTACGGAGTCGGGCGATGGAAATTGTTCCGCAAGCATCCGTCGACACTCGGTTCCGGCACGTTGATAACAACGGTATTCACGGGGTTTGCGGTTGTCTATCCGCTGCTGTGGCTGTGGTCGCAGAAGTTGGCGATTGCGGCGAGTATCGTAGCTGCGATTTATTTGGCGGCGGTGTTTGTGACTTCGCTGGTGATAGTGCGCAAGCCGGCGGAGAAGATTTTGTTTATATACTTGCCATTCATATTCTTCACGATACACTTCGCGCTGGGCTACGGTTTTCTGGTTGGAATAATCCGACACCGCTCGTAGGAACGGCAAGTCATGGAGTGGAACAAAAGGCTTGTGGTACTTTATGTCATCGGCTCGATGGGTGACGGGCGCGCGGGCACGGAGCATAATCTTCTCACGATCATCAACCACCTCGATCGAAAGTCCTTCGAACCAATTCTCATCACGCTGCAGGATTGCCAGTATTTTCGCGCCGGCAAATTCAGTTGCGAGACACACTGCTGGCATGTAGACAGCATGTTCATGCCGCAGATGTTCAGCCGGCGGCGGCAGTTGGCGGATTTGATGCGCAATAAGCAAGTGGATGTCGTGCAGACGTTTTTTGTCGAGGCGCATCTGGTAGGCGGCGGAGCGGCGAAGGAGGCGGGAATCAAGGCGATTGTTTCATCGCGGCGAAATCTCGGATATTCTTATGGAATCAAAGAAAAGATGTACCTGAAGATTGCCAACCGCTATCCGCTCAGATTTTTGGCGAACTCGCGGGCGGTGGTTGACACGATCGCCAAGTTGGAGAATGTCGAGCCGGGGCGGTTTGAGGTCATCTATAACGGTGTGGAACTGAAACCGGCGCTGCCGGCGGACCGCCATTTGCCGGAGACTATTGTGATGGTGGCGAATTTGCGTCCGGTCAAGGCGATTCCGACTTTGATTCGAGCGGCGGAGCGTGTGGTTAGGCAGCATTCGAGGGCGCGGTTTCGGATCATTGGCGAAGGACCGGACCGCTTGGAACTGCAGGCGCTGATAAATTCGCTGGGATTGCAGCGAAATTTCGAGATGCCGGGAAGCACAAGTGATGTGCATTCGGCAATAGCGAACGCGACGATCGGGGTATTGACGTCATCATCGGAGGGATTTTCAAATTCGCTGCTTGAATATATGCGGGCGGCTTTGCCTGTCGTTGCGACCAAGGTCGGAGGCAACGACGAAATCGTGGAAGAGGGCGTGAACGGATTTCTGGTTGGAGTTGAGGATGACGCGACACTCGCCGATCGGCTACTGAAATTGTTGGGTGATTTGAATCTGGCTGGAGTCATGGGAGCCGCCGGGCGAAAGATCGTTGAGGACAAGTTTTCAGTCGGGGCGATGGTGAGCAAGCACGAGGAATTCTACCGCAGGCTGGCGGCGGGGCAAAAAGCGTGACCGTTAATCAATCATGACAATTGCAGAAAACCTCAGGCGCAGCAAGTTTGCGCGCTTCTTTGTTATCCTGTTGGTTGTGCTCGGGCTATTGGCGATTGCACATGCGCTTTGGACGCACGACTATGTTCGCGAAGCGTATCAAGCAAGCATTGACGGCAGACCGATATCATCATTTGTCGATCACACGCGGCACGATTTGGAATATTACCACAAACGCGCGGATCTGATTTTCTGGCAGTTCATCTTCTTCGGAATTCCACTGACAATCCTATTCTGGCGCCTGCTTTGGAAAATGGTCAGGGCGCCGGTGAAGTTGTCCCAAGGTCAACAGGCAGAGCAGGGGGAGACAGCGCTGATTCGCGGCGATGTTTGGATGGCGCTGGGCATCTATTCGATTTTGACGGTGGTTTACTTCTTTCCGATATTCAAGAATTTCGGGACTGCGATATTGGGGCCGCCGGGCGACAACATGGCGGGGATGTGGAGTTTGTGGTGGGGGTTCGACACGGATCTGCTGGGGAGCCACTCGATCACATATTCAAATTACATTTACTTTCCGGAGGGTTCGTCGCTTTACTATTTCGCGTGGTCGTTCTACAATCTGGGGATTTCGTACCTTGTTCAGTTTTTTTCAACTCCGGCGGCGGCATTCAATGTCGTGATGCTGCACGGATATCCGATTGCGGGTTTGGGGGCGTTTTTATTGGTGCGGCGATTGACGGGGAATTCGCTGGTCGCGATCGTGAGCGGATTCATTTTTGCATTTAGTCCCACTCATTTCCTGCGCTCGCAACAACACATCCACATGAACACGATTCAGTTCATACCGTTCTTCGTGATGTATTTCATGGACTGCATTCGTGACAGAAGCAAGCGGTCGCTGCTGCTGGCGTCGGTATTTTTTCTACTAAACGCACTCGGCGACTGGACCTACATGATTATGGGCGGCTATTTCATGTTATTCGGCTATGTCTACCTGTGCCTAAAGCAACGGCGCTGGTGGTTGCCGGACTACGTTTTCCGTTCGTCTGTTGTCGTTTTGGTCACAGTGGTTGTGCTGTCGCCGTGGCTGTGGCAAATGATTCGGATCGGGCTTACAAGTCCTGAGGTTGAGGTCGGGGGCAGGAACACTTTTGTAGTTGATGCATTGGGATTCTTTGTTCCGGGGACAGAGCATTGGACCGGTCGTTGGCAAATTATACGGAAGATCAATGAAGCTTATACGGGTAATGCCGCCGAGGCGACGAGTTATCTCGGCATAGCGGCGATTATCCTCGTGATTATTGTGTTCCGGCGGACGTTGCGCGAGTCGGCGAAGTGGTGGCTGGGCATGGCGGCGTTTACGGTGATGAGTCTGGGTCCGCAATTGCATGTGCTGGGGAAGTCGCTGCCGATCGGGCTGCCGTACACTTTGATTGCGTATGTGCCGTTTTTGTCGAATGTGCGGGCGCCGGCGCGGTTTATTGTCTACGTCTATTTGTTTTGGTGCGTCATCGTGGGTTTGGGATTGAACGAACTGATGAAGCGGCATGTCGAGGGGTGGAAACGCATCGTGGTGGTGGCTATCGTGCCGCTGCTGATCGTGGTTGACTTCCTGTCAATCTGCTCGGCACAAACCAAGGTGACGGCTCCGGCGATCCTGATGGAACTCGGCGCCAAGGATCCGCAAAGCGCGATCTTAAATTTGCCGTTAAGTTATCTGATAGCGACAAGAAGCATGATGGAGCAGACGCTGCACGGTTTGCCGATGGTGAACGGGGCGGCGACGCGGAAGGTCGGTAGGTCGCTTGAGGATCGATTGGAATATGACGATTTAGCGGTGCAAAAGCGGCAGTTGACTGAGGCGGGCGTCAAGTACATCGTAATCCACACGCAACTTGGATCGATGGAGTCGATAAATGTCGAAGATTACCGGGGGCGATACGAACTGGTCGGCGAAGACAACGAGTGTATTGTCCTAAAAGTTTATTAATTGTAAGATAAGGGGTTACTGGGCCTACTCCGGACCGGCTGTGTACGGCAGGAGTTCAATTGGTGCGATTGACCTTTTGTATTGTAACAAAAGATAACCTTGATGGACGGAGAACGACATGAAGAGACTCGGATCGATCTCGAGTAGAGCGCTGATCTTCGCGATCATCGTGATTGGAGTAAATAGCCACGCATTCGCTTTGACCGGTTTCGGCATCGGGGGAAAACTGGGGCAGGTGACGAAGTATGATAATCCGGGATTGAAGTTAGGGGACGCGAAGTTTTCGGACTTTACGGCTTACGGTTTGTTCGTCAAAGTCGGCGCCAAGGTGATCGACGTGGAATTCGGGACCGACTGGTCGAAAGACACGCAGGAGCGGGTCATATTCGGAGAGAACGTGCAAGTCGAGGCTAAGAACGTTGACTACCATGGCACGGTCAAATATGTGTTTCCGTTTCCGTTGCTGAGGCCATTCATCGGCGGGGGTATTGCGGCGCACAAGTTTTCGTATGAGTACGCCGGGCCGCTGGGTGAATTCGACGAGGTCACCCTGAAGATACCGTCTGATGACACATTTTTTGGCTTTCATGGCGTGATCGGGGCCAAGCTGCAACTGGGCGCGCTGCCGTTTCAGCCTTTCGTCGAGGGGAAGGTATCACGGGTGAACAGCAATCCTTCGACCACAATCACCGTCATCTCAGGCGGGGTGATATTCAGTTTTCTGTAGCCAGCCACTCGGCAACGACCATGGTCAAGTCGCCGATTGTGATTGTATGGCGGTCGCGACTTGATTAGTTTGTCAGCGGTCGTTTTGTAGACAATGTCCGAGGAAGCATGCCGCAATTAGATTTTCACAAAACCTATCGAAATTTGGGCCGATATCGCCAGGTCATCGGCGTGCTGGTAAAATACGGGTTTGGCGAAGTGCTGGACCGGATGAACATTGCCGGTATTTTGAAATTCGGGGGCAGGAAATTATTCGCACGACATCAAGAGATCGCGTCGCTCAATTGGGCGGAGCGGATTCGCATGGCGCTGGAGGAACTGGGGCCGACCTTTGTCAAGATCGGCCAGATACTCTCGACGCGGCCGTTTTTGATCCCGCCGGATTTGACAATTGAATTGACAAAGCTCCAGGACCAGGTGACGGCCTTTTCGTTTGCCGAGGCGAAGCTGATAATCGAAACGGAATTCGGCAAGCCGTTGTCAGAATTGTTTGTTGAGTTCGACGAAACGCCGTGCGCGTCGGCATCGCTGTCGCAAGTACATCGCGCGACGACGATTAACGGCGACGTGGTGGCGGTCAAGATCCAACGGCCGAACGTGCAGGAAATCATGGAGAAGGACTTGTCGATTCTCCAGGATTTGGCGGGGCTGCTTGAGCGCTATGTGCCGGAGTCGCGGCCATTCGATCCGGTGGCGATTGTCGATGAGGTTTGGAAATCGGCGCGGCAGGAAACGGACTTTAGTTTCGAGGCGCGCAATCTTGAGATTTTCGCGCGCAATTTCGCGAAAGATCCGCTGATTGTGCTTCCGGCAGTATTCCGGGATATGTCGACGGCGAAAGTGCTGACGTTGAGCTACATTGACGGGATCAAGATTTCTGATATTGACAAAATGGCGGCGGCGGGGATCGATCCAATCGAGATTACGAAGGTTGGCGGGGAACTGGTGGCGACGCAGATATTCGAGCACGGGTTTTTTCACGCGGATCCACACCCGGGCAATTTGTTCGCTTTGCCGGGGAATCGGATCGCGGTCGTTGATTTCGGCATGATGGGGCGATTGTCGCACAGTTCGCTGGAATTGATTTCCGATTTGCTGATAGCGGCCTCGAGCGACGACACACGGCGGCTGGTGCGAGTATTCCAAAATCACGAATTGCTGAGCGACAATATACGACCGGTGGCGCTGGAGACGGATCTGTCGCTGTTTTTGCACCAGTTTAACGGTGTGGCGCTGTCGAAGTTGAACATGCGCAACTTGATCTCAGAGACTTTTCGGATATTGACGACGCATAAAATCAAATTTCCTCCGGAACTGATGATGCTGGGCAAGGCGCTGGGGACCTACGAAGAACTGGCGCGGAGATTGAATCCGCAGTATGAGTTTATAACGGCTCTGATGCCGGCGATCAAGAAGCTGTCGACGCGCAAGTTCGAGCCGAAGAATTTATTGTCGGAGATCGGGCAGTATTTCGGCGACGTGCGCGAGTTGCTGCTGAATATGCCGTTTGAGCTGCGGCGGATTACGCGCAAGCTGCGCAAAGGCGAATTGTCGGTTTCGCTGCAGCATCGGGGGCTGGAGCGGTTGATTGTCGAACTCGAAAAAGCTTCGAATCGACTGGCGTTTTCGATGATCATTGCGGCGATAATTGTCGGCTCCTCGCTGGTGATGACCAAGGATTCCGGCATAATGGTTTATGGTTTTCCAGTATTGGGACTGGCGGGATTCGTGGCTGCGGGAGTACTGGGGATCTGGCTGGTGATTGCGATTCTGAGATCGGGGAAGCTGTAAGATGTCGGGACGCGGAATGGTATTTTCACATTCGCGGCTGGAGACGTTTGAGTCGTGCGCGCTAAAGTTCAAATTCCAATACATCGACAAGGTGGAAATTCCCAAGCGGGATTCAATTGAAGCATTTTTGGGCTCGCGGGTGCATGACGTCTTGGAAGAACTCTACAAGCACAAATTGATGGGGAAGCTGTGGGAAAAAGACGAGCTGCTCAAATACTATTTCAATTTGTGGGAGAAGGAAAAGCACGACGATATTTTCATCGTCAAGAAGCAGTACACGCTGCAGGATTACTATCAACAGGGGCATGAGGCGCTGAGCAGGTATTGGGAGCGGTATTATCCCTTCGACTCCGAGAAGACGATTGCGTTGGAGCAGCGAGTGTACCTGTCGCTGGACGAGGGCGACCGGTATCGAATCCAGGGATTCATTGACCGGATATCGAAAACTCCCGAGGGTGTCTGGCAAATTCGCGACTACAAGACTAAACGCAAATTGCCAACAAAGGAAGAGGCTGACCGTGACCGGCAACTGGCGTTGTATCAGATCGGCATTCAGAAGATGTGGGACAACACAGAGAAGGTCGAGTTGATTTGGCACTATCTGTTGTTTGACGAGGAAGTGAAGTCGGTCAGAAAGAAATCGGACCTGCAGAAACTGAAGGCCGAGACCATTCAGTTGATCGACCAAGTCGAGATGGCGATTGAGACGGGAGATTTTCCATTCCGCGAATCGGCGCTGTGTGACTGGTGCGCGTTTTTTGATATCTGTCCGGCGAAAAAACATCTGGCGCAGGTGCTGCCGCTGCCGCCGAAGGAATTCAAAGAGGACGAGGGAGTCGCGCTGGCGGACAGGTATAGCGAACTGCACCAGCGGCGCTACGAACTCAAGCAGCAAATCACAGCGATCGAAGAAGAGATGGAACTGCTGGAGGCGGAGATTGTGCGCTATGCGCAGCAATTCGGAATGGTGAGAGTTTATGGATCGAGCCGATCACTAAATGTCAAAATCAACGAGACATTTCGTCTGCCGACGAACAGCAATAAATTGGAAAGGCCGCAGCGCGAGCAACTGGAGGCGTATTTAAAGAACACTGGAATCTGGCAGGACGTTTCGCAACTGACGCCGGCGCGATTAATCAACTTGTATGAGACAGGGAAGATGGCTGCGAAACAGAGAGTTGAATTGTCACGTTTTATGATACCGCATGTAGTGAGGCAGGTACGGGCGGGATCGACGAAGGATTACGACGAGAACTTCGAAGGGTAAGCGCAAACTGTAACGACAAGGGGTGCAAACGAATACATTAATCAGTAAAATCCAAAGATCAGTAGCGCCGCGTGTCTGTATCGAGCTTGATGCCCTGAAATGGTACAGGCCGGCCGCCCCGATTCCCCTTGACTTTCTGACCCCTTTTCATATATTTCGTTCGTCTGCGTATGTGTACTTCTCGCGGTGCTCTATACAATACTGGAGAGCCGAGCAAGATCATTCTATACTTTTGAAGAAAGGTACCGGCTGTAACCGCATAGCTGGAACAAAAACGCGAGAATGTGGTCTTCCACCAACACCGGAGAGCCATTGTGAAATCCCCAAGTCTCATTGCGATTGTAGTACTTTGTCTGGCGCTGATTGGAAGCAAATCCTACGCAGCCGGAGGCGAGTACCCTTGGAGTGATTCATTAAGAGCAAAGACTGCTCTTGACGGTCCAACACTTCAGGATCTTCTCAGCACTTTCGGTTACTCAATTAATGTAGCTACAGATGAAATCGACGCTTCCGTTTTCATGCCGCAGGCAAACGCGACGCAAGCGGAAGTTGTACTCAAGTATAAGGGTTCGGCCTCGAATTCGCCGATCGGCTGGTATCTCAAGGACCAGACCGGAACGAGAACGGAGTTGTTCGCTGCCGGCAGTGTTGGCGGTGCGACTGTAACGGTTCCGACATTGGCGGATTCGGCGGGAATTTTCATCGGGCCGACGCTTTATGATGACATCTGGTACACGCAAAATCCCTACAATTGGGATGCGTTCGACCATGCCAAGGTGTTCTCGACCGGCGAGGTCGGGCACTATGTCATTGCGTTCGAAGATCTCGCTGAGGGCGGCGATCAGGATTTTGAGGACGTAATTTTAGATTTGCGTTTTCTCAATCCGGATGCGCTGAGCTTGACGTTCGCGGGTCAGACGAATTACCTCTCTATAATTTTCGCGTACTCCTGGCTTTTTGCGATGATATCGGGTTTCACTTAGCCGAAGATTTCTATTGGTTCAATCCTGCGAAATTGCCGTCACCAATTGAATGGGTAAACAAACGAAAAATCAGGGTAAAGGACTCAGTCAACACTGTGTGGTGGTTTAGTAAGACCGGCCTTCCGAAAGCCGATGTTCGGAAAGTGCTATCCCCATACTCTGACCGAATGAAGAAGTTGATTGAAGACCCTGAGAGTTTCTACACGCCGAAAAAACGACCCTCCGGCCACGACATAAGCACGGGCTTCGGTAAGGATAATGGGGGGGCAATTCCTTCTAACCTTCTATCTATACCGAATACAGACAGCAATTCAAGCTATTTCCGGCTCTGCAAGGAACTCGGGTTTGAACGACATCCGGCTCGATTCCCGGCGGAACTTCCTGCGTTTTTTATCAAGATGCTGACCGACGAGGGCGATGTTGTTCTTGATATTTTTGGCGGATCAAATACGACTGGATTTACCGCCGAAGCGCTAAAGCGTAAATGGCTGACTTTTGAAATGAACCGAGAATATCTTGCCGTATCGGCATTTCGGTTTCTTGGGGGGCATAGTGCGGACACTGTGAAGCGTGTATTGGGCGAGTTGAGCGACAGTCATGCAAACTTCTTCATTGACGAGACAGTTTGCACGCTAGAATCAGCCAAGAAATCAAATTCAAACGATAGAGCTTTGAGGCAAGGTGCGTTGTTCCTTTCTGGGACCGAAGCGAAGTAGCTAATCTATCGGAAAGCGCTGACCAAGTTCTTCCAACGGACGCGCAAAGGACTGTGCGCCGCTGAATCAAAATGCTAACGACTATGAGAGCAGCAAGGGCGACCCAAACCGGGTCGCCCTCACTTTTTGTCGTTCAGCTCTTCGTACC